>NZ_JACYHE010000028.1 GCF_021696945.1 Streptomyces sp. JJ36
CTGCGCGGCGGAGCCGGAGAAGCGAACGGGGTGGCGCTGTGAGCGACGGCGGAGCGGCGACGGTGGTGCGGGGTGTGGTGCCGGGGTGTGCTGCTGCGCGGCGGAGCCGGAGAAGCGAACGGGGTGGCGCTGTGAGCGACGGCGGAGCAGCGACGGTGGTGCGGGGTGTGCTGCTGCGCCGCGTGGCCGGCGAGGTGGACGGAGTAGGACCGTGAGCGACGGCGACGAACTCGACGAGGCGGTCGCCCTGGCGAACGAGGCCGGGAGGTCCGCCGGGCCCTCCCCGGGGCCGCGCCGCTCCCCGCCGCCGTCCGCCGAGGGCCCCGCCCTGCCGTCCTGGCTCACCGGCTTTTCGGACGCCTCCCCGGCCACGGGGGACACCGCCCCCGACGACGTGTCCCCGCCGGAGTGGCTCGGCGCTCCGGAGCGGGGCACCGACCCCGGCAGCGCGTCACGCGCCACGGCGGGCACCCCGGGGCCGGGGCGGCCCGCGGGCCGCGACCAGGCCCAGGCCCGCCGCCCGGCACCCGAGGCGCCCGACGACGACCTGGCCCCGCCCGCCTGGCTGAGCGGGGGCTCCGGGCGGCGCGACGGGGAGGAACGCGCCGCCCCGGAGCGGTCGCCCGCCCGCCCCGGCCCTTCCGCCGGCGGCGACGCGCCGTCCTCCGCCACGGAACCGGGGACCGGCGGGCCGGGCGCCGCCGCCCGCCGGTCCGGTCCGGCGTCCCCGCCGTCCGGTGCGGACGCCCGGCGCCCGACGAACCCGGGGGGCGACCGTGCACCGGGCCCCGCGCACTCCGCAGCAGCGCCCCCCGGTGCCACACCCCCCGCCGGGGAGGCGTCCCCCGGCGCACGCACCCCGCATGCACGCGGGCACGCGCACGGCGTCCCGTGGGACGAGGCCCTGCGGATCGCCGCCCGCGCCGCGGCCCCCGCGGAGCCGGTGACCGTGCCGCTGGCGCGGGCGCTGGACACCGTGCTGGCGGCGCCCGTGGAGGCGCTCGCGGACCTGCCGTCGTTCGACACCTCGGCGATGGACGGCTGGGTGGTCGCGGGCCCCGGGCCGTGGTCGGTCGCCGCGGCCGGCGGCATTCTGGCCGGGCAGCACGCCCCCGCGCCGCTCGCCGACGGTGAGGCCGTACGCATCGCCACAGGTGCCCGGGTCCCGCCCGGGGCGACGGCCGTGCTGCGCTCCGAGCGGGCCCGGGAACGGGGCGGCCGGCTGCACCTGGCGCCCGGCGTGCCGCCGGACGCCGTCGGGCAGGGCACCGACATCCGGCCGCGCGGCCAGGAGTGCCGCACCGGGGACCGGCTGCTGCCCGCCGGGACGCCGGTCACCCCGCCCGTGCTGGGCCTGGCGGCCGCCGCCGGCTACGACGCGCTGACCGTCGTCCCCCGTCCGGGTGCCGAGGTGCTGGTCCTCGGTGACGAGCTGCTGCCCGCGGGCCTCCCGCAGGACGGGCGCATCCGGGACGCGCTCGGCCCCATGGTCGCGCCCTGGCTGACCGCGCTCGGTGCCGACGTACGGGGTACCCGCCGGCTCGGCGACGACGCGGAGGCGGTGCACGAGGCGCTGGCCACCAGCACCGCGGAGGTGCTGGTCACCACCGGCGGCACGGCTGCCGGGCCGGTGGACCACGTGCGCCCCACCCTGCGCCGGCTCGGCGCCCGCCTGCTGGTGGAGGGCGCCGAGGTGCGCCCCGGCCACCCCATGCTGCTGGCCGCGCTCCCCGCCGCCTCCGCCACCGGGCCGGAGCGCCACCTGGTGGCGCTGCCCGGCAACCCGCTGGCGGCGGTCTCCGGGCTGCTCACTCTCGCCGCGCCCCTGGTCCGGGCCCGCGCGGGACGGGCCGAGCCGACCGCCGTACGGGCCACGCTGGCCGCCGAGGTGCCGGGGCACCCCCGGGACACCCGGCTGGTGCCGGTCACGCTGTCCCGCGGCGGCCCTCGCGGAGGCTCCCACGACGGCACCGCCGCGGTGCCGCTGCACTACACCGGACCGGCGATGCTGCGCGGGATCGCGGGCGCGGACGCGCTCGCCGCCGTCCCGCCGGGCGGTGCGCCGGCCGGTTCGTCCGTACGACTGCTGGACCTGCCGTGGTGAGAACGCCCGACACGACCGAGGGCCATGTCCTGCTGCCGCGGCCCACCGTCGGCCCGCTGCGTCAGGTGCTGCGCCGGGTGCTGGCGGCGCTGGCGGTGCTGTGGCTGACGGTGCTCCTCGTCTTCCTGGACCGGGACGAGTACACCGACAGCACCGACGGGCGGGTCTCCTTCCTGGACGCCGTCTACTACACCACGGTCACCCTCTCCACCACCGGCTACGGCGACATCGCCCCGGTCTCCGACTCGGCCCGGCTCATCAACGTCCTGCTGGTCACCCCGCTCCGGGTCACCTTCCTCATCATCCTGGTCGGCACCACGCTCGAGGTCCTCACCCAGCGCACCCGCGAGCAGTGGCGCCAGACCCGCTGGAGGTCCGCCTTGCGCGATCACACCGTCATCGTCGGCTTCGGCACCAAGGGCCGGTCCGCGGCTCAGACGCTGTTGTCGACCGGAGTGGGCCGGGACCGGCTCGTGCTGATCGACACCAACCACCGGGTCATCGAGGCGGCGGCGGAGGAGGGATACGCCGGGGTGGTCGGCGACGCCACCCGCAGCGAGGTGCTGCAACGTGCCCAGGTCGGGCGCGCCCGGCAGATCGTGGTGGCGCCGCAGCGCGACGACACCGCCGTGCTGGTCACCCTGACCGCCCGTCAGCTCAACCGCCGGCTGAACATCGTGGCCGCGGTCCGTGAGGAGGAGAACGCGCCGCTGCTGCGGCAGTCCGGCGCCGACACGGTCATCACCAGCGCCAGCGCCGCCGGGCGGCTGCTCGGCCTGTCGATGGTCAGTCCGCACGCCGGTTCCGTGATGGAGGACCTGATCCAGCAGGGCACCGGGCTGAGCCTGACCGAACGCCCCGTCACCAAGGCCGAGGCGGGCCGCTCTCCGCGGGAGCTGCCGGATCTGGTGGTGACCGTGGTCCGCGGGCACCGGCTGCTGGGCTACGACGACCCGGAGGCGGCGCGCCTGGAGCTGACCGACCGGGTGGTGGTGATCCAGCGGGCGCAGCCGGCCCCGGAGAGCCCGGGTGGCGGAGGCGGCAGGAACGGCGCCAAGCGGTAGCGTCGGCGCCATGCATGCGATCACGATCCCCGAGCCGGGCGGGCCCGAGGCCCTGGTGTGGGCCGAGGTCCCCGACCCGGAACCGGGCGAAGGCGAAGTGCTGGTCGAGGTGGCGGCGAGCGCCGCCAACCGGGCGGATCTGCTGCAGCGCCGCGGCTTCTACGACCCGCCGCCGGGCGCCTCCCCCTACCCCGGCCTGGAGTGCGCCGGGCGGATCACCGCGCTGGGGCCGGGGGTGTCCGGCTGGGCGGTCGGTGACGAGGTGTGCGCCCTGCTCTCCGGCGGCGGCTACGCCGAGCGGGTCGCCGTGCCCGCCGGGCAGCTCCTCCCGGTGCCGGAGGGCCTGGAGCTCGCCACGGCGGCCGCACTGCCCGAGGTGACCTGCACCGTCTGGTCGAACGTCTTCATGGTGGCGCATCTGCGGCCCGGCGAGACGCTGCTGGTGCACGGCGGCGGCAGCGGCATCGGCACCATGGCGGTGCAGCTCGCCAAGGCGGTCGGCGCCCGTGTCGCGGTGACGGCCGGCAGCAAGGAGAAGCTGGAGCGGTGCGCCGAGCTGGGCGCCGACATCCTCATCAACTACCGGGAGCAGGACTTCGTCGAGGAGCTGCGTGCGGCGACGGACGGGCGCGGCGCCGACGTGATCCTGGACATCGTCGGGGCCAAGTACCTGGGCCGGAACGTCGACGCCCTCGCGGTGAACGGCCGGCTGGCGATCATCGGGTTGCAGGGCGGCGTCAAGGGCGAGCTGAACCTGGGCGCGCTGCTGGCCAAGCGCGGGGCGGTGACCGCGACCTCGCTGCGCGGGCGGCCGCTGGACGAGAAGGCGGCGATCGTGGCGGCGGTGCGGGAGCACGTGTGGCCGCTGCTGGCGGACGGCCGGGTGGGGGCCGTGGTGGACCGTACGCTGCCGATGCGCGAGGCGGCGCAGGCGCACCGGGTGCTGGAGGACAGCACCCACGTCGGCAAGGTCGTCCTCACCACCTGATCCGCGCCTCCGCTCCGGTTCGCTCCGGTAACCGCCCGGCTCCGGCGTCCGGCGCCGGGCGGTCACCGGCACCGCGCCCGGCCGGCGACTCGCCGGCGGCGGGACCATCCTCCCCAACTGCTCCCGAGATGCCGGAATCATCCGCCTGTGTGACGCTGGGAGTCGCGCAGGAGAGTCCGCGGCGGTAAGGAGGGGACCGTGGGGAACGCGCTTCGCCGGTGTTTCGGAATCCCTCTGCTGACCTGCACACTCACCGTGCTCCTCCCGGTGCCCTACGCGCTCGCCGCCCAGCCGGCCGAGGGCGCGCCCCAGGACGGGCCGCCGACGCGTGCGGTCTCCCCGCAGGCCCGCGGCAGCGGTCCGCTCGCCGGAGCCCCCGCCGGCTCCGAGGACGCCGAGAACGGTGCGGAGGGGGCGCTGAGCTCCTGGCTCACCGAGCAGCTCGGCGCACGCCTGGCCGCACTGCTGGAGGAGCAGTTCCGGCCGCAGGCGCCCGGCGACCACCGCACCGGCGCTCCGGGCCCCGGAGCGGAACCGCCCGCCCGGGGTGCCGCACCCGCCGCCCCCCGCTCCCCGGGAGCGGAGGCGCCCGACGGCACGGCCGGGGAGTCCGCGCCGCGCGGGGTGCCGGAGCAGCCGCCCGGAACGGCCGGGGACGCCGCTCCCGAGGCCGGGGGCTCGCCGCGGTCCGGGGCACCCGCGGAGGTGCCGGAGGAGGGCACCGCCCCGCGGAGCCCGGCGTCGCTCGCCCCGGAAGCCCCCCAGACCGCTGAGCCCCCTCAGCACCCGGGAGCTCCTCAGACCCCTCAGGACCCTCAGACCCCTCAGGACCCTCAGACCCCTCAGGACCCTCAGACCGCTCAGGCCCCGGAGACCTCGGAACCCGGCCCCGCCGCCGGGGAGGGCCCGGGACCCCGCCCCGGTTCCCGGGACGGGACCGTCCCCGGGGCCGGCCGCGAGGACGTGCTCGCCGAGGACGGCACCGGGGCGGTGACGACCGTGGGCACCGGCACCTCCCCCGCGCCGCCCGTGCTCCCGCTGTTCTCCCTCGGTGCCGGGCTGACCTCGCTCGGCCTGGGCATGGCCTTTCTGGCGCTCCGCCTCCGCCGCGGCTGACCTGCGGAACCCTACGACCGCCGCGGCCGGCCTGCGGAGCCCGTACGACCGCCGCGTCGCCCCCTGCCACGGGAAACCGGCCGCCCCGGCAGGGGCGGGCCGTCACGCTCCCGGACGCCCCCGCATCCCTCCTGAGCCGCCGTGCAGAATGGGGGGTATGACAGAGCCGAGCAACGAACGGTCGCAGGAGAGCCCGCATGTCCTGGTGGTCGGCCCGGACGGGATGGCTCTCGGCAGTGCCGGCGGTCCCAAGGGCGAGGACGGCGAGGCCGACGAGCACGCCGAGGTGCCCGTCACGGAGATGGTCGAGCAGCCGGCCAAGGTCATGCGCATCGGCAGCATGATCAAGCAGCTCCTGGAGGAGGTGAAGGCGGCTCCGCTGGACGAGGCGAGCCGGGCGCGCCTCAAGGAGATCCACTCCAGCTCGGTCAAGGAGCTGGAGGACGGCCTCGCCCCCGAGCTGATCCAGGAGCTGGAGCGGCTGTCGCTGCCCTTCACCGACGAGACGGTGCCGACGGAGGCCGAGCTGCGTATCGCGCAGGCCCAGCTCGTCGGCTGGCTGGAGGGGCTCTTCCACGGCATCCAGACGGCGCTCTTCGCCCAGCAGATGGCGGCGCGCGCTCAGCTGGAGCAGATGCGCCGGGCGCTGCCCCCCGGGGCCGTCCCGGAGGGCATGGGTGGCCCCGAGGAGCCCGGCCGCAGCCGCACCGGCGGCCCGTACCTCTGAGCCCCCGGCCCGCCCCGCTCCTGCCTCCGGCCCGGCACACCGCGTGTGTGCCGGGCCGGAGCCGTGAGCGGAGCGGCGGTGCGGGGCCCCGGTCGGCGGGCCCGCCGGCGTCAGCCGGGCTGGCCGGTGGAGACGGTCAGGTCGACCTTGTCCTTCTTCGGGTCGAAGGACTCGTGGGAGTCCGGCTCCTGGTCCAGGACCATGTTCTTGCCCCAGACGTTCTCGTCCTCGTAGGTGACCTCGCCGAGCTTCCAGCCGGCCCGGCGGATGCACTCCTTGACCGAGGCCATGTTGTACTGCGTCAGCTCGGGCATGCTCTTCTTGCCCTTGTCGAGGTAGCTGTCGCTCGCATCGACGCACTCGCTCGCGTCGATCGTGAGGCTCTTGTCCTCCGGCTTGAAGGACTCCTTCGGCTCGGACGACTGCTGCCCGCCGGAGCCGCCCTGCTGGGACTGCGAGGCGCTGGCGCCGGCGCTCGGCTTGTCGTCGGCCTGCGGGTCCGCGCCCCCGCCGTCGCCGCCGTTCAGCGCCACCGCGACGATCACCGCGGTGACCGCGACGATCGCCGCGGCCGCGGAGCCGATCAGCACCGCGGTGTTCTTGCCGCGGCCTCCCCCGCCGGGCGCACCGCCGGTCTGTCCCGGGCTCATGGTGTAGGGCGGCGGCGTCTGCGGGCCGCCCTGCGGGCCCTGCCCGTACGGTGCCGGCGCCGGGTAGCCGGGGGCGCCCGCCTGGGGCGCCGGCGGCGGGGTGCTGGGCCCGAAGCCGTACTGCGCGGGCTGGTAGGGCTGCTGGGCGGTGCCCTGGGGCGGCGGGGTGCCGGTGTCGCCGAGCGGCGGGAAGACCGCCTGGCCGACGCCCGCGCCGCTCTGCGCCGGGCCGCCGCCGACGATCATCGGGGCGGCGCCGCCCGCGGCGCCCGAGCCGCGGACGCGCTCGCACTCGTCGTGCATGCTCTCGGCCGTCGGGAAGCGCTCGTTCGGGTTCTTCCGCAGCGCGCGGGCGACCAGGGCGTCCACCGGCTGCGGCACCGACTGGTTGATGGTCGACGGTGCGACCGGCTCCTCCTGGACGTGCGCGTACGCGATGGCCAGCGGCGAGTCGGCGTCGAAGGGGAGCCGCCCGGTCAGCAGCTCGAAGAGCATGATGCCGACGGAGTACAGGTCGGAGCGGGCGTCCACGCCGCGGCCCAGCGCCTGCTCGGGGGAGAGGTACTGCGGGGTGCCGACGACCATGCCGGTCTGGGTCATCGAGGTCACCCCGGACTGCATGGCACGGGCGATGCCGAAGTCCATGACCTTGACCACACCGCGCTTGGTGACCATCACGTTGCCCGGCTTGATGTCCCGGTGCACCAGGCCCATTTCGTGGCTCACCTCGAGCGCCGCCAGCACATCGCCGGTGATCTTGAGGGCCTTCTCCGCGGGCATCGCGCCGAACTGCCGGACGTCCTCGTCGAGCACCGAGCGCAGCGGCTTGCCCTCGACGTACTCCATCACGATGTACGGCACCATCGCGCCGTCGATCTCGTCCTCGCCGGAGTCGAAGACGGAGACGATGTTGGTGTGCGTGAGCTTGGCGACCGACTGCGCCTCGCGGCGGAAGCGTTCCCGGAAGGACTGCTCCCGGCCCAGCTCGGTGTGGAGCGTCTTGACCGCGACCTGGCGGTCGAGCACCGCGTCGTACGCGAGATAGACCGAGGCCATGCCGCCCGCACCCAGCAGGCTCTGGAGCTGGAACCGGCCACCGATCGTGCGGCCGAGGTACTGCGCGGCTGCGCCGTCGTCGCTCATCTGACTGCATCCCCCTTGGCGGCGCGCTGAACCGGTGCGTCCACGTCCGACTACGTCTGGGTGGCCAATTATCCCTGTGCCGTCGGCGGTTCTCACGGCCGGGGCCCCGCTCCGGCGTCGTCGCCGGCGCGTGCACCGGCGGCCCGCCCCGCGCTCAAGTCTGCCCCAGGGCCCCGGCACGTCAAGCTCGTTGCCCGTTCCGTAACCGGATGCGCATGGTGTGCCCACAGAGCTGAGACACCGTCCGGAGCTCCCCCGGCCGGGCGTCGGGGCGGATCCCGGTGGCCGACCCGTCGATTCTCAGCCACGCGCCTGCGTCCCTCTCGCCCCATCCGCACCCTCCGGCTCTACCGCCCCGGAGCCCGCTCCCGCACCACCCGCACCGACCGCACCGGGTGTTCCGTACGGACGGCCGGGAGGGCGCCCTCCGGCGCCCGCACCCCGGTCGTCGCCCGCCCGATCGACTTGCGGCCCGGGCGGCGCAGCCGCTTGTATGGCGTTTCCGCCCCAATCCCGGGACCTTCCGCAAGGCTGTAGCCTCCAAGCGGACGGTGAGCTCACCCGCCCGCGCACCCGCGGACCGAATCGACGGCGAGGACTGATGGCACAGACGCAAGCCGCTGGGGGCCCTCAGGAGCCCGACGCGACGGGTGGCTCCGTGCCCGATGCGCCGGAGTTGTGGGGCAACAACGGTCTGGTCGGCGAGGGCCGCTACCGCCTCACCCGCAGGCTCGGGCGCGGCGGCATGGCGGAGGTGTTCGCCGCCGAGGACGTCCGTCTCGGCCGGACGGTCGCCGTCAAGCTGCTCCGTTCCGACCTCGCCGAGGACCCGGTCTCCAAGGCCCGCTTCACCCGCGAGGCACAGTCCGTCGCCGGGCTCAACCACCATGCGGTGGTCGCCGTCTACGACTCCGGCGAGGAACTGATCAACGGCAACGTCACGCCGTACATCGTGATGGAGCTGGTCGAGGGCCGGACCATCCGCGACCTGCTGCAGAGCGCCGAGGCACCCCCGGCCGACCAGGCGCTGATCATCGTCTCCGGGGTCCTGGAGGCCTTGGCCTACAGCCACCAGCACGGCATCGTGCACCGCGACATCAAACCGGCCAACGTGATCATCACGGACGCCGGCGCGGTCAAGGTGATGGACTTCGGCATCGCCCGCGCCCTGCACGGCGCGTCCAACACCATGACCCAGACCGGCATGGTCATGGGCACGCCGCAGTACCTCTCCCCGGAGCAGGCGCTCGGCAAGACCGTCGACACCCGCTCCGACCTCTACGCCACGGGCTGCCTGCTCTACGAGCTGCTGGCGCTCCGTCCGCCCTTCACCGGCGAGACCCCGCTCTCCGTGGTGTACCAGCACGTCCAGGACGACCCGGTGCCGCCCTCCCAGGTCGCCGACGGTCCGCCGCCGGAGCTGGACGGACTGGTGATGCGCTCGCTGGCCAAGGACCCGGACGACCGCTTCCAGACCGCCGAGGAGATGCGCGGCCTCGTGCAGTACGCGCTGCGCATGCTGGCCGAGCAGGGCGCGCACACCGGCGGGCTGTGGAACACCGGGGCGGTCGCGGCGCACGGCGGGGGCGCCACCCCGGCGATGGGCGTGCCGGGCGCCGACGCCCGCCGGCACCCCGGCGACGACACCCCGACCCAGCTCGGCCCGCCGATGATCATGGGCCCGCCGGACCGGGACGACGGCGGCTTCGACGGCGGCCCCCGGGACGGCGGCCGCGGGGGCGGCGGCGTGAAGTACGCGCTGATCGGCTTTCTCGCGGTGATCGCCGTCGCCGCGGGCATCTTCTTCGCCCTCCAGGCGGGCGACGACGGAGGGAAGAAGCCCGCGGGGCCGGACACCACCTCCTCCACGCCGAAGGACCAGGAGACCGACAAGCAGACCTCGGAGGAGACGCCCACCGCCGAGGAGGAGGACCCGGGCACCACCACCGGCGGTGACGACTGGCAGCCGTCGCCGGAGACGCCCGACACCACGCCCAGCGAGGGCACGCCCTCCCCGACCGGCGAGCCCAGCGAGCCCACTCCGAGCGGCGAGGAGAGCGAGAGCACCTCCGGCACCCCGGGCGGCGGCGGTGACGACCCGACGGGCGGCACCAGCACCGGCGACCCGGGCGGCGACGAGGGCGGCACCACCGAGGGCGACACCGGCACCACCGAGGGCGGCGACCCCGGTGGCGGGGGCGGCGACACCGACACCGGCGGGGGCGGCACCGACACCACGGTCGGCGGTATCGCCGACTGAGCCCGGTGAACCGAGGACCGCCCACACCGGGGCGTCCCCGCGGGAAGCCCCGGCGTACCGTCGCGGGGCGTGCCGGCCCCTATCACAAACCGGCGCCGAGTGCACAGCGCACACCGGTGGTCGCTCCGGGTGACCTACGATGCGGCTCGTGCAGCAGTCACCCACCCACCTGCCGGCGGCGACCGTATCCGCCCTGCTCAGGCGCTATGCCGTCGCAGGGGAGCCGCTGTCCTGCGAGCCGCTCACCCGCGGGCTGCTGAACCGCGGCTACCGGCTGGAGACCACCCGCGGGAGCTACTTCCTCAAGCACCACCTCGACGCCGACCCCGCCGACCCGGCACCGCTCGAACGCCGGCACCGGGCCATCGCCGGCCTGGAGGAACTCGGGCTGCCCGTGGTGCCCCCGGTCGCCGACCGGGAGGGGCGCACGGTCGCCGTGGTGGACGACCGGTGTTTCGCTCTGCACCCCTGGATCGAGGGGCGGCACCGGCACGGCGAGGAGCTGTCCGCGGCACAGTGCCGGCGGCTGGGCGGGCTGCTCGGCCAGGTCCACACCCGGCTCCAGCAGCTCCTCCCCGCGCAGGGCCCGCTGCCGGACGGCACACCGGGCCACCCCCCGGACCGCCCGGGCGGCCCGGAGCGGCACACGGGCCGTGACGACGGGCCGGGCCCGCTGCCCGGCCCCCGCGACCGGTGGTCCCCGGTCCCTCCGCGCCTCCCCACCGCCGAGCCCACCGGGCTCCCCGCCGGACTCCCCGCGGCAGTGGCCGCCGGGGCCGCCGCAGCGGCCCGCGCCGGTGCGCCCCTCCCGGGAGCCGCCGCGCCCGCCCTGGCGGTCGCCCCCGCCCCGGCCGCCGCACCGCTCTCCCCCCTGGCCGCGGCGCCCGCCGAGAGCGCCGACCCGGAGGAGACCGAGGAGCTGATCGGCGAGCTGCTGGCCCGGGTACGGGCACGGGGCCGCCGCCGCGACGCCTTCGACCTGCTCGCCGAGCACCGGCTGCTGGAGCGCCGCCGTCTGCTGCACCGGTACGCGGACGCCCGCCCGCCGCGCGGGGCGGCACCGGCGGCCGGCTGGGTGCACGGCGACTTCCACCCGCTGAACCTCCTCTACCGGGACACGGGCCCGCACGACGGTTCGGGGGAGCCGGTGGCCATCGTGGACTGGGACCGGCTGGCCGTGCAGCCGCGCGCGGAGGAGGCGGTGCGCGGGGCGGCGATCTTCTTCCTCCGCCCGGACGGCTCCCTCGACCTGCGCAAGGTGCGGGCGTACGCGCGGGCGTACCGCCGCTGCGCCCGCGCCTCCGCGGGGGAGCTGGGCGCGGCCGTGCACCGGGTCTGGTGGGAGCGGCTGAACGACTTCTGGATGCTGCGCTGGCGTTACCAGCTCCGGGACGGCCGCGCGGACCCGCAGTTCCCGGCCGCGGCGGCGCTGGTGGTGTGGTGGTCGCACCGGTACGCCGCGGTCCGCGACGCCTTCTGCGACTGACCCCGCTCCCGCGCCCCCCGGCCCCCGTACGGCGGACCGGCACGGCCCCGTACGGCACCGGTCATACGGTGATACATCCCCTCCCGACCCCCCGTACGGTCTCACATAACGGTCTGGACTTGCTCTTCCCGTGTCGCGGGGGCACGGGTTACCGTGCGCGTGTCCCATGGGCTTGCAAGACTGTGACCAGTGGTGTTCCAGCCGACCTCGGTATTACTTGGATATCCAAGCAAAATCGCAGGTCAGGGCCCCTTCGCGTGGTTGTGGAGGGCTGGGTAACGTGTTCTTGGCGGGCCATCGACGGGGACACTGTCACCGCTCGGTTCCGTCCGCGCCGCACCCAACCCCGTGCGCCGTATCGGTACCGGGCGAGCCGCACTGGCTGCCCGGCGGACCCCGGGGGCCGGACAGACGGAGGAGCACACGTGACCGTGG
This sequence comes from Streptomyces sp. JJ36, assembly GCF_021696945.1. GTDB lineage: Bacteria > Actinomycetota > Actinomycetes > Streptomycetales > Streptomycetaceae > Streptomyces. Next base: position 11,974 of record NZ_JACYHE010000028.1, read on the forward strand.
AAGGCACTGCCGCGCGCAGTACGTCGCGCCGCAGCGGCGGCAAGCGGGCGAGCACGTCCCGTAAGAAGAAGACGGCCGCCACGCAGCCGGGCGAGCCGCAGCTCGTCCAGCTTCTGACCCCCGAGGGCGAGCGGGTCGAGCACCCGGACTACGCCTTCGACCCCACCCCCGACGAGCTGCGCGGCTTCTACCGCGACATGATGCTCACCCGGCGGTTCGACGCGGAGGCCACGGCGCTCCAGCGGCAGGGCGAGCTGGGCCTGTGGGCCTCCCTGCTCGGCCAGGAGGCCGCCCAGATCGGCTCCGCCCGCGCCCTGCGCCCGGACGACTACGTCTTCCCCACCTACCGGGAGCACGGCGTGGCCTGGTGCCGCGGGGTGGACCCGACCAACCTGCTCGGCATGTTCCGCGGCGTGAACAACGGCGGCTGGGACCCGAACACCAACAACTTCCACCTCTACACCATCGTGATCGGCTCCCAGGCGCTGCACGCCACGGGCTACGCGATGGGTGTGGCCAAGGACGGCGCCGACTCCGCCGTGATCGCCTACTTCGGCGACGGCGCCTCCAGCCAGGGCGACGTGGCGGAGGCCTTCACCTTCTCCGCCGTCTACAACGCCCCGGTGGTGTTCTTCTGCCAGAACAACCAGTGGGCCATCTCCGAGCCCGCCGAGCGGCAGTCCCGGGTGCCGATCTACCAGCGCGCCCAGGGCTTCGGCTTCCCGGGCGTACGGGTGGACGGCAACGACGTGCTGGCCTGCATGGCCGTCACCAAGGCCGCCGTGGAGCGCGCCCGCACCGGCGAGGGCCCGATGCTGATCGAGGCCTTCACCTACCGCATGGGCGCCCACACCACCTCCGACGACCCGACCCGCTACCGGCACGACGACGAGCGGGCGGCCTGGGAGGCCAAGGACCCGATCCTGCGGCTGCGCACCCTCCTGGAGAAGGAGAACCTCGCCGACAAGGACTTCCTGACCTCCGTCGACGAGGAGGCCGACGCACTCGCCCGCCGGGTCCGCGAGGCCGTACGCGCCATGCCGAACCCGGACTCCATGGCGATCTTCGAACACGTCTACGCGGACGGCCACGCCCTGGTCGACGAGGAGCGCGCACAGTACGCGGAATACCTGGCGTCCTTCGCCGACGGGGAGGCTCACTGACATGGCGGCCACCAGCACCACCAAGATGCCCATCGCCAAGGCGCTCAACGAGTCGCTGCGCAAGGCGATGGAGGACAACCCGAAGGTCCTGGTCATGGGCGAGGACGTCGGCAAGCTCGGCGGCGTCTTCCGCATCACCGACGGCCTGCAGAAGGACTTCGGCGAGGACCGGGTGATCGACACCCCGCTGGCCGAGTCCGGCATCGTCGGCACCGCCATCGGCCTGGCCCTGCGCGGCTACCGGCCCGTGGTCGAGATCCAGTTCGACGGCTTCGTCTTCCCGGCGTACGACCAGATCGTCACCCAGCTCGCGAAGATGCACGCGCGGGCCCTGGGCAAGGTCAAGCTGCCGGTCGTCATCCGCATCCCGTACGCGGGCGGCATCGGCGCGGTCGAGCACCACAGCGAGTCGCCGGAGGCGCTCTTCGCGCACGTCGCGGGCCTCAAGTGCGTCTCCCCCTCGAACGCCGCGGACGCCTACTGGATGATGCAGCAGGCCATCGAGAGCGACGACCCGGTCGTCTTCTTCGAGCCCAAGCGGCGCTACTGGGACAAGGGCGAGGTCGACACCTCCGCCATCCCGGCCCCGCTGCACGCCGCCCGCGTCGCCCGGCAGGGCACGGACCTCACCCTCGCCGCCTACGGGCCGATGGTGAAGACCTGCCTGGAGGCCGCCGCGGCCGCCGAGGAGGAGGGCAACTCCCTCGAGGTGGTCGACATGCGCTCCATGTCGCCCATCGACTTCGACACGCTGCAGCAGTCCGTGGAGCGGACCCGCCGGCTCGTCGTGGTGCACGAGGCGCCCGTCTTCCTCGGGACCGGCTCGGAGGTCGCCGCCCGCATCACCGAGCGGTGCTTCTACCACCTGGAGGCACCGGTGCTGCGCGTCGGCGGGTTCCACGCGCCGTACCCCCCGGCCCGGCTGGAGGAGGAGTACCTCCCCGGCCTGGACCGGGTGCTCGACGCCGTCGACCGCGCGCTGGCGTACTGAGGACCGAGGAGAGTCGTGACGATGGCGAGTACCCAGCCAACCCAGTCAGCACAGTCCCGCATCCGCGAGTTCAGGATGCCCGACGTGGGCGAGGGGCTCACGGAGGCCGAGATCCTCACCTGGTACGTCAAGCCCGGTGACACCGTCACCGACGGGCAGGTCGTGTGCGAGGTGGAGACGGCCAAGGCGGCCGTGGAGCTGCCCATCCCCTTCGACGGCGCGGTGCACGAGCTGCGCTTCGACGAGGGCACCACGGTCGACGTGGGCACCCCGATCATCACCGTGGACACCGACCCGTCCGCCGGTCCGCCGGCCGAGAGCGGCGGCGAGGCGGCGGCCGGGCAGGCCGCCCCGGCGGAGACGCCGGTCCCGGAGCCCGCGGAACCCACGGAGGCTGCCGACGCCGCGGAGGGCGAGAAGCGCCAGGCCGTCCTCGTCGGCTACGGCGTGTCGGCCAGCTCCACCAAGCGCCGCCCGCGCAAGCCGCGGCCCGAGCAGCCCGGCGCGGCCGCCGCGCAGGGCGCAGTCCAGGGTGAGTTCAACGGGCAGCCGCCCGCCGCCGGGGTCGCTCCGGCACCCGCCCCGGACACCGCGCTGAACGGCGGCGACACCGCGGCCGGCCGTACGGAGGTCGCCCCGGCACCGCCGGCCGGCGCCCCCGGCGCCCGGCCGCTGGCCAAGCCCCCGGTCCGGAAGCTGGCCAAGGACCTGGGCGTCGACCTGACCACGGTCCCCCCGACCGGCGAGGGCGGCATCGTGACCCGGGAGGACGTGCACGCCGCCGCGGACGCCGCGGCACGCGCCGCGGAGGCCCCGGCGACCGTCGCCGAGACGCAGCCGGCCGCGCCCGCGGCCGCGGAGGCCGCCGCGCCCGCCGCCGAGCCGGGGGCGCGGGAGACCCGCATCCCGGTCAAGGGCGTACGGAAGGCCACCGCCGCCGCGATGGTGAACAGCGCCTTCACGGCTCCGCACGTCACCGAGTTCGTGCAGGTGGACGTCACCCGCACGATGAAGCTGGTGCGGGACCTGAAGGAGGACCCGGACATGGCCGGGCTGCGGGTGAACCCGCTGCTCATGGTCGCCCGGGCGTTCCTGCTGGCCATCCGGCGCAACCCGGAGGTCAACGCGGCCTGGGACGAGGAGAACCAGGAGATCGTCCAGAAGCACTACGTGAACCTGGGCATCGCCGCCGCCACCCCGCGCGGCCTCGTCGTCCCGAACATCAAGGACGCGCACGCCAAGACCCTGCCGGAGCTGGCCGCCTCCCTGGGCGACCTGGTCTCCACCGCCCGTGAGGGGAAGACCTCCCCCGCGGACATGCAGGGCGGCACGGTGACCATCACCAACGTCGGCGTCTTCGGCGTCGACACCGGCACGCCGATCCTGAACCCGGGCGAGTCCGCCATCCTGGCCTTCGGCCAGGTCCGGGACATCCCCTGGGTGCACAAGGGCGAGGTGAAGCCGCGCAAGGTCACCACGCTGGCGCTCTCCTTCGACCACCGGCTGGTCGACGGCGAGCTGGGCTCCAAGGTGCTGGCCGACATCGCGGCCGTGCTGGAGCGGCCCAAGCGCCTGATCACCTGGGCCTGACCGGCACCGGGCCGCCGGCCCGGGCACGGACGGGCTGCGCGCGACGGACGCGCCGCCGACGCGGAAGACTCCGCGACGGCGGCGCGTCCGCGTGTGCGCGGCCCCGCGCACGCGGTGCAGGGGAGGAGGACGCGCGGCCGTGCGTCCGCGATGCGGGCGTGCGGGCACGGGTGCGGGGCCCAGAGCGACGGTGCCGGAGCAGGTGCGGCGGGGGATGCGTGCCGGGGCCGTCCGCGTGACGATGGAGGGGAGGCACGAGGAGGCCCCGAAGGCCCGCGGCACCGAAGGAGGTGTGTCATGCCGACGACGACGTGGCACGTGGAGCTGGACATCACCGAGCGGGAGCGGGTGACGCGCTGCGAGGCACGACTCACCGGCAAGGAGAGCGCGGTACTCGTCGGGGAGGGGACGGCGCGCGCCAACCCGGCCGACGAGAACGTCCCCTACATCGGCGACGAACTCGCCGTGGCCCGGGCCCTGTCCGACCTGAGCCACCAACTCCTGAACACCGCCGCGATGGACATCGAGGCGCACACCCACCAGCCCGTCACGCGCCTGGCCGTCTGAGGCCGGGCGCGATCAACGGGGGCCGAGCGCCCGCGGGGTTGGGGTGCGGGGGCGGCTTCGCGGCCGGGGTGGTGGCGGGTGCGTTGCCGGGAGTGGGCTGGTCGGTCGTTGCGGTCACTGCTTGGCGGGCTACGGGGGGAGGGGTGGTGGGTGGCGGGCTCGTTCATGTTGCTGGTGGCGGGTGGCGTGGTGGGCTGGGGTTCACCCGCCTGTGACGGGGCCGGGCGGCGGGGCGGTCGGTAGCCGGTGACGGGGTTGCCGTGGCGGGCTGCTGCCGCGCTGTGGTTCCGGTTTCGTCTTCTCGCTCCGCTCGTTGCGCGCCGGTGGCACTGCGGGGTCCGGCTGCGGGCCGTTCCGGAGTGGGGGTGCGCCTGCCCACACCCTGTGGACAGAATCGTCGCCCGGCGGGTGGCCCAGGCCTCGCCCTGCGGTCTCTCGGTCCCGGGCGTCCGGCGCACAGTCTGTGCAGGCCGTCCGCGGTCTCGCGGATCCCGGGCCCGGCGCGCGGCCTGCGGGTCGTCCGCCCACCGTCCGGCGGCGGTCGGCGGCCTCCGGCGGTCCCCGATCGGCCGCGTGGGCAAGGGGGTGATTCCGCCCGAGAGCCGCCTGCACCCCCGCCGGGCTCGGTGCGGCCCCTCGGGTCCCCGGCGCGACCGCCCACGCGCACCCCCACTCCGGAACGGCCCGCAGACAGACCGCGCAGTGCCACGCACGTGACACGAGCGGAGCGAGAAGACGAAAGCTCAGGCACAGCGCGGCAGCAGCCCGCCAGGGCAAGCCCCTCACCGGCTACCGACCGCCCGACCGCCCAACCCCGTCACAGGCGGGTGAACCCCGGCCGACCAGGCCACCCGCGCCCGCAGCATGAGCGTGCCCCAGCGAGGCACCCCTCCCCTCGTAGCCCGCCAAGCAGTGACCGCAACGACCGACCAGCCCGCACTCGGCAGGTCGCCGTCACCACCCCGGCCGCGAAGCCGCGACCCACGCCACCCCACCTTGCGCAACCCCGCTGTGGTGCACGTCACCGCCGTTCCGAGTCCCGGAAGCGCCGCGTCCGGTGTGGGATGCCGGGGTGATCAGGCAACGACGTACCCTCCCGCTCCACCCCGGCAACCGAAGAACCCGCCCGTCCCACACCCCGGGCGCCGTCGCGCTCGTCGGCGGCCTGCTGGCCGGCCTCGCCGGTCTGACCGGCTGCTCAGCGGCCACCACCGAGCCGGATGCCGCGGAAACCTCCCCGCAGGGCGGCCCCTCCCCCCAGGAGACCCGGCGCATCGAAGGGAAGCCCGGCGCGCCCGGCAGTACGGACTCCCTTCTCCCCGACGCCGGCAACGGCGGCTACGACGCCCTGCACTACACGCTCGACCTCACCGTCGACCCGGACGCCGCGAAACCGCTCACCGGGACCGCCACCCTGCGCGCCCGGGCCACCCAGGATCTCTCCCGCTTCAACCTCGACCTCTCCGGCCTCACCGTCTCCCGGGTGACCGTGGACGGCCGTAAGGCCGGGCACCGGCACCGTGGCACGGAGCTCACCGTGACCCCGGGCCGGGCCCTCGCGAAGGACCGCGAGTTCGAGGTCGTCGTCCGCTACGGCGGCGACCCGGAGTCGGTGCCCGGCGCCGCGTCCGGCAGCGACGACGGCTGGTTGCCCACCGACGACGGCGCCGTCGTGATGGGCGAGCCGGTCGGGGCCATGACCTGGTACCCGGTGAACAACACGTTGCGCGACCCCGCCACGTACGACGTCGATCTCACCGTCCCGCGCGGCCTCGCCGGCGTCTCCGTCGGCCGCTATGAGGGGAAGGAGCCGGCCGGTGACGGTCGCACCACCTACCGCTGGCGGAACACGGCGCAGACCGTCCCGTACCTGATGACCGTCGCCGTCGGGAAGTTCACCCTGGACACCTCCAAGACCAGGGACGGCGTCCAGATCGTCAACGCCGTCGACCCCCGGCAGGCGGAGCAGGCCCGGTCCGTCCTCGCGGACATCCCCGAGTTCCTCGCCTGGGGCGAGGAGCTCTTCGGGCCGTACCCCTTCGACTCGGCCGGTGCGATCGTCGACCACCAGCCGGAGAACCACGTCGCCCTGGAGACGCTCGGCCGCCCGGTCTACGGGCAGGCGCCCGACGGGATCGTGATGGCGCACGAGTACGCCCACCAGTGGGTCGGCAACTCCGTGACCCTCGCCGACTGGTCGGAGATCTGGCTGAACGAGGGCCTCGCCACCTACGCCATGTGGATGTGGGACGAGGAGAACGGCGGTCACACGACGCAGGAGTGGTTCGACTCCGTCCTCGCCTCCCCGGCGGAGGACCCCGTGTGGGCGTTCCCGCCCGGCAAGCCGGGGAAGCCCGGCCGGCTGTTCGGCAAGCCGGTCTACTTCCGGGGCGCGATGGCGCTGCACGAGGTGCGGCAGGCCGTGGGCGACGAGGACTTCTTCACGCTGCTGAAGAAGTGGGCCGCCGAACGGGCGGGGAAGCCGTCGTCGATCGACGACTTCGTCGCGCTCGCCGAGCGGGTCTCCGGAAAGGACCTGGAGAAGGTGTTCGACGTCTGGCTCTACCAGCAGGGCAAGCCCGCGGCGGGATAGCGGCCGGCGGGCCCGCGGCCTGCCGGGGGGCTCGGCGCCCGCGGGCGCACCGCTGGCCGCACCGCGGGTCCCAGTGTCGGCGCCCGCCGGCGCCCGGTGCACCGCCGCGCACGGCCCCGGCAGGCCGGGGGCACGTCCGGATGCTGGACGCGGCCTGCCGCCGCGTGCATCTTGTATCTAAGGTGTGCACATGCCGTCCTCGCTCTCCTCCCCCGCGCCGGCCAAGCCCCGTCCCGCCGCCGAGCGGGTCTACTCCCACGTCAAGCAGGCCGTCCTGGAGCGGCGCTACGAGGGCGGCATGCTGCTCACCGAGGGCGAGCTGGCCGAGGCCGTCGGCGTCTCCCGCACCCCCGTGCGCGAGGCCCTGCTGCGGCTGGAGGTCGAGGGGCTGCTCAAGCTCTACCCGAAGAAGGGCGCCCTGGTGCTCCCCGTCTCCGCGCAGGAGATCGCCGACGTCGTGGAGACGCGGCTGCTGGTGGAGGAGCACGCCGTCCGCAAGGCCGCCGTGGCCACGCCGGCCGGGCTGGTGGAGCGGCTGGAGGAGCTGCTGGCGCAGCAGCAGCGGCAGGCCGAGGCCGGCGACCTGGCCGACGTCGCCGAGAGCGACCGGGCCTTCCACGCCGAGATCGTGCGCGCCACCGGGAACGCCATCCTCGTACGCCTCTACGACCAGCTCCGCGACCGGCAGCTCCGGATGGGCGTCGCCGTGATGCACGCCCATCCCGACAGAATCGCGAAGAACATCACCGAGCACACCGAGATCCTGGAGGCCGTCCGCACCGGCGACGCCGAGGCGGCGGCCGCCGCCGTGACCCGTCATGTCGGCCGGGTACGGCACCTGGTGCACGGTGATGTGCGGTGAGCGGGGCATCCCGCGGAGGCACGGAGCACGGCGGTCCCGGCGACATAGGCTCCCCCGGCACCCCGGACGGCCCGGGAGCCCCCGGCCGGTCCGGCGGCTCCGGCCGCCGCTCCCCGGGCGAGCCGCCGGGCGGCCGCCGAGCCGTCGCCATGTGGAGCATCGGCGTCGCCGTCTACTTCGTCGCCATCACCTTCCGCACCAGCCTCGGCGTCGCCGGCCTCGACGCCGCCGAGCGCTTCGAGGTCAACGCCTCCGCGCTCTCCACGTTCTCGCTCCTCCAGCTCCTGGTCTACGCGGGCATGCAGATCCCCGTCGGCCTGCTGGTGGACCGCTGGGGCACCAAGAGGGTGCTCACCCTCGGCATCGTGCTCTTCACCACCGGCCAGTTCGGCTTCGCGCTCTCCGAGTCGTACGCCGCCGCCCTGGCCTGCCGCGCGCTGCTGGGCCTGGGCGACGCCATGACCTTCATCAGCGTGCTGCGGCTGGGCACCCGCTGGTTCCCGGCGAAGCGCGGGCCGCTGGTCGCCCAGCTCGCCGGCCTGGTCGGCATGGCGGGCAACCTCGTCACCACCCTGGTGCTGGCCCGGGTGCTCAGCACCCTCGGCTGGACCCCCACCTTCGCCGGCAGCGCGGCCGGCGGCGTGCTGGTGCTGCTGCTCGTCCTGCTGCTGCTCCGCGACCACCCGGAGGGGTACGCGCCGGAGCCCGTGCCGCACGTGGGCGCGGCCTACGTGCGCCGCCAGATCGCCGCGGCCTGGCGGGAACCCGGCACCCGGCTGGGCATGTGGGTGCACTTCACCACCCAGTTCCCGGCGATGGTGTTCCTGCTGCTGTGGGGCATGCCGTTCCTGGTGCAGGCGCAGGGGCTCTCCCGTGGGCACGCGGGCGAACTGCTCACCCTCGTCGTCGTCGCCAACATGGTGGTCGGCCTGGTCTACGGGCAGGTCATCGCCCGCCACCACGCCGCCCGGGCGCCGCTCGCGCTCGGCACCGTCGCCGCCACCGCCACGGTGTGGGCGACCGTCCTGCTCTGGCCCGGCGGCCAGGCTCCGCTGCCGCTGCTGATCACCCTCTGCACCGTGCTCGGCGCCTGCGGACCCGCCTCCATGATCGGCTTCGACTTCGCCCGCCCGGCGAACCCGCCCGAGCGGCAGGGCACCGCCTCCGGCATCGTCAACATGGGCGGCTTCACCGCCTCCATGACCACCCTGCTCGCCGTCGGCGTCCTGCTGGACCTCACCGGTGACGACTTCCGCACCGCACTCGCCTCGGTCTTCGTGCTGCAGGCCCTCGGCGTCAGCCAGATCCTGCGCCTGCACGGCCGTGCCCGGCGCCGGGAGCGGGAACGGATCGTCACCAGCCGCGTCGAGGCCGTCCACGTCCCCGTCTGAACCCCCGCCCCCGCGCCGTCCCGGCCGTCCCCGGCCGCCGTCCGGAAGGCCCCTGTAACGATGCCCGTCCCCGCACCACTACCCGGTGACGACCGACACCAGGAGGGGACGGAGGTGCGGGGAGTGTCCGACGACGCGGCACGCTTCACCGCGGCGTACGACGCCTGCCGCCAGCGGGTCTGGGCCTACGCCGCCTCGCGCGCGGGCCGGCAGGCCGCCGACGAGGTGGTGAGCGAGACCTTCACCGTGGCGTGGCGCCGCATCGGGGACCTGCCCGAGCCGCCGCTGCCGTGGCTGCTCGGCGTGGCGCGCAACGTCCTGCGCGACACCACCCGCGCCGAGTACCGGCGCGCCGCGTTCCACGCCGAGCTGCGCCACTGGACCGGGGACGCGACCGCCCAGGACGTGGCGGAGCAGGTCACCGACCGCATCGCGCTGCTCAGGGCGCTCGGCGCGCTCTCCGAGGACGACCGCGAGGTGCTGCTGCTCAGCGCCTGGCAGGGCCTCGGGCCGCGCGAGGCCGCACAGGTCCTGGGCTGCTCGGCCGCCGCGTTCCGGGTACGGCTGCACCGCGCCCGGCGGCGGCTGCTGCGCGCGCAGGACCGCACCGCGGCGCCCACGAGCACGGACCGGCCCCGGGTGCACATCGCAGGGAGGGAAGCGTGAGGACCCACGACGAGGTGCTGCGGGAACTGGCCGCGGCCCGCCCGCACAGTCTCGACCCGGACCGGCCCGTCGACCGGGAGACCCGGGCGACGGAGCTCGCGGCGATCCTGGAGCACACGGCCCCCGGAACCGGCGACGCGACCGTCGCGCCCGCGCCGGGCGACCACAGCCCGTCCCCCCGGCGGACCGGCACCCGCCGTGCCCGGTGGGCCGGATGGGGCCGGCTGGCGGTCGTCGGCGCGACCGCGGCGGCGGTCGCCGGGGTCACCCTCGCCGGCGTCCTGCTGACCGGCGACGGCCGTGACGGCGCCGCGGGCCGCTCCGCCGCCCGCGGGGAGAACTCCCTCTCCCGGGTGCTGCTCGCCGCCGCCGAGGCGATCGAGGAGGACGCCGGAGAGGCGACCGGGGAGGACGGCCGCTACTGGTACCGGGAGGTGCGGCGCGGCTGGCTGACGGACGCCCCAGGCCGCGACTACCGGCTCAGCGTGCGCCTCAGGCACGAGACATGGACCGCCGGCACCGACCGCTGGGAAAGCCTGGGCGACTTCGGCGCCCGCCCGGCCACCGAACGGGACCGGGAGCGCTGGCGGGCCGACGGCTCCCCGCGGACGTGGACGCTCGACGACGGACGGCCCTGGGTAGGCAGCGACCGGTACTTCGACGACGCCCCCGGCGGTCGCTCGGGCAGCCGGTCCCCGGTGACGATCTCCCCGGCCGAGCTGCGGAACCTGCCGGAGGAGACCGAGGCCCTGGAGGACCGGCTGCACACCCTTGCCGACGAGGAGTTCGAGAAGCCGGGGCAGGACCTCCGCAGCCTCGTCCACACCGCCGCCGAGCACCTCGCTCTCGACCTGCCCGCCACCCCGGGCCAGCGCGCCGCCGCCTACCGGATACTCGCCGGGCAGCCGGGCGTACGGGACCTCGGCGAGGTCACCGACCACTCCGGGCGACCCGGATACGGCGTGGCAGTGCCCTCCCGGCACGGCGACAGGGAACGCCACCTGGTCTTCGACCGGGAGACCGGGCTGCTGCTCGGCGAGGAGATCGTCGCACTGCGCGACGGTGCGGAGTACCAGAAGGGCGAGCTGATCGGCTGGACCGTCGTCACGCAGATGCGCTGGACGGACACGCCTCCGCCCCACGAGGAGGACCACCGCGACGACGATCCGGCCGACGACGCGGACGGCGGCCCGGACGCGCCGGCCGGTGAGGGCGAGGTCAAGACCATCCAGCCCCGCGCCGGAAGCCGGGAGGGCTGAGGGCCGCCGACCCGGGGCCCGGGCTCCCCGGGCGGCCCGCGCCGTACTCCCGTACTCGTGCCGTACGACCCACCCCGGCCCGGCGCCGCACCCGCGGCGCCGGGCCGGGGTGGGTGCCAGGCGCGTGCCCGGCGCCCTACGGCGTGACCGCGAAGTTGTGCAGGATGGCCGTGGCCAGCTCCGCGTCGCCCTCCACCTTCACCTGCCCGGCGACGGCGTCCGGCCGCACCCGCCCGCAGGCGAGCCGCATGTACGTCTCCCAGTCCAGGGACAGCGTCACCGCCGGGCCCAGCGACGGCGAACCGTTCACCGTGCCCTTGCCCTCGGCGTCCACCCGGACCGTCCGCATGAACTCCACCGGCCCGCTCACGTCGAACACCACCGCGGAGTTCTTCGGCGCGCCGGCCCTCTTCGCCACCACCTTCGGCAGCCCCGCGACCAGCACGTCCCGGGTCACCAGCGCGCCCGGGGAGTCCAGGTTGCCGGGCTTGCGCAGTGCCCGGCGGAGGTCCTGCTCGTGCACCCACACGTCGAACGCCCGCAGCATGAGCTGCTGCTCCAGGGTGATGGGGTCCCGGCCCGGCAGCACGTGCCGCACCTCGTCGTCCGGCTGCCGCTTCTCGTTCCGCAGCTGCCGCGACCGCCGGATGACCGTGTACTCGAGTTCGCCGGTCATCTCCGGGCCGGTGTGGTGCCGCCGCACGTCGACCTGCACCTCGACATAGCGGCTGGTCTCGTCGACCACGTGGTAGAGATCGCGCGGCAGCGTGTGGATCGGGCGCGGATCACCGAGCAGCTCGCACTCCACGCCGATCACGTGCGAGACGATGTCGCGGACGGACCACCCGGGGCAGTCCGTCGCGCGGTTCCACTCGCCCTCGGCAAGCGGCTTCACCAGCTCGGATATCGCTTCGATGGACTGCGTCCAGGCGTCTGCGTAAGGCTGAAGGCTTGGGTGGTCGGTCACGAGACCCCTCGGGCGGTACGGAATGTTCGCGGTATGGGTGCTCTCAAGTTAGTCTGCGCACGAGCACCCCGGCAGTGCTTTCGGGTGACGATGCTATTCCCTTTGACACCCTCGTACGCAGGGACGGTGATACGGTGCGCGACTCGCTGAGCACGGCACTGGTCCAGCTCCGGGTCGACCCGGAGGAGCCGGCCACCTCCCGCCGGGAGCGCGCGAGTTCACTCGTACGGGCCCAGCAGGGCGCCGACCTGGTGGTTCTGCCCGAGCTGTGGCCGGTCGGGGCCTTCGCCTTCCAGGAGTTCGAGACCGCCGCGGAGCCCGCCGAGGACGGGCCCACCGCCCGCGCGATGTCCGCCGCGGCACGCGATGCGGGGGTCTGGCTGCACGCCGGTTCGGTCGTCGAACGCGCCCCCGACGGCGCCCTGTTCAACACCTCCCTGGTCTTCGCCCCGGACGGCGCACTCGCCGCCACCTACCGCAAGATTCACCGCTTCGGGTTCGACCGCGGCGAGGCCACCCTCATGTCCGCCGGCACCACGCCCGTCACCGTGCCGCACCCGGCGGCCCCGCTCGGCCTCGCCACCTGCTACGACCTGCGCTTCCCGGAACTCTTCCGCGCCCTGACCGACGCCGGCGCGCACCTGCTGGTGGTGCCCGCGGGCTGGCCCGAGAAGCGCGCCGCCCACTGGACGCTGCTCGCCCGCGCCCGCGCCGTGGAGAACCAGTGCTACGTCCTGGCCTGCGGCACCGCCGGGACCCACGCGGGCGTCCCGCAGGCCGGGCGCAGCCTGATCGCCGACCCCTGGGGCGAGATCCTCGCCGAGGCACCCGACGCCGAGGAGCGGGTGCTCACCGCCGAACTCGACCTCACCCTCGTCAGCGAGGTCCGCGAGACCTTCCCGGCCCTCAAGGATCGCGTCCTCTGAACGGGCAGGCCCCGAACGGGCAGGCCCCGAACGGGCAGGCTCCGCAGGGGGAGACTCCCCACGGGCAGGCCCTGAACGGGCCCGGGACCGGCTCCGGACCGGCTGCGAACCGGCGGACCCCGGGCCTGCGTCTGAGCTGACCGGGACGACGGACGGGGGCCGCGATGGGCGGGGTGCTGGACGGCCAGTACCGGCTGGTGGAACTGCTGGGCCGGGGCGGCATGGGGGAGGTGTGGCGCGCCCACGACGAGTCGCTGGGCCGGGACGTCGCGGTCAAGCTCATCGCCCCGGAGCTGGTCGGCGGCGACGGCGCGGCGGTCGCCCGCTTCCGGCGCGAGGCCCGGGTGTGCGCCGCCCTGCACCACCGGCACATCGTCGTCGTCCACGCCCTGGGCGAGGCGGTACGGGACGGCGTACGGGTGCCGTACCTCGTCATGGAACTCCTCCGCGGCCGCTCGCTGGCGGACCTGCTGCGGTCGGCCGGTCCGCTGCCGCTGCCGGACGTGGCCCGCTGGGCCGGGCACGCCTGCGCGGCGCTGTCCGCGGCGCACGACCGCGTGGTGCACCGGGACCTGAAACCGGCCAACCTCTGGCTCCAGCAGGACGGCGACCTCAAGGTCCTCGACTTCGGCATCGCCGGCTTCCTCCGCACCGCGGGCACCGAGCGCCACACCCGGCTGACCCGGACCGGCCAGGTGCCGGGCACACCCGCGTACATGGCGCCCGAGTACGCCCGTACGGTCGCCCCCGACCCGCGCAGCGACCTGTACGCACTGGGGTGCGTGCTCTACGAGATGGTCACCGGCCGCCGGCCGTTCGAGGCGGCGGACGCCTGGGGCTTTGTGGCGGCGCACTTCACGGAGCAGCCGGTGCCGCCCGGCCGCCGACGCCCGGGGCTGCCGTCGGCCTGGGATGCGCTCATCCTCGCCCTGCTGGAGAAGGACCCCGCCGCCCGGCCGCAGACCGCAGCGGAGGTACGGGCGTTGCTGCCGGAGCAGGACGGGCCGCGAGCCGACGGACCGGCCGCGGACCCGCGGGCTGTGCCCGCCGGGGGACGGCGGACGCCCCCCACGGCGGCCTTACCGGCCGGCCGGGACACGACGGCGCACCCCGGTGCGTCGGCCGGCCCCGCCACGTCCCCGCACTCCGCCACGTCTCCACGCCCCGGCCCGGCGGCCGGCCCCCGCGCCACGACATGGCCCGCCACCGGACCCGCCCCCGGTGCGGAAGCACTCCACGCGGCCCGGCGGCGCTTCGCCGCAGCCGCGCACCGGCTGCTCACCGCACACCACGGCCGGCCGCGGACCGCATGGGAGCGCCCCCTCACGGAGGCGGCGGTCCACCACGCCCGCCGTCGCGTCGTGCCGGCGGCGCACCGGCTTCCTGCGGCCCGTACGGCCGGCGCGACACCCGCTGCCGGCACCGCCCGCCCGCCCGCACGGCCGACGGCCCCGGACACCCCGCGCCCTGCGGACCCGGTGGCGGCCCGGCCCACGGCCCCCCGCCGGGCCCTGACACGCCGTCGGCTGCTGCTCGGCACGGCGGGTGTCGCGATCACCGGCGGGGCCGGCCTCGCCGTGGCGGCCGGCGAGTTGCGGAAGACCTCGGCCGACCACGAGGTGTGGCGCTACGCCGCCGGGACGGCCCGCGACGTGGCGCGCCCCCCGGTCGTCTCCGAGCGGGCCGCCCATGCGGTGAGCGACGACGGCACCGTGCACGCGGTGGACTTCCGCACCGGGGAGCGCCGCTGGCGTACCGAGATCTGGTCCGAGCCCGTGCCGCTGCCCGGCATGGTCGCCGGGCTGCTGGTGTGCACGGGCGGCGGCATGGACGAGAAGCAGATGACCGCGCTCGACCCGGACTCGGGCGAGGTGGCGTGGCGGCTCTCCGGGGTCCACGCGGAGCCGGCGGCGTACTCCGAGGCGCACGGTCTGGTCTGGGTCGCCCGGGACCACCACGTCGAGGCGGTCGAGGCCGCGTCCGGGCGACGGCGGTGGCGGCGGCGGATCCCGGGCGACGGCTGGGTCTACAGCCCGGCGTTCCGTGAGGACGTGGTGCTGGCCGTGGGCGACTCCGACGCCGCCTCCAGCGTGCTCGTCGCGCTCGACCCGGAGGAGGGGGACGAGCTCTGGCGCGTCCCCTGCCCCCTCCCGACTTTCCGCGCGGAACGCGACACCGTCGCGGCCGGGGATGCCCTGGTGTGCGCCCTGGGCGATGTGACCTGCCTGGACCGGCGTACGGGACGGACGCGCTGGACCCGGTCCGAGTTCCTGACCTCCGCGCCCCCGGTGACGGACGAGACGGTCTGCTGGCGGGACGGCGCCGCGGTGCGCGGCGTCGACCTCGCGACCGGGAAGAACCGGTGGAGGGTAGCCCGCGGCGAGGGCGCGCGGAGAATCGCGGGCACCGGCGCCGCTGCCGGAGAGGTGTTCGTCTTCGCCACCGTGCAGGGGGTGGCCGTCCTGGACGCGCGGACCGGCACGCTGCGCCGCGCACACGACACCGGGCACGAGGTGCACTCCGCCGCCGGGGTCACCCTCCGGGAAGCCGACGGAGGCCCGACCGCCTATGTGCACTCCCACCACGGGGGTGGCTTCCTCCGGAAGCCGACCACCCGGCTGCACGCCGTCGACCCGGCCACCGGGACAGGGCTCTGGAGCAGCGAGGTGCCCGGCGAGTCCCAGACCGACCCGCTGCACCTGCCGGAGGGCGCCGTCCTGGTGCGCAACGAGGTGGGCACGCTCTTCGCCCTGCGCCCCCGGTGAGCGAGGCCGTCACCGCCCCCCCGCCTCACTCCCGCTGCGCGAGCTGGTCCACACACACCGCCACCGCGATGAGCATCGCCGGGTCGGCGTCCTCCGCCTCCACCTGCACGGCGTACGCCTCCCGCACCCGGAACCAGCGCCGGGAGATCCGGGCCAGCCGCCGTCCGCCGTACTCGATGTCGTACTCCTTGCCGACCAGGTCGCCGCGGATCTCCAGCTCCTCGCCGCCCGGCAGCTCGGCGTGGAACACCTCGCGCATCGGGGTGAACGGTTTCTCCCGTACGGTCGCCAGCACCTCGCCGTCCCGCTCGATCCGCATGGCCCCACGCAGCGAGAAGGCCTTCGCCTTGACGGTGACGGCCACCCGGCCTTCGGAGTCCTTGAGCTCGAAGGTCTGGCGCAGCCGCAGCGCCTTCCCGTCCACCAGGAAGGCCCGTTCGCCGTGTTCGTTCTCGACCCAGAAGTCCTCACCGATGCCGAACATGCGTTCCCGTACGAGATACCTCATACCCGACGCCTTCCCGCTCCCGCCTCCCCGACGCCCCACCCCCCCGCCCGGCTCACCCGTCCGCCCGCACTGCGGTCCCCGGCCCGGCCCCGCCCACGCGACCGGAAATCCGGTGGCGGCCCGCCGACCGCCGCCCAGTACTCTGCGGTGCGGACCGGCGGCCGCCCGGGCCGGTCCGCACCGCAGCAAAGGAGCCGCACCGCCATGCCGGACATCGTCCTGGCCACCGGCCGCACCATGCCCCGGCCCGTCCCCGAGAACGACGCCCTCGTCACCGCCCTCGCCGAGCAGGGCCTGCACGCCGAGATACGCCCCTGGGACGAGCCCCTGGACCCGGCCGCCACCGCACCCGGCATGATCCTGGTGCGCAGCACCTGGGACTACAGCACCCGCCGCGAACAGTTCCTCGCCTGGGCACGCGACACCGAACGCCGCACCCTGCTGCGCAACCCCGCCCCCCTGCTGGAGTGGAACAGCCACAAGGGCTACCTCCCCCGCCTCGCCGGCGCCGGGGTGCCCGTCGTCCCCACCGCACTCGTCCCGTACGACGCCCCGGACGCCGCCCGCACCACCGCCCTCGCCGCACACGACGGCGGCGACGTGGTGATCAAGCCCGCCGTCTCCGTCGGCGGCATCGGCGCCCTCCGCGCCCCGGCAGCCGCCCCCGAGGCCGCCGAGCACCTCGCCTCCCTCGTCCGCACCGGCGACGCCCTGGTCCAGCCCTTCGCCCCCGCCGTGACCACCGGCGAGACCTCGCTGGTCTTCTTCGGCGACCGCTTCAGCCACGCCGTACGGAAGATCCCCGCCGAGGGCGAGTTCCGCGTCCACGAGCGCTACGGCGGCACCGTCGCACCGCACACCCCCTCACCGGCCGAACTCGCCGCCGCCGAGACCGCCCTCAAGGCGGCCCCCACCGCCCCGGTCTACGCCCGCGTCGACCTCGTCGCCCTCCCCGAGGGCCCCGCCGTGATGGAACTGGAGCTGATCGAGCCCGAACTCTTCCTCTTCCAGCACCCCCAGGCCCCCGAGCGCTACGCCCGCCACCTCGCCGCCCTGCTGTAACCGCCGGCGCCCTGCTGTGGCCGCCCACGCGGGGATCAGGGCGCCGCAGCGCCGTCCGCGGCGCCCCGCACCAGCGGCGCGGCCCGCGTCACGAACGTCTCGACGGCCTCCCGCGCCCGGGTGTCCCGGGCGTCGTGCTCCACCTGCTCCCGCGCCGTCGACACCTCCCACGCCGCCCGGTACGCTTCCCGCGCCGCCCCCACGACCTCCCGGTCATCGGTGAGCAACTCCACCCGGTACAGCGCCTGCCGGGCCGCCGTGCGCAGCCGGTGCGCCTCGTCCCGTGCCGCGCGGAACCCCTCCCCCTCCGGGCCCTCCCGCCGCCCGTACCACCGCGTCGCCTGCCCGTGCCGGTACTCCTCCACCGCCGCCGCGAACGCGCTGTACGTCGCCATCCGCTCCTGCCGCAGCGCCTCCGCCCGCGCGAACGCCTCCGTACGCCGCGCCGCCAGCCGCTGGAAGACCTGCGTGGTCACCGCACCCAGCAACGTACCGACGACCGCCACCGCACTCGCCCAGATCGCCTCCACGCCCCCACCCGATCACACCAGCCGACCGTCGTACCGGCGCCCCCGGAAGGACCCGACCCGCACGGACCGGTCAATCCGCGCCATAGCAGGAGTCCCCGCAGGAAAATGCTCGCCCGGCCGATGAATCCGCACCGCGCCGGGAGTCCACCTTTCCGAGCCCGATGTGACGATCCCGACCCGTCCCTCCCGGAGGAGAACCATGACCGCCACCCCGTCCGCCCCCGCCACCGTCCGCACCCTCGACGTCCCCGGCGCCCGCCTCCACTACGAGGTGCGCGGGCAGGGCCCCGTCGTGGCCCTCGTCGGCGCACCGATGGGCGCCGACGCCTTCGCGCCCCTGGCCGACCGCCTCGCCACCGACCACACCGTCCTCACCACCGACCCGCGCGGCATCGGCCGCAGCCCCCTCGACGACCCGGAGCAGGACTCCACGCCCGCCCTCCGCGCCGACGACCTGCACCGCCTCCTCGCCCACCTCGACGCCGGCCCGGCCGTGGTCCTCGGCTCCAGCGGCGGCGCCGTCACCGCCCTGGCCCACGCCCAGGCGCACCCCGAGCAGATCCGTACGGTCATCGCCCACGAACCCCCGCTGGAGGCGCTCCTCGACGACCGCGACGCCCTCGCCGCCCGCACCGACGACATCATCGCCACCTACCTGGCCGGCGACGTCGTCGGCGCCTGGCGGACGTTCATGGAGAAGGCGGAGATCACCCTGCCCGAAGGTGTGCTGGAGAAGATGTTCGGCGGCGACCGCGACCCGCGGCAACTCGCCGACGAGCGCCGCTTCTTCGCGCACGAGATCATCCCCACCACCCGCTGGGAGCCCGACCTGACGGCCCTGCGCGCCGTGGCCGACCGCCTGGTGGTCGGCATCGGCGCCGACTCGGCCGGCCAGCTCTGCGACCGCGCCTCGCGCGCCCTCGCCACCGCCCTCGGCACCGAACCGGTCCTCTTCCCCGGCGGCCACACCGGCTTCGCCGACGCCCCGGACACCTTCCTCCCCCGCCTCCGCGAGGTCCTGCGTACGCCCTGAGCCGCTTCGGGGCCCGTGGGCGGGGCCCGTCGTACGCCGGCCGACGGTCCGCTCGGGCCTCCGGTCACCGGCGAACCGCGTCGACCGGAGGCCCGGGCTCCGCCCGACTCCCCTTACCATCAGCCGACATGGCCACCGTGATCGTCACCGTCGGGCTGGCGTTCGCCGGCTACCTGGCGACCTACCTCAACGGGATCCGGCTCTCCCAGCGCCAGGCCCGCCTGACCCGGGTGAACGAGCAGCTCAGCGACCTCTACGGCCCGCTCTTCGCCCTCATGGAGGCCAACAGCAGGACCTACGACTACTACGCCGAGAAGTACGCCAGCCACGACGGCTCCAACCCGTTCCGCCGCGAGACCCCGCCCACGGACCGGGAACTGGCCGAGTGGCGGGCCTGGGCGACCACCGTCTTCATCCCCAACATCCAGGCCATGCGCGACGTGATCGTCACCAAGGCCGACCTGCTGCTCGAAGAGGAGATGCCGGAGGTCCTGCTGGAGTTCTGCGCCCACGTGCACGGCTACGAGATCACCGCGGCCCGCTGGTCGGAGGGCAACTACGACGAGCACCTGTCGATCCTCCGGTTCCCCGGCCGGGAACTCCGTACCTACCTCACCGACCGCTTCACCCGCCTCAAGGCCGAACAGTCCCGTCTCCTCGGCCACAGAAGACGTTTCCGGGGCCGCCTCCCCGGCCGGTGAGGCACCCGCGGCCCTCTTCCCGGAGAGGCCTCGGTGCCCAACCCGATACGTACCGGACGCCGGTCGACTCCCGGACGCGCACCCCTGGCCTTCCCGCACCGCCGGGGTGAGCTACGGCAGCCCGTACGCGCTCCCGCACGCATTCCACCAGAGCCCGGCACCACGCCGGGACGACACCGGGACCGGTTCGCGGACGGCCGCCCGCAGCCGTACGCCGACGCGCGCCGCTCGGCCGGCCCGTGAAGGAGAGAGCCCATGCACCGCAGGGAGAAGGACATCCTGGTCCACGAACTCGGCGAAGTGGCGCGGGCCTCGGGCGCCGGCCTCACGCGGCTGATGGCCAAGGCGATGCGGACGAACGTCCACGAGGTCGCCATCGTGCTCCCGCTGGCCGCCGACGAGGCGCACCGCCACGTCGCCGCAATCCTCCACGACGAGGGCCGGGTGCTCGACGGCGCCCCTGAGCACGCCCCGCCAGGCTCGACGGTGCTCCGTGCAGTGGTGGACGCGGGCAAGGGCGGCCTCAACTCCGCAGTCGTCACCATCGCTCTGACACCCGGCGGAGACACGGAAACCCACACCCTCGTCCGGGCGGCCGCCCTCGAAGGCCTGATCAAGCAACGCGCCGGCGAGCACACCGCCACCCGCCTCGCCACAGCCCTCGCGCCATAGCCCCCGGGCTGCCGCGTCAACGGCTCCGTCTCCGATGGGTGGGAGTCATCGCGCGCCGGGTGCTTCCCGCGGGTGAGGGGGCCTCTGGGCCACGCCGGGCTGCTGCCGCGGCCCTGTGCTTCCGCCTACCGCGGGTGACCCCGAGTGCTACGTCGTGATCCGATCAGTGTGACAACAGGGGAGAGATGAGTGAGCTGGGCGATAAGAAGCCCCGCTTGGGATTACCCTCGTACCCGGTGTCCCCGCGTAGGAGAATCCCCAGGGAGCTGAGATGAGCGACTCACCGTGGACGATCGAGCGGATCCACGATGCCCTCGCTGCTCCCGCCCTGGCTCAGCGGTTCCTCGCCGAGATCAACAAGGCGCCGGCTCACGAGTTGCTCACCACCTTCGCCAAGTGGGAGCGCATCGCCAGGGACACCCAGGCCGCACTCGACCGTGCCGATGAAGTCATCGAGTACGACGCCCGGGGCGAAGAGCCTCCTGGTGAATGGGTTGACGGCACTCGGCGCATCCAGGAGGCAGCCGACAGAATCCGTGCACAAGGAGCCGCCTGACCTGGCACCCTGTACCGGGTGTACAAGCTCCGCTACGAGAAGGCAGCAGAGGTCGTATGGGACTCTTTGCCAGACGATGCGCGCACCGAGCTCGACCGCGCGCTCATCGCTGTCTGTGAAGACCCTTACGGCACCACAGAACCAGCCGGCGAGGACGGCGACGTCAAGCGCATCCTCACCCTTCGGTACACCATGTGCGTTCTCGTCGCCATCCAGCCCCCGATCCAGCGCGTACGCATTCTCCACATCAGTTACCTCGGTTGAAGCGTGCGGTGAGACTTCATCGCCGCCACTCAGCGGTGGGTGCGCGTATGAGGTAGGCACAGGCCCTGATGTCTTATGGGTTCGGTCGACTTGGGCTCCTTCATGCCTCTGCCTGCTCTATGTCTGTTATGTCGCGGTCGGCGCAAGTGAAGGAAAACCGGAGTGTCGCCGACAAACGTGCAGGTCGACTCCTGTGGTCCCCGCGCACGCGGGGTGGTCCCGCCGTGCGGGTGGCGCGCTTCCACGCCTGGCTGTGGTCCCCGCGCACGCGGGGGTGGTCCCACGCCCGACAGGGTGGCGGCCTGTTCGGCTGGGTGGCTCCCGTAGCGGGGCCTCGTGGCTTCCCCGCAGCGCCCGCCGCGGGGAAGCCAGTGCCGACGTCCCGGCGGGGCATGGTTACGTGCGCGGTGGGTCGTCCTGTGGACTTGTGCGGACGGCTTGGAGGTGGGGGCGGGTGTTCGGAGGGTCGGGAGCTTCCGGCTCCGCGTCGCCCTCGTCCATCCCGAGCCGTTGGCCGCGGAGGCGGGCGACGTGGGTGGCGTCGCGGACGGACTCCACGAGGCGGGTGGCGGTGGAGCGCAGTTCGCCCTCGGTGAGCGGGATGGCGTCGTGGAGGAGGGTGTGGGCGAGCCGCCCCACATCTTCGGCGGACTCGAGCATGGTGGTCTCGACGGAGTCGGCCATGCGGGAGAGCAGGCTGTCGGGGTCGTCGGTGGAGAGGTAGGCCGGCTTGCCGGTCTCCGAGGGCCAGGGCAGGCGGCGCAGCCGTTGATTCACAGCGCCTCCCCGTTGCGTACGGCGGACAGGAGGACGTACGGCCGGACGAGGGCGGTGGCGTCGCCGTCGAACGGCTCCGGCCACGGGCAAAGGGTGCGCCGCGGTCGGGCGTGGGCGGTGGAGCGCGGGGTCGGCGGAACAGGCGGCGGCTCGGCAGGCACGCCCCGTAGGCGTGCAAAAGCGCGGCGGATACGCTTCATGCGTCATTCGCTCCTTTGTAGCGAGTGGCCATGCCCCCGGGCCGTGGCAGCGGCCGCGGGGGTCCATCAGTTACTAGGTACACTGAAGTATACCGAAGTGCACTTGAGATGCGAAGAATACCGAGGTGCACTCCGATATGTGCTATGGAGATCGACCGTACCCGTGCCATGTGGCCGCAGATCGCCGCAGTGATCATCGAGCGGATCAAGGACGGGACGTACCCACCGGGCACCAAGATCCCCAGCGTGGTCCAGGTGGCCACCGAGTTCGGGGTGGTGAACAGCACGGCCCAGCGCGCCATGGAGAAAGTGCGGGCTGAAGGGCTCACCCGCAGCGAGGTCGGCATGGGTACGTTCGTGCTCCGGCCGGATGAGAGGGAGGCCGAGTAGCGCATGCGGGCGGAGGCAGGCCCCCGGCGGCCGTGCCGTCCCCGGATGGCACGCTGGTGGGCATGACCAAGCGTGTGCGGGTACGGGCTCCTGAGCTGCAGGGGCGGGGCTGGCTGAACACCGGTGGCGAGGAGCTGAGCCTCGCCGGGTTGCGGGGGCGGATCGTCGTCCTCGACTTCTGGACGTTCTGCTGCATCAACTGCCTGCACGTGCTGGACGAGCTGCGCGAGCTGGAGCGGCGGCACGCGGACACGCTGGTGATCGTCGGCGTGCACTCGCCGAAGTTCGTGCACGAGGCCGAACCGCAGGCCGTGCGGGACGCGGTCGAGCGGTACGAGGTGCACCACCCCGTGCTGGACGACCCGGAGCTGGCGACGTGGAAGCAGTACGCCGTACGGGCCTGGCCGACCCTGGTCGTGCTCGACCCGGAGGGGTACGTCGTCGCCCAGCACGCCGGCGAGGGGCACGCGCACGCGCTCGCGAAGCTGGTCGAGGAGCTGGAGGCGGAGCACGAGGCGAAGGGCACCCTGCACCGGGGCGACGGTCCGTATGTGCCGCCGGAGCCGGAGGCGACGGACCTGCGCTTCCCGGGGAAGGCGATCCGGCTGCCGGGGGAGGGAGCAGGCGGCGAAGGGGCCCGCTTCCTGGTCAGCGACACCACCCGGCACCAGCTCGTGGAGCTGGACGCGGACGGCGAGACGGTGCTGCGCCGCGTCGGCACCGGCGAGCGCGGGCTGACCGACGGTCCGGCCGGCGAGGCGCGGTTCAGCGAACCGCAGGGCCTGGCGCTGCTCCCCGGCGGCACGGTGATCGTCGCGGACACGGTGAACCACGCGCTGCGGACGTACGACCCGGCGACCGGCGAGGTCGCCACCGTCGCCGGCACCGGGCAGCAGTGGTGGCAGGGCTCGGCCACCAGCGGCCCGGCGCGCGAGGTGGCGCTGTCGTCACCGTGGGACGTGGCGTGGTTCGGCGACCGGGTGTGGATCGCGATGGCGGGTGTCCACCAGTTGTGGACGTACGACCCGGCCGTCGGCACCGTCGCCGTCGCGGCGGGCACGACGAACGAGGGCCTGGTCGACGGCCCGGCGGCCGAGGCGTGGTTCGCGCAGCCCTCCGGGCTGGCGGCGGCCGGTGACCGGCTCTGGGTCGCGGACTCCGAGACCTCCGCGCTGCGCTGGGTGGACGCGGACGGCGTGGTCCGTACGGCCGTCGGCACCGGCCTCTTCGACTTCGGCCACCGGGACGGGGACGCCGGGCAGGCGCTGCTCCAGCACCCGCTGGGGGTGACGGCGCTGCCGGACGGCTCGGTCGCCGTCTCCGACACCTACAACCACGCCCTGCGCCGCTACGATCCCGCCACCGGCCAGGTCTCCACCCTCGCCACGGACCTGCGGGAGCCGTCCGGCGCGGTGCTGGACGGCGAGGAGATCGTGGTCGTGGAGTCCGCCCGGCACCGGCTGACCCGGCTGCGCCTGCCCGAGCGGGCCGTACGGGTCGAGGGGGTCGCGCACCGCACACAGCGGGCGGCGACCGAGGTGGCGCCGGGCACGCTGCGGCTGGACGTGGTGTTCCGGGCGCCGGAGGGGCAGAAGCTGGACACCCGGTACGGGCCGTCCACCCGGCTGCTGGTGAGCGCGACCCCGCCGGAGCTGCTGGCGGACGGCGCGGGAACGGGCACCGACCTGCACCGGGAGCTGATGCTGGCGGACGGGGTGGCCGAGGGCGTGCTGCATGTCTCCGCGATGGCGGCGTCCTGCGACGACGACCCGGCGAACCCGTATCCGGCGTGCCATGTGCACCAGCAGGACTGGGGCGTGCCGGTGCGGGTCAGCGCGCAGGGCGCCGGCCGGCTGCCGCTGGTGCTCGCCGGGATGGACGAGGGGGCGGGCGAAGGCACGGACGCCGGGGATGACGGCGGTGCGGACGACGTCACCGGCGCCATCCCCGGCGTCTGAGGAGCGGGGCACGGGAGCACCCGCCGTACGGCGCCCGGCGTCTGACGGGAAGTCACCGTACGGGCGGTGCCGTGCCCTCACTCGAGGTGGTGCCGGTTGTCCTCCACGACGACCGGGGCCGCCGGGGACGGCGGCTGTGTCTTGCGCCGCTTGAAGATGCTGACGTAGGTGGAGAGCCCCAGCAGGCCGACGGCCATCAGGATCAGCCCGGCGACGTCGAGGTTCACCGCCTCGATGTTCCAGTCCAGCGCCAGGGTCAGGATGGCCCCGAGCGCCACCATCACGATGCAGACCACGATGCCCACGAATCCGCCTCCGTTCGGCTGTTTCTTCGGGCTCGTACGGCGCCCGGGTACCCCCGGGCCGTGACGGCCAATCAACCGGCGGGCGGTACCGGGGACTCGGCCGCCTCGCGGAGTGCGCAGGGCACGCGCCCGGCGCAGGCGGCCGGATGGCCGCACGGCCGCGCGCGCCCGGGCGGACGGGCGGACGGAAGCGGCCATGCGCCGCCCGGGGCACGCGTCACTGCGCGGGGCGGGCTACGACGCGGGGCGGGCCACTCCGCGACGCGGGTCGTTCCGTGTGCCGCGCTACTCCGCCAGGAACGCCGTCAGCGCGTTGGCCAGCAGGAACGGGTCGTCGGAGCCGCAGAGTTCGCGGGCCGAGTGCATGGAGAGGCATGCGACGCCGATGTCGACGGTGGTGATGCCGTGCCGGGCGGCGGTGATGGGGCCGATGGTGGTGCCGCAGGGCATGGCGTTGTTCGACACGAACGTCTGCCAGGGGACGCCGGCCCGTTCGCAGGCGGCGGCGAAGACGGCGCGGCCGGTGCCGTCGGTGGCGTACCGCTGGTTGACGTTGACCTTGAGGATCGGGCCGCCGTTGGGCATCGGCAGGTGGCCCGGCTCGTGGCGCTCGGCGTAGTTGGGGTGCACCGCGTGGCCGGTGTCGGAGGAGAGGCAGAGGGTGCCCGCGTAGGCCCGGGCGCGGTCCTCGTAGCCGCCGCCGCGGGCGAGGACGGACCGTTCCAGCACGTTGCCGAGGAGCGGTCCCTCGGCGCCGGTGTCGGACTGGCTGCCGTTCTCCTCGTGGTCGAAGGCGGCCAGCACGGGGATGGCGCCGAGGTCGCCGCCGCGTGCGGCGGCGGCCGCGAGGGCGGCGGCACCGGCGTGCACGGAGAGCAGGTTGTCCATGCGGGGGCCGGCGAGCAGCTCGCGGTCGCGGCCGAGGTAGGCGGGGGGTTCGACGCTGTGCACCATGAGGTCCCAGCCGGCGATCCCGTCGGCCGGCAGGTCGTGCTCCTCGGCGAGGAAGGCGAGCAGGTCGCCCTCGCGCGGGGTGCCGAGGCCCCAGACGGGGGTCATGTGCTTCTGGCGGTCCAGCTTGAGCCCGTCGTTGACCTGCCGGTCGAGGTGGATGGCGAGCTGGGGGACGCGCAGCAGCGGCCGGTCGACGTTGACCAGCCGGGTGGAGCCGTCCTTGAGGGTCAGGCGGCCGGCGAGGCCGAGGTCGCGGTCGAGCCAGGTGTTGAGCAGGGTGCCGCCGTAGACCTCGACGGCGACCTGGCGCCAGCCGTGGGCTCCGGTGTCCGGCAGCGGCTTGACCCGCAGGTTCGGGGAGTCGGTGTGGGCGCCGACGATGCGGAAGGGGGTCGCGGGCGTCGCGCCCTCGGGGACGTACCAGGCGATGAGCGCGCCGCCGCGCAGCACGTACCGCCCGCCGGCGGCCCCGTCCCACTCCGCCGTCTCCTCGAGCTGCCGGAAGCCGGCCTTCTCCAGCAGGTCGGCGGCGGCGCGCACGGCGTGGTACGGCGTCGGCGCCTGGGTCAGGAAGGACATCAGGTCGTCGGTGTGGCCGCGGTCGAAGCGGGCGGGGGCGCTGCTCATGCCGTCCAGCATACGGACGGCGGGGCAGGGGGCGGGTTCAGGGCCGGATGTTCAGGTTGAGGTGGAAGAGGTTGCCGGGGTCGTAGCGCTGCTTGATCGCCACCAGGCGGTCGTGGTTCTGCCGGTAGGCGGTGCGGTCCCGGCCCTGGTCGTCGGCGCTGAGGAAGTTGACGTAGCCGCCCTCCTGGGAGTGGGGGCGCAGCGCCGCCTCGTAGGCGCGGGTCCAGGCGGTGTTCCGCTCGGTGTCGGCGGGGTCGGTGAAGCTGGCGCCGAACGCGGTGGAGAAGGTGGCGTCGCGGTAGGCGAAGGCGGTGTCCTCGGGTCCGGCGCGGTGGCAGGCGCCGTCGATCGGGAAGATGATCGTGTCGCTCTGCGGGGAGGGGATGGTCTGCCCGTAGGTGGTGTGGACGTCGATGGCTCCGTCGGTCAGCTCGCGGGCGAAGGCGCCCTTCCAGTAGTGGTGGAGGCCGGGTGGCAGGTCCTCGTCGAAGAGGGTGTTGATCACCGGGTACGGCATCCGCACCAGGTGCCGGCCGAGGACGGGGCCCAGTGCCTCGATCCGGGCGCGCACCCGGTCGTCCTCCTCCTCGGGGCCGCTGTGGCAGGTCAGCACTCCGCAGACGGGGCGGCCGTGCCACCGCTCGGGGAGGAACGGCAGGGGCGGGCCGAGCAGCACGGCGAAGAGCGCGTTCAGCTCCGGCGGTGCGTCGGCGATCAGCTCCCGCCAGCGGCGGAGCACCTCGCCGTCGAGCGGGAAGAAGACGGGGCCGCCGAGGATGTCCGCCACGGGGTGCAGGCGGAAGAGGAAGGAGACCACGGCGCCGAAGTTGCCGCCGCCTCCGCGGAGCGCCCAGAAGAGGTCGGGGTGGTGGTCCGCGTCGCAGGTGAGCAGCGAGCCGTCGGCGGTGACCACGTCGGCCGACAGCAGGTTGTCGCAGGTCAGGCCGCAGCGCCGGGCCAGGTGTCCCATGCCGCCGCCGAGGGTGAGCCCACCGACGCCGGTGGTGGAGACGACGCCGCCGGTGGTGGCGAGGCCGAAGGGGTGGGTGGCGTGGTTGACGTCGGCCCAGGTGCAGCCGCCCTCGACGCGGGCGGTGCGCCGCTCGGGGTCGACGCGGATGCCGCGCATCCCGCCCAGGTCGAGGACGACTCCGTCGTCGCAGGTGCCGTGGCCGGCGGCGGAGTGGCCGCCGCCGCGGACGGCCAGCGGCAGCCCGTGGTCGCGGGCGAAGCCGACGGCGGCGAGGGCGTCGGCGGCGTCCGCCGCCCGGACGACGACCGCCGGGCGCTTGTCGTGCTGGGCGTTGTAGACCCGCCGGGCGAGGTCGTAGCCGGGGTCGGCGGGGCCGGTGACCTCGCCGTGCACGGTGCGGTGCAGGGCGCCGAGGGGGACCTCGTGCGGGGGTGTGAGGAGGGTGGTCATGGCGGCATCACGCTTTCGTGGGGTGCGCCCCGGCGGGCGGGGTCCCCGGCCTCGGGGTTCCCTGGTCCCGGGGCTGGGGCCTCGGGGCGCGGGTTCCGCCGGGTGGAGTCCGGGACCCGGTCTCTCCGGTGCCGTGGGGCGGGTTCCGGGGCGGTCCGGGTTCCTGCCTGTGCTGCCGTTGTACGGCGCGGGGGCCGGCCCGGGCATCGCCGGAACCGCCCAACCGGCGTGGGCGGCGCATGGGCAGAACGGCCCATGCACAGGGCGGAGCCGGTGCTCAGGCGAGGTCGGGGCCGGTGAGGCCGTGGGTGAAGGCGTAGGCCGTCGCCGCCGCGCGGGAGCCGACGTCCAGCTTGGCGAAGATGTTGTTGAGGTGGCGGGCGACGGTGTGTTCGCTGAGGGTCAGCTCGTGGGCGATCTCCCGGTTGGTGCGTCCGGCGGCGACCAGTCGCAGTACCTGTGCCTCGCGCGGGGAGAGCCCGCCGGGCAGCCCCCGGTCCCCGCGTGAGAGCAGGGCGGCGGCACGCCGGGCGTCGGGCTCGGCGCCCATCCGGGCGAAGACCGTCCGGGCCGCCTGGAGCTCCAGCCGGGCGCCCTCGGTGTCGCCGGCCACGCGGTCGGCCGCCGCGAGCATCATCCGTACCTGGGCCGCCTCGTACGGCATCCGCAGCTCCAGCCAGCAGGTCAGCGCCCGGCGGAGGTGCCGCAGGGCCGGCCCGGCCTCCGGACCGGCGCGGGCGTGCGCACCAGCGCCGGCGCCGGCATGCGTGGTGCCGCCCATGCCGCCCGCGGGCGCGGCGGACCCCGTGGACCCCGCGGACCCCGTGGCCCCCGCGGATTCCGCCGCCTCCGTGAGTGCGGCGAGGGCGACCGCCCCGCGTGCGGTGGCCGCGGTCGCGTGCAGCAGGCCGGCTCCGCCGTCCGGCGGGCCGGTGGCGGCGAGCGTGTCCAGTGCGGCGGCGGCCGTGCGGGCGGCGGGGACGTTGCCGAGGGCCAGTTCGACCTCCACCTGTGCCGCCAGCAGCCGCGACCGTCCGAGCCGGTCTCCGCCGAACGCCTCCGCGGCGGCTGCCTCGGCGGCTGCGCCCTCCGCAGCGTCGTCCCCGGCGCCCTCCCCCGTCTCCTCCCCGGGGCCCGGCGAGGCGGCTGGCGCGGCGCCCGGTGCCCCGGCCCCGGGGCCCGGTGCCGGGCCGCCCTCGTCTCGCCCTTCCAGGGAGCGGCTCCCTGTCTCCTGGCCGGCCAGGGCGAGGCGGAGGGCGGCCACGGCGGGTTCCGCGCGGCCCTGGGCGAGCCACAGCAGGGCGAGCCCGGGCTGCGGGGAGCGCCCCAGCTCGTGGGCGCGGGTGTACGCCGCCTCCGCGGCCGCGAGGTCGCCGCGCCGCCGGTGGATCTCCCCGGCGACGTAGTGGGCCTCCCCGGCGACGGGTTCCATGGCCGGTGTCAGTTCGGCGCAGGCCCGGGCCGCCTCGGCCTCCGCCCGGGGCCAGTCGCCGCGCAGTTCCAGCACCTCGACCTGGTGCACCCGGCACAGCCCGCGGAAGGGGTTCGCCGTGGGCCGGCTAGCGCACCATCGCATGGCGGCCTGGGTCCACTCGGCGGCGCGGCGCAGGTCGGCGGCGGCCATGCAGTGGGTGAGGGCCAGGCAGTAGATCCAGCCGGTGAAGAGGGAGCTGAGTTCGCCGGCGGTGACGGCGCACATGGCGTCGTCCAGCAGGGCGAGGCCGTCGGCCGTACGGCCCTGGGCGAGCAGCAGGCTGCCGTGCACCTGGTGGCTCATGGCCAGCAGGTCGCGGCTGCCGCAGTTGCGGGCGATGCGGGTCATGCGGCGGGCGGCGGCGAGGGCGGCCTGCGGTGCGCCGCGTTCCTGGGCGTCCTCGGCCTCGATCCAGGCGAGGTAGCACTGCTCGAGGCACTCGGGTTGGCCGTCGAGGTGCTGCTGGGCGCGGTGCAGCCAGCCGGTGGCGGTGGCGAGGTGTCCCTGGTCGCGGTGGTCGTAGAAGAGCATCCAGGCGGTGTGGCCGGCCCGGCGGGTGTCGCCGGCGGCGGCGTAGCCGGCGTACGCGCGCAGCCGGGCGTCCAGGGACTCCTCGGTGTGGCCGGTCCACCAGGCGGCGTCGGCGAGGGCGACGAGGTCGTCGGGGGTGAGCGGGCCGGCGGCGAGGCTCCGGGCGGTGCCCGGAGCGCCGTGGCCGCGGCCGCGGGCGGGTGTGCCGGTGCCGTCCGGGCCGCCGGCCGTGTCGAGGGCGCGCAGCAGGGCGTAGGCGTCGGCCCAGTCCTCCCGGGCCGCGGCGTCCCGTGCCCGTGCGAGTGCGGGAAGCGGCCGGACGGTCATGTGCGGCTCCCTTCCTGTCCTCAGGATAGGGAGTCGTTTCCGGCAACGGGAGCGGACGGCGCATAGCGGACCCGGTGTCCGTGTCCCGTCCCGTCGCCGCCGCCCGGTCGCCCGCCCCGGGGGCGGGCGACCGGCCCGGCTCAGGAACCGGAGGCCGTCAGGCCGTCAGAAGGCGGCCTCGTCCAGCTCCATCACCGAGAGGTCGGTGTTCTCGGCGAGCTGCCGCTGCACGCCCACGCCCGGCAGGATGTTCGTCGCGAAGAACTTCGCCGCGGCGATCTTGCCCTGGTAGAAGGGCTGGTCCTTGGCGGAGGCGCCGCCCAGCTGGGACTGGGCGACGGCGGCGCCGCGCAGCAGCAGGTAGGCGATGACGACGTCGCCGGAGGCCATCAGGAAGCGGGTCGTGTTGAGGCCGACCTTGTAGATCTCCTTGACGTCCTTCTCGGTGGCCGCCAGGTCGGTCAGCATGGTGCCGACGATCGCCTCCAGGTCGACGGCGGCCTTGGCGAGCTGGTCGCGGGCGTCCGCGAGCTCCTCGCCGCCCTCGGCCTCGGCCAGGAACTTCTTGATCTCCTCGGAGAGCGCGGTGAGGGCCTGGCCCTGGTCGCGCACCACCTTGCGGAAGAAGAAGTCCTGGCCCTGGATGGCGGTGGTGCCCTCGTAGAGGGTGTCGATCTTGGCGTCCCGGATGTACTGCTCGATCGGGTACTCCTGGAGGTACCCGGAGCCGCCGAGGGTCTGCAGCGACTGGGCGAGCTGCTCGTAGGACTTCTCCGAGCCGTAGCCCTTGACGATCGGCAGCAGCAGGTCGTTCAGGCGGTGCTCGGCGGAGGCGTCCTCGCCGTTGTGCTCCTTGAGCAGGATGTCGTCCTGCACCGAGGCGGTGTAGAGGACGAGGGCGCGCATGCCCTCGGCGTACGCCTTCTGCGTCATCAGCGAGCGGCGGACGTCGGGGTGGTGGGTGATGGTGACGCGCGGGGCGGTCTTGTCGGTGAACTGCGACAGGTCGGCGCCCTGCACCCGCTCCTTGGCGTACTCCAGGGCGTTGAGGTAGCCGGTGGAGAGGGTGGCGATGGCCTTGGTGCCGACCATCATCCGCGCGAACTCGATGATCTTGAACATCTGGCGGATGCCGTCGTGCTTCTCGCCGAGCAGCCAGCCCTTGGCCGGGTGGTCGGCGCCGAAGGTCATCTCGCAGGTGTTGGAGACCCGCAGGCCCATCTTGTGCTCGACGTTGGTGGCGTAGACGCCGTTGCGCTCGCCGAGCTCGCCGGTCTCCCAGTCGAAGTCGTACTTGGGCACGACGAAGAGGCTCAGGCCCTTGGTGCCGGGGCCGTGGCCCTCGGGGCGGGCGAGCACGAAGTGCACGATGTTCTCGGACATGTCGTGCTCACCGGAGGTGATGAAGCGCTTCACGCCCTCGATGTGCCAGGTGCCGTCGTCCTGCTGCACGGCCTTGGCGCGGCCGGCGCCGACGTCCGAGCCGGCGTCCGGCTCGGTGAGCACCATGGTGGAGCCCCACTGCTTCTCCGCCATCAGCTTGGCGATCTTGTGCTGCTCCTCGGTGCCCTCCTCGTGGAGGACGCCCGCGAAGGCGGGGCCGGAGGCGTACATCCACACGGCGGGGTTGGAGCCGAGGATGGTCTCGGCGAAGCCCCAGAGGAGGGAGCGCGGGGCGGTGGTGCCGCCGATCTCCTCCGGGATGCCCAGCCGCCACCACTCGGCGTCCATGTAGGCCTGGTAGCTCTTCTTGAAGGAGGCGGGGACGGGGGCGGTGTTCGTCTCGGGGTCGAAGACCGGCGGGTTGCGGTCGGCGTCCTCGAAGGAGGCGGCCAGCTCGTTCTCGGCGAGCCGGGCGATCTCGGAGAGCACGCTCTTGGAGGTCTCGACGTCCATCTCGGCGAACGGTCCGGTGCCGTACACCGAGTCGCGGCCGAGCACCTCGAACAGGTTGAACTCGATGTCGCGGAGATTCGACTTGTAGTGCCCCATGGCGACGGCTCCGTAAGGCTCGTTCGTACCAGTCAGTAGTCGCTACCGATGATGCTACCCGTCGGTAATTTATTGCAACCCCTCGTCCGGATCTGTGACTCGTTACTCTTTTCCGCATGTACGGCTACGAGCAGACGGCCTCGACCGGGCACGGCCATCCGCACGGCGGGCAGCAGCACGTGCACCAGGGACCCCACCCGGGACACGGGCACCAGCAGACCCACCAGGGCTACCACCAGGGGCATCAGGGGCATCAGCAGTACGCCGCACACCAGGAGGCGCCCCCTCCCTACGGCCAGCAGCCGCTCTACCCCGAGCCCTCGCCGCCCTCGCTCACGGAGGCGGTGCGTGCCTTCACCACCGGCTCCATGGGGCCCGAGGACTTCCAGGCGATCTTCTCCACCAGCAAGGTCTACTGCCCGCGCGGCGACACCCCCGGCTTCCTCGCCCTGCACAACACCCAGCAGCCGGTGATCCCCATGTTCACCACCCTCAAGGAGCTGCGGAGGTACGCCGGCAAGGAGTCCAAGTACTTCGTGATCACCGGCGCCGAGGTGCTGGACCTGCTTCCCTCGGGCTACGGCTTCGTGCTGGACATGGAGGGTGATCACCGGGTGGTCTTCGACGCCAAGGCGGTGGAGGAGATGGTCGACTTCGCGATGCGGAGCATGTACGGCTGACGGGGTGCCGGGGTGCCGGGGTGCGCAGCGGACCGCGGGGGCGCACATCCGCCACCCGGGCGCGGCGTGGCGGCGTGGCATGCCGTTCAATATTGAACTATTCTGGGTCTCCGGATTGAGGAGGTCCCCCCATGCCCGCGATCACCGTGGAGAACCCGCTCGCGCTCCCCCGCGTCGCCCACCCCGCCGGCGAGGACACCGTGCACCGCCCGGCACTCGCCGTGAGCACCGCACCGACCGGATTCGAGGGCGAGGGCTTCCCCGTCCGCCGCGCCTTCGCGGGCATCGACCACCGGCACCTCGACCCGTTCATCATGATGGACCAGATGGGCGAGGTGGAGTACGCGCCCGGCGAGCCCAAGGGCACGCCCTGGCACCCCCACCGCGGCTTCGAGACCGTCACCTACCTCATCGACGGCACCTTCGTGCACCAGGACTCCGAGGGCGGCGGCGGCACCATCAAGAACGGCGACACCCAGTGGATGACCGCCGGCTCCGGGCTGCTGCACATCGAGGCGCCGCCCGAGGAGCTCGTCGTCTCCGGCGGCCTCTTCCACGGCCTCCAGCTCTGGGTCAACCTCCCGGCCCGGGACAAGATGACCGCCCCCCGCTACCAGGACATCGGCGGCGGCAACGTCAAGCTGCTCACCACCCCCGACGGCGGCGCCCTGCTCCGCCTCATCGCCGGCGAGCTCGACGGGCACCAGGGCCCGGGCATCACCCACACCCCGATCACCATGATCCACGCCACCGTCTCCCCGGGCGCCGAGATCACCCTGCCCTGGCGGGCCGACTTCAACGCCCTGGCCTACGTCCTCGCCGGACGCGGCACGGCCGGCCGGGAGGGCCGCCCGGTCGAGCTGGGCCAGGCCGCCGTCTTCGGCCCGGGCGACGCGCTGACCGTACGGGCGGACACCCGGCAGGACGCGCACACCCCCGACCTGGAGATCGTGCTGCTCGGCGGGCGGCCGCTGCGCGAGCCGGTGGCGCACTACGGGCCGTTCGTGATGAACAGCCACGCCGAGCTGGCCCAGGCCTTCGAGGACTTCCAGGCCGGGCGCCTCGGCCGCATCCCCGCCTCCCGCGCCTGACCCGCACCTGACCCGCGGGGCCTGCGGGCCCCGCGGGTGCCCGCAGGCCCCGCGGGGCGTACGGGCGCCGCCGGCGAGCGCTGCCGACCGGGCAGGGAACCTCCGCGCCAGGACCAGAGGCCGGCGCCCACGGCGCCGGCGCCCGCTGTACGCATTGCCCCCCTTCCTGCAGGTTGTGGATGACAGGGCGAGGGAGGAGCAGCCGGGGCGGTACCCTGATATGCGCTTCTCGGGCGACTTCTGCCGAGCCGCTCGGGTGACGTCACCGACAGAGAACTCCGCGCCGACGACTTGGATGAATGATGCATCGGTACCGGTCCCACACCTGCGGCGAGCTCCGCGCCTCCGACGTCGGCAGTGACGTCCGGCTGAGCGGCTGGCTGCACAATCGGCGGAACCTGGGCGGCATCCTCTTCCTCGATCTGCGCGACCACCACGGCATCGTCCAGCTCGTCGTGCGGCCCGAGCGCACCGAGGTGGCCGAGCTGCTGAGCGGCCTGGCGAAGGAGAGCGTCGTCCGGGTCGACGGCACCGTCACCGCGCGCGGTGCGGAGAACGTCAACCCCGAGCTGGCCACCGGCGAGATCGAGGTCGAGGTGGCCGAGGTGGAGGTGCTCGGCAGCGCCGAGCAGATCCCCTTCACGATCAACGCCGAGGACGGGGTGAACGAGGAGAAGCGCCTCGAGTACCGCTTCCTCGACCTCCGCCGCGAGCGCATGCACCGCAACATCATGCTGCGCTCCGCCGTCATCTCCTCGCTCCGCCGCCGGATGACCGACCTGGGCTTCAACGAGATGGCGACCCCGATCCTCTCCGCCACCTCCCCGGAGGGCGCCCGCGACTTCCTGGTCCCCTCCCGCCTGCACCCCGGCACGTTCTACGCGCTGCCGCAGGCCCCGCAGCAGTTCAAGCAGCTCCTGATGATCGCGGGCTTCGACCGCTACTTCCAGATCGCGCCCTGCTTCCGCGACGAGGACGCCCGCGCCGACCGTTCGCCCGGCGAGTTCTACCAGCTCGACGTCGAGATGAGCTTCGTCGAGCAGGAGGACGTCTTCGGGGTCATCGAGAAGGTGATGACGGACGTCTTCGAGGAGTTCGGCAACGGCCGGCACGTCACCTCTCCCTTCCCCCGCATCCCCTTCCGCGAGGCGATGCTCAAGTACGGCACGGACAAGCCGGACCTGCGTGCCGAGCTGGAGCTCGTCGACGTCTCGCAGGTCTTCGCCGGCAGCGAGTTCAAGGCCTTCGCCGGGAAGCACGTACGGGCCCTCGCGGTGCCGGACACCGCCGACCAGCCGCGGAAGTTCTTCGACCAGATGGGCGAGTTCGCCCAAGAGCAGGGCGCCAAGGGCCTGGCCTGGGTGCGGGTCGGCGACGGCGGGCAGCTCACCGGCCCGATCGCCAAGTTCCTCACCGAGGAGAACGTCGCCGCGCTGCTGGGCGCGCTGGACGCCAAGCCGGGCACGGCGGTCTTCTTCGGCGCCGGCGAGTTCGACGAGGTCTCGAAGATCATGTCCGCGGTGCGCGTGGAGGTCGCGCGCCGCACCGGCCACTTCGCCGAGAACGTCTTCCGCTTCTGCTGGATCGTGGACTTCCCCATGTTCGAGCGGAACGAGGACACCGGCGAGATCGAGTTCTCGCACAACCCCTTCTCCATGCCGCAGGGCGGCCTGGAGGCGCTGGAGACCCGGGACCCGCTGGACGTCCTGGCCTGGCAGTACGACATCGTCTGCAACGGCGTCGAGCTCTCCTCCGGCGCCATCCGGAACCACGAGCCGGAGATCATGTTCAAGGCCTTCGGCATCGCGGGCTACTCCGAGGACGAGGTGGAGCGGGAGTTCGGCGGCATGCTGCGCGCCTTCCGCTTCGGCGCCCCGCCGCACGGCGGCATCGCCCCGGGCGTGGACCGCATCGTGATGCTCCTCGCCGACGAGCCGAACATCCGGGAGACCATCGCCTTCCCGCTCAACGGCAACGCGCAGGACCTGCTGATGGGCGCGCCCACCGAGGTCGACGAGGCCCGGCTGCGCGAGCTGCACCTCTCCGTGCGCAAGCCGCCGCAGGTCCAGCAGGCCCGCAAGGCGGAGTCGCCCAGCGAGATGTAGCCGGCGCGCGCCGCGCGGGCGGGCGTACGGGAGCCGGCCCGTACGCCCCGGCGCTCGCCCGGGCACGGCCCGGCCGTACGCATGCCACGGCCCCGGGAGCGGACCGCTCCCGGGGCCGTCGCATGCGTGGTTGTCTGTCGCCGGTGGCCGGGGCCGCCGCCCGTCGCGGTGGCGGTCACCATCGGCCGTCGCGGTCGCGGTGGCGGTCGCCCGGCGCCGTGCCGGAAGGCCCGGCGCCGGCCGCGTTCCCTCAGCGCTCCTCGAGCCGCGGGAAGAGCGCCGCGCCCTTGGTGATCGTGGAGCCGGCCGGGAGCAGCCCCCAGCGGCCCGCGTCCTGCACCCGCTGGTCGGCCAGCGCGCCCAGCGACGCCTCCGCGCCGAGCGAGTCCCACAGCTTCTGCGAGGTCTCCGGCATCACCGGGTTCAGCAGCACTGCGCAGGCCCGCAGCGACTCGGCGGCGGTGTAGAGGATGGTGGCGAGCCGCGCCTGCGCCTCCGGGGAGGTGTCCTTGGCGACCTTCCACGGCTCCTGCTCGGTCAGATAGCCGTTGACCTGCTTGATGAAGTCGAAGATCGCCGTCAGGCCGCCGGAGAAGTCCAGGTCCTCCCCGACGCGGCGGTCCGCCTCCGTGACGGTGCTCTCCAGCCCGTCCACGATCGCCTGCTCGGCCGTGCCGTGCGCGCTCGCCTCCGGGAGCTGTCCGCCGAAGTACTTGCCGACCATGGCCGCCACCCGGGAGGCCAGGTTGCCGTAGTCGTTCGCCAGCTCGCTGGTGTAGCGGGCGGTGAAGTCCTCCCAGGAGAAGGAGCCGTCGTGGCCGAAGGCGATGGCCCGGAGGAAGTACCAGCGGTACGCGTCCACGCCGAAGTGCTCGGTGAGCTGCTGCGGGGAGATGCCCGTCAGGTTGGACTTGGACATCTTCTCGCCGCCGACCATCAGCCAGCCGTTCGCGGCGATCTTGTGCGGCAGGGGCAGGCCGTTCGCCATCAGCATCGCCGGCCAGATCACCGCGTGGAAGCGGAGGATGTCCTTGCCCACCAGGTGGACGTTGGCCGGGAAGGTCGCGTCGAACTTCTCCTGGTCGGAGCCGTAGCCCACGGCCGTGGCGTAGTTCAGCAGGGCGTCGATCCACACGTAGATCACGTGCTTGTCGTCCCAGGGGACCTTGACGCCCCAGTCGAACGTCGACCGGGAGATCGACAGGTCCTCCAGACCCTGCCGGACGAAGTTCACGACCTCGTTCCGCGCCGACTCGGGCTGGATGAAGCCCGGGTTCCGCTCGTAGTGCTCCATCAGCTTCGGGCCGTAGTCGGAGAGCCGGAAGAAGTAGTTCTCCTCCTGGAGCATCTCCACCGGCTTCTTGTGGATCGGGCACAGCTTCTGCCCGGCGTACTCGCCCTCGCCCTCGAGGAGCTCGCCGTACGTCTTGTACTCCTCGCAGCCGACGCAGTACGGGCCCTCGTAGCCGCCCTGGTAGATCTCGCCCTTGTCGTACAGGTCCTGCACGAACTCCTGGACGCGGGCGGTGTGCCGCGTCTCGGTGGTGCGGATGAAGTCGTCGTTCGCGATCTCCAGGTGCTTCCAGAGG
This sequence comes from Streptomyces sp. JJ36, assembly GCF_021696945.1. Taxonomy (GTDB): domain Bacteria; phylum Actinomycetota; class Actinomycetes; order Streptomycetales; family Streptomycetaceae; genus Streptomyces. The sequence goes on from NZ_JACYHE010000028.1 coordinate 49,463, forward strand.
GGCTTCCACGCCTCCTCCACCAGCCGGTCGCACCACTCCTGCGGGCCGACACCGTTGGCCTCGGCGGTGCGCATGATCTTCTGACCGTGCTCGTCCGTGCCGGTGAGGTACCACACCTTCTCGCCACGCTGACGGTGCCAGCGCGTGAGCACGTCGCCTGCGACGGTCGTATAGGCGTGGCCCAGGTGCGGAGCGTCGTTCACGTAGTAGATGGGGGTCGAGACGTAGTACGCCTTCGCTCCCTGCTGCTCTGTTCCAGTGGCCGCCATGCCCGAAATCCTAACGGCCGGGGCGGCCCGGTCTCGCCCCGATTACGGACGGTGAGGGGATGCGGTCGGGTGTGCGGGGCGCTGTGACGGCTTCGCGGCCGGGGTGGTGGCGGCCTGACCGCCGGGTGCGGGCCGTCCCGTGGTCCGGTCACTGATTGGCTGGCTACGGGGGGAGGGGTGCCTCGCCGGGGCGCGTTCACGTTGCGGGCACGGGTGGCGTGGTGGGCTGGGGTTCACCCGCCTGTGACGGGGCCGGGCGGCGGGGCGGTCGGTAGCCGGTGACGGGGGTGCCCTGGCGGGCTGCTGCCGCGCTGTGCCTGAGCTTTCGTCTTCTCGCTCCGCTCGTGTCACGTGCGTGGCACTGCTCGGTCTGTCTGCGGGCCGTTCCGGAGTGGGGGTGCGCGTGGCCGGGCCGCGCTGGAGGCTCGGTGGGGCGGGTCGAGCCCGGCGGGGGTCCGGGCGGCTGCCGGGCGGGGCGCATCCGCGTGCCCGCGCGGCCGATGTGGGGCCGCCGGAGCCCCATCCCGCGTCGTGATCATGTACTGGTCCGCGCTTTGGACAAATCTGGGCCGATTTTTGTCAAAAGCGTGGACCAGTACATGATCGTCTGGAAATTGTCAGGGGTGGTGCCCATTGGCGGCCCTTACCTCTTGGCTGCGAGTCGCCTTCCTGGCCCCGGCCCGCCCCGCCAGGCCGTGGCAGGCCGGGCGCAGGCCGCCGACCGCCGCCGGACGGTGGGCGGACGACCCGCAGGCCGCGCACCGACGGACGACCCGCAGGCCGCGCGCCGGGCCCGGGATCCGCGAGACCGCGGACGGCCTGCACAGACTGTGCGCCGGACGCCCGGCCGCCGCGAGACCGCAGGGTGAGCATGGGGCACCCGCCGGGCGACGACTCCGTCCACAGGGTGTGGGCAGGCGCACCCCCGCTCCGGAACGGCCCGCAGACAGACCGCGCAGTGCCACCGGCGTGGCACGAGCGGAGCGAGAAGACGAAAGCTCAGGCACAGCGCGGCAGCAGCCCGCCAGGGCAACCCCGTCACCGGCTACCGACCGCCCCGCCGACCGGCCCCGTCACAGGCGGGTGAACCCCGGCCCACCACGCCACCCGCCACCAGCAACCAGAACGAACCCGCCACCCACCACCCCTCCCCCCCCCCGTAGCCAGCCAATCAGTGACCCCAACCCAGGGCAGCCCGCACTGGCCACACCTGCTCGGCTTCCGCCCCGCGAGGGCGCCCTACCCCAGCGGGGTGAACCCGTCCCCCGGGCCCGCACGCGAACCGTCCGCCGAGGAACGCGTGCAGCATGGCCGTGCACTGGCATGCGTTCGCGTGGACCGGTCCGGCATGGCCGCCGGACCGGGAGGCGCGGGACCCGGAGGCGGCAGTGCCGCCGATCCAGGTCGACATGTGGTTCCGCAAGCCCGCACGGCTGCGGGCGGGGACGTTCACGGAGCCCGGTGCCGCTCTGGAGTGGCTGGCCCGGGAGCTGGCGGAGACGCCGCCGCTGCCGACCGGGGTGCCCGCGGAGGCACACCTGCGGGCGGCGCGGGGTGCGCTGGAGCGCGAGGAGGACGCGTATGTCGCGTACTACACGGCGGCCGGGGGATTCCTCGTCCGCGCGCTGCTGGTGTGCCCCCGGCCGGGGGAACGCTGCCCGGAGTACCCGCGGTGACGGTCGTGCCGGGGCCCCCGCACCCGGGCACCCCGTGGCGCCCTCCCCGCCTCCCGCAGGGCTTGGGGCGGGGTTCACCGCCACGTCATCTGTCCGACGCCCCGCGGCGGGGGTGCGCGCTTAGCGTCCCGCTCCGGAGAGAACGCACATTCGGAGGGAACATGCCCAAGCTGCTGCCGTTCGTCGGCTCACACCCGGGCGGACGGTCCGCCCTCACCTGCCGCTACCGCTGCGGGGACGCCTGCTTCCACGAGGTCCCGAACCGGAGCGGCAACGAGTATGTCGGCGACGTCATCTCCGGTGCGCTGTCGCGCCGTTCGATGCTGGCCGCCGGTGCTGTGGCGACCGTCGCCGCCGCGACCGGCGTCACCGTCGTCGGCCAGGCCCCGCCGGCCGCCGCGGCGCCCGCGGTGCCCGCCGGCCGCGGCCACCGGCACGGCCGCCCGGCGCGCGGTCTGCGCTTCGCGCCCGTCGCCCCGAACACCGAGGACGCCGTGGTGGTGCCCGCGGGGTACGAGCAGGACGTGCTGATCCGCTGGGGCGACCCGGTGCTCGCGGGCGCGCCCGCCTTCGACCCGGAGAACCAGACCGCGGCGGCGCAGGCCCGGCAGTTCGGTTACAACAACGACTACCTGGCCGTGCTCGACCTGCCGCGGGAGCGGAACCGGCAGGTGCTCGTGGCGAACCACGAGTACACCAGCGAGGAGATGATGTTCCCCGGGTACGACCCGGAGAACCCGACCCGGGAGCAGGTGGAGATCGCCTGGGCCGCGCACGGCATGTCGGTGCTGGTCACCGAGGAGCACCGGGGCGGTCGGCTGGCCGCGGTGCCGCGGCACCCGCTGAACCGGCGCGTCACCGCCACCACCCCGTTCGAGATCACCGGCCCCGCGGCCGGCAGCGAACTGCTGCGTACCACCGCGGACCCCGAGGGCACCCGGGTGCTCGGCACCCTGAACAACTGCGGCGGCGGCGTCACCCCCTGGGGCACGGTGCTCTCCGGCGAGGAGAACTTCAACCAGTACTTCGCCCACGCCGACCGCGTCACCGACCCGGCCACGCGGGAGCGCCTGGCCCGTTACGGCATGTCCGGCGGGGCCTCGGGACGGAGGTGGGAGCGGTTCGACGACCGCTTCGACCTGACCCGGGAGCCCAACGAGGCGAACCGCTTCGGCTGGGTCGTCGAGATCGACCCGCTCGACCCGGACTCCACGCCCCGGAAGCGGACCGCGCTCGGCCGGTTCAAACACGAGGCCGCCACGGCGCGGCTGACCCGGGACGGGCGCGCGGTGCTCTACATGGGCGACGACGAGCGCTTCGACTACTTCTACAAGTTCGTCTCCACGGAGCGGATGCGGCGCGGGGACAGCCGCTGGGCGCGCGAGCACAACCTGCGGCTGCTGGACGAGGGCACCCTCTACGTCGCGAAGTTCACCGGCGACAGCCCGGCGGAGGAGATCGACGGTGACGGCGCACTGCCGGAGGACGGCGCGTTCGACGGCAGGGGCGAGTGGATCAGGCTGGCCGAGGGCGACCGCAGCTTCGTCGACGGCATGACCGCCGAGGAGGTGTACGTCTTCACGCGCCTGGCCGCCGACAGGGTGGGCGCCACCACGATGGACCGGCCGGAGGACGTGGAGCCCAGCCCGCGCACCGGCAAGGTGTACGTGGCGCTGACCAACAACAAGAACCGCGGCCGGGAGGGCCACCCGGCGGCCGACGAGGCGAACCCGCGGAACGCCAACAAGCACGGCCAGGTGCTGGAGCTGACCGAGTTCCGTCACGACGCGGCCGCCACCCGCTTCGCCTGGCGGCTGTTCCTGGTGTGCGGCGACCCGGAGGACCCTTCGACGTACTTCGCGGGCTTCCCGAAGGAGAAGGTCAGCCCGATCTCCTGCCCGGACAACATCGCCTTCGACCCGTACGGGAACCTCTGGCTGGCCACCGACGGCAACGCGCTGGGCAGCAACGACGGGCTGTTCGGCGTCGCCGTGCGCGGCCGGAACGAGGGCGAGGTGCGGCAGTTCCTGACGGTGCCGAAGGGCGCCGAGGTCTGCGGGCCGGTCGTGGGCGAGAACCGGGTGCTGGTGTCCGTCCAGCACCCCGGTGAGGTGGACGGCGCCAGCGCGGACCACCCCGCGTCCACCTGGCCCGACGGTCCGGGACGCGCGGTGCGGCCGGCCGTGGTCGCGGTGCGGGCGAAGGACGGCGGCGACATCGGCTGCTGAGCAGCCGACCGGGGTGGCGGCGGGTGCCGCCGCGCCGGTCCGGCGGAGGGGGCGCCGCCGGACGGCGGCGCGCGGTGCCGGAGCCCCGGACCCTGCCTGCCGGCACCGGACCCCGGACAGCGCCGGCCGACGGATGACCGGAGCGGCCGGTGGGGGCGGTCCGGCGGCTGGCTAGGCTGAGCGTGTACGACCGTCAGATCATGCGACAGAGGGGGCAGTTCCGTGGCCGAAGCAGCCGAGAGGGACGAGACCGAGGCGGCGCGCAAGGCGTTCGCGATGTTCGACCGGGACGGGGACGGCTTCGTCACGGCCGCGGAGTTCCACAAGGCCATGGCGGAGCTCGGCGACGTGCACTACACGGAGTCGATGGCCCAGGCCGTGCTGAACACCAAGGACCGCAACGCGGACGGGAAGCTCTCCTTCGAGGAGTTCCTGGAGGCACACCGGGCCGCTCGCTGAGCAGCCCGGACGTCGCTGTCCCTGGTCCGCTGCCGTGGCGGATCGCGGATCGCGGATCGCGGCCCGTGGCCCGTGGTCCGCTGGCGGGCGAGGGTGACGGGCGGGACGGGCCGGGCTCCGCGCAGGGAGCCCGGCCCGTTCGCCGGCGGGCGTGCCGCCCGCCGCGGCCGCGTCAGGCCGCGGCGCGGAAGCGGCGCAGCCGCAGGCTGTTGCCGACCACGAAGACCGAGGAGAACGCCATCGCGGCTCCCGCGATCATCGGGTTCAGCAGGCCGGCGGCGGCCAGCGGCAGCGCGGCGACGTTGTAGGCGAAGGCCCAGAAGAGGTTGGTCTTGATGGTGGCGAGCGTCCGGCGGGAGAGCCGGATGGCGTCGGCCGCCACCCGCAGGTCGCCGCGGACCAGGGTCAGGTCCCCCGCCTCGATGGCCGCGTCGGTGCCGGTGCCCATGGCCAGCCCCAGGTCCGCGCGGGCCAGCGCGGCGGCGTCGTTGACGCCGTCGCCGACCATGGCGACGGTGCGGCCCTCCGCCTGGAGCCGCTCGACCACGGCCACCTTCTCCTCCGGCAGCACCTCGGCGATCACGTCCGCCGGGTCGATGCCCACCTCGGCGGCCACCGACGCGGCCACCGCCCGGTTGTCACCGGTCAGCAGCACCGGCCGCAGGCCGAGCGCGCGCAGCCGGCGTACGGCCTCGGCGCTCGCCGGCTTGACCGCGTCGGAGACCACCAGGACCCCCCGCGCCCGGCCGTCCCAGGCCACCAGCACGGCGGTGCGGCCCTCCGCCTCCGCCTCCGCCCGGGCGGCGGCGAGTGCGGCCGGGATCTCGACGTCCCGCTCGGTCAGCAGCCGCTCCCGGCCGGCCAGCACCGTGCGGCCCTCGACGACGCCCCGTACACCCAGCCCGGGCACGTTGGCGAACTCGGCGGGCGCGGCCGGCTCCGCCCCCGTACGCTCCGCCGCGCCGGCCGCGATCGCCCGGGCGACCGGGTGCTCGGAGGCGTGCTCCACGGCGCCGGCCAGCCGCAGCACCTCGGACTCGTCCTCGCCCGGGGCGGGGTGCACGGCGACCAGGGTCATGGTGCCGGTGGTGACGGTGCCGGTCTTGTCCAGCACGACCGTCTTGGCCCGCCGGGTGTTCTCCAGCACCTCGGGGCCCTTGATGAGGATGCCGAGCTGGGCGCCGCGCCCGGTGCCGACCATCAGCGCGGTCGGTGTGGCCAGGCCCAGCGCGCACGGGCAGGCGATGATCAGCACGGCGACGGCCGCCGTGAAGGCGGCGGTGGCGCCGCCGCCCGCGGCCAGCCAGCCGGCCGCGGTGCCCAGCGCGAGCAGCAGCACCAGCGGCACGAACACCGCGGAGACGCGGTCGGCGAGGCGCTGCGCCGCTGCCTTGCCGTGCTGCGCCTCCTCCACCAGCCGCGCCATCCGGGCCAGCCGGGTGTCGGCACCGACCCGGGTGGCCTCCACGACCAGCCGGCCGCCCGCGTTGAGGGTGGCGCCGGTGACGGTGTCGCCGGCCGCGACCTCGAGCGGGACGGACTCGCCGGTGAGCATCGAGGCGTCCACGGCCGAGGAGCCCTCCAGGACGCGGCCGTCGGTGGGGATCGTCTCGCCGGGCCGGACCACGAAGACGTCGCCGACGGCCAGCGCGTCCACGGGGACGCGCACCTCCCGCCCGTCGCGGCGCACGGTCGCCTCCTTGGCGCCCAGGTCCAGCAGCGCCCGCAGGGCGGCGCCGGCCCGGCGCTTGGAGCGGGCCTCGAACCAGCGGCCGGCCAGCAGGAACGCGGTGACGCCCGCGGCCGCCTCCAGGTAGATGTTCCCGGCCCCGTCGGTGCGCTCCACGGTCAGCTCGAAGCCGTGGGTCATCCCGGGCATGCCGGCGGTGCCGAAGAAGAGCGCCCAGCAGGACCAGAGGAAGGCCGCGGAGGTGCCGAGGGAGATCAGGGTGTCCATGGTGGCGGCGCCGTGCCGGAGATTGGTCCAGGCGGCCCGGTGGAAGGGCCAGCCGGCGTAGACCACGACGGGCGCGGCGAGGGTGAGCGAGAGCCACTGCCAGTAGGTGAACTGGAGCGCAGGGACCATGGCCAGCGCGATCACCGGGACGGAGAGCACGACGGCGGTGGTCAGCCGCTGCCGCAGCGGCGTCAGCTCGTCCCGCTCGGGGGTGGTACGGCCGGCGGCCTCGCGGGCGCCGGGCGGGTGCGCGCCGACCTCGGGTCCGGGGCCGGCGGTCGCACCGGCGGTCGCGCCGGCGGCCCGTTCCGCAGGGTGGCCGTTCCCGTCGGCGCGGGGGGCGGGCGGCGGGGGCGGCGTGGCGGTGTAGCCGGTCGCCTCGACGGTCGCGATCAGGTCCTCGACGGTCACCTGTCCCTCGAAGGAGACCCGGGCCTTCTCGGTCGCGTAGTTGACGCTCGCCGTGACGCCGTCCATGCGGTTGAGCTTCTTCTCGACACGGGCGGCGCAGGAGGCGCAGGTCATGCCGCCGATGCTGAGCTCGACACGGCTGCCGTCGGCCGTCGTCGTGGTGGTCATCACTGCTCCTTGCCGGGGCCGGTGGGGCGACCTTCCCACCGTCCCGCCCTTTATACCACTGGGGGGTATACCGCACGGTCGCAGGGGCGACTGTATACCCGCCGGGGGTATACAGGCAAGGAGTGCCGGGGCTTCCCGGCAGGTGCGGGTGGCACGTTCAGGGGTGGCGCGCCACGGGCGGGGCGCGTGGCGGGCGCCGGCGCGGGTGGCCGGGGTCAGGCGAGGTCGGTGACGGTGAGGGTGACCGCCACGGGGCCGGTGTCCGGGCCCGCCTCCCGGCGCACGGCCGCGGTGACCGCCTCGCGCACCGCCCGGGTCACGTCCAGCGCCCGGTGGCCGCGGCGCACCGCGAGCTGCACCTCCACCTGCCAGCCGCCGCCGAGCCCCGGGCGCACCCGTACACCCGCGGAGCGCGGTGCGGATCCCGCGTCCCCCGCGGGGCGGCGCCGGGCGGGGAGCCCGGTGCCCCGGACCACGTCCGCCAGACCCGCGCGGAGGAAGGCCACGCCGGTGGCGCCGGCGGCGGCCTCCGCCGCCGCCTCGGCCAGCCGGTCCCGCAGCGCCCGCGTCTCCTGCCCCGTCATCGTCCGGCCCCCTCACCCTGCCGGCCCGGGGCGCTCGGGCCGCCGGGGCCGTTCGTGGTGCCGCCGGTGCCGGAGTCGTCCCGGGGCCCCGTGCCGCGGCGGCCGCCCGCGCTGCCGGGACTGCCGGAGCCGCCCGCGCTGCCGGAGCCGCCCGCGCTGCCGGAGCCGCCCGCGCTGCCGGAGCCGCCCGTGCCCGCGTCGGCGGGGGTGTCGAGCACGTCGACGACGGCCACGTCCACGGCCCGCACGTCCAGCCCCACGGTCTCCTGTGCCGCCGCCAGCACCCGGCCCCGCACCTCCTCGGCCACGTCCGGAACGCTGCGGCGCAGGTCCGTGGCCACCTCCACCCGGACCCGCAGCGGCCCCCGCGCGGCCGCCGTCCCGTGGCTGCCCGGCACGGGCGCCTCCAGCGGCCGGACGCGGCAGCTTCCCGCCCGCACCCCGGGGAGGGTCTCCGCCGCGTCCCGGAAGGTCCTGGCCGCCGCCGCCTCCACGATCCACGAGTCCTCGTCCGGTGTGCCGAGCGGCAGGCTGCGGCCCGGGCGCAGCTCCAGCCGAACGAGGTCCATCACCCGGGCCGTGACCGCCTCCGCCCGGCCGTCCGCGCCCCGGGACCCCTCCGGGCCCGTACGCCCCGCGGGTTCCTCGTCGGCGGCGCGGGCGCTGCGGACGAAGTCGTCCAGCACCCGCAGCCGGTCCAGTGCCGCCGTGCAGTGTGGGCACCGCGCGTAGTGCGGGTCGCCGGTGGCGGCGTCCTCGTCCCAGGCGTCCCAGACCTCGCGCAGCGTCCGGCCGCAGGGCAGCCGCTCGTCGTCCGCGCCGCGGCCGTCCCGCGGGTCCCCCGGGTTCGCATTCATCGCCATGCGCTCATCGCCTCCGTCAGATGCCGCCGCACGCGGAAGATCCGGCCCCGTACGGCATGGCGGCTGATGCCCACCGCCGCCGCGATGTCCTCGTACGACAGCCCGTGCAGCTCCCGCAGGACCCAGCAGGCCCGCTGCTCCGGGGTGAGTTCCTGCAGCGCCCAGGAGAGCGCGTGCAGCGCGGCACTGCCCTCGGCAGCCCGTTCGGGTGAGGTCTGGTGCTCCGGAGCGGCCGGTTCCGGCACGGCGTCCAGTTCGGTGGTGGGCCGCCGGGAGCGGAGCCGGTTCAGGCAGCGGTTGGTGACGATGCGGTACATCCAGGTGAGGAACGAGGAGTCGCCGCGGAACTCCGGCAGCCGCCGCCAGGCGTTCACGAAGGCGTCCTGCACCGCGTCCTCCGCCTCTCCGCGTTCGCCCAGCAGCCGGTGCGCGAGTTGCAGCAGGACCGGGGTGTGCCACCGCACCAGCGTCTCGAACGCCTCTTCGTCGCCCTCGCCCGCGCGTGCGGCGAGCAGCGCGTCCTCCGGTGCGGCCACGCACTGCCTCCTCCCTGCGCGCAGGAATCCTCCGGCACCGGCGTGACGTCACGCCGATGTCCGTGTCCAACTCATTGTGGGCGAGCATGATGTGGCCAGCGGGTCAGGTGCAGCCATTCGCAGTCATCTGCCATCGAGGAGACCTTCCATGACGACGAAGACAGCGTCCCCCACGTCCACCGGCGACGCGAACCCGGAGGCCCCGGCGGAGGGACCCGCCGACGCCGCCACGGCGGCCTCTCCGCCGCAGCCGCGTGCGGGGCACCCGGGCTCCGTGCAGGGCGCCGCCACCGTCGGCGCCGGAGCCACCGGGCCGGAGGCGCCCGCGGGCACCCGCGGGCACACGTCCATCGCCGACCTGGTGGTGGTCAAGATCGCCGGAATGGCGGCACGCGAGGTGCCGGGCGTGCACGACATGGGCGGCGGGCTCTCCCGCACTCTGGGCGCCGTGCGCGAACGGGTGCCGGGCGGGCGCCCGAACGTCGGGCGCGGCGTGAAGGTGGAGGTGGGGGAGCGGCAGACGGCGCTCGACCTGGACCTCGTGGTGGAGTACGGGGTGCCCATCACGGAGGTCGCCCGGGACGTACGGGAGAACGTGATCGCCGCGGTCGAGCGGATGACCGGGCTGGAGGTGGTGGAGGTCAACGTCGCGGTGGGCGACGTCCACTTGCCGGACGAGGAGGACGCGGACGCGCCCGGACCCCGGGTGTCCTGACGCCGGGCCGGCGCGACGCGGCGGGCGCGGCCTGACCAGGGGCCGGTGCCGGTCGGCCGTCCGGCGCACGCCGGCCGGGCCGGGCCGCCGGCGCCCGCCGGGCGCGTGGCCGACGCGCCGCGACGGCCGGTGGCCCGCCGCTTCCGCCGGTGCGCCCCCGGGGGCCGAACGGCGGTGGGGATCCGCAGGTACGGGGGAGGGGCCGTCCGCGGCCGTCCGGCACCGGTGGTCGTGGCGGCCGGCCCGGCCCCGCCGGGCGCGTCGGTCAGCCGGTGGCGAGAACCGCGCGAACCGTCTTGCCGCCGCTCGGGTGGTCCGTGACCACGAGCCGCCGGGCCAGATGGCGCACCAGCGCGATCCCGCGCCCGCCCTCGCCGTCCGGACCGGCCGCGCGCAGCACCGGGCGCTGCGCGCACCCGTCGTGCACCTCGATCGTCACCGTCCGCGCCGCCGTGCTGAGCCGCAGCCGGCACCGCCCGCGTCCGTGCCGGGTCGCGTTGGTGACCAGCTCGGAGACGATCAGCGCCGCGTCGTCCAGATGCCGTGCGGCATGCGGCGGCGCATGCTCGCCGGTGAGAAAGCCGGTGGTGAGGCGGCGGGCCCAGCGGGCCGACGCCGCCTCCTGCGGCAGCGTGTACTCGACGCGTGCGCCGCGTCCGGCCGTGCGGCCGGTGCGCGTCCGCGCGCGCAAGGTCGCGCGCATGGTGGTCACTCCCCCTCCGTGCCGTGACGGGTGGCGACGTACCGGGGCGATCCATCCGGTGTTCGACCCGTCGTACGCAACGGGTCATTCCCCGTCCGGCCGGGGGCAATCACGATCGGAGCGGCTGTCAAGGGTGCTCACCGGACCTTCACCCTCCGGTCGCGGGGCGGAAGGGCCCGTACGCTGCCATGCTGGGACCAGCGGCACGGAGTCCGGTGCGCCCGCGCAGTCGCGGGCGGACGCCTCCTGAGAGGACGACGTCGGAGGGTCCGACCATGCTGAGCACGCAGTACGTTCCCGGGGCCCCGGTCTGGCTGGACCTCGGGGTGCCCGACATCGACCTGGCGGCCGGGTTCTACCACGCGCTGTTCGGCTGGGCGTTCCGGATCGCGGGACCGGAGGCGGGCGGGTACGGGATGTTCCAGCTCGACGGGCGCACGGTCGCCGCGATCGGCCCGCTCACCGCGGAGGGCGCCCGGCCCTCCTGGGACGTGTACTTCCACACCCGGGACGCGGACGCCACGGCCAAGGCCGTCGAACACGCGGGCGGCAGTGTGCGCGTGGCGCCGTTCGACATCCACGCGCTGGGCCGCATGGCGGGCTTCACCGACCCGACGGGTGCGGACTTCTCCGTCTGGCAGCCCGGGGAGATCCGCGGACTGGACCTGGTCACCGCGCCCAACGCGCTGACCTGGACCGAGCTCTACACCACGGACGCCGCCACCGCACGCGTCTTCTACCGCGCCGTCTTCGGCTGGGAGCTGGAGGACACCCCGGTGGACGCGGGCACCACCTACACCGTGGCCTCCCCGGCCGGCGGCGGCCGCCATGCGGCGCACGGGGGGCTGGTGCAGCTTCCGGAGGAGAACGTCACGGTCGGTTCCCGCTCCGGCTGGCATCCGTACTTCGAGGTTCCCGACTGCGACGCGACGGTCGCCATGGCGACGGCGCGCGGTGCCACGGTGACCGTGCCGCCGCTGGATCTGGAGGGGGTGGGGCGGACGGCGATGTTCACCGACCCGTTCGGAGCGGCGTTCGCGGTGGTGACGAGCGAGCGCGACGAACCGTAGGGGCGAACCGGTCGCGCGTGCGCGCGGCCGGAACTCCGACGTACCACCGGCCGCACGGGCTGAGGAGCCGCCGCCCGTGCGCGCGCGGCCGGGAACGCGCGGGTGTGTGAGCGCCCGTCCGGAGCCGCGTCGCGCGTGCGCGCGGGGCCCGGGCTGCCCGGGTACGGACGGGCCGGGGGCGCGGACCGGGCCGGGCCCGCCCGGGCTCGCGCGCGCGGGCGGCGGCATGATGGCCGCATGTCCGTGCTCCGCTCCGTCGCGCTCTTCGTCCTCGCCGCGCTCTGCGAGATCGGCGGCGCCTGGCTGGTCTGGCAGGGGGTGCGGGAACACCGCGGCCTGCTCTGGATCGGCGCGGGCGTGGTCGCCCTCGGCCTCTACGGCTTCGTCGCCACCGCCCAGCCCGACCCGCACTTCGGGCGGATCCTGGCGGCGTACGGCGGGGTGTTCGTGGCCGGTTCGCTGGCCTGGGGCATGGTCGCGGACGGCTTCCGCCCGGACCGCTTCGACGTGCTGGGCGCCCTGCTCTGCCTGGCGGGGGTCGCCGTGATCATGTACGCGCCGCGCGGCTGAGAGGCGGCTGCCGGGGCCGTGCGGGCGGGCGCGCAGCGCGCCGCCGCCCCGAGGCGCCGTGTCCGGTGCTGCGCGGCGGGTTCGTGGGGGTGTTCCGCGGGTGCGGGGGAGGTGCGCCGTGTCCGGTTCTGCGCGGGGTGTCCGCGGGGACGTTCAGCCGGTGACCGTGAAGCGCACCGGGGTGCCGGGGGCGGCCTGGGCCGCCCCCGCGAGCGCCGGCTCCGGGACCACGCCGATCACCGGATAGCCGCCGGTGGTCGGGTGATCGGCGAGGAAGACCACCGGCCGCCCCGCGGGCGGCACCTGCACGGCGCCCAGCACCATGCCCTCGCTGGGCAGTTCGTCCGTACGGGCGCGCTCCAGGGCGGGGCCGTCCAGCCGCAGGCCGATGCGGTTGCCGGTGGCGGAGACCCGGTAGCGGGCGGCGGCGAGGGCGTGCAGCGCCCCGGCGGGGAACCAGTCGTCGCGCGGGCCCGGCACCACCGGCAGCACCAGCGCGGCGGGCGGCGCCTGCCAGGGCGCGCCCGGCACCGGCGGCGGTCCGGGCACGGCGGGTGCGCCCAGCGGCAGCCGGTCGCCGTCCCGCAGGGGTTCCGGGCCGAGCCCGGAGAGCAGGTCGGTGGCGCGGCTGCCCAGCACCGGCTCGACCACCACGCCCCCGGCGAAACCCAGGTAGCTGCGCACCCCGTGGGTGGCCGGCCCGGCGGCGAACACGGCGCCCGCGGGCACCCGTACGGGCGTCCCCCAGGGCGCCGGCCGCCCGTCCAGGGTGACCGGGCAGGGCGCGCCGGTGACCACGGCGACGGTGGGCCGCAGGGCCCGTACGGCGCAGCCGGACAGGGTGGCCTCCAGGGTGGCCGCGTGCGCGGGGTTGTGCAGCAGCCGGTTGGCCAGCCGGTGCGCGGGCTCGTCCAGTGCGCCGGAGCGCGGCACGCCGAGATGCGCGTGCCCCGGGCGCCCGAGATCCTGCACGGTGGTGAGCGCCCCGGCGCGTACGACCTCCAGCGCGGCGCCCGGCGCGGTGCCCTGCGCGGTGCCCTGCGCGGGATGCGGGGAACCCGGGGGCCGCGCGGCGGTCACCGCGCCCCCTCGCCGGTGGGCCCGGCCGCTGAACCGTCGGCGGACCCGGCGGCGGACCCGGCCTCGGTGAAACGGACCCGGGTCCCCGGGGTGAGCAGCGCCGCCGGCTCCCGGCCCGGGTCCCACAGCACCGTGCCGACCGCGGTCCCGATGAGCTGCCAGCCGCCGGGCGAGGGGCGCGGATAGACACCGGCGTAGGTGCCGGCCAGGGCCACCGCACCCGCCGGGACGCGAGTGCGCGGGCTCTCCCGGCGCGGCACCCGGTACCGCTCGTCCAGCCCGGTCAGATAGCCGAAGCCGGGTGCGAAGCCGCAGAAGGCCACCCGGAAGGCGGTGCCGGTGTGCACCCGGACCACCTCCTCCGTGGAGACGCCCCACAGCGCGGCCACCTCCGGCAGGTCCGGCCCGTCGTAACGCACCGGGATCCCGACCGTCGCCGCGGCCTGCCGGGACGCGGGCGGAAGGTGCCAGTGCGGCAGTTCGGCGGCGAGCCGCCCCGGCTCGTCCAGCCCGTCCAGCAGCACCGTCCGGGCCCCGGGCACCAGCTCCCGTACGGGCGGCAGGGTGCCGGCGGCGCGGCGGCGCAGCAGTTCGGCGTGGAGCGCCTCGGCGGTGGCGGCGTCCGGCGCCTCCACCAGCAGCGCCCGCCGCCCGGCCCGGCGCACCCGGAGTGCGGAGGCGGGGGCGCCGTGCGCCGCCGGGCGGGGGTGCGGTGCCGTGGTGCCGGGGGCCGGTGCTCCCG
>NZ_JACYHE010000029.1 GCF_021696945.1 Streptomyces sp. JJ36
ACGTGCGCGTGCGGCGGGGCCCCGCTCGGCCGCTGGAGCGGGCGCGGCCCGTCCTGCGCGCCCGCGGGGGCCGCCCCCTCCGGGCGGACGGCCGTCCCTGCACAGGCGGCGGCGAGCAGGGCCACGGTCGAGGCGGTCAGCGCCCGCCGCGAGGCCCGCCAAGCCATATTTCCCTTTTGTCGTACAAACCGCATAACGCCGGATCGTGTCACCGACCCGCCGGGGTCCCGCCACGCCGGAACGGCGTGGCGGGGAGAATGAGCCATGTGGCCGCATCCGACTCACCCGCACCCGGCACGGGCGACGACCCGTCGGCCGTCTTCGCCGCCTTGCTGACCGACGAGGGCCGGCTGCTGCTGGAGGAGCTCCGGGACCACGACCCCGCCCGGGAGCTGGCCCTCGCCACCCGGCTGCGCCGCACCCACCCGGCGCCGCTGGTCTCCGCCGCGCTCGGGCAGGCCCGGCTGCGGCAGCGGGCCGCCGCGAAGTTCGGGGCGGACGCGGAGCGGATGTTCTTCACACCCGACGGCGTCGAGCAGGCCACCCGCGCCGCCGTCGCCGCCCACCGCGCGCAGCGGTTCGCCGGCCGCGGCGTGCGGCGCGTCGCCGACCTGGGCTGCGGCGTCGGCGGCGACGCACTGGCCCTGGCCCGCGCCGGGATCTCCGTGCTGGCGGTGGACCGGGACCCCCTCACCTGCACCGTCGCCCGCGCCAACGCGGAGGCCCTCGGCCTCGCCCACCGCATCGAGGTGCGGCAGGCCGACGTGACCTCCGTGGACACCGGCGGCTGCGATGCCGTCTTCGTCGACCCCGCGCGCCGCAGCGCCGCCCGCCGCGGCGCCCGCGTCTTCGATCCGGAGGCGTACGAGCCGCCGCTGAGCTGGGCGGTCGGGACCGCCCGGCGGTCCGGGCAGGCCGCGCTCAAGGTGGCGCCCGGCATTCCGCACGCCTCCGTGCCGGAGGGCGCCGAGGCGGAGTGGGTCTCGCACCGCGGCGAGGTGAAGGAGGCGGTGCTCTGGTTCGGCGGGCCGCCCGGCGTACGGGCCACCCTGCTGCCGCAGGGCGACACGCTGGCCGGGGCGGGCCTGCCCGACCCGCCGGCCGGCCCGGTGGGCCGCTTCCTCTACGAGCCCGACGGCGCCGTGGTCCGCGCCCATCTGGTCGCGGAGGTGGCGGCCGCGGTCGGCGGCCGCCTGATCGACCCGGCGATCGCCTACGTCACCGCCGACACGCTCGTCCCCACCCCGTACGCCACCGCGTACGAGATCACCGACGGGCAGCCGTTCCAGTTGAAGCGGCTGCGGGCGCTGCTGCGCGAGCGCGAGGTCGGCACCCTGACGGTGAAGAAGCGGGGCTCCGCGGTGGAGCCGGAGGAGTTGCGGCGCCGGCTCCGGCTGCGCGGCCCGAACACCGCCACGGTCTTCCTCACCCGTGCGGCCGGCGCCCCCACGATGCTGATCGGCCACCCGGCCGGCGCCTGAGCTTGCCGGCGCACCGGCGCCGCAACACGCGCCACCCGGACACCGCGACAGGCGCCGGACGGGCGCCGGAATGCGCGGCGTCCGGACGCTCCGCATCCGCCGGGACTTGATGAAGTCTGCCGTCGCCCATTTCCCGGTACAGCACGCCCGCATACCGTCTTCGCAGTAGTCGCGAGGAACGCGAGCGCACTTCCCGTAATTCCGAACCGGGGGCCGCCGCCGGGAAGTCGTGCACCCCTCGGCCCTGCTGTCCCCCATCGAAGGGAATTCGAGAATGACGGCACCCCTGGAACTCTTACCGCGGCAGTATCTGGACGGCACGTGCGGCCGCATCATCGGCCTGCTGGAAGAGGGCGGCGCCCGCTACCGGCTGGTGCCGCACGCGCCCGAGGGCCGCACCGAGGTGGCCAGCCGGCTGCGCGGCCACCCGCCCGCGCAGGCGGCCAAGTGCATCGTCGCGCGGGTCCGGCTCTCCAAGCGCTCGGGCCGGTACGTGCTCGCCGTCGTCCCCGGCGACCGCCTCGTCGACCTGGACGAACTCGCCCGGCTGTACGGCGGCAGGGACGCCGCCTTCGCCGACCGGGAGACGGCGGCACGGCTCTCCGGCGCGACCTGCGGCTGCATCCCGCCGTTCTCCTTCGCCCCCGAACTGACCCCCGTGGTGGACCCGGCCCTGCTGGACCACGACGAGATCTTCCTGAGCGCCGCCCGGCTCGACCTCTCCCTCGCCGTCCGCACCCCGGACTATCTCGCACTCGCCCGCCCCGAAACGGCCGCCATCGCGCGGCCCGCAACCCGGATCGGAGTTTCCGCATGACCCTCCTGGACGCCGCCGAGGACACCACCGCGCCCGCTGTCGCGCCGTCCGCGATACGGCCGCCGCACACCTGGGGAAACGCCCCCGGTGAATTCCTGCGGGCACTGGAATCCCCGTGGTACCGGCTCGTTTCCGACCTCCAGGATCTCTTTCTCTCCAGCACCGTCGAATACGCCCGGGCACGCGGTCTCAAGGCGCAGTATCTTCCGCTGACGACCCGCACCATCACCTGCCCGACCGGGCTGGGCAGCGACTCCGAGCCGGTGCCGGTGACGGTCGGCGGCGTGGACACCTATCTGCCCGACTCCAGCCAGTTCCTGCTGGAGTACGGCATCCGGCTGGCCCCCGGCGGCTGCTACACCGTCATGCCGTCGTTCCGCGGCGAGGACCCGGACGAGACCCACCTCGGCCAGTACAGCCACAGCGAGGCGGAGATCCCCGGCGGCCTGGACGACCTGATCGACTACGTCGAGGGCTATGTGAAGGCGCTCGCGAAGGCGGTGCTGGAGACCTACGGCGACCGGGTGGCACTCGCCGCCGGCGACACCTCGCACCTGGACCGGATGGCCCGTCACGAGGGCCCGTTCGCCCGCATCACCTTCGAGGAGGCCGTCTCGCTGCTGGAGGGCGAGGAGGGCTGCGTACGGGACGAGGGCACCTGGCGCACCCTCACCCGCAAGGGTGAGCACAAGCTGATGGAGACCGTCAGCGAGTTCCTCTGGGTGACGCACTTCGACCACCTGTCGGTCCCCTTCTACCAGGCGTTCGGCGACCCCGACCACCGCACGGCGGCCAACGCCGACCTCTTCTTCGGGATGGGCGAGGTCGTCGGCTCCGGCGAGCGGCACGCCACCGGTGAGGAGATCCGCAAGGCGCTGGCCCTGCACGACGTCCCGGAGCGGGACTACGCCTGGTACGCCGAGATGAAGTACCGCCACCCGATGCGCACCGCGGGCTTCGGGATGGGCATGGAGCGCTTCCTCATGTGGGTGCTGAACCACCACGACATCCGGGACCTCCCGCTGGTCTCCCGGGTGGACGAGGACCGTGCGTGGCCGCGGAGCGTCCACCGCCCCTGACGCCTCCCCGTCGCGGGTCCCTCCCGGACCCCGCGGCCACGCCCGACCGCCCTCCTGCCGGAGCGGGGGACTCCCCGCCCCGCTCCGCCGGAGGGCCCGGACCGCGCTCCCCGGGGACTCCCCCGCCCCGGGGAGCGCGTCCGCTCCCCGTCGCTCCGCTCCACCCGTCCCGCAGCCCTCCCGCGCGCCCCTCGCCCGCCTCCCGGAACCGGAGAGCCCCGCCATGAGCGTCTATCTGGACCGCAACTTCCTGCTCAGCTATGCGGCCTCGTTCATCTCGCTCTTCGGCTCCAAGCTGCTGATGATCTCGTACGTGGCCTACGTCTACGGCGAGACCGGCAGCGCCACCCTGGCCTCCGCCGTCTTCGCCGCCGACTGGGTCGCCAACCTCTTCGTGGGGCTGCTGGCGGCGTCGTTCATCGACCGGGCGGACGCACGGCGGCTGCTGCTGGTGCTGAACGTCACGGCCGCCGCGGTCACCACCGCGTTCCTGGCCTGCCTGACCCCCGAACGGTTCCCGCTGGCCGTCGCGGTGATCTTCCTGCGGGCGCTGCTCAACAGTGCGGTGAACACCGCCCGGGTGAAGGGCCTGGTGCAGTTCTTCGACGAGGAGGGCACCGACACCTTCTCCGCGGTCTTCAACTCCAGCCTCTTCATCGCCGTCGCCGCCGCCGGCGCGGTGGGCACCGTGCTGCTGCGCTTCACCGGGATGGTCACGGTCGTCCTCATCGACGTCGCGACCTTCCTGCTCGCCACTGCGCTCTTCGCCCTCGTCCGGCCGCACCGGGAGCGCACCGCGCGGGCCCGTCGCGCCGCGCGGCGGGACGCCCGCGGCCCGCTGGCCGGGGTGGCCGGGGCGGTGCGGCTGGTCCGCGGCGACCCCGTGCTGGGCACCGCGTTCTTCTACATCGTGCTCTCCGTGACGGCCTTCCAGGCCACCTACGAGGTACTGATCTCCGCCATGCCCGAGCTGTGGTTCGGGCTCGGCGAGCCGGGCACCGCGCTCTTCTTCACCGCGGAGTCCGTCGCCGTCACGGCCGGCGTCTTCGCCTACCAGTACCTCGGCCGCCGCGGCCTGGTGCCGGAGCACCGGCAGCGACGGCTGAACCTCGGCACGGCGGTCGCCGCCACGCTGCTGTACGCGGCGGTCCCGCTGGCGCAGGACAGCCTGACGCTGACCCTGCTGGCCTTCGTCGCCGTCGTCTTCGGCGGCGAGCTGATCTGGGCGCATCAGTACAAGCGGCTGATCGCCCGTACGCCGGACGCCCGGATCTCCTCGGTCGTCGGGCTGCTGTCCGCAGTGGGGTACAGCCTGATGGCCGTTCTCGGCTTCGCCTTCTCCCGCGCCATGGACGCCCTCGGCGCCGAGTGGGCCATCGCACTGGACCTCGTCCTCATCGCGCTGCTCGTCGCCTGCTGGGAGCTGGGGGCGAGGCGCCCGTCCCGGCAAGGGAGCTCTCGTGAAGACCTCGGCATCCCCTCCCCCGCGGCCCCGTCCGCGCGCGTTCGTCCTGCTCGAAGTGGTCGGCCACGTGACGCTGGTGGCGAAGGAGGCGAAGGCCCGCGGCCTGACGGTGGTCGCGGTGAACCGGAGCCCGCTGCCGCGCACGGGGCCGTTCCGGGTCCCTGACGGACTCGTCGACGAGACGGTGCCGCTGCCGGCCTGGTCCGACGCGACCACCGTGCGCGCCGTCCTCGACGACCTCTGCGCCCGGTACGAGATCGCCGGTACCTACGCCGCCTTCGAGGCGACCCTCCCCTGGGACGCCGAACTGCGCGCCCGCGCCGGCCTGCCGGGCAACGACCCGGCCGCGGTACGCGCCCTGCTGGACAAGGCCGCCGTACGGGACCGGCTGCGGGCCGCGGGACTGACCGGGCTGCGCTCCACCACGCTGACCGCGGCGCTCCGCAGCGACTCCTGGGACTTCCCGGGCGCCGCCGTGCTCAAGCCCGCGCACGGCACCGGCAGCGCACTCTGCTTCACCGTCTCCTCCCCGGCCGCGCTGCGCGCGGCTGCCGGACGCATCCGGCACGACGGGCCGGCCTCGCCGCTCACCCGTGACTACGTCCTCGGCGGCCGCCGGCCCGGAGGCACCCCGGCCACCGACCGCTTCGTGCTGGAACAGCGAGCCGAGGGCGAGCTGCTCTCCGTGGAGTCCCTGGTGCACGGCGGCACCGTGCACACCGTCGGGCTCACCGGGCGCTACGTGCTGGCCGCCGACCGGGTCGTCGAACAGGCCACCGTCTTCCCGTACGCCCACCCGCGGCAGGCGGAGATCACCGCGGCGGCCCACGCCTACCACCGGGCGCTCGGCTTCACCCACGGCCCCACCCACCTGGAGGTCATGGTGCCGGAGGACGGGCCGGTGGAACTGATCGACTTCAACCCGCGGGCCGCCGGCGTCGCGGCCGTGCCGACCTTCTCGCTGGTCTTCGGCACCCCCTACGAGCGGCTGCTCACCGACCTGGGCTGCGGCCGGGCTCCGGACACCGCCGCGCTCCGGCCGACCGGGCGCTGCGCCGCCGACACCTGGCTGCTGCCGCCGCCCGGTACCACCCGGCTGCGGGACGTCGGGTTCCCGCCGGAGGCGCTGCTGCCGCGGCTGCTCCAGGAGCCGGGGCCGCTCTCCGGCCGGTCGGACCAGCTCGACACGGTCGCCATGTTCGTGCTGGCCGCCGGCTCACCCGCCGCCCTGCACCGGGACCTGCTCGCCGCCCGGCGCCGCACCACCGTCAACGGCGTCCCGCTCGGCGACAACCCGAACAACCACCTGATCGCCCCCGCACACCTCGCCCCCGCGGCCCCCGCGCACGGACGCGGGGCGCCCCCCGAGCCCGCAGCACCCGCAACGGAAGGAGCACTCGCGTGAAGACGGCAGTGATCATCGGCACCCGTGGCCTGGAAGCCTTCGACCCGGGACTGTTCGAGGAGCCCGGCAGCGTACGGCTGGTCCTGGTGAGCACCGAGCGGGACGCGGCCGAGCACCTGACCGCGGAGCAGCGCGGCTGGTTCGACGCGATCCGTCTGGTGCCGGGCTCGGCGCCCGACCCGGAACCGCTGCTGGTGCCGCAGGTCGACGCGGACGCGGCCGCCGACGTGGTGGCGGGCGTGTCGGCGGAGGCCGGGCACGGCCCGGCACCGACCGTGCACTGCTACGCCGAGCAGAACCTGCTGGCGGCCGCCCGGATCCGGGAGCGGCTGGACCTGGACGGGCCGCGGCCGGCGGACATCGTGCCGTTCCTGGACAAGCTGGAGATGAAGCGCCGGGTGGCGGCCGCGGGGGTGCGGGTGCCGGCCTTCGGGCGCTGGGAGCCCGCCCGGTACGCGGCCGGAGCACGGGCCTACTTCGACCGGCTGGTGGGCGAGGTCGGGCTGCCGTTCGTGCTCAAGCCGACCGACGCCGCCGGCTCCCTCGGCGTCGTCTTCGTGGAGTCCTGGGCGGACTTCGCCGCGCTGCCGGCCGGCGGCGAGCTGGGGCGCGCCTACGAGTACGAGGAGTTCGTCGACGGCACGCTCTACAGCGTGAACATCGTCTCGGCGGGCGGACGGACCGTCTTCGGCGGCGTCACGGAGTATCTGGTGAACTCCTCCGAGGTGGCGGAGGGCCGGGTGAACGCCGACATCAACCTGCTGGACGACGACCCGCGGGTGGGCCGCATGGTGGCCTTCGCCGGCCGGGCCCTGGACGCGCTGGGCCGCCCGGACGGCGCCTCGCACCTGGAACTCTTCCGCACCGCCTCCGACGAGCTGGTCTTCCTGGAGGTCGGCGCCCGGTTCAAGGGGATGTCGGGGCTGGCGGCGATGCAGCGGCACTACGGGCTGGCCCTGGTCAACCTGGCCTTCGGCATCGAGAGCGGGGTGCGCTCCCGGCCGTGGGAGGGCGAGCAGGTCTACTGCTTCGACGCCTGCCTGCCGCTGCGCGAGGGCGTGATCCGGGAGCTGGTGGAGCCGGAGCTGGAGAGCGCCTACGAGATGCGCTGGACGGTGCGGCCGGGCGACCGGGTGGCCCGCACCTCCGACCTGGTGACGGTCGGCGGCACCTTCCTGGTGTGGAACGCGGACTTCGCGGCGCTCTCCCGCGATTTCCGGGCCCTGGCCGGCTACCAGCCCTTCACCTACGAGCCCGCCGCTCTCCGGGTCCCCGAGGGCAGCGCGGCGTAGCAGCCGTCCGGCCGCGTGCCGCGCGCACGGAAGCGCCGGGCCGCCCGTCCCCCGGGCCGCCCGGCGCTTCCGTGTGCCGGCGGTGTGCCGCCGCCGGTCAGTCCTCGCTGCCGGAGCCGAAGTCCCGCTCGCCGTGCAGCCACTGGACCTTGTGGTAGAGGTCCTCGGCGGAGAGTGCCCGGAGCATGCGGTTGCGCTCCGCTGCCGCCTCGCCCGCCGGGTGGTAGAGCTGCCGGCCCATCTCCCGGGCCACCAGGGCGGCCGCGGCGGTGCGTTCCCGGCGCACCGCGCTGTACTTCTCCAGCCGCTGCACGGCCTCGTCGGCCGGGCCGTCCAGCAGGGCGCCGAGGACCACCGCGTCCTCCAGGGCCTGGCAGGCGCCCTGGGCCGCGTACTGGAGCATGGGGTGGGCGGCGTCGCCGAGCAGCGCGACCCGGCCGTCGGTCCAGCGGTCGGCGGGCTCCCGGTCGCAGAGCACCCAGGACTTCCAGTTCCGGCCGAGCTCCAGCAGCCGCCGGGCGACCGGGCCGAGGTCCGGGAACTCGCCGAGCACGTGCTCCCGGTCGGCGGGCACGCCGGCGACGGCCTCGGTGGCGGCGTCGTCCCGGGTGGCGGCCAGGTTGAGGTACTTGCCGCTGCCGATCGGGTAGTGCACGAAGTGCCACTTGGGTCCGGCCCACAGGGTGACGGTGTTCCAGCGGAGGTCCTCGGGGACCTCCGCCATCGGGATGACGGAACGGTAGATGGTGTGCCCGGACACCCGCGGCTCGCCGTCGCCGAGCATCTGGGCGCGGACGGTGGAGCGGATGCCGTCCGCGCCGATCAGCACGTCCCCGGTGATCCGCTCGCCGGTGCCGAGCACCGCGGTGACACCGGTGCCGTCCTGCTCGTAGCGGGCGACGGGGCTGTTCGCCCGCAGTTCGATGCCGTCCCGGGCCTGGCAGGCCTCGAGCAGCGGCTCGAACAGGCAGGTGCGGTGCACGACGGCGTACGGGTTGCCGAAGCGCTCCCGGTAGGCGCCGGTGAGCGGCATGGACTGCACCTTCTCGTCGGTGGTGCCGTCCATGAAGCGGAGCTCGTCGATGAAGACGGCGCGGGCCCGCACCTGCTCGCCCACGCCCAGCCGGTCCAGGGCGTGGAAGGCGTTGGGCCCGAGCTGGATGCCGGCGCCGAGCTCCGTGAAGGAGTCCCAGCGCTCCAGGACGGTCACCCGGTGCCCGCGCTCGGCGGTGGCCAGCGCGGCGGCGAGGCCGCCGATGCCGCCGCCCGCGATGAGTATCTTCGCCATCAGTCCTCCTGGTAAGGGGCCGCCGGCTTTGGCCGGTGGGGGCGGGCCGTCGCCGTACGGGGACGGGCCGCGTCGTCGGTCGGTCGGTCGCGGTGTGCCGCCGGTCAGGCGGCGCGCTGCTTGTCGAGCACGAGGTCGTGGCCGACGACAAAGCCGGCGGCCTCCGAGCAGAGCCACAGCACCGTGTCGGCGACCTCCTCCGGGGAGGCGCCGCCGCCCCCGGGCTCGTGGGGCTCCGGGACGCTCCCGTCCGGGGCGGGCTCGTGGGTCGGCCCGGGGCTGATGGCGTTGATGCGGATGCCCTCGCCGATGTACTCGCCGGCCGCCGTACGGGTGAGGGTGGCCAGCGCGGCCTTGGAGGCCGCGTAGGCGCCGAGCCCCGGCAGCAGGCCGTTGCTGGCGAGGTTGCAGGCGGTGTTGACGATCACCCCGCCGCCGTGCTGCCGCATGTGGGCGATCTCGTGCTTCATGGTCAGCCACACGCCGGTGAGGTTGTGGGCGAGGGTCTCCGCCCAGACGTTCTCGCAGATCTCCGCGACGGGCTGGCTGGGGCCGGAGAGGGTGGCGTTGTTGAAGGCGATGTCGAGGGGCCCGTACTGCCCGGCCGCCTCGGCCACCATGCGGACGGCGGCGGCCGAACCGTCCTGGGTGATGTCGGCGGCCACCGCGGCGCCTTCGCCGCCCTCGTGCCGGATGAGCTTGACCGTGGTCTCCAGGTCCTCGGTGTCGGCACCGGCGACCACCACGCTGGCGCCCTGCCGGGCGAACGCCAGCGCGCCGGCGCGGCTGATGACACCACCACCCCAGACCAGTGCGACCTTGCCGTCGAATCGTGCAGGCATGTCATGTCTCCTGTTTCCCGCTGGGCACCGGCGCGCTGCCGCCGGAAAGGCTGTGGAATCGACTGTCGGCAACCGGACCAATTCCGGTCAACGAGGCCAATTCGACTTCGTCAGAAAGAAAGGCGTCAGAACGGGAAGAGCTCCGGAATGTGCGTCGTCCCGGCGTCTGCCGCCCGGCCGCCGCCGGGCCCGTCGCCGCCCGGAGGCGGGGCGGCGGCCGGGGCCGGAGCCCCGGCCGCGCCCCCCGTGGCGCCGTACTGCGCGGCCCCGCCGGCGGCCGCGAAGGCGAGCCCGAGCCCGGTGAGGTCGGGGGTCGTGTGGACGCCCTCGACCGCGGCCTCCACGTCGAAGCGGTGCACCGACGTGGGTGGGGAGCCGAGGATCTCGGCGGCGCGCGTGGGCAGCGGCTGCCGCGCGGCGGCCTCCGACTCCCAGAGGAAGACGGCGCCCCAGCGTCCGCGCTCCGCGTCGGATATCCAGAATTTCAGCCGCAGTCCCGGGAATTCCGCGAATCGCGGCACGGCCTCGTTCCGCAGGAATCCGCGCAGCGCGGCCACGGTGCGTCCGGAATCCGGCCCGGGCAGATCCCACCAGGCGACGACGGCTTTCACGTGCCGAGCACCTCCCGCAGCAGGCCGGCGGTGAGGTGCGGTCCGTCCTCGGTGAGCAGCGACTCGGCGTGGAACTGCATGGAGGCGAAGCCGGGCCCGCGCAGCGCGTGCACCTCTCCGCTGTCCGCATCGCGGCTCACCTCCACCACGCCGACGCCCTCCACCTCCGCCTTGTCTTCCTCGCTGCGGGCCGCGAAGGTGTTGTAGAAGCCGACCCGGACCCGCTCCCCGAAGAGGTCGATGGTGCGCTGCACGCCCTGGTTGGGCACGTCCCGGCGGATCAGGTCGAAGCCGAGCAGGGTGCCGAGCACCTGGTGGCTCAGGCACACCGCGAGGAAGGGCTGCCGGGTGTGGAGCATCCGGCGCAGGGTGGCGTGCAGGTGTGCGATCTTGGGGTGCGCCAGGTCCCGCGGGTCGCCGGGCCCGGGGCCCATCACCACCAGGTCGTACTCCGCGGTGTCGTGCGGCTCGTCGAACCGGCGGACCGTCACCTCCGGCCCCAGCGAGCGGAGCTGGTGGGCGATCATCGCGGTGAAGGTGTCCTCGGCGTCCACCACCAGCACCCGGCGCCCCGCCAGCCCGGGCACCGGCACCCGCGTCCGGTCCTCCTCCGGGGCCAGCCAGAAGCCCGCCAGGGTGGCGTTCCGCCGCTCCAGCGCGGCCCGTACGGTCGGGTGCCCGCCCAGGCCGCCGGCCCGGCGCTCGGTGAGGGCGGCGAGCAGCCCGGCGGCCTTGGCCCGGGTCTCGGCGACCTCGGAGAGCGGGTCGGAGTGGCGCACCAGGGTGGCGCCGACCCCGATCCGTACCCGCCCGCGCCGGTCGATGTCGGCGGTGCGGATGAGGATGGCCGAGTCCAGGGTGCGGGCGCCGGCGGCGTCCCGGCCGATGAGCGCGGCGACCCCGCTGTAGTAGCCGCGGCCCTCCGGCTCGTAGCGGGCCAGCACCCGGGCGGCGCTCTCCAGCGGGCTGCCGGTCACGGTCGGGGCGAGGAGGGTCTCCCGGAGGATCTCCCGCACGTCCCGGTCCGAGCGGCCGGTGAGGACGTACTCGGTGTGGGCGAGCCGGGCCATCTCCTTGAGGTAGGGGCCCTCCACGCGGCCGCCCTCCGGGCAGAAGCGGGCCATCATCTTGAGTTCCTCGTCGACGACCATGTACAGCTCGTCGGCCTCCTTGCGGTCGGCGAGGAAGTCCATGACCTCGGGCAGCGAGGGGCCGCCCGCCGGGTAGCGGTAGGTGCCGCTGACGGGGTTCATCACGGCGGTGCCGTCGTGCAGGCTGACGTGCCGCTCCGGGGAGGCGCCGACCAGGGTGCGGTCGCGGGTGCGGACCAGGAACGTCCAGTAGGCGCCGGCCTCCCGTTCCAGGAGCCGCCGGAAGAAGGTGAGGGCGCTGCGCGGCGTGTAGCCGGTGATGTCCGCGACGAAGGACCGCTTGATGACGAAGTTGGCGCCCTTGCCGGTGCCGATCTCGTCCGTCACGACGCGCTTCACGGTGGCCGCGTACTCCTCGTCGGAGACGTCGAAGCCGCCCTCGGTCACCTCGATCGGCTCGTCGGGCAGGCGCGGCAGCGCCTCGGCGAGCGCCAGGGTCTGCTGCTCCGCGACGGTCACGGTGAGCAGCGGGGCGCCGTCGTCGGGCGCGTCGAAGCCGCGCTCGGCGAGCTGCCGGTAGGGGACGAGCGCCAGTACGTCGTGGCGGGGGCCGCCCGCCGGGGGCTCCACGGCCCCGCCGGGTGCCGTCGCCGCGGCGTCCTGGCCGGGCAGCGGAACGTCCGCGAGCGTACGGGCCGTGCCGGCCTCGCCGGCCACCACCTCCAGCAGCCCCCGGCCCGCGGTCTCCGGGCGGTGCAGCAGGGCGTAGGCGGCGTGGCGGCCGTCCAGCACCCGGGCGAGCAGGTCGTCGGGCGGCGCGGCGCCGCCTGCCGGTCCGGTCATCGCTGCCCCCTCTCCAGTCCGGTGACGATCTCCTTGGCCGTGGTGACGGCCGCGCAGCGGCGGGCGGCGTACTCCACGGCGAGCCGGTGGTCGGCGGCCGAGAAGTCGGCGACCGCGTCGGCGACCAGGAAGGTGCGGATGTCGTGGCTGAAGGCGTCGCAGGCGGTCATCAGCACCCCCACATGGGCGTAGACCCCGCACAGCACGAGCTGGTCCCGGCCGGCCTCGCGGAGCCGGGCGAGCAGGTCGGTGCGGTGGAAGGCGCTGTAGCGCCACTTGGTGAAGACCCAGTCGCCGGGCCGGGGCGCCAGCGGGTCCACGACCCGGCGGTCCGCGGGCTCGGGGGTCATCCCGGGGCCCCAGAAGTCGCGGAGCAGGCCGCGTTCCTCCGGGGTCATGCCGCCCGGCTGGGCGGTGTAGGCGACGGGCATGCCGGCGGCGGCCGCCGCCTCGCGCAGTCCGGCGGCGTTGCGCACCAGCTCGTCCCGGAGGGTGCCGGGCAGGGGCCGCAGGAAGTAGCGCTGCATGTCGTGCACGAGCAGGACGGCACGTGCCGGGTCGACCGTCCAGCGGGCGGTGTTCTCCGGCAGGTCGCCCGGCGCGGGCAGCGGATAGGGTTCGATCTCGGGTATTCCGGCCATGGTGGTGTCCTCCAGGTCCGGTCCGGCCGGCCGCGGTGCGGACGGCTGTCGTTGCTACGGGCGCGGGACCGCGGCCCGGCGCGGCTCAGACGCCGAGCGCCGCGCCGCCGTCGACGGTGAGGTCGTGCATGGTGATGTGGCCCGCCTCGTCGGAGAGGAGGAAGGCGACGGCGTCGGCCACGTCCTTGGGGCGGGCCAGCTTGCCGAGCGGAATGCCCACCCGGTACGCCTCGGCGCGGCCCTCGATGGTGCCCTTGCGTCCGGTGTCGTCGGCCCACATCGAGCTGAGCATCGCGGTGTCGGTGGAGCCGGGGGCGACCAGGTTGCAGCGGATGCCGTCCCGGGCGACCTCCAGCCCCAGGCACTTGGTGAACATCGTCGCGGCCGCCTTGGAGGCGGCGTAGGCGGCCATCTCCACCCGGGCCGTGCTGGCGGCGTTGGAGGCGACCGTGACGACGGCGCCGCGCCGGCCGGCGGCGATCATGCGGTTGACCACCGCCCGGGAGACGAAGAAGACCCCGGTGGTGTTCACCGCGAAGGTGGCCGACCAGTCGTCGTCGGTGAGGGCCCGGGCTTCGGACAGCCGCAGCACGCCGGCCGCGTTGACCAGGAAGTCGGGTGTGCCGAACCGCCGTTCCACCAGGCCGACCAGGGACTCGACGTCGGGGCTCGACGTCACGTCGCCGGCGAACGCCTCCACGTCGAGCCCGTCGGCCTGCATCTTCTCCACGGTCTCGGCGAGCCGGGTACCGTCCCGGTCCACCGCGGCGACCCGTGCACCGCGCTCGCCCAGGGTCCGTACGACGGCCTCGCCGATGCCGCCGGCCGCGCCGGTGACGAGAGCGACCTTCTCTTCCATGTGGCTCCTTTCGGGGCATCCACCGCATCCGCCGGTGGGTGTCGACATGCCGTCCCCTCGGGGGGTCGGCTCGGGCCGGATCACCGGGCCCACCGGGCCGGGGCCGGCCACCGGGGGCCTCGGCTCCGGCGCCGCACGGGCCCGGAGTCGTCCGCCGGTCCGCGCCCCGTGGGGCGGTGAGGGGCGACGACGCCCCGAAGGGGCCGCCCCGGACCGGCGGGCCGGGTCTCAGACCTGCCAGGCGCCCGCGACCGTCAGCGCCTGCCGCGGGTTCAGCCGCGGGTCGCAGAAGCTCGTGTACTTGTCGCCGACGCGGGAGAGGGCGTCCTCGTCCGCGGCGCACTCGGAGACGTCGTCCGGGGTGGTCTCCAGGTGCAGCCCGCCGGGCACCCCGCCGGCCCCGTACACCGCCCGCTGGAACTCGGCGATCTCGTGCGTCACCGTCTCGACCAGCCGGGTCTTGAAGCCCTCCGCGGTGCACACGGTGTTGCCGTGCATGGGGTCGGTGAGCCAGACGACGGGGTGGCCGGCCTCCCGCACCGCGGTGACCAGGGCGGGCAGCCGCTCGGCCACGGCCCCGGCGCCCATGCGGGCGATGAGGGTGAGCCGGCCGGGCTCCCGTGCGGGGTCCAGCCGCGCGCACAGGGCGAGCAGCTCGTCCGGTTCCATCGCCGGGCCGACCTTGCACGCCGCCGGGTTGGCCACGTGGGCCAGCAGGGCGACATGGGCGCCGTCGGGCTGGCGGGTGCGTTCGCCGATCCACGGCCAGTGGGTGGAGGTGAGCACGGGACGGCCGTCCGGGTCCCGGTGCACCTGGGGGATCTCGTAGTCCAGCAACAGCGCCTCGTGGCTGGTCCACACCGGCGGCGCGACCCGGCGGGCCCGTTCGCCGCCGGTCCACCCCAGGTACTCCACGGCGCGCCGTGCGGCGTCGTGGCCCGCCAGCATGCGGCGGGGGTCGGGGCGGCGGCGCTCCGGGTCGGGCTCCGGGCTGTTGACCATGTGCCCGCGGTAGACCGGCAGCTCGACGCCGTCCACGACCTCGGTGGGCGAGGAGCGCGGCTTGCCGAACTGACCGGCCATCCGGCCGACCCGCAGCACGGGCTTGTGCGTGGACATCCGCATGACGCCCGCGAGGGCGTCGAGCAGCCCGGACTTCCGGGCGACATAGCCGCTGGTGCACTCGGCCGGGTCCTCCGCGCAGTCCCCCGACTGCACGATCTGGACCTCGCCGGCGGCGGCCCGGGCGAGCAGGCCGCGCAGGGTGCGCACATCCTCGAAGGTGACGAGCGCGGGCCGCCGCGCCAGTTCGTCCCGTACTTCCTCGACAACCTGTGGATTCCCCCAGTCGGGCTGCTGCCGGGCCGGCAGCTCACGGAGGAATGCGAGATCCTTCTCCACCAATGCCTCCCGTTGTCGGACTGACCAGAATTCTGGGCGGCGGAACTCCGCACGGAAAAAGAGAGGCGCCGGACTTCGTCAGGTCCGGCACTGCCCGCGGAAAAAGCAGAATGGCGAATATACGTGATGCCCCGGACCGTGAATTCGGATATTCGGTGTCACGTATTCACGCGGTGCCGGAAGGCGCGAAAAGCGCCGGCGGCACCGGATTTCCGGTGCCGCCGGCGCTGCGCGGGAGGCCGCGGCGCGGGCCCGCGGCGGGTGCCGCGGCGGGTGCCGCGGCGGAGGGAAGCCGCGGGCGGGGCCTCAGTCGCGGATGACGGTCTTGGTGCGCATGAGGAACTCGCCCAGATAGCCGTCGTGCGGCGTCCCGGGCTCCATCCAGTGCGTCGGGTGGTCGCCGAGGTAGACGTTGGCCACCGTGGGCTCCGCCACCAGCGCGTCGACCAGCCCGGCGTTCTCGGTGAAGGCGCCCAGCACCAGGGTGTCGCGCAGCGGGGCGAGGCCGTCCTCCGGCGTCCACGGGGCCACCCAGACGCACGGGAAGGGCAGCTCGATGCCGGCCCGGGCGTCACCGCGGTCGAGCTGGTGCACGGCGGGCCGCAGCACCGCCCCGCCGCCGGGCAGCTCGTCCACCACGCCGTCGCCGCCGAGCCAGGCCGTGGCGCCCTTGGCCTGGGTCAGCAGATGCTCCTCCAGGGCACGGGCGGCGGCCGCCGGCTGAGCCGGCAGTACGGCGTCCGGATGTTCCGGCGGCAGGCTCGGCAGCCGGGCCAGCCGCTCGGCCAGCGCCTCGGCGACCGGCGCCGGGTCGCCCTCGACGAAGACCGCGGTGGTGTTGACGCACTTGACCCCGCCGTGGTGGGCGACGGAGTCGACCAGCACGTCCAGGTGGTCGCGCCAGTCGGTGTCCGCGGTGAGGAGCACCTTGGAGCGGCCGGGTCCCTGCGCCAGCACCCGGGCGTCGCCGGCGTACCGGCGGACCACGTCGTCGCCGCCGTAGACGACGCCCAGGTCGGCGCCGGCCAGCACCTCGCCCGCGACGGCGTGGTCCGTGGGCAGGCAGGCGACCTGGTCGTCCGCGAAGCCCGCCGCCCGCAGCGCCGCGACCAGCCGGTGCGGCGTGAACGGCTCGCGCCGCGAGGGGCGTACGGCGATCCGGTAGCCCAGGGCGAGCGCCTCCAGCCACAGCGCGTGCGGCGCCGGGTGGTTGCCCGCGGCGTGCACGGCCAGGACGTCGCCGCGGCGGGTCCACACCGCGCGCCCGGTGCGGGTGAGCGGGTCCCGCCAGTCGGCCACCGCCCCGGTGGGGCGGGCGTGCCGCGCCGCGAAGTGCGCCCGGTGCGCGGCGGTGGCGATCTCGTCGGCCGCGGCGCGCACCGCGGTACGGGACACCCCGGAGACCCGGCTGACCAGGCGCTCGTACGCGTCGTAGGAGAGCCCGCCGACGGTGCCCTCCCGGAAGACGCGGGCGGCCCGGGCCAGCGCGGCCAGCCGCTCCTCCTCGGGCAGGTTCTCCGCACGGCGCAGCGCGGTCAGCGCACGGCCGACGAAGAGCTGCGGGACGACGCTCAGTTCGGCGACCGGCCGGCCGGCGACGTCGGGCACGGTGAGCCGCTTGCGGGCGCGGTAGGCGCCGCGCGGGCCGAGCGCCTCCAACTGGACCGGGGGTGCCTCCCCGGCCCCGGCGTCCTCGCCGGGGCCGGCGGGTGCGGGGGAGGCCTCGGGGGCGATCCGCGGGCCCGCCATCAGTAGACCCCTTCGATGACCGTCTCGTTGTCGAACTCCTTGACCGGGGCGACGTCGGCGATGGCGTCCCCGGTCTGCCCGGGCAGCGGCCGGATGCGGGTGCCGTAGTCGCGCTCCAGGTTGTTCGGCAGCAGCAGGCTCTTGCCGACGTAGTGCATGACGATCCGGCCGCGCTCGCCGTACGGCACCGGCCGCCCGGTGTCGCCGTCGATGACGTTGTAGGTCATGTACGGCGAGAACGGGTCGTAGACGCAGGGCTCGTCGTCGCTCAGGCCGGGCCGCTCGGTGACGTGGCCGAGGGTCATGGTGTTGCCGAAGCCGCTGACGAAGGCGGCGTCCGGGAAGAGCTCGGTGCGGTAGAGGTGGCGGGTGTCGGCGTCGAGCTGGGTGCCGACCCACATGATCGCCTTGACCTTCTTGCGTACCAGCTCCACCAGGTCGTCGCGCCGGCTGAGCCGCTCCAGGGTGGGCGGGGTGAGCATGAGCACCCCGATCTCCTGCGACTGGAGGGTGGGGGCGAGCTGGTCCACCAGGTGCTCGGTGTACGCCTCGGCCTCCGCCTTCGCCCCGCGCCCGATGAGCTTCTTCACCCAGCGCGGGTCCACGTCCACCGGGAAGGGCAGGCCGCCCCGGTGCTTCACCAGCCGGTGGAAGGTCTCCCCGACCATGTGCGGGCCGGAGGGGATGCACAGCGCCCAGTCCACGCCGCGCGGTACGCCGTGCGCGTCGAGCTGGGCGCTGCTGTGGGCCAGCAGCATGTCCAGCCACTCGCGCAGCATCACCACCCGCTTGGGGGCGCCGGTGGTGCCGCCGCTGTCGTAGATCCCGATGATCTCCGGGTCGGGGCCGTATCCGCGCGGGACGAGGTCCCGGACCGGGACCTCGCGCAGCCGGCCGGCCACGTTGGGGAAGCGGGTCAGGTCGTCGTAGCTGCGGATGTCGGCGACCGGGTCGAAGTCCAGGGTCTCCGCTATCCGCAGCCAGAAGGGCGAGCCGGTCTCCGGCGAGAAGTGCCAGCGCAGCGCGGCACGCAGAAAGGCGTCCGGGTCGGGCTGGGCGTCGAAAGGCATTTCCAGAATGGGGTCGGCGGCGGACGACATCGTTCTCCTCAGGGTCGATTCGGTGAAAACGACGGGCTACCCCATCAATCAATGGCTTTGCGCAGGGACCGGACAACCGGCGCCCGGTGACTGTGTCAGGTGCCGGAGAAGGGCACGGGGACGCGCCGGAACACGCGCGGCGCGCCCTTTTCCCAAGGGCCCGGCGCGCGTCTTCACGGCCGCTCGGTAGGAGCGGGGCCGGCGCTCTCCGCGGTCAGCGCGGGGTCTCGTGCAGCAGCGCGTGCCGGGCCACCTGGACCCGGCTGTTGACCCCGAGCTTGCGGAAGATGTGCCGCAGATGGGAATCCACCGTGTGCCGGGACAGGACGAGTTCGGCCGCCACCGCCCGGTTGGAGAGCCCCAGCGCGACCAGCCGCGCCACGCGCAGCTCGGCCTCGGTGAGGCTGTGCCAACCGGTCCGCGGACCGGCCCGCCTGCCTCGCGTCCCCGTTCGGCTCATGCTCGGTTACCGTCCTTTCTCCTCCCGCAGGCCGTCCAGCAGCTTCTCGGCCCAGGAGGCGTCGTAGCCGTCCAGCCGGGGCAGCCCGCCCTGCTGCGGGTCGCCCGTCCAGGCGAAGTGCGCGCCGGGGTTGTGCGCGGCGAAGCCGCCCGCCGTGAACAGGTGAGGGCTGCCCTGGATCTGCGGCCCCTCCGCGATCCGCCAGTGCGCGTACACCTCGGCGCGGCCCGCGCCGCGCTCCATGGCCCCGGCGAGCGCCGGGGCATCCACCGCCGGGCACTCCTCGGCGAGTCCGAGGATGACCGAGGGGACGCTGATGCACCGGCTCTGCGCGTAGAACGCGTGGCGCAGCGCGGCGTCGAGCTGGTCGCTGCCGCGCAGCCCGCCCACGGCGGGGTCCTTGGCGGCCTGTACGGCCTCCAGCGCGGGCAGCGTGGTGGACGGGTAGTCCGACTCGGCGCCCGACCACACCCGCCAGCCCAGCTCGGGACGGTGCGCACCGATCACGATGACCTCGGGCTCCACGATGAACTTCGGCGTGGGCTGGCTGTTGAACAGCTCCAGCGGGAAGGCCCGGTGGTCGATCAGCAGCTCCTGGCCCCGCGCGCGGGCGGTGGCCCGCAGCGTGTGCAGGGCCAGGCTGGCCCAGGGACAGCCGATGTCGGACCAGACGGTGACCGTTCCCGGGTCGGCGGCGATGGTGGCGTCGGTCATGCTGCGCTCTCCTCGTTCGGTTCCGCGGGTGCCCGTACGGCGGCGCCCTCCGTGCCCCCTGCCGCTGTCCGGCACCGGCGGCGCGCCGCCGGGCACGGCGGCCCGGGAGTACGCGGGTGCCACCACGCCGGGGCCATGACCTCACATGGTGTAGCCGTGGGGGCGCTCGGCGCCCCTCGCCTCCGGCACTTCGTCAAGTGAGCACGTTCCCCCAGGTGTGCGCACCCTGCCCGGACGAGCCGACCTGACGGAGTCCCGTGCGCGCCGTTGGCCGCCGGGCTGCGCGCCCGCAAGCCTGGCCGCACGTGTGCTCTCCCGCGGCCCTGGTCCGGCGCCGCGCCGAACGAAGGAAGTGGGATGCCTGCCGTCACCGTCGACGATCTGCTGCTGCTCGACCGGATCAGCCGGCCCGGTCCCGGCCTCGCCGCCCCGCGCAAGGCCGTGGGGGTCGTCACCGCGCAGCACGGCACCGAGGGGGCGGGCTTCCCGGTCCGCCGGGTCTTCCCCGGTGCCCTGCCGCCGCAGCGCACCGACCCCTTCCTGATGCTCGACCACATCGGCTCCGTGGAGTACGCACCGGGCGACGCCAAGGGCGCGCCCTGGCACCCGCACCGCGGCTTCGAGACCGTCAGCTACGTGCTGGACGGGGCCATCGCCCACCAGGACTCGCACGGCGGGGGCGGCGTCATCGAGGACGGCGACACCCAGTGGATGACCGCCGGCTCCGGCATCCTGCACGACGAGATGCCCACCGAGGGGATGCTGGCCCGCGGCGGCGTGATGCACTCCTTCCAGCTCTGGGTGAACCTCCCGGCGCGCCACAAGTGGGACCCGCCGCGCTACCAGGACCTGTGCGGCACCTCCCTCACCCTGCTCGCCTCCGCCGACGGCGGCGCCCTGGTCCGGCTGATCGCCGGTGAGCTGGACGGGCACACCGGGCCCGGCCGGACCGTGACGCCGATCCTGCTGCTGCACGCCACGCTCGGCCCCGGCGCCCGGCTGGAGCTGCCCTGGCCCCGCCCGTTCAACGCCTTCGGCTACGTCGTGCAGGGGCTCGGCACCTTCGGGTCCGGCGAGCGGCCGCTGGTGGAGGGGCAGCTCGCCTGCTTCGGCGCCGGGGACGCGCTCACCGTGACCGCCGCCGAGCACCAGGAGGGCCCGGCCGGCACGCTGGACGTGCTGCTCTTCGGCGGGCGGCCGATCCGCGAACCCATCGCCCAGTACGGGCCGTTCGTGATGAACACCCGGGAGGAGATCGTCGAGGCGGTGGCGGACTACCAGAGCGGCCGCATCGGCGCCGTGCCCGCGCTCGCGTCGGACGGCTGACACCCCCGCCGGCGGCGCGCGCGGACGCCCACCCGTCGCGCGTATCCCACGGGGCGCGGGACGGCGCGAGCGGCCGGCACCACAGACGGCCGGCCCGGCTCCTGACGGCCGGGCCGGCGCTCCGCCGAGGGGACGGACCGGGGCACGGCCCGCACGCCCCTCGCACGGACGAGGGCCGCTCGCGCGGAGCGTGCGCGCGGAGGATTCGCCCGGAACGTGCGCGCGGAACGTCGCGCCGAAGGAGAGCTCGCGTCACACGGGAGCGGGCCGCACGCGGAGCGGGGACCAGGGCCGGCCCGGCCCTGGTCCCCGCTCCGCTTCCCTCCGCCCGGGTCACCGGCGCTCAGTCTTCGAGCGCCGCGAGGCCCTTCTTCAGCGCGGTGGCGATCTCCACCGCCCGGCGGGCCTGGAACTCCACGGAGGCGATGTTCTCCTGGTGCACGTTGCCCGGCTCGTTGGACGAGATGCTGCTGGCACCGTAGGGGTTGCCGTTCTGCTCGGCGAACATCACGGGGTCCGCGTAGCCGGGCGGCACGATGATGGCGCCCCAGTGGTAGAAGGTGTTGTTCAGGGCGAGCAGGGTGCTCTCCTGGCCGCCGTGCGCGGTGGAGGTGGAGGCGAACGAGGAGACCACCTTGTTCACCAGCTTGCCCTGGAACCACAGGCCGCCTGCGGTGTCGATGAACTGCTTGAGCTGCGCGGCCGGCAGGCCGAAGCGGGTCGGCGTGCCGAAGAGCACCACGTCGGCCCAGTCCAGGTCCGCCAGCTCGGCGGTGGCCACGTCCGCCGTGGCGGCGACGTGGTCGGCCCACGCCTGGTTGCCCTGGATGGCGGCCTCCGGCGCCAGCTCGGCGACCCGGCGCAGCCGCACCTCCGCGCCCGCCTTCTCGGCGGACTCGGCCGCGGCGGTGGCCAGCTTGTGGACGTTACCGGTGGACGAGTAGTAGATGACGGCTACGTTGGTCACGGGCTGTGCGCTCCCTCGGTTGTCGGGCGCCCCGCTGGGACACGGGGTGATCCGCATTCTGGGCGGACCGGCGTACGGGCTGCCATCGGCGGCGCCGGACTCCGTCAGGTCGCCGCCGTCCGGCTGCGTGACCCGGCCGTCCGGCGCGGCTACTTGACGAAGTACGCCGCACGACCCGGTGCAGGGCTGCCGGTGTGATCTATCGTCGGAGGGACCGCTCACCTTCCCCCCGCCGCTCGCTCGGCTTTCCGGAGCCGGGAGAGGAGTCCCGTCCCCATGGACGCCCGCCCGCCCGCAAGCGACTGCCTGACGCGGCTGCGAGCGGAGGGTGTGGGGATCTGGCTCGACGGGCTCGACCGGGAGCTGCTCAGCTCCGGGCGGCTCGCGCGGCTGGTCGAGGAGCGCTCGCTGACCGGGTTGACCGCCTCCGCGGGCGACACCGCCAAGGAGGTGTGGGCCCCGGCCTACCGCCCGCAGTTCGCGGACTTCGCCCAGCGGGGCATCACCGCCGGGGAGGCCGCCCGCCGGCTGGTCTCCTTCGACGCCCGCTGGGCCTGCGACGTCCTGCTGCCCTCCTACCGGACCGGCCGGCACGGCCTGGGCCTGGTCTCCATCGACACCGCGCACACCCCGCCGCGGACCATGCTGGCCGAGGGGCGGGCCGCCTGGTGGGCCGTGGACCGGCCCAACCTGCTGCTGAAGGTGCCGGTGTCGGACGAGACCCTGCCGGTCGTCACCGGGCTGCTCGCCGAGGGCATCGGTGTCGACGCCACCTGCGTCTTCCACGCCGGGCGGTGCCGGCAGGTCTTCGACGCCATGTTCGACGGGCTGGAGCGGGCCGCCGCCGCGGGCCGGGACCTGTCCGTGATCGGCACCGCGGTCTCGGTACCGGTCGGTCCGGTCGACGCCGCGGTGGACGCCCGGCTCGCCGCCGCGGGCGCCCCGCCGGGCCGCCCGCCGATGGGCCGGGCCGCACAGGCCCACGCCCGGCTGGTCTACCGCGCCTACGAACGGGCGCTGGGCGGCGAGCGGTGGCGGCCGCTGGCGGAGCGCGGCGCCCGGCCGCCGCAGGTCGTCTGGACGGCGACGGAGGCGCTGGGCCCGGCCGGGCCCGACACCCGCTACGCGGACGGGCTGGTGGCCTGGGGCGTGACCTGCGCGATGACCGAGGGGACGCTGGAGGCGGTCGCCGCGCACGCGCTGCTGGGCGGCGACACGCTCTCCGGCCGCCATGTGAGTGCCCGCCAGGATCTGGACGCGCTGCGGGACTTCGGCGTCTCCTACGAGGCGGTGGCGGCCGAGCTGGAGCGGGAGGCCTGCGCGAGCCGGCGGACGCTGTGGGAGCAGCTCCGGGAGAGCGTGGCGCAGTTGCTGGAGATGCCCGGCGCCTGACCGGTGTCGTCAGGCGCCGGGCGGTGCCGGTACCGCCCCGGAGGGTGGCGTCGGGGCGGGACCGTGCGTCAGGGCCGGCCGGGCGTCACCCGGGCAGGACCCAGCGCTGGTTCTCCCCGCCGTGACAGGACCACAGATGCAGCCGCGTCCCGTCCGCCGAGGACACCCCCTCCGCATCCAGACACTTCCCCGACTGCGGATTCACCAGCGAACCGTCCGCATGCGCCTCCCACACCTGCGCACCCGTCCCGTTGCACGACCACACCTGCACCTTCGTACCGTCCGCCGTACCGCCACCGGACACATCCAGGCACTTCCCCAGCGCCCGCACCGTCCCGTCACCCGGCAACGACCACTCCTGCGCCGCCGAACCGTTGCACGACCACAACTGCACCTGCGTACCGTCCGACGCGTCACCACCGGCCACATCCACACACTTCCCCCCGATCCCCGTGATCGGCCCCGACACCGGACCCGGGTCCGGACCGGAGCCGAGCTCCTTGATCCGGATGTCGCGGAAGGAGACCTCGTCGCTGTCGCCGTGGTTCTGCAGGCCGATGTACCCGTCGGCGAGGCTGCGCACGGGGTCGGTGTTGGTGAAGTCGTTGATCAGGGTGCCGTTCAGCCAGAGGCGCAGCCGCTCCCCCTCGACCCGGATCTCGTAGGTGTTCCACTCCCCCGGCGGGTTCAGGGCCGCGTCCCGGGCGGCGAGGTCGGCGGACTGGAAGCCGTAGACCGCCCCGGTGGTGCGCTCCGGTGCGTCGGTGGCGTCGATCTGGATCTCGTAGCCGTTGTCCACCGCGGACCACGGGTCGTCGGAGGCGGGGAAGCCGACGAAGACGCCGGAGTTGTCGTCACCGGCCATCCGCCAGTCCAGCTTCAGGGAGTACGAGGAGAACTCCTGCTGCTCGTACCAGAGCAGTCCCATGCCGCCCTGGGAGGTGAGGGTGCCGTCCTCCAGGGTGAAGGAGCCGGGCCCGGCCTGCGTCCAGCCGTCCAGCCCGGTGCCGTCGAAGAGCGGCGTGTAGCCGGTCTCCGGGCGGCAGTCGGCCTGGGCGGCGCCGGCGGCCCAGCGGATGCCGCCGAGCAGGTGCTGCCGGAAGGCCGGGTCGGCGAAGGAGGCCTCGGTGTGGCCGCCGCCGGTGTAGAAGGACCGCCCGCCCTCGTACTCCTGGCACCAGGCGATCGGGTGGTCCCCGCCCATCGTGCCGCCCTCGTAGGACGACTCGTCCAGGGACGCCAGCACCCGGGCGCGCTCCCGCGGGTTGCTGCGGTAGTTGTACCACTCGTCGGTACGCTGCCAGCCCTCCCCGAGGTGGGCGGTGGCCGGGTGGGCCCGGTCCTCCACCACCACGGTGGCCGGCTGGATGTGCGGGTGCGAGGCGAAGTACGCCCCGGCCAGGCCGCCGTAGAAGGGCCAGTCGTACTCGGTGTCGGCGGCGGCGTGCACGCCCACGTAGCCGCCGCCGTCCCGGATGTACCCCTCGAACGCCTCCTGCTGGGCGGCGTTCAGGACGTCCCCGGTGGTGGAGAGGAAGACCACGGCCTCGTACTGCGCGAGGTTCGCGCTGTCGAAGGCGGCGGCGTCCTCGGTGGCATCGACGGTGAAGTCGTGCGCGGCGCCGAGCTCCCGCAGCGCGGTCAGCCCCTCGTCGATGGAGCCGTGCCGGTAGCCGGCCGTCTTGGAGAAGGCCAGCACCTGGTAGGCGGGGTCGGCGGCGGGCGCCGCGTCGCCGGGGGCGGGTGCCTCCGGCGACGGTGCGGCGACCGCCGTGGCGGGCAGGGCCGCGGCGCACAGGAGTGCGCCGGCGGCCGCTCTGGCGAGTCTGGTCAGTGTCGTGGACACAGCGGTTCGCTTCCTCTCGGATGCGGTGTCGAGTCGTGTCGGACGTGCCGGGGCGTGCCGGGGCGCACCCGGCGCCGTGGTGTGCGTGCGTGCGGTGCGCGTGCGTGCCGTACGAGGCGGCACGGGCCGGCGGTCCCCCCCGGCGGGTTCAGCGGTGCCGAGGGGGCCGCCCGGCCGAGCGGGTCACGGGTTTCCGCGGACCGCCGGCCTGCTCCTCCGGCCGGGCGTCACCCGGGCAGGACCCAGCGCTGGTTCTCCCCGCCGTGACAGGACCACAGATGCAGCCGCGTCCCGTCCGCCGAGGACACCCCCTCCGCATCCAGACACTTCCCCGACTGCGGATTCACCAGCGAACCGTCCGCATGCGCCTCCCACACCTGCGCACCCGTCCCGTTGCACGACCACACCTGCACCTTCGTACCGTCCGCCGTACCGCCACCGGACACATCCAGGCACTTCCCCAGCGCCCGCACCGTCCCGTCACCCGGCAACGACCACTCCTGCGCCGCCGAACCGTTGCACGACCACAACTGCACCTGCGTACCGTCCGACGCGTCACCACCGGCCACATCCACACACTTCCCCCCGATCCCCGTGATCGGCCCCGACACCGGACCCGGGTCCGGACCGCCGTCGGTGGTGAAGGTGAAGTCGTCGACGTCGAAGAGCGCGCCGGCGCCTCCGGTGAAGACGAGGTAGAGCGTGGTGGTGCCGGAGGGCTGCCCGGAAAGCTCGGCGGTGACGTCCTGGAAGGTCTCCCAGTCGCCGGTCACCGGCACCTCGGTGCTGCCGAGCAGGGTGCCGTCCGGGGCCCCGGCCCGTATCTCCAGGGTGCCGCCGGCGCCGGCGGAGGAGACCCGCGCGGTGAGGGCGCTCGCGGTGTCCACGGAGTAGGGCTCGAAGGCGATCCAGTCGCCGTTCTCGATGTGGCCGACGGTGCTGCCGGCGTGTGCGTTGGTGTGGCTGACCACCTGCACGCCGGACGCGTCCGTGTAGTGCTCGGCCTGCCGGTGCTCGGGCTGCAGGACGGCCTGGTCGTGGCTGGTCAGCGGGGGCTGACCGTTCGCCCCGGCGTCGGTGTACTCGGCGTCGAGCACGCCGAAGACGTTCTCGTAGCCGCCGTGGCCGTCGTCCTTGGAGGTCTGGATGGTCCCGCTGCACCCCTCGGCCGAGGTGATCGGGTGGCCGTGGGTGTCGTGTCCGAGGACGAAGTTCACGGTCACCCGGGAACAGTCGATCTGCTCCTCCGGGTCGGTGACCGTCACCTCGAAGGGGACGGTGTCGCCGAAGGCGAAGAGCTCTCCGTCGTCGGGCACGGTCAGCCGCACGGTGGGCGCGGTGTTGCCGACCGTCACCTGGACGGAGGCGGTGCCGGTGGCGCCGTCCGGGTCGGTGACGGTCAGCGTGGCGGTGTACCGGCCGTTCCGGTCGTAGGTGTGGGAGGGGCCGGCGGCCGTCGAGGTGCCGCCGTCACCGAAGTCCCAGGAGTACTCCAGGGCACCGCCGTCCGGGTCCTGACTGCCCGCGGAGGAGAACTGAACGGTCAGCGGGGCCTGCCCGGAGGTGGGGGTGCCGGACGCCTCCGCGACCGGGGACCGGCCGTCGGTGATCGCCTCGATCCGGTAGAGCGCGGAGTTCTCGTCGCCGCTGAAGTAGCCGGTGCCGTAGTCCAGGACGTAGAGGGCGCCGTCCGGGCCGAAGGCCATGTCCATCACCTGGGTGCCCTCCCAGGGGAAGTCGTTGATGGACTGCACGGTCCCGCCCGCGTCCTGCTCGATCCGCTTGATCCACTGCCGCCCGAACTCGCCGGCGAAGAAGTCGCCGTCGAACTCCTGGGGGAACTTCACCGCGGAGTCCAGCCCGGCGTCGTACCGGTAGACCGGGCCGGCCATCGGGGACTCCGAACCGGTGCCGAACTCCGGCACCGAGCCGCCGTCGTACGGGATCCACGCCGGCTGGGCCGGGGGCAGCTCCCGCAGGCCCGTGTTGTGCGGCGAGTCGTTCACCGGGGCGCCGCAGTCGAAGGACGCTCCGGAGGTGCCGCTGCCGAAGTCGTAGTCGGTGTAGGCGTCGTTCTCCCCGGTGCAGTACGGCCAGCCGTAGTTGCCCGGCTGGGTGATCCGGTTGAACTCGACCTGGCCGCCGGGGCCGCGCGCCGGGTCGTCCGCGCCCGCGTCGGGGCCGTAGTCGCCCACGTAGATGGTGCCGGTCTCCTGGTCGACGCTCATCCGGAACGGGTTCCGGAAGCCCATCGCGTAGATCTCCGGGCGGGTGCCGGACGTTCCCGGGGCGAACAGGTTGCCGTCCGGGACGGTGTACGACCCGTCCGCCTGCACCCGGATGCGCAGGATCTTGCCCCGGAGGTCGTCGGTGTTGCCGGACGACCGCTGCGCGTCGAAGGCCGGGTTGCGGTCGGCCCGCTCGTCGATCGGTGTGTAGCCGTCGGACGCGAACGGGTTGGTGTCGTCCCCGGTGGAGAGCAGCAGGTTGCCGTCCCCGTCGAAGGCGATGTCCCCGCCCACGTGGCAGCAGATACCGCGGGACGCCGGCACGTCGAGGATCTTCGTCTCGCTGCCGGTGTCCAGGGTGCCGTCCGCGCGCAGCACGAACCGGGAGAGCCGGTTCACGCCGTCGAACGGCTCGAAGTCCGCCGGCGATCCGGTGCCGGGCGCGTCCCCGGCCGGGGTGTCCAGCGGCGGCGCGTAGTAGAGGTACACGAAGCGGTTCTGCGCGAAGCCCGGGTCGACCCCGACCCCCTGCAGCCCCTCCTCGTCGTGGCTGTAGACGTCGATCTGCCCGGCCACCGAGGTGTTCCCGGCGGCGTCGGTCAGCCGGACGGTGCCGTCTCGCGAGGTGTGCAGCACCGATCGGTCCGGCAGTACGGCGAGCGACATCGGCTCGCCCGTCTCCGGCTCGCCCTTGGCCAGGGTCACCTGCTGGAACCCTGCGGCGGCCGGGGCCGGGGCGGGCGCCGCTCCGGCCGGTGTGTGCAGTGCGGTGGCGCCGGCGGCGACGAGCAGAACGCCCGTCACCGCGGATACCAGTCTCCTGATTCTCCCGTGCACGCGATCCTCCGTTGGGGGACGGGTGTGTGTCGCCGGCACAGGCGCGCGCCGTCGCGCCGCCGTGGGCCCGTCGAGGGGGCGGGGTGCCACGGGTGGAGCAATGCGGTACGTCGTGCACCGTAGTGACTTCGGCCACGGACGAGAAGGCTTTGCACAGAAAGTCGTCGGCTTTTTCCAGGAGCTGGACGAAGCGGTTGCCGGACGCCCCTGCCCGGACGCCGCGGGCGCGGCACGCGGAGCTGCCGCGCACGGAAGGGAGGCGGCAGGGGCGCGTCGCCCCTGCCGCCTCCCTGGTCGCTCATGTCTCTTCCGCCGCCTCCGCGGCCTCCGTCGCGTCCCCCGTGCCCGCGTGCGGCGGGCGTGTGACGGGCGTGCAGCGTGCGGCGGGCCGTCAGCGTGCGGCGCTCACCGCCGGGGCGCCCGCCCGTCCAGGGAACTCCCGTCCGGTCAGGGCGAGGAACGGCGCCGCCTTCACCGCGGTCTCCTCGAACTCCGCCTCCGGGTCGGAGAGCGCCACGACGGCGCCCCCGGTGCCGTACCGGACCTTTCCCTCCGTCAGCACGGCGGTGCGGATCACGATGCTGAGATCCGCCGCGCCGGAGAGCGAGAAGTAGCCGATGGCGCCGGCGTAGACCCCGCGGGGGCCGCCCTCCAGCCGGTCGATGAGCTGCATGGTGCGGAGTTTCGGCGCACCGGTCATGGACCCGCCGGGGAAGGCCGCGCGGACGCAGTCCACCGGCGAGGAGTCCTCCCGCAACCGGGCCCGCACGGTGCTGACGAGCTGGTGCACGGTCTCGTAGCTCTCCACCCGGAAGACCTCCGGTGCCTCCACCGAGCCCCAGGCGGCGCACCGCCCGAGATCGTTGCGGACCAGGTCGACGATCATCAGGTTCTCCGAGCGGTCCTTCTCGTCCGCGGCCAGCCCGGCCCGCAGCTCCGCGTCCTCCGC
The DNA here is from genome assembly GCF_021696945.1 of Streptomyces sp. JJ36. Taxonomy (GTDB): domain Bacteria; phylum Actinomycetota; class Actinomycetes; order Streptomycetales; family Streptomycetaceae; genus Streptomyces. Next base: position 28,684 of record NZ_JACYHE010000029.1, read on the forward strand.
GGGGGTCGTTCCCCGCGGGCGGGTGCCCTTGATGGGCCGGGACTCGGCGACGCCGTCCGCGGAGATCCGCAGGAAGCGCTCCGGCGAGGTGCTGAGCACCGAGAAGCCGTCGTGGGTGAGGAACGCGCCGAAGGGGGCGGGGCTGCTGCGGCGCAGCAGCCGGTAGGCGTCCCACGGGTCGGGACTGCCGTCCGCCTCGGCCATGTTGGTCAGGCAGACCTCGTAGGTCTCGCCGGCCGCGATCTCCCGCCGGCACTCCTCCACCAGCTCCAGGTAGCGCTCCCGGTCGTGGCGCAGCCGGACCTCGCCGAGCTGCGGCGGCCGGGGCGGCGCCGCGGGTGCCACGCCGGCCAGCGCGCCCAGCCGGTGGGTGGTGCGGTCCAGCCAGGCGCGGGCGGCGGCGGTCCGCCCCTCGGGGGCGAGCGCCAGCAGATACGTCTCCCGGCGCTCGTGGTCGAAGACGACGGCCCGGTCGGCGAAGACCATGGCGGCGTCCGGCTCGGTGGAGCGGTGTGCCGCGTCGCCTCCGCACTGGGCCTTCAGCTCGTAGCCGAGGTAGCCGACCCAGCCGAGCGCGAAGTCGCAGGGCAGTGCGGGCGTACGGACCCGCAGGCCGTGCAGGTCGCGGTCGAGCCAGTCGAGGAAGGCGTCGCGGGCCACGGTGCGGGTGCCGTCCGCGCCGGTCACGGTGACGGTGCGGCGCGGGACGTCGGCGGTGGCCACCCGGGCGAGCGGCCCGGAGGCGTCGCCCATCACCGAGAAGCGGCCGCGGGCGCCGTCGCGCCGGGAGGCGTCCAGCCAGTAGGCGTGCGGGCCGTCGCGGAACAGCCGGTCGAAGGCGACCTCGTCGTCCCAGCGGGTGGACAGCCGCTGCCCGAGGACCTCGTAGCGGCGCTCGCCGGGCGACCGGTCGGCGACGGCCGGGCCGATGGGCAGCGCGGTCACCGGCTGCGGGCGGGCCGCGCGGTGGCCGCGGGCGAGCCGCGCGAAGTTCCGGATGATCCGGTGGCCGTGGCTGCTGCACACGGACTCCGGGTGGAACTGCACGCCCCACAGCGGGCGGCTGCGGTGCCGGAGGCCCATCAGCACGCCGTCCGGCGTCCAGGCCGTGGCCTCCAGCTCGGCGGGCAGCTCGTGCACGGCCAGCGAGTGGTAGCGCACCACCTCGAAGGGGGAGGGCACGCCGTCGAAGAGGCCGGTGCCGTCGTGCACCACCGGGGAGAGCCGGCCGTGCCGCGGTTCGGGGGCCCGCCCGACCCGGCCGCCGTGCCAGTGGGCCATGCCCTGATGGCCCAGGCAGACGCCGAGGGTGGGCAGTTCGCCGGTCTGGATGATCTCCCGGCAGATGCCGAAGTCGGCGTCGCGTTCGGGGGTGCCGGGGCCGGGGGAGATGACGACGGCGTCGAAGTCGCCGAGGACCCCGGGGGACCAGTGGGGTTCGTTGTTGCGGATCACCACCGGTTCGTGGCCGGTGGCCTCGGCGATCTGGTGGGCGAGGTTGTAGGTGAAGGAGTCGTAGTTGTCGACCAGGAGTATCCGCATCAGTCGGCGACCACCTGGAAGAGGAGGTGCTCCACGCGGTCGTCGCCGTCCCGGATCACCCGGCGGCTGCGCTGCACCAGCCGGCGGCCGGTCTCGTCGGCGAGCCGGCGCAGGGTGTCCAGGTCGCCGCGGCTGCTGAAGTGCAGCAGCGCGGCGCCGTACGGAGTGGTCCAGCGGGGCGCCTCGGCGAGGAAGCGGCGGTGGGCCTCGTACCCGGGGTCGACGTACGCGCACTCCTGGGGTGCCCGGTAGCGGAAACCGGGGGGCGCGAGCACGTAGTTGGAGTGCCAGAAGACGGTGTCGAAGCGCTCGTGCGGGGGGAGGGCGGCGAAGAGGTCGCTGTGCACGGAGCGGACCCGGCCGGAGACGCCGTGGCGACGCGCGTTGAGCTCGGTGTTCCGCACGGCCTGCGGGTTGATGTCGGAGGCGAGCACCCGGTCGCAGCCCATGAGCGCGGCGGTGACGGCGACGATCCCGGTGCCGGAGCCGATCTCCAGCAGCGAGCCGCTGCGGGGCAGTTCGACGTCGTCGAAGCTGCCGAGGAACTCCAGCGAGACGCTGGTGGAGGGCGAGTAGTTCGGGGCGAAGACCTCGTCCAGGAGGTCCCATATCCGCCCCCGCATGGTGAACACGCGCGGCCGGTCCGGTCTGGTACGGGCGCGCTCGCTGCGCTCCAGCGAACGCACGTAGCTGCGTACTTCTCGCATGGTGGATCCCCCAGTCCTTCGGAAAGTCCGGCAGGCGGCCTGCGGCGCGGGTATCCTCGCGGCGGCCGTGCGCCGTTGCTGTGCCCTCACGGTCGCGCACCGGGCGTGACGGCCAGAAGGTCACCGGACAACACACTCGGCGCCCGCGCGCGGTGCCCGCGGCACCCTGGTGGCGGGAGCACACCCGCTTCGCACAAGTTCACAAGGTCACGCAGCTACGGGGGCACGTTGACTGAGCGTGTCGGACCCTCTACGTTCGAGCCCAGGCGCGTGGGACACTGGCCGTCGCCGCGAACGGGGGGTAACCGGGTGAATGCGCATGTGCCGAGAACGGCTGGCAGCGCCCTCTCCATGCTGGAGCTCCTCGTCCGGCACGCCCCGTCGGCCGCCTACGACGCGCTGGTCGACGAGGCCCGCCGCATCGGCGCCACCCCGGACGAGCTCTCCGAACTCGCCCGGGCCCGGGAACTCGCGCTGAACGTCCGGGACCTGATGCACAGCCAGCAGCGCCGCGAGGCCGGGCTGAACGCGCTGGTGGAGACCGCTCGCGACCTGACGCTCCCCTACACCCTGGACGCCCTGCTCAAGGTCATCACCCGGCGCGCCCGCGCCCTGCTGCACGTGGACATGTCCTACATCAGCTTCCCCTCCGAGGCCGCCGACGGGGACTACTACGTGCACACCGCCGACGGCCAGACCACCGCGCTGACCGAGGGCATGACGATCCCCGGCAGCGCCGGCCTCTCCGTCGACGTCCAGCGCAACTTCGCCCCGTTCTGGAGCCCCGACTACCTGGCGGACGACAGCATCAAGCACTCCGAGGTGATCGACGACGTGGTGCGGGCCGAGGGCCTGCACGCGATCCTCGCCGTGCCGCTGCGGCACGGCGACTCCCACTTCGGGGTGCTCTACTGCGCCGACCGCAAGATCCGGCACTTCACCCCGGACGAGATCGCGCTGCTGACCTCCCTCGCCGACCTCGCCGCCGTGGCCATCGAGAAGTCGCGCGCGCTCAACCGCGTCCAGGCCGAGGTCGCCGAGCTGGAGGTGGACATCTCCGGCACCAAGTCCCGCCTCGCCGACGGCGCCCGGCTGCACGACGCCGTGGTCGCCATGACCGACCTGGTGCTGACGGGCGGCGACCTGGCCGGGCTCGCCCGGCTGGCCGGGCAGGCGCTGGGGGGCACGGTCCTCGTCCGCGGCACGGACGGCCGTACGCTCGCCGCGCACGGCGAGCCCCCGGCGGAGCTCGACGAGGAGGGGCTGACCCGCGCCGCGCTGGACGCCCACCACTCCCGGCACACGGTGAGCACCGCGGACGGCTGCCGGGTGGCCGCCGTCACCGCGGGCGCCGAGGACCTCGGCACGCTGGTGCTCTGCCCCGGCCCGACCGGACAGACCGGGGACAGCGAGCGGCACCTGCTGGAGCACGCGGCACGCACCGCAGGCGTGCTCCAGCTCATGGTCCGCAGCACCTCCGTCGCGGAGAGCCAGTTCCGGGACGCCTTCTTCGACGACCTGCTGACCACCCCGCCGGAGAAGTACGAGCAGCTCCAGGAGCGGGCCCGCCGGCTCTCCATCGACCTGGACCGCCCGCACGTCGTGGTGGTCGCCCGCCCGGAGGGCGGCTCCCAGGGACGTGCCCTGGTGTGGGCGTCCTCGTACACCTACCGCACCGGCGGTCTGAAGAGCATCCGGGACGGCGTGATCGCGTTACTCCTCCCGGGCGACGACGCCGCCCGGGCCGCGCAGGCCGTCTCCGACGCCCTCTCACCGCTGCTGGAACGTCCCGTGACGGTCGGCGCCGCCGGGCCCTTCACCGGACTCGAACCGGTCCGGCCCGCGCTCCAGGAGGCGTTACGCTGCCTGGACGCGCTCGCCGCGCTCGACTGCCACGGCACCACCGCCTCGGCCCGGGAACTCGGCTTCCTCGGCGTGCTGCTCGGCGACGCCCGTGACGTCTCGGGGTTCGTCGCGGACGCCATCGGCCCCGTGCTGGACTACGACGCCCAGCGCTTCACCCAGCTCGTGCAGACCCTGGAGGCGTACTTCGACGCGGGCAGCAGCCCGACGCACGCCGCGGACAACCTGCACGTCCACCCGAACACCGTCTCCCGCCGCCTGGAGCGGATCACCGAACTGCTCGGTCCGGAGTGGCAGAAGCCCGCCCGCGCCCTGGAGATCCAGCTCGCGCTGCGCCTCCAGAGGGTGCGCGGCACCCTCCGGGCACCCGGCCAGGAGGGCTGAGGACCGCTCAGGCCGGCCGCTCCCACAGCCCGGCGCCCACCCGCTCCCCGCGGGCGCTCAGCACCCGGACCGCATGCGCCGCCGACGCCAGCGTCACGTGCCGGTGCCAGCCGTCGAAGGACCGCCCCTCGAAGTCCATCAGCCCGACCTGGGTGGAGACCGCCGCGCAGGCCGGCTCCACCCGGAGCGACAGCTTCGCCAGCCGCAGCAGCACCGCCGGCGCGACCCCGCCGAGCTCGGTGAGCCAGCACCGCTGCGGCCACCCGCGGGGCGAGTCCCACTCCCCCAGCAGCAGCAGCGGCCGGCGGTGCCGGGCACCCGGCCCGGAGCCGGGCAGCTCCACCCGTACGCCCGCCACCAGGCTCACCCGCGGCGCCCCGGTGAGCGGATCCGGCCAGTCCACCGGGCGGCGCAGGGTACGCACCATGTGCAGCAACTGCTGCGCGGTGAACTCCCGGTTCTCCAGCCCGTGCACCACCGGGTCGGCCGCGGTCACCACCGTGGTGCCCGCCGCGTGCGCCAGCACGTGCATCCCGCGCTCGGCGAACCGCCGCACGGCCACCCCCGGGTCGGCCTCCGGGAGGTCCAGCACCACCGGCCGCGGACGCAGCCCCGACGCACGGCCCAGCCCGGCGGCCGCGGCCGCGGCACAGTCCACGGGCGCCGCGGGCGGCAGGCCCTCCCGGAGCTGCTGCGGGCAGCCGTTCCGGCCGTCCCCGGAGAGCACCAGCCGCCAGTCGACCGGTACCGCGGCGTCCGCGCCGACACCCCAGGCGCCCAGGGCCTGCTGGCTGTTGACCACCTGTCCGAGCGAGGGCACGAACCGGCGCTCCACACCGACCGAGTGCTGCCCCGCCTTCGGGATCACCAGCGGACGCACCACCCAGGCGTCCGGACGCAGGGTCTCGTCCACATGACAGGCCAGTGCGGTGCGCACCGGCCGCCAGTCCCAGGTGGAGGAGGTGATGAAGTGGTGCAGACTCTGCTCCGCCGCCCGGTCGCCCACACAGGAGGCGATGTTGCGGATCGACTTGCGACCCTCGGCGGCAAGTAACCCGCGCAGATACTGCTCGCCCTTACGGCGCTGGTCGCTGCGGGGCAGCGAGGCGAAAATGCGGCTGCACACCTCGGCGACCACGGCGTCCGGCACCCGCTCGTGGCGGGCCGGTCCGCCCGCCCCGGCACGCCGGCGCGGGCGCCGGACCGGGCTCTGCTGACGGGTGACGACTGCGGTGCTGGACCCCACGGGACTCCCCCTTCGTCCGCTTTCGGTGGAGTCCACGGTGCGGGGGGAGCCGCCGCCCGGCACAGGTGCGCCCGACACACTTCTGCCCGGCGGCGATGCGCATGCGGCCACCCGGAGCGCCGCCGACCTGCGACGACGCGGGCAGCCGGGGGGTGGTGGTCCGGCCACCACCCCCGTCGTGCTAGGCCGTCCCGCCCTGCACCTGCTCGAAGCGCCAGCGATGCACGGGCCGGGCGCTCAGCTCTTCGGGCGGATCCGGCAGCTCCGGCAGCTCCGCGTCGAGGTCGGCCGACCACCAGGTGATCACCAGTACGCGGCCGCCGGGCGCGGCGAAGGTCTCACGGCGGGGCGGGGCCGGGACGAGCACCTGGGCACGGCACCAGGTGAGCAGCTCCTGGTCCCGTCCCTCGGCGGCCCGGGCCTCCCACATCAGTGCGACGGTCATGTCTCGTAGAGGTTCTTCCGGCTGAGTTCGTGGACGTGGTCGTGGTCGTGCGCGGGACCGGGGACCTGCCGCGGCCCCGTACCGTACGGGTCCCCCGCCACGCCCGGGACATGCGGTTCCGTCACCGGCAGCGAGGAGTCCGCGGGCAGGTCCCAGTGCGAGGCGGAGCGTCCGCGGGCCACCATCTCCGCGCCCAGCGCCGCCACCATGGCGCCGTTGTCGGTGCAGAGCTTCGGCCGCGGCACCCGCAGCCGGATGCCCGCGTCCGCACACCGCTCCTCGGCCATCGCCCGCAGCCGCGAGTTCGCCGCCACGCCACCGCCGATCATCAGGTGGTCGACCCCCTCGTCCCGGCAGGCCCGGACGGCCTTGCGGGTGAGCACGTCGGTGACGGCCTCCTGGAACGACGCGGCCACGTCGGCGACCGGCACCTCCTCCCCGGCGTTCCGCTTCGCCTCGATCCAGCGGGCGACGGCGGTCTTCAGACCGGAGAAGGAGAAGTCGTACGGCGCGTCCCGCGGCCCGGTCAGCCCGCGCGGGAAGGCGATGGCCTCCGGGTCGCCCTCCCGGGCGTACCGGTCGATCACCGGGCCGCCGGGGAAGCCGAGGTGCAGGATGCGGGCGATCTTGTCGAACGCCTCGCCGGCCGCGTCGTCGATGGTCGAGCCGAGCGGCCGCACGTCCGCCGTGATGTCCGGGGCCAGCAGCAGCGACGAGTGCCCACCGCTGACCAGCAGCGCCATCGTCGGCTCCGGCAGCGCACCGTGTTCGAGCTGGTCGACGCAGATGTGCGAGGCCAGGTGGTTCACGCCGTAGAGCGGCTTGCCCAGCGCGTAGGCGTACGCCTTCGCCGCCGAGACGCCCACCAGCAGCGCCCCGGCCAGCCCCGGCCCGGCGGTCACGGCCACGCCGTCCAGGTCCCGGGGGCCGACCCCGGCCTCCCGCAGCGCACGGTCGACGGTGGGAACCATCGCCTCCAGATGGGCGCGACTGGCCACCTCCGGCACCACGCCGCCGTACCGCGCGTGCTCGTCCACGCTGGAGGCGACGGCGTCGGCCAGCAGGGTCCGGCCGCGGACGACGCCGACACCGGTCTCGTCGCAGGAGGTCTCGATACCGAGGACAAGGGGCTCGTCAGCCATGGGTGGTCGTTCCTTGGGTGTGGTCTTCGTGCACGGCGGCGGACGGCCGCCGCATGACGAGGGCGTCGATGTTGCCCGGCTGGTAGTAGCCGCGGCGGACGCCGACGGGACGAAAGCCGAAGCGCTCGTAGAGGCGCCGGGCACGGGCGTTGTCCACCCGCACCTCCAGCATGACCTCCTCGCACGCGAAGTCGTCGGCCGCGGACAGCAGCGCGGTCAGCAGCCGGGAGCCGAGGCCGCCGCCCTCGTACGAGGGCAGCACGCCGATGGTCTGCACGTCGCCCGTGCGGTCCGTGACGGCCAGCCCGCCGTACCCGGCCAGCCGGCCGTCCGGCTCCGCCGCCACCAGATAGCGCCGGGTCGGGCGCGGGCCGCGGGCGTACGCCAGCTCCGACCAGAACATCCCGGCCGTCCAGGCGTCCTGCGGGAAGAGCACCTTCTCCAGGCCGAGCACCGCGTCAATGTCCCACCAGCGCATCTCGCGGAGGACGACGGTCCCACCGGACCCGCCGTCCACCGTCACGACTCCGTCCGCCGGGGTGCTCACCGCGGGGTGACCACCTTGTAGCCGGCCGGCACCTTGGCGTCCGGGCGCCGCAGATAGAGCGGGCGGGGCGGCAGGAAGCCGGCGTCCGCGGGCGCCGCGTCCACCGCGGCCGCCGCCGTCCCCGCTGCGGTGAGCCGCTCCGCGGCGAGCGCCGCCAGCGCCGCGGCCGACGCCTGGGACGGCAGGTCGGGGCGGGCCCCGGTGAAGGTGTCCGCGTACAGCAGCGCGCCCGCACCGGCCGCCGGCACCCCCGCCACCTCGCCGGCGATCTCCGCGGGCCGGGCCACGGCGGGCTCGCCGAGCCGGGTCCGGGCGTCGGCGTAGCGCGCCCAGTAGACCTCCTTGCGGCGGGCGTCGGTCGCCACCACGAACGGGGTGGTGAGCCCGGTCGCGTAGGCGATGCCGTCCAGCGTGCAGAGGCCGAGCACCGGCAGGCCGAGCACCGACCCGAAGGACTCGGCGGTGGCGAGCCCGACCCGCAGGCCGGTGTACGGGCCCGGGCCGACGCCGGCCACGAGACGGGTGACCTCGGTCAGCTCCCGGCCGGCCTCCCGCAGCACGCGGTCCACCGCGGGGAGCAGCAGCTCGCCGTGCCGGCGGGCGTCGACCTGGTCGGAGCGGGCGAGGAGGCGGTCGCCGTCGTGCAGGGCGACGGTGACGGCGGGGGTCGCGGTGTCCAGAGCGAGCAACAGCACGGGCCCAAGCCTACGGCGGCCGGCGCCCGCCGCGTCCCCGCCGTCGCCCCACCGCGCACCGCACCCGGGCCCCGAAGGCGGTGGGACGGCGCGCGGGACGACACGGGACGGCGCCCAGGTGACGCCGGTGGGAGCCACGCCACCAAGATCCCCCCGGACTGCTAACGTCGGGCGGGGCGGGAAGAGCGAGGAAGGGCGGCACACGTGGCACGCAGCAGCGGTGGCAGCGCGGGAGCATTCGTGGCCGGGCTGACCGCCGCGGCGCTCGCCGCGGTGGCCTTCCTCGCCTACCAGGCGTCCGCCGCCGCGGACCGGGTGCCGGACGACGGCCCCGAGGCCCGGAAGTCCGCCTCCGCCTCCCCCGGCGGCGACGGCGGCACCGACGACGCCCGGCCCGGCAGGCCTCCGCTGCCCGCCGGCTCGGGGGACGGGGAACGCGTGGTCTACGCCCTCGACGCACAGCGGGTCTGGCTGGTCGGCACGGGTGAACAGGTCACCCGCACCTACCGGGTGTGGCCGAGCTCCGTCAGCCCGCCGCCCGGCGAGTACCGGGTGAGCTCGCGCTCCGCGCGGGTGACCGGCTCCGACGGGGTGCCGGTGGAGAACGTGGTGCGGTTCGCGAGCGTCGACGGCACCACGGTCGGCTTCAGCGCCGCCCTGGACGGCTCCCGGCCCGACCCGGAGCCGGGTGAACGCACCGGTGGCGTCCGCCAGCGGCGGGCGGACGGCGAGGCCATGTGGCTCTTCGCCGACGTCGGCACCACGGTCGTGGTCGTGCCCTGAGGACCCCGACGGCCCTCGCCGCTGCCTCTCCCCGGGGGACGGGCACGCCCCGAGAACACGGGACGAAGAATCACCCGGAAGAGGGATCCGCGAGCGGCCCGTACGCGGACCCGGGCTGCCCCGCTACGCGGCGTCGCGCCCCACGGACGGCTCGGTCGCGCCGTGCGGCTCCTCGGGCGGGCCCGCCGCCGGAACGGGCTCCGGCACCGACGGCGGCCGGGAGACCGCGTCCGCCGCGGCGCAGGAGGCGAGCAGCTCACTCATCGACGGCGACGCCTGCTGCCCCGCGCGGGGGCGCTTCCGCTCCTCGGCCGGCATGAGCTCCTCCTGGGGTCGGGCACGGAGTTAGGCAGACCTAACCTCCTCGCGTACCCCCCATGTGACCACGGGCGTAGCCCTCCGCGCAACCGCTTGCCGACGCGTTGTCGGAAACGCGGGCGGGCCGGGACCGGCCGGGCAGCGCCGCCGTTCCGGCGCCGCGGACAGGGCCCGGTGCGCGTACGCGGCGCCCGCTCTCCGGCCTCCGGCTCCCGGGGCGCGGCCCGACACCCGGTGCACGGGCCCCGACGCCAGTCGCCCGGCGCCCGCGTCCGCACCCGGCCTCCGGTGCGTGGGCCCCGCGCCCGGCCCGGGCGCTCAGCCCAGGGCGGTCAGGTCTGCCGCGGCCCAGCGGGCGCCGACGCCGGTGACCGTTACCCGCCGCACGTCGTGGTCCTCACCCGTCTGCCCCCCGGCGTCCGGACCGCCGCCCGTACCGCCCGCGCCGGTCCCGTTGCCGAGCCGCCGCTCGATCACCACGTGCAGCCGGTCCTCGGAGAGGTCCTCCACCTTCCCCTCGCCCCACTCCACGGCGACCACCGACTCCGGCAGCGAGACGTCCAGGTCCAGGTCCTCCATCTCCTCCAGCCCCCCGCCGAGCCGGTACGCGTCCACATGCACCAGCGGCGGCCCGCCCGAGACCGAGGGGTGCACCCGGGCGATGACGAAGGTCGGCGAGGTGACCGCGCCGCGTACCCCCAGGCCCTCCCCGAGCCCGCGGGTCAGCGTCGTCTTGCCCGCGCCCAGCTCCCCGGTCAGCAGTACGAGATCGCCGGGGCGCAGCAGTCCGGCCAGCCGGCGGCCCAGCTCCCGCATCCCGTCCGGCGTCTCAACCGTGACGGCGTGCTCGGTCCGGTCCCTGTCCACGACGGCCCCGGCGCCCTGCGGAGGGTGGTTCTGGTGCGGTGCTTCCATGGCTCCGGATGGTACGCGCCAGCAGGGCCGCGAGGTGCGCGTCGACGAGCCCCGGCTGCTCCAGCATCACCAGGTGCCCGCCGTCCGTCACGGTCACGAGCTCCGCGCCGGGCAGCGCCGCGGCGATGGCCTCGCTGTGCGCGTGCGGCGTGATCTGGTCCCGGTCCCCGGCGAGGACCAGCACCGGCAGCTCGGCGAAGGCGTCCAGGGCCGCCGTCTTCTCGTGCTCGGCGAAGGCCGGGTAGAACTCCGCGACCACGTCCACCGGCACCGCCTCGATCAGCCGCTGCGCGAACCGCGCCACCCCGGGGTCCACCTCGCCGGGGCTGCCGAAGGAGTAGCGCCGCACCAGGGTCGCGAAGAGATCCGAGGTCGCCTGCCGGCCGCGCTCCACCAGCCCGCTCTGCGCGGCCAGCGCCCGCAGTGCCCCGGGCAGCAGCCGCCGTACCGCCCGTACGCCGGCGGCCGGCAGCCCGTACGTCACCTCGTCCAGGCGGCCCGCGGAGGTGCCGATGAAGGCCGCCCCGGCCACCCGTTCCGCCACGAACTCCGGGAACCGTTCGGCCAGCGCCATCATCGTCATGCCGCCCATCGAGTGCCCGACCAGCACGATCGGGCCCTCCGGCACCGCCGCGTCCAGCACCGCCTTCAGGTCCCGGCCGGTGACGTCGATGCTCACCGGCTCGCCCGCCGGCCCCCGCCCGGACCGCCCGTGGCTGCGCTGGTCCCAGAAGACGCAGCGCACCCCGCCGCGCAGTGCCGCGCGCTGGAAGTGCCAGGAGTCCTGACCCAGGCAGTACCCGTGCGAGAAGACGACCGTGGGCGGCGCCCCGGCTCCCTCCGCGCCACGGCCGCGCAGCAGCCGCGACCGGGCGCCCTCCGGCGGGTCCTCGCCCGGGGGGTCCAGCCGCACCGGCCGTACGCCCGGTCCGCCGAGCCCGTCGGCGCCCAGCGGGCCCGGCTCCTCCGCCCCCTCCGCGACGGCCGCCGCGGCTTCCCGGGCCTCCCGGGAGCCCCCGGCATCCCCGTCCGGCGCGTCCACGACGAACTCCTCCACCTCGTAGTAGAGCTCGGTGCCGTCCTCGGCGTGCACGGTGGCCGGGGTGCCGCGCAGTGACCCGTAGGGCCCCGCGATGTCCAGGGTGAGCTGCGCCCTGCGCCGCACCGTGCGGTTCACCATGAGCCGGTCCGCTGCACGGCCGGCGGCCGCGGCGCCCGCGACGGCTCCCAGGGCAGCGCCCGCGATCCCGGCACGGCGCAGCCACCCGCCCGTCCCCTCGCCCATCCGGTCATGCCTCCCCCTGTGTCTCGCCGGCCGGGTCCTCCCCGGCGTACACCCGGGGCACCCGCGCCCCGATGCGCGTGACGATCTCGTATCCGATGCTGCCCACGGCGCGGGCCCAGTCCTCCGCGGTCGGCTCGCCGCGGTCGCCCGGGCCGAACAGCACGGCCTCGTCGCCGGCCTCCGCCGTGTCGCCGCCCAGGTCGACCACGAACTGGTCCATGGCCACCCGCCCGGCGACCGTCCGCGGCTTCCCGGCCACCAGCACGGGGCCGGTGCCGGAGGCGTGCCGCGGGATGCCGTCCGCGTACCCGGCCGGGACCAGGGCCAGCGTGGTCTCGCCGGGGGTGGTGTAGGTGTGCCCGTAGCTCACCCCGTGCCCGCCGGGTACCCGCTTCACCTGCGCGAGCGAGGCGCGCAACGTCATCGCGGGGCGCAGGCCCAGCTCGGCCGCGCTCCCCACCTCGGGGGACGGGGAGAGGCCGTACACCGACACCCCCGGCCGGACCAGGTCGAAGTGCGACTCCGGCAGCGTCAGGGTGGCCGGGGAGTTCGCCAGGTGCCGCACCTCGGGGTCCAGGCCGGCCCGCCCGGCGACGGACAGCGCCTCCCGGAACGCGTCGAGCTGCGCGGCGATGGACGGATGGCCCGGCTCGTCCGCGCAGGCGAAGTGCGACCAGACGCCGGTGACCCGCACCGTTCCCTCGGACTCCGCTGCCCGGGCGGCCGCGACCAGATCCGGCCAGTCGGCGGGCGGACAGCCGTTCCTGCCCAGCCCGGTGTCCACCTTGAGCTGGACCCGGGCGGTGCGCCCGGCCGCCCGCGCCCCCGCGACCGCCTCGTCCAGGGCCCAGCGGCCGCTCGCCGCCACGTCCACCCCGGCCTCGACGGCCTCCCGCCACGGGCCGCCCGGCGTCCACAGCCAGCACAGCACCGGGCCCCGGTCGCCCGCGGCACGCAGCGCCAGCGCCTCCTCGGGGGTGGCCGTGCCCAGCCAGGCGGCGCCCGCCTGCCGGGCGGCACGGGCACACGGCAACAGGCCGTGGCCGTAGGCGTCGGCCTTGACCACGGCCATCAGCGCCGCCCCGGGGGCGCGGGCCCGCAGGGCCCGGACGTTGGACCGCACCGCGCCGAGATCGATCTCGGCGCGGACCCGGAACGCCTCCGCGGAGGGCGGAGGCACGGCCGCGGGCGGCGGGGGCGGCGAGGCGGAGGACTGGTGGTTCACCCGCCCAGTCTCTCACCGCTAGCGATTCGGCTTCCGTCCCCAGATGTAAACCCGGTCGCCGCGGCTCAGCACGTGCCACAGGCGCTTCGCGTCCTCGTACTGCAGATTGACGCACCCGTGCGACCCCGGCCCGGTGTAGATGTCGTCGTACACCCCGTGGATGGCCTGACCGCCGTTGAAGTACTGGCTGAACGGCATCGGCGCGTCATACAGCCGGGAGTGCTCGTGCCGCACCCGGTTGGTGATCCGGTGCCAGCCGGTGCGGGTCTCGTAGCCCGGCTTGCCGCTGCGGATCGGGACCGGCTCGTAGATCATCCGGTCGCCGTGGCGCACCCACATGATCTGCCGGCTCAGGTCCAGACAGGCGACGGTGCCGCTGGTGCGCGGGCAGCCGCGGAGCTGGTCCGGGTTGGCGCGGGCCCAGCGGAGGGTCATGACCTTCCAGGTGGTGGGACCCGCGAAGCCGCTGTTCGGATAGATGCCGATCCGGGTCTGGTACTTCTGGATCGCCCGGCAGTCGGCGGGCGACTGCACGCCGTCGACCTCCAGGCCGAGCCGGCGCTCCACGAAGCTCTGGTAGGGCCCGGTCGACTCCGAGCACTGCGGCCGCGGCTCCTGCCGCGGGTTGGGCGGCCGTGCCGGCCGCGTGCCGCTGCCGGGGACGGTGACCTCCTCACCGGGCGGTACGTACTCGATGAGCGCGGTGGGCGTCGCGTACTCGGGGCCGGGCGTACGCCGCTCCGGCCCCGGGCGCCCGTACCGCCGGTCGGCGCCCTGTGCGGGGGCGTCCGGGTCCGCGGGGCGCCGCGCGGCCGGGCCCGGGTCCTCGCGGGGCGGGAAGGCGCCCTGGTCGGGGGTGATGCGCTGGTAGCGCTGCTTGGGCGGCAGCGGGAAGCCCGGGACGAGCCGGGACTCGGGGACGTGGCCGCCGGGTCCGGGGCCGTCGTCGGTCGTGGCGGCCGCCGCGGAGGTGGCGGCGCCGCCGAGGAACAGGGGCAGGGCGGTGGCGGCGGCGAGCAGCGCCGCGCCCAGGCGTGGGCGTGGGGTTCTGGCAGTCACGCCCGTACCTCTCCCGCGGTTCGCGGGCCCTCTCACGCGGAGACCCGCCACGACCACCCCCCTGCACGGCCTTTTCCCCCCGCGGGAGCAACGCCCTCCGCCCGGGTGTCCGGTGCCGCCCCTCCGGCCGGCACCGCACCCCGTGGTGCGGAGCACGCCCGCCGCGCAGGCGCGCCCCGCTCAGCCGGGGCGGCTCGCCTCGACGTCGGTCCAGGCACGGGAGAGCGCCCCGGCGACATCCATCGCGGACGGCGGCTCCTCCGCCACCCTCCCGGCCAGCCCGTGCAGATAGGCCCCCGCCGACGCGGCCTCCCGTACCGGCAGCCCCGTGGCCAGCAGCGAACCGACCAGCCCGGACAGCACGTCCCCGGTGCCCGCCGTGGCCAGGCGCCCGGTACCGGTCGGATTGACGCGTACCGGCTCCTCCCCGTCCGGGCCGGCGATCACCGTCGTCGACCCCTTGAGCAGCACCGAGGCCCCGGTGTCCGCGGCCAGGCGCCGGGCCGCGCTCATCCGGGCCGCCTCCACCTCCTCGCGGGAGACGCCCAGCAACGCCGCCGCCTCCCCCGCGTGCGGGGTGAGCAGGGTGGGCTGCGAACGGCCGCGGAGCGCGGCGCGGTCCAGCAGATGCAGCCCGTCGGCGTCGACCAGCACGGGCACCTCGGAGGCCAGCACCTCCTCCAGGGCGCCACGAGGTCCGGCGCCGTCACCGAGGCCCGGCCCGACCACCCAGGACTGCACGCGCCCCGCCTTGGCCGGCCCGGCCTCGCTCACCAGCGTCTCCGGGAACCGCCGCACCACCGCGTCCGCCGCCGGCCCCACGTACCGCACGGCCCCGGCGCCGCCGCGCAGCGCCCCGGCGACGGCGAGCACCGCGGCACCCGGGTAGCGCGCGGACCCGGCGGCCACCCCGACGACCCCGCGGCGGTACTTGTCGCTCTCCGCTGCGGGCCGCGGCAGCAGCGCGGCGACGTCCGCGTGCTGGGCGGCCTCGGCGGCGGCCTCTTCGGGACCGGGCAGATACGGCCCGAGCCCGATGTCGACCAGCCGCACCGCCCCGGCGTGCTCCCGCGCGGGGTCGACCAGCAGCCCCGGCTTGTAGGCGCCGAAGGTCACCGTCGCGGCGGCCCGTACCGCCTCACCCCGCACCTCGCCGGTGTCGGCGTCGACGCCGCTGGGCAGGTCCACCGCGACCACCGGCGTGCCGGCGTTCGCCACCGCCCGCACCAGCTCCGCCGCCCCGGGGCGCAGCCCGCCCGTGCCGCCGATGCCGACGATCCCGTCCAGCACCAGGTGGGCGCGGGCGAGCGGGGGCCCGGCCTCCTCCGGTCCGACGGCCCGCCCGCCGGCGGCCCGCAGGGCGGCGAGCCCGCCGGGGTGGGCGCGGTCGGGGGTGAGCAGCACGGCGGTCACCCCGGCGCCGCGGCGGGCCAGCCGGGCCCCGGCGTGGAGCGCGTCCCCGCCGTTGTCGCCGCTGCCGGCCAGCAGCACCACCCGGGACCCGTACGTCCGTACCAGCATCCCGGCGCAGGCGGCGGCCAGCCCGGCGGCCGCCCGCTGCATCAGCGTCCCCTCGGGGAGCCGCGCCATCAGGGCGCGCTCCGCGTTCCGTACGGTCTCCACCCGGTACGCAGTCCTCATGCGCCCAGTGTGACGAACCCGCGTCCGCCCCGCGGCCGGAGGGCCCTTCGCCCCGCGCCCGGCACGGGTGCCGACTCCCTCAGCGCTCGGCGACCACCACTGCCGAGGCGACGCCCGCGTCATGGCTGAGCGACACGTGCCACCCGGAGACGCCCAGCTCCGCCGCCCGGGCGGCCACGGTGCCGCGGACCACCAGGGAGGGCTGGCCGGAGTCCGCCTGCACCACCTCCGCGTCCGTCCAGCGCAACCCGCGCGGCGCGCCCAGGGCCTTCGCCAGCGCCTCCTTCGCCGCGAACCGCGCGGCGAGCGAGGCGACGCCGCGCCGCTCGCCGCTCGGCAGGTACAGCTCCGCCTCGACGAAGAGCCGCTCGGCCATCTGCGGCGTACGCTCCAGCGCCGCCGCGAACCGGTCGATCTCCGCGACGTCGATCCCCACCCCCACGATCACCGGACCGGCCGCCTCACTCCACCGTGACGGACTTGGCGAGGTTCCGCGGCTGGTCCACCTCGTTGCCGCGGGCGGTGGCCAGCTCGCAGGCGAAGACCTGCAGCGGCACCGTGGCCACCAGGGGCTGGAGCAGCGTGGGCGTGGGCGGCACCTCGATGACGTGGTCCGCGTAGGGGCGTACGGTCTCGTCGCCCTGCTCGGCGATGACGATGGTGCGGGCGCCGCGGGCCCGGATCTCCTGGATGTTGGAGACGATCTTGTCGTGCAGCACCGAGCGGCCCCGCGGCGAGGGCACCACCACCACGACCGGCACGTCGTCCTCGATGAGGGCGATCGGGCCGTGCTTGAGCTCGCCGGCGGCGAAGCCCTCGGCGTGCATGTAGGCGAGCTCCTTGAGCTTGAGCGCGCCCTCCATGGCGACGGGGTAGCCGACGTGCCGGCCGAGGAAGAGGACGGTGTTCTTCCCGGCGAGGGAGCGGGCCAGCTCCCGCACCGGCTCCATGGTGGTGAGCACCTCCTCCACCTGGGTGGCGACGCCGGACAGCTCACGGATCACCGAGCCGACCTCGTCGCCCCACTTGGTGCCGCGTACCTGGCCCAGGTAGAGGGCGACCAGGTAGCAGGCGACGAGCTGGGTGAGGAAGGCCTTGGTGGAGGCGACGGCGACCTCGGGGCCGGCGTGGGTGTAGAGCACCGCGTCGGACTCGCGGGGGATGGTGGAGCCGTTGGTGTTGCAGATGGCCAGCACCTTGGCGCCCTGCTCGCGGGCGTGCCGCAGCGCCATCAGGGTGTCCATCGTCTCGCCGGACTGGCTGACGGCCACCACCAGCGTCCGCTGGTCCAGGATCGGGTCCCGGTAACGGAACTCGCTGGCCAGCTCCGTCTCGCAGGGGACGCGGGTCCAGTGCTCGATGGCGTACTTGGCGATCATGCCCGCGTGGTAGGCGGTGCCGCAGGCCACTATCACGACCTTGTCGATCTCCCGCAGCACCGAGTCGGGGATGCGCACCTCGTCCAGGCGCAGGGCCCCGGAGGCGTCGATGCGGCCGAGCAGGGTGTCGGCGACCGCCCGCGGCTGCTCGGCGATCTCCTTGAGCATGAAGTAGTCGTAGCCGCCCTTCTCCGCGGCCGAGGCGTCCCAGTCCACGTGGAACCTCCGCACGTCCGCGGGAGCGCCCTCGAAGTCGGTGACCGTGGCGGCGTCCCGGCGTACCTCGACGACCTGGTCCTGGCCCAGCTCGATGGCCTCCCGGGTGTGGGCGATGAAGGCCGAGACGTCCGAGGCGAGGAAGTGCTCGCCGTCCCCGACGCCGACGACCAGCGGCGAGTTCCGCCGGGCGCCGACCACCACGTCCGGGTCGTCCGCGGAGACGGCCACCAGGGTGAAGGCGCCCTCCAGGCGGCGGCACACCTGCCGCATCGCCTCGGCCAGGTCGCCGCAGGAGGAGAAGGACTCGGCGAGCAGGTGCGCGACGACTTCGGTGTCCGTCTCGGACTCCAGGGTGTGGCCGCGCTCGGTCAGCTCCTCGCGGAGGAGTGCGAAGTTCTCGATGATGCCGTTGTGGACCACGGCGACGCGTCCCGCGTTGTCCAGGTGCGGGTGGGCGTTGCCGTCGGTGGGGGCGCCGTGGGTGGCCCAGCGGGTGTGGCCGATGCCGGTGGCCCCGGTGGGCAGGGGCCGCTCGGTCAGCTCCTTCTCCAGGTTGGCGAGCTTGCCCGCCTTCTTCGCCGCGGCCAGCCCGCCGTCGGCGAGCACGGCGACCCCGGCCGAGTCGTAGCCGCGGTACTCCAGACGCCGCAGCCCGGCCATGACCACCTCGAGGGCGGACCGCCCTCCCACGTAACCCACGATTCCGCACATGCGCGAAGCCTACGACGCGGCCCCGGGGGATCCACGCATCACCCCTCGTGGGCGGCCCGCTCTATGGCGTCCTGCAGCAGATCGAGGTATTCCGCTTCCTCGCAGCGCGGCTTGCTGCCGGGCACGTAGAGGTCGAGGGACTCGGCGAGATCCTCGCCCAGGTCCTCTTCGGGCAGGTCGGCCGCTATGTCCTCGTGGACCCGGCCGGCGGTCGAGGGGCGCGCGCCTGCCGCGTACGGGCGTCCGGCGGCCCGGTCCCGGTGCCGGCGCACCCGGGCGAGAAGTGAGCTCATGGGGTCCCCCATACGGCGGTGACACGTGGAGGAAACGTAAGCGGTGGCCCCGGGGCACGTACACCCTTCCCACATGATCGACATGTGCGGAGGTCCGCGTTCAGTCCTCGTTCCGCCGGTGCGCCGTCCGGCCCCGCTCCGCCGGGCGGAGAGCGGCTGCGCGGCGCACCATGGAGGGGGTGGCCCCGTGCCCCGAGCGGGACCGCGGGAGTGTGATGAGCGGGGAGGCACCGTGGGTGAGGTGCCCGAGCGGCCGGAGGGCCCCCGGGGGCGGCCCCCGGGCGCACGGTACGTGCCCGAGGCGCACGGGCCGGGTGGCGACCTGGAGGCGATCGCCGACCGTCTCCGGGAACTCGGTGATGCCCATCGGCGGATGCAGGGAGTCCTGGACGCGATGCTGGCGATCAGCCGTGAGCTGGACCTGTCCTCCGTGCTCCGGCGCATCGTGACCACGGCGATGGAACTGGTCGGCGCCCGCTACGGCGCGCTCGGGGTGCTGGACGAGCGCGGCGAGACGCTGGCGGAGTTCATCCCGGTGGGGCTGAGCACGGAGGAGGAGGCGGCGCTGGCGGGCGTGGAGCTGCCGCACGGCCGCGGGCTGCTGGGCCGGCTCATCCGCCACCCGGAGCCGCTCCGGGTGGCGGACATCGCCCGGCACCCGGACTCGGCCGGCTTCCCGCCGGGGCACCCGCCGATGCGGACGCTGCTGGGGGTGGGCATCAGCGTGCGCGACCGCGACTACGGCAACCTCTATCTGACCGAGCGCACCGACGGCCGCCCGTTCGACGAGAACGACGAGGCCGTGGTGCGCGCCCTCGCCGGCGCCGCGGGGGTGGCGATCGAGAACGCCCGCCTCTTCGGCCAGACCCGCAACACGGCCGAGGACTTCCAGCGGCTGCTGCTGCCCCGGCTGCCGGACGTGCGGCCGTTCGGCGCGGCCGCCTTCTACCGCCCCGCGTCGGAGCGGGAGGGCGCTACCGGTGAGGTGGGCGGCGACTGGTACGACGCGGTGCTGCTGCCGGACGGCACGCTGGGGGCCGTCATCGGGGACGTGGTGGGTCACGACCTCGCCGCCGCCGCGGCGATGGCGCAGACCCGGAACATGCTGCGGGCGCTGCTCTTCGACCGGCGCAGCCCGCCCAGCAGAGTGCTGGCCCAGCTCGACGAGACGCTGCACGCCATCACCGAGAACCCGGTGACGACCGCCTGTCTGGCCCGGATCGAACCGGAGGGCGACGACGGGTGGCGGCTGCACTGGTGCAGCGCGGGACATCCGCCGCCGCTGGTGCTCGACCCGCGTGGGGAAGCGCACTACGCCCCGACCGACCCGGGGCTGCCGCTCGGCGTGGACGCCACCCTGCCCCGCACTGACCAGTGGTTGCCGCTGCCGCCGGGCGCCACCGTGCTGCTCTTCACCGACGGTCTGGTCGAGCACCGCGACCACCCGCTGGACCGGGGGCTGGACGCGCTGAAGGAGCTGGCCGCCGCGCACACCGGTCTCCTGCCGGACGACCTGTGCCGGCTGCTCGCCGAGCGACAGCCCGGCGACGGCCACGACGACCTGGCCCTGCTGGCCCTGCGGCTGCCTCCCCGGCCGGACGCGCCCGGCGGCTGACGCGCGACCGCCCGGGCGCGACGACCGGGGCACCGGGGCGCGGACGCCCACCCCGGCCCGGGTACGACGCCCCCCTTCCGTATCCGGCGCGACGGGCGCCCCGCGTATCCGGCGCGACGACCGACGGGCGGCCCGGCGCGTCCCCGGGGCCCGCGCATCCGGCGCGGCGCCGACCCCGCGGCTCAGGCGCGGCGCCGGTAGGCCCGCATGGCCAGCGGCAGGAAGACCGCCGCGATCCCGGCTGCCCACACCAGCGACCACAGCACCGGTGCGGCGACCTCGCCGCCGACCAGCAGCCCGCGGAAGGCGTCGGAGAGATGCGTGACCGGATTGACGTCCACCCACGCCTGCAACCAGCCGGGCATGGTCTCCACCCGGACGAACGCGCTGCTGGTGAAGGTGATGGGGAAGATCAGGGTGAAGGCGAAGACCTGCACCTTCTCCGGGTCCCCGGCCAGCATGCCGATCAGGACGGCGCTCCAGGCGACGGCCGCGGCGAAGATCATCAGCAGCAGCGCCGCGCCGAGGAACCCGTCCAGGCCGCCGGTGATGCGGAACCCCAGCGCGGAGCCGAGCGCGATCATCAGCAGCATCGCCCAGAGCTGCTTGGCCAGGTCCGCGGTGATCCGCCCGAAGAGCGGTGCGGAGCGCGCGATGGGCAGGCTCCGCAACCGGTCGAAGACGCCCTTCGTCAGGTCGTTGTTCAGCGACATCGCCGTGTACATCGACATGAAGAGGGTGTTCTGCACGATGATGCCCGCGAGGGCGTACTGCAGGTAGTCCTGCGGGGAGCCGGCCATCTGACCGCCGAAGACGAACGTGAAGAGGAACACGAACATGATCGGCGTGATGCTGTAGTCCACCAGCTCCAGCGGGTTGTGCTTCACCGAGACCAGGCTCCGCCACGCCATGGTGCCCGTCTGCCGGACACCCGCGCCCGCTCGGACCCGGCCGCTCTTGGTCAGCGGGGCGGTCAGCGTCGTCGCACTCATCACGCACTCTCCGCCCGGGAGTACTCCGCCGCGCCGACCGCGGCCGCCTCCGGGCCCTCGGCAGGCTCCGCCTCGGGCTCCGCCCGGTGGCCGGTCAGGGCCAGGAACACCTCGTCCAGCGAGGAGCGGCGCAACGCCAGCTCGCCGACCGCGATGCCCTCCTGGTCCAGCCGCCGCACCACCGCGGGGAGGACCGCCGGGTCGTTGACCGGAGCGGTGATCACCTCACCCTCGACCTGGGTCTGCGGGCCGGCCGCCTCGGCCACCAGCACGGCGACCGCGCCCAGGTCCGCCGCCTCCCGCGGGCGGAGCTGGAGCACCTGGCCGCCCACCGCCGACTTGAGCTCGTCGGGCGTGCCCTCGGCGATCACCCGGCCCTTGTCGATCACCACGATGTCGTCCGCGAGCCGGTCCGCCTCGTCCAGGTACTGCGTGGTGAGCAGGGCCGTGACGCCCTCGGCGACCAGGCCGCGCAGCATGTCCCACAGCTCCCCGCGGCTGTGCGGGTCCAGGCCTGTGGTCGGCTCGTCCAGGAAGAGGATCTGCGGCCGCCCGACCAGGCTGGCCGCCAGGTCCAGCCGGCGGCGCATGCCGCCGGAGAAGGTCTTCACGGCCCGGCCGCCCGCGTCACCGAGCTGGAAGCGCTCCAGCAACTCGGCCGCCCGGCCCCTCGCCTCCCGCCGCGGCATGCCCAGCAGCCGGCCGATGAGCAGCAGGTTCTCGGTGCCGGTGAGGTTCTCGTCGACCGCGGCGTACTGCCCGGTGAGACCGACCAGGGACCGCACCCGGCCGGCCTCGCGCACCACGTCGTGACCCACGACGGTGGCGCGGCCCGCGTCCGGCCGGAGCAGGGTGGCGAAGATGCGCACCGCGGTGGTCTTGCCCGCGCCGTTCGGGCCCAGCAGGCCGAGCACCGAACCGGTGCGCACCGCCAGGTCGACGCCGTCCAGCGCCTGGGTCTCCTTGAACCGTTTGGCCAGGCCCTCTGCCTGGATCGCGTAACTCATGACGTGGCCTCGGAGTCTCTCGGGTCGTGACCGCCCGGCTCGGCGTCCACTCCTGCGACAACTGTGACCCACGCCACTGACATTCCGCCCGGTCGTCCGGGTTTACCCGCTTTTTGCCGGGCCTTCGGCTCCGCGGTCACGCAGCCGCCGAGTCCGGGAACACCGGCACCCCGCGGCACCCGGCACCCGGCACCGCGGCGAGGTACACCCGCACCCGGCGGCGCCCTACCCGAGGGCGCGCTTGACCACGTCCGCCAGCCGGTCCGCCACCGACCGGGCGAGCTCCAGCTCGGCCGCCTCCACCATCACCCGTACGACCGGCTCCGTGCCCGAGGAGCGCAGCAGCACCCGGCCGGTCTCGCCCAGCTCGGTCTCCGCGTCGGCGACCGCGGAGGCCAGCTCGGCGGAGCTGCCGACCCGCGACTTGTCCACGTCCCGCACGTTGACCAGCACCTGCGGCAGCCGCTCCATCACCGCGGCCAGCTCGGCCAGCGGCCGTCCGGTGGCCGCGACCCGCGCCGCCAGCATCAGCCCGGTCAGCGTGCCGTCACCGGTGGTCGCGTGGTCCAGGACGATGACGTGCCCGGACTGCTCGCCGCCCAGCGAGTAGCCGCCCCGCTTCATCTCCTCCAGCACGTAGCGGTCGCCCACGGCGGTCTGCAGCAACTCGATGCCCTCCCGGCGCATGGCCAGCTTGAAGCCGAGGTTCGACATCACGGTGGTGACCACGGTGTTCTGCCGCAGGGCGCCGGCCTCCTTCAGGCCGATCCCGAGGACGGCGAGGATCTGGTCGCCGTCCACCTCGTCCCCGGCCGCGTCCACGGCCAGACAGCGGTCCGCGTCCCCGTCGTGCGCCACGCCGAGGTCGGCGCCGTGCTCGACGACGGCGGCGCGCAGCTTGGCGAGATGCGTGGAGCCGCACTCGTGGTTGATGTTGAGCCCGTCGGGCTCGGTGCCGATGGTGACCACCTCGGCGCCGGCGCGGGCGAAGGCCTCGGGCGAGACCCGGGCGGCGGCGCCGTGTGCGCCGTCGATCACGACCCGGAGGCCGTCGAGCCGGTTGGGCAGCACCCCGACCAGGTGGGCGACGTACTTGTCGAAGCCCTCGTCGTAGTCCCGGACCCGGCCGACACCGGCGCCGGTGGGCCGGTCCCAGGGCTCCCCGGCTGCGTGCTCGCGGTGCCGCTCCTCGATGCGGTCCTCCAGCTCGTCGGCGAGCTTGTGCCCACCGCGGGCGAAGAACTTGATGCCGTTGTCCGGCATCGGGTTGTGGCTGGCGGAGAGCATCACGCCGAGGTCGGCGCCGAGTGCACCGGTCAGGTAGGCGACCGCCGGCGTGGGCAGCACGCCGACCCGGAGCACGTCCACCCCGGCGCTGGCCAGCCCGGCCACCACGGCGGCCTCCAGGAACTCCCCGGACGCGCGCGGATCCCGCCCGACCACCGCCACCGGGCGGTGTCCCTCGAACGTTCCCGCCTCGGCGAGCACGTGCGCCGCGGCGACCGACAGGCCGAGCGCCAGCTCCGCCGTCAGGTCCTCGTTGGCGACGCCGCGCACCCCGTCCGTTCCGAAGAGTCGTCCCACCGTGCTTCCTCCGAGAGTCGAGCCTGGCCGTCGGGCGCTGGCGCCCTCCCCGGCCCTTCCAGGTATACGCGCCACCGGGCGCCCCACCGCCGTTATGCCCCGGCGGCACGCCGAGGGTGCCGCCGGCCTGCGGAAACCCCCGATTCGTCCCCTTGCCCCGATAAGGGGAACGCCCCGGTGGCACGGTGCGTGCCACCGGGGCGTCGACGCTGCCAACGGCGGTCCGGCGGGTTCCCGGGCCGGGGCCCGGGACGGCGCCGGCCGCCCGGCAAGCGCGGCGTCAGCGCTTGCTGTACTGGGTGCCCTTACGGGCCTTCTTGAGACCGGCCTTCTTCCGCTCCACCGCACGGGCGTCACGGGTGAGGAAGCCGGCCTTCTTCAGCGGGCCGCGGTTGTTGTCCACGTCCGCCTCGTTGAGGGCGCGGGCCACGCCCAGGCGCAGGGCGCCGGCCTGGCCGGAGATGCCGCCGCCGGCGATGCGGGCGACGACGTCGTAGCGCTCCTCCAGCTCGAGCACCTTGAAGGGCTCGTTGACCTCCTGCTGGTGCACCTTGTTCGGGAAGTAGCCCTCCAGGGTGCGCCCGTTGATCTTCCAGCGGCCGCTGCCCGGGATGATGCGCACCCGGGCGATGGCGTTCTTGCGGCGGCCGGTGCCGGCGGCCGGCTGCGGGTCGCCGAAGCGGGAGGCCAGCGACTCGGAGGTGTACTCCTCCGGGGCGTCGGGGGTCTCGGTCGTGTACTCCTGGACGCCCTCGTCGACACTCTCGTTGACAGGGGTCTCGGGGGTGGTCTCGGCCACGAGTTCTCCTCGGATTCTCTTCGTCTTAGGGGGTGGCCGGACTTACTGCGCGACCTGGCTGATCTCGAACGGAACCGGCTGCTGAGCGGCGTGCGGGTGCTGGTCGCCCGCGTAGACCTTCAGCTTGGAGAGCATCTGCCGGCCCAGGGTGTTCTTGGGAAGCATGCCCTTGACCGCCTTCTCGACGGCCTTCGCCGGGTTCTTCTCGAGGAGCTCGTCGTAGCGGACGGAACGGAGACCGCCGGGGTAGCCGGAGTGGCGGTAGGCCATCTTCTGGGTCCGCTTGTTGCCGGAGAGGTGCACCTTGTCGGCGTTGACGATGATGACGAAGTCACCCGTGTCGACATGGGGCGCGTACACCGGCTTGTGCTTGCCCCGGAGAAGGGTGGCGGCCTGTGAGGCCAGACGGCCCAGGACGACGTCCTGCGCGTCGATGACGTGCCACTGGCGCTGGACGTCGCCGGGCTTGGGGCTGTACGTACGCACGGTCGTAGCCTTCGCTTCTTCAGTGAGTGTGGTCCCCCGAGCCGCACGGACTCGGGAGTCGGGTCCTGACAAGGCCACCCGCCGGATCACGGCAGTCATGACCGCACGCGGTGACGCGGGCCGGGTGCGGAATGCCGGTGCTCGGCCGGTGGGCCGGTGTAAGGGCCCCTCACGTGAGAATGAGCAAGCCGATACACATAACGAACTGGCAGAATACCGGTCCGCATGACCGCGGTCAAAAACAGGCCCCGCCGCCGTACGGGCCGGCGACGCCCCGCCCGCCCCGCCGGCCGCGGCCCGGCGCCCGGCCCCTGCTCACCCGGCACGGACCACCCGGCCCTCCTCCCAGACCGGTTCCGGTGCCTCCCGCACCCGCCCGTCCGCGCCGAAGACCAGGAAGCGGTCGAAGGAGCGCGCGAACCAGCGGTCGTGCGTCACCGCCAGCACCGTCCCCTCGAACCGCTCCAGCCCCTCCTGCAAGGCCTCCGCGCTCTCCAGGTCCAGATTGTCGGTGGGCTCGTCCAGCAGCAGCGCCGTCGCCCCGGCCAGCTCCAGCAGCAGGATCTGGAAGCGGGCCTGCTGCCCGCCGGAGAGCCGGTCGAACGGCTGCTCCGCCTGCTGCGCCAGCTCGTACCGGCGCAGCGCGCTCATCGCCGCGCCCCGGTCCCTGGCGTGCTCCCGCCACAGGATCTCCCGCAGGCTGCGCCCCTCCAGCTCCGGGTGGGCATGGGTCTGCGCGAAGTGGCCGGGCACCACCCGCGCCCCCAGGCGCCACGCCCCGGCGTGCGCCACCGGCTCCCCCGCCAGCAGCCGCAGGAAGTGCGACTTCCCGGAGCCGTTCGACCCCAGCACCGCGACCCGCTCCCCGTAGTGCACCTCCAGGTCGAACGGGTCCATCAGCCCGGTGAGCTCCAGCCCCTCGCAGATCACCGCCCGCACCCCCGTACGACCGCCGCGCAACCGCATCCGGATGTCCTGCTCCCGCGGCGGGCGCTGCGGCGGGCCCGCCTCCTCGAACTTCCGCAGCCGGGTGCGGGCCGCCTGCAGCCGGGAGGCCATGTCGGAGTTGAAGGCCGCCTTCTGCTGGTACATCTGCACCAGCCGCTTCAACCGCGCGCGCTGTTCGTCCCAGCGGCGGCGCAGCTCCTCGAAGCGCGCGAAGCGCTCCCGCCGCGCCTCGTGGTACGTGGCGAAGCCGCCGCCGTGCACCCAGACGTCCCCGCCCGCCGGCCCCGGCTCCACGCTGACCAGCCGGTCCGCCGCACGAGCCAGCAGCTCCCGGTCGTGCGAGACGAAGAGCACCGTCTTCCGGGTCTCCCGCAGCCGCTCCTCCAGCCACCGCTTGCCGGGCACGTCCAGATAGTTGTCCGGCTCGTCCAGCAGCAGCACCTCGTCCGGGCCGCGCAGCAGCGCCTCCAGCACCAGCCGCTTCTGCTCGCCGCCGGAGAGGCTGCGCACCTCGCGCCACCGCGCCCGCTCGTACGGCACCCCCAGCGCCGCGGTCGTACACATGTCCCAGAGCGTCTCGGCCTCGTACCCCTGGACCTCCGCCCAGTCGGCGAGCGCCTGCGCGTACCGGAGCTGCGCGGCCTCCTCGTCCGGCGGCCCGTCCTCGGCCAGCAGCGCGAGCTCGGCGTCGTCCACCGCGCGGGCGGCCTCCCGGACGCGCCGCGGGGCCACCGCCACCAGCAGGTCGCGGACGGTCCGCTCGTCCCGTACGGACCCGACGAACTGCGGCATCACCCCGACGCCGCCCCCGGTGGTCACGGTGCCGCCGTCCGGCCGCAACTCCCCCGCGACCAGCCGCAGCAACGTCGTCTTCCCGGCGCCGTTCGGGCCCACCAGCGCGGCCGAGACGCCCTCCCCGACCCGGAACGAGGCGTCGGCGAAGAGCGGCCTCCCGTCCGGCAGGTGGTACTCCAGATGCGCTGCCTCCACATGGCCCATGCCGCGGATTCTCCCGAGGCCCGCCGGTGCGGGGCCAACGGTTTTCCGGGCCGCATAAGATGCGCCCCATGAGCTTTGGGCAGGGGGGTCCCGCATGGGGGCCCGGGGGTTCCTCGACTCCGGACTGGGCCGCGCTCGCCGAGCAGGCCGAGCGTAAGCGGGCCCGCCGCAGACGCTGGCTGCTGGCGGGCGGCGGAGCACTGGCCACGGCCGCCGTGGCCGGCATCGTGGCGGTCGCGGTGATCAGCGAGGGCGGCGGCTCCAGTCCGTCGGCGAAGCCGTCGGAGTCGCTGCCCCCGCCCGGGGACCTGCCCTCCGAGCCGACCGGCCCCCAGCCCTCGTTCGCCACCGAGCGGCCGCCCGCCCCGCCGGAGGACTACCTCAAGGACCCGGCGAAGGACACCGCCCCCCTCGGGGAGGACACCCTCTTCCCCGACGAGAAGGTCACCGTCCGGGGCCGGCAGTACCAGCGCGCCGAGACCGACACCGCGAAGAAGTGCGCCGACGCCGCCCAGCAGGACCTCGTCCCGGTGCTGAGGAAGCACGGCTGCGAGAAGCTCTTCCGCGCCACCTACGAGCGGGACGGCCTGGCCTTCACCCTCGGCATCGCGGTCTTCGGCTCCGAGGCCGCCGCCGCCGAGGTCAAGTCCGGCTACGAGCCCAACGTCGCCGCCCTCCCCGGCGGCGGGGTCCCCGACTTCTGCCGCGTGGTGCTCTGCCGCACGACGGTCAACGCCCTGGGCCGGTACGCCTTCTTCACCATCGCCGGGCACACCGACGGGACCCCCGCGGGCGACGACGACGAGAAGGCCAAGCAAGCGGCCCTGGACGGCTCCTACTTCGGCCACGACCGCCTCATGGAACGCGGCAAGCGCCAGTCCGAGGCCGACGCGGCAGCGGGCTGACGGCCTGACGGCCGGGGCCCCGTCCGTACGGCCGCCCGTTTCCCGGTTTCGCCCGGGCACCCCGGGTCTGCCCATCGGGGCCCGCCCGCGCCCGCCGACGGTCCGCCCCGCCGGCCCACGACCCGCGTCCGCCTGCGCGCCGGCGACCGGCGCGGCCAGGCACGACCACGTCCACGGCTCGCCGCGCACGGACTCGACGCGGGCCCACGGCGCACCGAACGGACGCGCCGACCCCTTGTCCGCCCGTGCGGACCGACGGGCCCGGCCGTGCGACGGCCCGCGGCCGCCCGCCTGCGCGCCGACGGCGACCACATCCACGGCACGTGGGCGCACCGGATCGCTGATCCTGTGGCCGCCGTGACACGGCCGGTGCTCCCGGAGCACCGGCCGCCCCGCCCGAGCGCGGCCCCGGCGACGGGCACCAGCGCGCGCTGCGCGGCGCCGCTCAGCCGGCGAGCTTCGCCGTCTGCGCCTCCACCAGCGCGGCCGGCACCTGCACGTCCCCCTTCTTCTCGGCGGTGAAGCTGACGGCCATGAAGAAGGCGAGCACGTTGCCCTTCCGGTGCACCGCGAAGGCCGAGCCCGGGATCTCCTTGCCCTGCTCGTCGGTGGTGACCATGGAGAAGGTCACCGCCTCGTCCCCGCCCCGCGCCGGAGCGTCCGTCGTGAGGCTGTCCACCCGCTGCTCGGTCCCGTTCACGGTGAACGTGCCCTCGCACCCCTGGAGCTGCTCGCGGAACTCCGCCAGCACCCCCTGGGCGCCCTTCCCCTCGTAGGTGGAGAGCCCCATCCGGACGACCGTCGCCCCGAGCGCGTCCTCGAGGGCCCGGTCCATCTCCTCCTCGGTGGTGTTCTCGTCCAGCGACGGGGTGCCCCCCGGCTTCTCCTGGGCGTCGCGCAGCACGGTGGCGGCCGGATCACCCGCCGCCGCCGTGGCGATCGCGTCCACCACGGGCCGGCACGAGGCCGGCTTGACCGCCCCCGGCTGCTCCGCGAGGTCCTTCTCCGTCGCCTTCTCGATGCGGTGGCCCTCGACGTCCCCCTGCTTCAGCGCCCGCTTCTCCAGCTCGGCAGCGGTCAGCGGCTCGGCGTTCTCCGCCGCCGGCTTCTCCTGCGCGGACGCGTCCTTCCCGCCGCCCTCGGCGCCGTCCTTCCCGCCATCGCCGCCGCACCCGGCCACCAGCGCCAGCGCCGCCGCCACCGCGGCCGCCGACAGACCCGTGCGCCGCAGCTTCTCGCCCATGTCTCCCACTTTCCGGTCTCCGCTCCCCGTCTCGTACGCGCCCCCTCGGGGCGCCGGATCGTGATGGTTCACGGCTCGCGACGCCCGGGGCAACCGGCGATGTCGGGCATAGCCGGATCTCCGTGATCACATGTTCGTCACAGGGCGTTCACCGGCTTCCGGCCGCGCGCGAACCCGCGTCAGCGCTCCCCCGCACCGATACGCCCCCGCACCCGCACACACCGGGCATGTCGCGTCCGTCACCGCGCCCCACGCGGGCGGACGGCGGGGCCGTGCAAGGGTTTTCCCCAATTCCGCCGCGCGCCGTGCGCGCGCAGCCTCCCCTCGGGGACCACCGCGGTCCCCGCCCCTGCGGGTGGCCTTGCAGGGGAGAGGAGGAAGGAGGACGGGATGCGGAGACTGAGACGCCTGACGGCGTCGGCCGCGATCCTGGCGCTGACCGCCGCGGGGGCCGCACTCGCGGGCGGCAGCGCGACCGCGGCGCCCACCGCCGCCCGCTCCGGCGCGGCCACGGCCGCCGCGCCGGACATCTCACTCGCCGACGTCAAGGCGCACCTGACCGAGTTCCAGCGCATCGCCGACGCGAACGGCGGCAGCCGCGCGCACGGCGAGCCCGGCTTCCGGGCGTCCCTGGACTACATCCAGGGCGAGCTGGACGCGGTGGGCTTCCAGACCCGGGTGCAGAGCTTCACGTACTTCGGCGAGACCGGCTACAACCTGATAGCCGACTGGCCGGGCGGCGACCCGGACCAGGTGCTGATGGCCGGCGCCCACCTGGACAGCGTCGGCTCCGGTCCCGGCATCAACGACAACGCCAGCGGCTCGGCCGGCATCCTGGAGGTCGCGCTGGAGGTGGCGCGCACCGGCCACCAGCCGGACAAGCACCTGCGGTTCGCCTGGTGGGGCGCCGAGGAGCTGGGCCTGGTCGGTTCCGAGTACTACGTCGACAGCCTCTCCTCCACGGAGCGGTCCCGGATCGACGGCTACTACAACTTCGACATGATCGGCTCGCCCAACGCCGGCTACTTCGTCTACGACGGCGACGACTCCGACGGCACCGGCTCCGGCCCGGGCCCGGCCGGCTCCGCCCACCTGGAGCAGGTCCTGGAGGACTACTTCGCCTCGATCGGCGTGCCCACCCGCGGCACGGACTTCAACGGCCGCAGCGACTACGGCCCCTTCATCCGGGTCGGCATCGCCGCCGGCGGTACCTTCACCGGCGCCGAGGGCCGTAAGACCCAGGCCGAGGCGGACATGTGGGGCGGCACCGCAGGACGCGCATACGATCCCTGCTACCACAGCTCCTGCGACACCACCTCGAACATCGACGACGACGCCCTGAACCGGAACGCCGACGCCATCGCCCACGCGATGTGGACCGTCGGCGGCTCGCAGGCCGCGAACGACTTCTCGGTCGCCGTCTCGCCGGACTCCGGCAGCGTGGACGCCGGCGCCGGCGTGCAGACCACCGTGCAGACGCAGACCACCCGCGGCTCCGCGCAGGCCGTCGCCCTCTCCGCGGAGGGCCTGCCGAACGGCGTCACCGCGTCGTTCTCCCCCTCCACGGTGACCAGCGGCGACGCGGCCACCCTCACGCTGAACGCCGCCGCCGGCGCGCCCTCGGGGACGTACGACATCACCGTCACCGGCACCGGCACGGAGACCACCGGCACCGCGACCTACCGCCTCACCGTGCACGGCACGTCGGCCTGCGGCGGGCTGCAGAACTCCCGCACCGGCACGCTGAGCAGCGGCGGCGCGGAGATCCAGCCGGACGGCAGCTACTACCACTCCGGCACCTCCGGCACCCACCAGGCGTGCCTGGACGCCCCGGACGGCACCGACTTCGACCTCTACCTCCAGAAGTGGAACGGCTGGTCGTGGAGCGAGGTCGACAGCTCCACCAGCGCCGGGCCCGACGAGGAGATCAGCTACCAGGGCTCCAGCGGCTACTACCGCTACCGCGTGCACGCCTACAGCGGCTCCGGCTCCTACACGCTCGGCTACAGCACCCCCTGACACCCCCGCCGAGTCCCCCGGGGTGAGGCGTCCTCCCGGCGTGCCGGTCCGGCACGTCCCACCGACGCCCCGGCCGGACGCGCCACCCGGACCCGGGCGCACCGCACCGCGCCCTGCGCCCCCGCCGAGGGCGAACGGCGCCCCGGTGCGGGGCCGCACCACCCCCGCGGCTCCGCACCACCGCACGACCGCGCGTACCACCCCCCGGCCCCGCAGCCGCGCCGCCGGGGGGCTCCACCCCACACCCCACGCCGGAAGTGAGGCACCCCATGACAGGCAGACGCTCCCGCAGACCCTCCCGGGACTCGGGTCCCGCCGGACCCGCACGACCCGCCCGGAGGCGGGCGGCCGCGCGCGGCGCGCTGATCGCCGGCTCCGTGGCCGCGCTGTTCGCCACCGCGGCCCTCGGCTCCCCCGCCCAGGCCGCCCCGGACCCCGACCCGCCGCAGGGCACCGTCCGCGGCCTGGACAGCGCCGACCGCGTACCGGGCAGCTACCTCGTCGTCCTCGACTCCGCCGCCTCCCTCGCCGGCTCCCCGGCCGCCGCCGCGGACGCGCTCACCGACGAGCACGGCGGCCGGGTCACCCACGTCTACTCCACCGCCCTGAACGGCTTCGCCCTCCGTACGGACGAACGCACCGCCCGCGAACTGGCGGCCGACCCGTCCGTCGCCTACGTCGAGGCGGACCAGCGGGTGCAGGCCACCGGCACCCAGCCGAACCCGCCGTCCTGGGGCCTGGACCGCGTCGACCAGGCCGAGCTGCCGCTCGACGACAGCTACACCTACCCGGACACCTCCGGCGGCGTCACCGCCTACATCATCGACACCGGCATCCGCACCACCCACTCCGACTTCGGCGGCCGCGCCCGCTGGGGCACCAACACCACCGGGGACGGCCGCACCACCGACTGCAACGGCCACGGCACCCATGTCGCCGGCACCACCGCCGGCGGCGACCACGGCGTCGCCAAGGAGGCCGACCTGGTCGCGGTCAAGGTGCTCGGCTGCGACGGCAACGGCACCACGGCGGGCGTGGTCGACGGCGTCGACTGGGTCACGCGGAACGCCTCCGGCCCCTCCGTCGCCAACATGAGCCTCGGCGGCGGCAACTCCACCGCCCTCGACAACGCGGTCAAGTCCTCCATCGCGGCCGGCATCACCTACGCCGTGGCGGCCGGCAACGACAGCTCCGACGCCTGCTCCGGCTCCCCCAACCGCGTCCCCGAGGCAATCACCACCGGCGCCACCACCAGCAGCGACGGCCGCTCGTACTTCTCCAACTACGGAAGCTGCCTGGACCTCTTCGCCCCCGGCAGCTCCATCACCTCGGCCTGGATCGGCAGCGACACCGACACCCACACCATCAGCGGCACCTCCATGGCGTCCCCGCACGTCGCCGGCGCTGCGGTGCTGGTGAAGGGCGCGAACCCGTCCTGGACGCCGCAGCAGGTCCGCGACCACCTGGTCGGCCTCGCCACCCCGGGCGTCGTCGGCTCCCCCGGCAGCGGCTCCCCCAACCTGCTGCTGCGCGTGCCCGCCCCCGGCGACCCCGACCCGGAGAACGACTTCGCGCTCTCCGTCACCCCGGACTCCGCCTCGGTCACCGCCGGCGAGAGCGCCGGCGCCACCCTGGGCACCGAGGTCACCTCGGGCAGCGCCGAGACCGTCACGCTCTCCGCCTCCGGGCTGCCCGCCGGCACCGACGCCGCCTTCGACCCGTCCTCCGTGACGGCCGGGGAGTCCGCACAGGTCACCCTCGCCACCTCGGCCTCCACCCCGAACGGCACCTACCAGGTCTCCCTCACCGGGCGCTCCGCCTCCGCCGAACACAGCGTCACCTTCACCCTGACGGTGACCGGCGGCACCGAGCCCGAGTGCACCCCCGGCCAGCTCCTGGCCAACCCGGGCTTCGAGTCGGGTGAGACCGGCTGGACCGTCACCGACCAGGTCATCGGTCAGTGGAGCAGCCAGGGACAGCCGCCGCACGCCGGCTCCTGGAACGCCTGGTTCAACGGCTACGGCCGGACCAGCACCGACCAGCTCCGGCAGAACGTCACCCTGCCGGAGGGCTGCTCCTCCTACGAGCTGAGCTACCAGCTGCACATCGACTCCGCCGAGTACACCTCCTCCACGGCGTACGACACCTTCCGCGTCGAGATCCTCACGGCCGACGGCTCGCAGGTGCTGGACACCCTGGACACGTACTCGAACCTGGACGAGAACAGCGGGTACGCCCGGCACACAGCCGACCTGGGCACGTACGCCGGCCAGGAGATCCGGCTGCGCTTCACCGGCGAGGAGGACGTCTCGCTCCAGACCTCCTTCGTCCTCGACGACACGGCGGTCGACGTCTCCTGACGCTCCGCCGCCGTCCCCAGCCGTCCCCTGACGCCCGCTGACCTCCGCCGGCGTCAGGGGACGCCCACCCGGCGTCCCGGCCACCGGACCGGCTCCCTCCACGCCCGGAGCCGCCCACCGGCCGCACCGTGCGTCGTTCTCGTGCAGTGGCGAAACCGGGTCCCGGCGGATCACCTCGCTGACAAACGCACTGACCGTTGCACTCGGAACGCGAACAAAATCGACAGGGCGAGTTGAGGACCAGGGGGCCGGAATCTCACCCGAGCTCCGAGCACCGAGCACGTGTGCTGGGCGTCCGCTCTCACTTGCGTTCTCACAGGTGAACAGCGGTCTCAGAGTCCGGGGAAGGCCGCTGGCACCCGCCGCTTGCGGGTCCGGTTGCCGTCAGCACCCCACCGGCAGACGTCTACTACCGGACGAGCGTAGCGGGATCGATTGCGATGGGGATCGGGAAATCCAGGTGGGTGGTCGCGCCCGCGAGAGCATTCGTCCGCTCCAGGAACCGGTCGTCTTCCAGTTCGTAGACGGCGAGCCTCGGGGCCGGGTCGAACCAGGGCCAGAAGTACGGAACGGCGGCCTCCGCAACCACATGGGCTTGCCCCTGCGGTCCACGGTGCGGTTTCCGGAGACCGAGGCCACCGAGGGTCTGGCCGGTACGTACTCCTACCGGCAGAGCTACA
>NZ_JACYHE010000003.1 GCF_021696945.1 Streptomyces sp. JJ36
CCGCGAGGCCTCGCGGGCCGGCACGCCGGCCGGCGCCGCCGACGCGGCCGACATGGGCGAGGCCGCCGCGCCGGCCGCGGGCTGGGGCCCCGACCTCGGACCGCCCACCACCCTGGTGCTGCTCCGGCACGGCGAGACGGCGCTGACCCCTCAGAAGCGGTTCTCCGGCAGCGGCGGCAGCGATCCCGGACTCTCGCCCGCCGGGCGCCGGCAGGCCGAGGCGGTCGCCGCGGCGCTGGCCGCACGCGGCACCGTGCAGGCCGTGATCAGCTCGCCGCTCCGCCGCTGCCGGGAGACCGCGGCCGTGGTCGCCGGCCGGCTCGGCCTGGAGGTCCGTACGGACGAGGGGTTGCGCGAGACGGACTTCGCGGACTGGGAGGGCCTGACCTTCGCCGAGGTGCAGCAGCGCCACCCCGGGGACCTGGAACGCTGGCTCGCCTCCCCGGAGGCCCGCCCCACCGGCGGCGGCGAGAGCTTCGCCGAGGTCGCCCGGCGGGTCGCGGTCTCCCGGGACAAGATCCTCGCCCGCCACCCGGGGAAGACGGTGCTGCTGGTCTCGCACGTCACGCCCGTCAAGTCGCTGGTACGGCTGGCGCTGGAGGCGCCGCCGGAGGCGCTGTTCCGCATGGAGCTCTCGGCGGCCTCGCTCTCCGCCGTGGCGTACTTCGCGGACGGCAACGCGTCGGTGCGGCTGCTCAACGACACCGGTCACCTGCGGTGACCTGAGCGCCCGGGCGCCCGGTGCCGCGGCCGGGTTCCGGGCGACGGGGGCAGGGGAGGGGACAGCAGTCAGCCCGGCGCGAGGCGGGAGGCCTCGCGGGCGAGCCGCTCCACCCGGGCCCAGTCGCGCTCCGCCAGCGCGTCCCCGGGCACCACCCAGCCGCCCCCGACGCACCCCACGTTTCCCAGCGCCAGATACTCCGGTGCCGAGGCCGCGGTGAGGCCCCCGGTGGGACAGAAACGGGCCCCGGGCAGCGGGCCGGCGAGGGCACGCAGCCAGGGCACCCCGCCGGCGGCCTCGGCCGGGAAGAACTTCATCTCGGTGATCCCGCGGTCCAGCAGCCCGAGGACCTCGGAGGCCGTCGAGACCCCCGGCAGGAACGGCACGCCCGTCTCCCGCACCGCCTCCAGCAGCCGGTCCGTCCAGCCCGGGCTCACCAGGAACCGCGCGCCCGCGGCCACCGCCGCCCGGGCCTGCGCGGGGGAGAGCACCGTGCCCGCGCCCACCACCGCCTCCGGCACCTCGGCGGCCACCGCGCGGACGGCCTCCGGCGCGGCCGCCGTGCGCAGCGTCACCTCGAGCGCCCGCAGCCCGCCGGCGACCAGCGCGCGGGCGAGCGGCACCGCGTCGGCGGGATCGTCGAGCACCGCCACCGGAAGCACCGGGCCCAAGTCCAGCGGGCTCGCGGGCGCGGCCACGGGGCCCGGGGCCGCCGGGGAGACCGCGGGCGGAGGCGGGGACGCCCCGGAGGGCGTGGACGGCGCGCTCATGGGCTCATCGTGCTGGCGGACCCCGCTCAGCGCAACGAGCGTTGCGTTCTGCGCAACCCTCTGCCGC
Organism: Streptomyces sp. JJ36; assembly: GCF_021696945.1. GTDB lineage: Bacteria > Actinomycetota > Actinomycetes > Streptomycetales > Streptomycetaceae > Streptomyces. The sequence continues at coordinate 1,559 of NZ_JACYHE010000003.1, forward strand.
CGGGCTCAGAGCTCCGTCACGACCACGTCCAGCCGCCACGGCCGCCCGGCCCGCGCCGGCTCCTCGGCCTCCACCGCGTACCCGAGGTCCCGCACCGCCTCCACCAGCTCCGCAGGCGAACCCGGGACGGCCCCCGCCTCCAGCAGCGCGCGGACCAGCCGGCCCTTGGTCGCCTTGTTGAAGTGCGACACCACCGACCGCCGTTCCACCCCGTCCACCGTCCGCGCGTGCAGCACCCGCACCGTCGCCGTACGCCCCGCGAGCTCCCCGGCGGGCCGCCACATCGCCGCATAGGCCGAGGACCGCAGGTCCAGCACCAGCCCCCCGGCCGCCGCCCGCGGCAGCACCCCGGACAGCGGCTCCCGCCAGTACCCGCCCAGCGGGCCGAGCCCCGGCAGCCGGACCCCGCCCGGGCAGCGGTACGCCGGGATGCGGTCCCGTACGCCGACGACACCCCAGAGCCCGGAGAAGACCAGCAGGGAACGGGCGGCCCGCTCCCCGGCCGCGGCGCTCAGCGAGGCCAGGTCCAGCGCGTCGTAGAGCACCCCCGTGTAGACCTCGCCGGCCGGCCGCGCCGGGGCGGAGCGCAGCGCCGCGTTCCGGGCGACCTCGCCCCGCAGCCGCTCGCCGAGCCCCAGCACCTCCCGGGCCTTCTCCTCGTCGCCGGAGCAGAGCGAGACCAGCTCGTCGAGCACCCGTTCCCGCTCCGGAGCCAGCTCCGGCAGCGAGAGCGCCCCGAGGTCGAGCGACGGCCCCGACTCCGCCGTGGCCTTGCCCTCGGACGGCGGCAGCAGCACGAGCACCTGGTGTCCCACCTTTCGTTCGTTCCGCGGGGTCGCGCCCCGCCCCGCAGCCTACGCGGCCGGGACGCCCGCTCACCGCGCCGACCTGCCCGTACGGGCCTACGCTCGCTGTATGCCCACCCGTCAGCTGCGTGTGGCCGGCACCGGGGGCGCGGAGCTGCGCGCCGCCCTCGACGCGCTACGGGAGGCCCTGGCCCTGCCCGGGGACTTCCCGGCGGAGGCCGGCGCCGAGGCCGAGCGGGTCGCCCGGGCACCGCTGCTCCCGGACGACGACGCCACCAGCGTCCCCTTCTTCACCGTCGACCGCCCCGGCGCCCCCGCCCCCGAGCGTGCCCTGCACCTGCGGCGCCGGCGGGCGGGCTTCCGCCTCTACTACGCGCTCGCCGACCCCACGGCCTTCGTCCGCCCCGGCGGCGCCCTGGACCGGGAGACGCACCGCCGCGCCCGGACCCTCCGCCTCCCCGACCGGCGTCTGCCCCTGCACCCGCCGGTCCTCTCCCAGGGCGCCGCGGCGCTCCTCCCGCGGCAGGACCGGCCCGCCCTGCTCTGGCGGATCGACCTGGACCCGTACGGCGCGGTCGTCGACGTGGACGTGCGCCGGGCCCTGGTGCGCAGCCGCGCGCGGTTCGGCCACCCGGCGGTGCAGCGCGCCCTGGACGACGGCACCGCGGCCGACGAGGTGGTGCTCCTCCGCGAGGTCGGCCTGCTCCGCGAGGAACGGGAGCGCGAGCGCGGCGGCGTCTCGCTCACCCTGCCGGAGCAGGAGATCGTTCCGGGCGGCGAGGACGGCGAGCACTACACCCTCGCGCACCGTCCCGCGCCGCCCGCCGCGGGCTGGGACGAACAGCTCCGGCAGCTCGCCGGCACCACCGCGGCCGAACTGATGCTGCGGGCCGGCGTGGGAGTGCTGCGCACCGTGCCCGCCGCCCCGGACGGCGCCGTCGCCCGGCTGCGCCGGGTGGCCCACGCGCTGGACGTCGAGTGGCCGCACCACACCCCGTACGACGTGGTCGTGCGCTCCCTCGACCCCGCCCGCGCCGCGCACGCCGCCTTCCTCCAGGAGTGCACCGCGCTCTTCCACGGCGCGGGGTACACCGTGTTCGACGGCGACCGCCCCTCCCGCCAGGAGGCCCGGCACGCGGCCGTCGCCGCCGCGTACGCGCACTGCACCGAGCCCCTGCAACGGGTCGTGGACCGCTACACCGGCGAACTGTGCCTGGCCGCGGCGGCCGGCCGGGAGCCGCCGGAGTGGGCGCGCGACGCGCTCGCCGGGCTGCCCGCCACCATGGCCGCCGGCGACCGCCGCCACCACGCCGCGGAACGCGCCTGCCTGGACACGGTGGCGACGGCCGTGCTTCGGGACCGCGTCGGCGAGGTCTTCGGCGCCCGCGTCGTCGACCGCCGGGAGGACCGCCCGCACCAGGGCACGGTGCAGCTCGCCGCCCCCGCCGTCGCGGGCCGCCTGGAGGCGCCGGCCGGCGGGCCGCCGCTGCCGCTGGACGAGCCGCTGCGGGTGCGTCTCACCGAGGCCGCGCTGCCGCACAGCCCGGTGCTCTTCGTCCCGGCGTGACGCACCCGCGCCGCGGCGGGTCTCCGGCCTGGTACCGCGCCCGCCGGGGTTCGCGGCACGGCGCCGTGCCCGGCGGGGCCGCGTACCCGGCGGGAGGCTCAGTACCCCTCCTCGGGAGGCGCCTCCGCCTCCCGCGTGTCGGGCCGGTGCCCGGGGATGGCGGAGCGTTCGGCCGCCTCCCGGTGCAGGCGCAGGAACTCCAGATGCCGCTCGTAGTGGTCGAGGACGTCACCGATGAGCTGCTCCCGGCTGTACCCCATGACGTTGTAGCCCTGGCTGCCGTGCGGCAGATAGACCTCGTACCGCACGTAGGTGTCGTGCTCGGTGACCGTACGCGTGGCGAAGGCGGGGGCGGGCACCTCGACCGGCCGCAGCCAGTAGGAGAACTCCTCCTCCTCGCCGATCGGCACCCGTAGCCCCAGGGCGGGGACCTCGAGCTCCTCCACCTGCTCCTCGTCGAGCGTGGCGTCCGCGCCCTGGGCGCGCAGTTCCCCGGCCACCTGGTCCAGCGCCGGGCGGGCCACCTCGTCCGCGAACCGCGAGGCGGTACGGCGGCCGGGGAAGCTCATCGCCCGGGCGAGCCGCTGCCGCCAGTGCCGTTCCGCGACTGCGCCGTAGTGCGTGGTCCGCCCGGAGAGCGACGACGGCATCGAGGTGACCACCGCGGTCTCCCGCATGTGTTCGAACCGCAGCGCCTTGTAGAGGCCCGCGATGATCACGAACATGACGAAGGAGAACGGCAGGCCCATCACGATGGTGGCGTTGGTCAGTGCGTCCACGCCGCCGACGATCAGCATGGCGAGGGTGAGCAGGCCCGTCGCCGAGGCCCAGAAGATCCGCAGCCACGCCGTGGTGTCGGTGATCGGGGTGGGGAGGTGCGAGCTGAGGTTGCCCATCACCAGCGCGCCGGAGTCCGCGGAGGTGACGTAGAGCAGCAGTCCGACGAAGGTGGCCAGCCCGGCGCTGAAGGTGGCCCCGGGATACTGCGCGAGCAGCCCGTAGAAGCCCTGCTCGGGAGCGGCCATGGCGGTCTCGCCGAACTGGAGGTTGCCGTCCCGGATGACGCCCAGCGCGCTGTTGCCGAAGACGGAGAGGAAGATCAGGGTGAACAGCAGCGGGATCACCAGCGTGGCCGCCACGAACTGCCGGATGGTGCGGCCGCGGGAGATCCGCGCCAGGAAGAGCCCGACGAACGGCGCCCAGGCGATCCACCAGGCCCAGAAGAAGAGCGTCCAGGAGTTGAGCCAGTCGGTCGGCTGGTCCCAGGCGAAGGTGTTGAGCGTCATCGAGGGGAAGCGGCTGACGTAGTCGCCGATGTTGAGGATCAGCGCGTTCAGCAGCCGGATGGGGCTGTCCACGAAGAGGATGTAGAACATCAGCACGATGGCGAGCACCACGTTGAGCTGGGACAGCCGCCGGATGCCCTTGTCCACGCCCGCCACCGCGGAGACCGTGGCCATCACGACGGCCACGATGATCAGGCCGATCTGTGCGGGCAGCCCCTCGTCCACCCCGAAGAGGTAGTCCAGGCCGTAGTTGAGCTGCACCACGCCGATGCCCAGGGACACCGAGATGCCGAAGACCGTGCCGATGATGGCGGCGAGGTCCACCGTGTCGCCGATCCGGCCGTGGATGCGCCGGCCGATGATGGGGTAGAGCGCGGAGCGGATGGCCAGCGGCAGCCGGTAGCGGAAGGCGAAGTAGCCGAGGACCATGCCCATCAGGGCGTACATCGCCCAGCCGGTGATGCCGTAGTGGAAGAGCGTCCACACCACGGCCTGCCGGGCCGCCTCGATGGTCTGGGCCTCTCCCGCGGGCGGCGCGAGATAGTGGGTGACCGGCCCCGCCACGGAGAAGAACATCAGGTCGATGCCGATGCCCGCGGCGAACAGCATGGCCGCCCAGGCGAACACCCCGTAGTCCGGCGTGGACTGCTGCGGCCCCAGCTTGATGCCGCCGTACCGGGACACGCCCACGAACACCACGAAGAGCAGATACAGCGTGGCGGCGAGGAAGTAGTACCAGCCGAACCAGGACGAGATCTTCTCCACCGCCACGCCGAGGGCGTCCTCGGCGCCGGACGGCGTCAGGATCGCCCAGACGGAGATGGCGAGGATCAGCAGGGACGACCCGAAGAAGACGGCCGGCTTCAGCCGGATGCCGCCGCCGGGGTGGGTGACCGCCGTCGGGAGCTTCGTCCGGGGGGTCTCCTCGCCGCTTGTTCCGTTGTCTCCGGCTGTCGACAAGGTCTCAGGCCTCCTGTGCGCGGTGCCGGTGGAAGCCGGCGGTGGACGGCGGCAGCGGAGTGTTGCCGAGGATCAGGTCGGCGGACTTCTCGGCCAGCATCATCACCGGCGCGTAGATGTTGCCGTTGGTGAGGTAGGGCATCGCCGACGCGTCCACCACGCGCAGCCCGTCGACCCCGTGCACCCGCAGGGACTCCGGGTCCAGCACGGACATCTCGTCGGTGCCCATGCGGGCGGTGCAGGACGGGTGGTAGGCCGTCTCCGCGTCCTGGGCGACCCACGCCAGGATCTCCTCGTCCGTCTCCACCGCGTGTCCGGGGGACATCTCCCCGGCGTCGTACTCGGCCAGCGCGGGCTGCCGCAGGATCTCCCGGGCGACCCGGACCGCCTCCACCCACTCCTTCCGGTCGTTGGGTGTGGAGAGGTAGTTGAAACGCAGCGCGGGGTGTTTCCGCGGATCGGTCGAGGTGATCTTCACCGAGCCCCGGACATCGGAATACATGGGGCCGATGTGCACCTGGTAGCCGTGCTCGGCGTCCACCGGAGTCCCGTCGTACCGCACCGCGATCGGCAGGAAATGGAACATCAGGTTGGGGTATTCCACCTCGTCGTTTCCGCGCACGAACCCACCCGCCTCGAAGTGGTTCGTGGCGCCCGGCCCGGAGCGGAAGAGGAGCCACTGCAGGCCGATTCTCGGCCGGTGCCGCAGCTTGAGCGCGGGATTGTAGGTGACCGGCTTGCGGCACGCATGCTGGACGTACACCTCCAGATGGTCCTGGAGATTCTCACCGACCCCGGGAAGCGCATGCACCATCTCGACACCCAGCGGCCGCAGTTCGTCCGGATTCCCGATTCCGGAGAGCTGCAGGAGCTGCGGTGTGTTGACGGCGCCCCCGCACAGAATCACCTCTCTGCCGTACACCCGGCGGCGTTCCCGGCCCCAGCGGCGATAGGCCACGCCGACCGCCCGCCTGCCCTCGAAAAGCACCCGGTCGGCCTGAGCGAAACACTTCACCGTGAGATTCGGCCGGTGCTTCACCGGGTGCAGATACGCCCGGGCCGCCGACCACCGCCGTCCGCGCCGGATGGTGCGGTCGAAGCGGGCGAAGCCCTCCTGCTGGTAGCCGTTGACGTCCGAGGTCAGCGGGTATCCGGCCTGCTGCGCGGCCTCCAGGAACGCGGAGAAGAGCGGATTGGTGGCCGGGCCGCGCTCCAGCCACAGCGGCCCGTCCTGGCCGCGCCACTCGTCGGCCCCGGCGACGCAGTGCTCCATGCGCTTGAAATACGGCAGGCAGTGCGCGTAGTCCCAGTTCTCCATGCCCGGGTCGGAGGCCCAGCGTTCCAGGTCCATCGGATTTCCCCGCTGGAAAATCATCCCGTTGATGGAACTCGATCCGCCGAGCAGCCGACCGCGCCCGTGACTCACCCGACGGCCGTCCATGTGCGGCTCCGGCTCGGAGACGTAGCGCCAGTCGTACAGGGGGTTCCCGATGACCATCGTCAGCGCGGCGGGCATGTGGGTGAGCACATCCCATTTCCAGTCCGGACGCCCGGCCTCCAGCACCAGGACCCGGTTTCCCGGGTCCGTGCTCAACCGGTTCGCCAGGGCGCATCCCGCGGAGCCACCGCCGACGATGATGAAGTCGTATTCTGCCCGGCCCATGCGCGCTCCTCGGGTCGCGTTGCAGCACAGTGTGACGGGTCTAACATAGGCAGTGACCATTCCCTGCGCATCACGGTACGGCTGCATTCGGCCCCATCCGGGAAAGGACGCGCCACGTCCACGCTCTTCATCGGCGGAGAATGGGTGGGTGCCACCGCCGGCGCCACCATGGAGGTCGTCAACCCCTACGACCAGTCCGTGATCCGCACGGTCGACGACGGTGACCGTGCCGACGCGGAGGCGGCGGTCGCCGCGGCGCGCACCGCCTTCGACGAGGGCGAGTGGCCCTCGTGGACGCCCCGGCAGCGGGCCGAGCTGCTGCACCGGGTAGGCCACCTCCTCCAGCGGGACCGGGCGGAGATCGCCCGGCTGGAGACGCTGGACACCGGGAAGACCCTGACCGAGGGCGGCATCGACGTCGACGACGTGACCGCCGTCTTCCACTACTACGGCGGCCTCGCCGAGGAGGACTCCGGACGGCTCGTGGACGCCGGCGACCCCCGGGTGCGCAGCCGCGTCGTCCACGAGCCGGTCGGCGTGTGCGCGCTGATCACCCCGTGGAACTACCCGCTGCTCCAGGCCTCCTGGAAGGTGGCGCCCGCCCTGGCCGCGGGCAACACCCTGGTGATCAAGCCCAGCGAGACCACCCCGCTCACCACGATCAAGATGGTGGAGCTCATCGCGGAGGCCGGCGCCCCCGCCGGAGTGGTGAACCTGGTGCTGGGCCCCGGCGGCACGGCCGGGGCGGCGCTGGTGGAGAGCCCGCAGGTGGACCTGGTCTCCTTCACCGGCGGCCTGGAGACCGGGCGGCGGATCATGCGGGACGCGGCCCGGACGGTCAAGAACATCGCCCTGGAGCTCGGCGGCAAGAACCCCAACATCGTCTTCGCCGACGCCGATTTCGAAGCCGCCATCGACTACGCCCTGATGGCCGTCTTCTTCCACGCCGGGCAGGTGTGCTCGGCCGGCACCCGGCTCATCGTGGAGGAGTCGCTGCACGACGACTTCGTCGCCGCCCTCGTCGAGCGCGCCGAGCGCATCCGGCTCGGCAACGGACTGGACGAGGACACCGAGAGCGGCCCGCTGGTCTCCGCCGAGCACCGGGACAAGGTGGAGTCCTACGTCGGCATCGCCCTCCAGGAGGGCGCCCGGCTGGTCGCCGGCGGCCGGCGCCCGGAGGAGCCCGCACTGCAGAACGGCTTCTTCTTCCGGCCGACGGTCTTCGTCGACTGCACCGAGGACATGCGCATCGTGCAGGAGGAGACCTTCGGACCCATCCTCACCGTGGAGCGCTTCACCACCGAGGAGCGGGCGATCGAGCTCGGCAACCACACCGAGTACGGCCTCGCCGGTGCCGTGTGGACGCGGGACGCCGCCCGGGCCGAACGGGTGGCCCGCCGGCTGCGGCACGGCACGGTGTGGATCAACGACTTCGGGCCGTATCTGCCGGGCGCCGAGTGGGGCGGGTTCAAGCACTCCGGGATCGGCCGGGAGCTGGGCCTGGAGGGGCTGGCCGAGTACCGGCAGGCCAAGCACATCTACGAGAACACCGCCCCGGAGCCGCAGCGCTGGTTCACCCGCTGACGCGGGGCCGCCTCCGGCGGCGTGCCGGTGCTCACGTTCCGCGCCCGCGCCGGCGCGGTCCGCAGCCGGGTCCGGTCCCGGTGAGGGCGGCCGGTCCCGGCGGGGGCCGGAGCGACGTCCCGCTCCGGGGCCGCAGAGCCGTGTCGCCCGGGCCCGCGAGCGGACCGGGGTTCGGAACCCTGCTGGCACCGACCCGGCCCGGTCCCGGGCCCGCAGGCGTCCGGCGGGCGCCCGGCCCCGTTCCCCGGTCCGCGGGCGGGCGGCGGGTCCGGACCCCGCCGCGGCCGGGAGAGCACGGGCGGCTCCCGCCTGCGCCCCGGAGGCACGGGCACGGACGCGCAGGCGGCCCCGGCGAGCGCCCCCCCGTGACCGGTCCCGGGGGCGCCGCCCGGTCCCGTACCATGGTCGTCACGGCAGACGAGTCGTGCGGGCGGTCGCGTCGGTCCCCTCGGGGACCGCCGAGGAACGTCCGGGCTCCGCAGGGCAGGGTGGTAGGTAACGCCTACCTGGGGTGACCCACGGGAAAGTGCCACAGAAAGCAGACCGCCGGGGCCGCGAGGCACCCGGTAAGGGTGAAACGGTGGTGTAAGAGACCACCAGCGACCAGGGTGACCTGGCCGGCTCGGTAAACCCCACCCGGAGCAAGGTCAAGAGGGGCTGCCGTTCCGTACGGAGCGACGGCCCTGCGCGGATGTTCGAGGGCTGCCCGCCCGAGTCCGCGGGTGGACCGCTGGAGGCCGTCGGCGACGGCGGCCCTAGATGGATGACCGCCTCCGGCCGGACCGCGAGGCCCGGCCGAGACAGAACCCGGCGTACAGCACGACTCGTCTGCCGCTGTCGCCGGGTGCGGGTACCGTTCGGGAAGCGCAGTCATTCCCGCCACCGAACCGGGAGCTCGAACCGTGCCCGCGCGGCCGCAGGCCGATGAGCCGCTCATTCCCATGCCCGCCCTCACTCCCGATGCTCTGCGTGCAGCCGTCGAGCGGCTGACACCGAGCCGCATGCCGGCGTTCGTCCGTGATCTCGTGGAAGCGACCACCAGCGCTCAGCAGGTCCAGTCGCTCGCGCCGCTGCGCACCTTCGTCCATACCTGGGGCGTGTTCGTCGCCATTCAGCGCCACCCCTCTCGAGCAGCACGGCTGCGCTGCCTGGAAGAAGTGGTGGACAGCGGGAAGGAGGACCCGCTGGAGGCCATGGCGGGGATCAGGGAGATCCACGCGGCGGCGGAGGCCGAGGCGGGACTGTGACCCGCTCAGGGGCCCGGGGGGAGGAGGCGGTAGCCGACGCCGCGGACGGTCTGGATGATCTGCGGGCGGTGCGGGTCGTCGGCCAGGCGTTCCCGGAGGCGGGCGATGTGCACGCTGATGGTGTTGGGGCGCGGGGGCCGCGCTCCCCACACCTCCCGGCTGATGCGTTCCCGGGAGACCACCGTGCCGGGGTGCCGCATCAGCAGCTCCAGCAGGCGGAACTCGCGGACCGTCAGTTGGGGAAGGCGTGACCCGCGTAGCGTGACCTCGTAGGAGTCCGGGTCGAGCGCCAGTGCGCCGCAGACCACCGGCTGCCGCCGGGTGCGGGCGGTACGGCCGACGAGGCTCAGCAGCCGCGTCACGTCGCGCGGCCGGTAGGGCCGGGGCAGGCAGGCGGTGGCGCCGGCCGCGAGCGCCGGCTGGACGAGGCCGGCCTCCCGCGGCGAGAACCCGAGGACGACCGGCAGGGTCATCCGCTGGCGCACCGCACGGAGCACCGACACCCCGTCGAGCACCGGCAGTCCGGCCGAGACCAGGAGCAGGTCCGGCCGCAGCGCCCCCGTCTCCAGGAGCGCCGTCGCCCCGTCCGTGCAGTGCACGACGGTGATGCGGTACGCGCCGAGCTGCTCGGCGAGCGGCCGGTGGACGCCCTCGTCGGCGTCCGCCAGCAGGACCAGCGGGAGGGAGCCGACCGGCCGGTCGCGCGGCGAGGTCGCCCGGGGGGACGGTTCCGCGGCCGCCGGGCGCGGACGACCGTCTCCCGCTGTTTCCTGCCGCATGCGCCCGGTCAGCCGAACCGGCCCGACACGTAGTCCTCGGTGGCCTGCCGGGACGGGTTGGTGAAGAGCTGCGCGGTCGGCCCGGTCTCCACCAGTTCCCCGGGCTGCCCCACCGCCGTGAGGTTGAAGAACCCGGTGGTGTCGCTGACGCGCTGCGCCTGCTGCATGTTGTGCGTGACGACGACGATCGTGTACTGCTCCTTCAGCTCGGTCACGAGGTCCTCGACGGCCTGGGTGGAGATCGGGTCGAGCGCGGAGCAGGGTTCGTCCATCAGCAGCACGTCGGGCTGTACGGCGATCGCACGAGCGATGCACAGCCGCTGCTGCTGGCCGCCGGAGAGCCCGGAACCGGGCCGGTCCAGGCGGTCCTTGACCTCCGTCCAGAGGTTGGCGGAGCGCAGCGCCCGCTCGACGAGGTCGTCCGTCTCGGAGCTCTTCCGGCGCTTCTTGTTCAGTCGCAGCCCCGCGGCGACGTTGTCGTACACCGACATGGTGGGGAACGGGTTGGGGCGCTGGAAGACCATGCCGATGTGGCGGCGCACCCGCACCGGGTCGACGTCCGGTGCGTACAGGTCCTGCCCGTCCATCACCACGCTGCCGGACACCCGGGCCTTCGGCACGAGTTCGTGCATCCGGTTGAGCGCCCGGAGGAAGGTGGACTTGCCGCATCCGGACGGGCCGATCAGCGCGGTCACCGACCGGGGGGCGATGTGCATCGACACGTTCTGCACGGCCAGGAAGGTGCCGTAGGAGATGTCGAGGTCCCTGACCTCGAGCTGCTTGGCCACGGGGTTTCCTTGTCGGTCGGGGCGGGGCGTGCGGCCGGCGGCGTGCCGGGCCGGGGCGGAGCGTTCAGCCGCGGGCCTTGGGGGCGAACAGCCGGGAGATCAGCCGCGCCACCAGGTTGAGCGCCATCACGAGGATGATCAGGACGAGGGCCGCCGCCCAGGCGCGGTCGAGTGACGCCTCCGCCGGGAAGCCGGGCGTGACGTACTCGTAGTAGGAGAAGACGGAGAGCGTCGCCATCCGGGAGTCGAACGGGTTGAAGTTGTCGCTGGAGGTGATGCCGACCGTGATCAGCAGCGGAGCGGTCTCCCCGATGACCCGGGCGACCGCCAGGGTGACGCCGGTGGCGATGCCGGCCAGCGCGGTGGGCAGCACCACCTTGAGGATGGTGCGCCACTTGGGCACGGCCAGCGCGTACGACGCCTCCCGCAGTTCGTTGGGCACCAGCTTCAGCATCTCCTCCGCGGAGCGTACGACGACCGGGATCATGAGCACGCTCAGCGCGACGGCGCCCATGACGCCCATGCGCACCCCGGGTCCGAGGAAGAGCGCGAACAGGGCGTACGCGAAGAGGCCGGCGACGATCGACGGGATGCCCGTCATCACGTCGACGAAGAAGGTGATCGCCTTGGCGAGCTTCCCGGTGCCGTACTCGACCAGGTAGATCGCGGTGAGCAGGCCCACCGGCACGGAGATCAGCGCGGTCAGGCCGGTGATGAGGAGCGTGCCCATGATGGCGTGGTGGACGCCGCCGCCCTCGCCGACCACTCCCCGCATGGAGTGGGTGAAGAACTCCGCGTCGAACCGGGGGAGCCCCCGGGTGAGCACCGTCGCCAGCACCGAGACCAGCGGCAGCATCGCCAGGCAGAAGGCGGCCGCGACCACGGCGGTGACCAGCCGGTCGGACGCCGAACGGGAGTCCTCCACCACCCGTGACCAGGTGTAGATCACCGCGGTGTAGCCGGCGGCGGCGACGGTCCCGCACAGCGCCGGGTTCCAGTCGGCCAGCAGGAGTCCGGTGCCGAGCAGCAGGAAGGCCGCCAGGGTCAGCGGCGCCGCCCGCCGGGGCAGCGTGCCGTGTGTCAGCGGAAGGTCCTGGCCGGGAGCGGCCGGTTCCGGCTTGTCGAGCGTGGTCTGGGTGTCGGACATCAGTTGGCTCCGGAGAATTCGCGCCGCCGGTTGATCACGGCCCGGGCCGCCATGTTGACCGCGAGGGTGACGGCGAAGAGGACGAGGCCGGTGGCGATCAGCGTGTTGATGTCGAGCCCGGTGGACTCCGGGAACTGCAGCGCGATGTTGGCCGCGATGGTGGAGGGGTTGCCGTTGCTGATCAGGTTGAAGGTGACGCCGCCGGAGGGCGAGAGGACGATGGCGACCGCCATCGTCTCGCCGAGCGCCCGGCCGAGGCCGAGCATGGAGCCGCCGACGATCGCCGACCTGCCGTAGGGCAGCACCGCCATCCGGATCATCTCGAAGCGGGTCGCCCCCAGCGCCCACGCAGCCTCCTCGTGCAGCCGCGGGGTCTGGACGAACGCCTCACGGATCACCGCGGTGCTGATGGGCAGGATCATGATGGCGAGCACCAGGGACGTGGTCAGCATGGTGCGTCCGGTGGACGAGGCCGGTCCCTCGAAGAAGGGGATGAAGCCCAGGTTCTCCGCGAGCCAGCCGGTCGGTTCCACCGTCAGCGGCGCGAGCTGGGAGAGTCCCCAGAGGCCGAAGATGATGCTCGGCACGGCGGCGAGCAGGTCGATGACGTAGCCGAGGGTGGCGGCCACCCGGCGGTGGGCGTACCGGGTGAGGAAGAGGGCGATGGCCACCGCCAGCGGCGCCGCGATCAGCAGCGCGAAGAGGGAGGAGAGCAGCGTGCCGAAGAGCAACGGCCAGACGTACAGGGCCACTCCCTCACCCCCCGGTGTCTCCTCGGCCGGCGCGGTGAGCGCCGGCCAGGCCTCCACCAGCAGGAAGGCCGCGACACCGGCGAGGACCACGAGGATGGTCACCCCGGCACCGGTGGACGACCCGGCGAAGAGCCGGTCTCCCCGCCGCACGGGCGTCCTCGGGCGCCTCTGGTCGGTGGTGGTAGCCACTGTTGTTCCCCTTCTCGTACGGGCGGTTCGGCGGGGCTCGGCCGGCGGGGCGTGGCGTGCACCGGGGCCTTCCGGCCGTGCCGGTACGGCCGGCGGCCCGGGCGGCCGATGACGGCGGCCCGGGCCCGGCCCCGCGGTGGCGGCCCTCAGCGGACGGCCATGGGACTCCCGGCCGTGCCGGGAGGTCAGCCGGCGGAGATCGCCTCGATCGCGGGCGTCACCTGCTTGCGCAGGGCGTCCGAGAGCGGCGCGGAGCCCGCGGACTCGGCGGCCGCGGCCTGGCCGTCCTCGCTGACCATGTAGGAGAGGTAGGCCTTCACCAGGTCGGCGGTCTTCTTGTCGTCGTACTCGGCGCACGCCATGGCGTAGGACACCAGCACGATCGGGTAGGCGCCGGACTCGGTGGTGTCGCGCGCCAGGTCGTAGGCGAAGTCGTACTCGCCACGGCCCTCGACGCGCTCCGAGACCTCGACGATCTTGGCGGCGGCCTCGGGGGAGTAGGCGGTGAACTCCTCGCCCACGCCGACCTTGACGGTCGCGAGGTCGCCGGCCTGGCTGGCGTCCGCGTAGCCGATGGTGCCGGAGCCGTTCTTGACGGCCTGGACGACGCCGGAGGTGCCCTGTGCGGCCTCGCCGCCCTTGACCGGCCAGTCGCCGCTGACCTCGTGCGGCCACGCGTCCGGGGCGACGGCGGAGAGGTACTCGACGAAGTTCTCGGTGGTGCCGGACTCGTCGGAGCGGTTGACCGGGGTGATGGCGGTGTCCGGGAGCTTCGCGTCCGGGTTGGTCTTCGCGATCTCCGGGTCGTTCCACTTGGTGATCTTCTGGTTGAAGATCTTGGCGATGGTGTCCGGCTTCAGGTTCAGCTCGTCGACCCCCTCGACCTTGAAGATCAGGGCGATCGGGGAGATGTAGGTGGGAACCTCGACGACCTTGCCGCAGCGCTTCGTGGCGGCCTCCAGCTCCTCGCCCTCCAGCGCGGCGTCGGTGCCGCCGAAGTCGGTGCCGCCCTGGGTGAACTGCTCACGGCCGCCGCCGGAGCCGATCGGGTCGTAGTTGACCGTCACATCGGGGTGCTTCTCGAGGAACCCGGCCGACCAGGCCTGCTGCGCGGCGTCCTGGGAGCTGGCGCCCGCGCCGGACAGGGTGCCGGAGAGCTGCGTGCCCTCCTTCGTGGAGTCACCGTCGTCGCCACCCGACTCGTTCTCCGAGCCGCAGGCGGCCAGGCCGAATGCCAGGGCCGCCACTGCGGGGAGGGCGACCATGCGCTTGAGGGGAAAGCCCTTCACAACTGACCTCTTCCGGAAGTGTCCGCTCGGCGTCGGCCGACCGGTGCGTCGCTCGATCGGGCTCGAACGTAGGAGCGCCACATGGACCTTTCGTGCGAGGTGGATGAACGGTGCAGGTACGGCGGTGAGACGGCAGGGATCGTCACCGTCACATCTCGGTGGTGTCACGGCGAGATCAAGGAAGCGCCGGGTGTGCCGGTCGCTGGTCGCTCCGAAGTGGCGGGCGCGCGGCGCGATTCCGGGGAGCGCGCCGCGTACGGTGCGGCAGCGTACGTGGCCTGCCGGTGGACGGTGCGTGTGTGTTCCGTCACGCTGAGTGCGCCGGTCGCGGGAGAGCAGCGCCGGCACGGCACGGTACGCACGCACCGGAGGTGGCCGCGGATGGCCGACGGCACGGACAGCAGCCTCGCCCTGACGGACGGCGAGACGGACCGGGTGGACGACCTCCCGGAACGGGAGCCCGATCCCTCGGACAGCCTCCGGACCTTCGGGGCCGTCCTCCAGGCGATGCGGGAACACGCCGGCTTCAGCCGCGCGGAGTTCGGCGAACGGGTCCGGTTCTCCAAGCACACCGTGGCCTCCGTGGAGCTGGGGCGGCGCATGCCCGACGAGTCCTTCGTGGAACGGGCGGAGGAGGTGCTGGGGAACGTCGGCGCGCTGCGCCGCTCCGCCCGCTTCCTCTCCCGCGGCGACGCGGGGCTGGCGGCGTGGTTCCGGCAGTGGGCGCGGCTGGAGAAGGTGGCGGCCGGCCTGTGCACGTACGAGTGCCGGCTGGTGCCGGGGCTGTTGCAGTCGGAGGCGTACGCGCGGGCGGTGTTCGAGGGCACCATCCCGGTGGTCCCGGACGAGCGGCTGGAGGCGCTGGTCGCGGCCCGCATGGAGCGGCAGCGGACGCTCTGGGAGCGGCCGACCGTGCCGTTCAGCTTCATCGTCGAGGAGCACGTCTTCCGGCGCCGGTTCGGCGGCCCGGCGCAGTTGCGGGGGATGCTCGACCGGGTGCTGGAACTCACCGCGCCACGGCACGTGACGCTGCAGATCGTGCCGCTGGAGGCCGGTCTGCACGCCTGCCTGGACGGGCCCGTGCGGCTGCTGGAGACGGCCGACGGGCGGCGGTTCGGGTACGCGGAGGGGCAGCAGAACGGGCGTCTGATCACTGACGCGAAAGAGGCCAGCTTGCTGTACCAGCGCTATGTCACACTGCGCTCGCAGGCCCTGACCCCCACCGATTCCCGGAGCCTGCTGGAGCGACTGCGAGGAGAGCTATGAGCACGGACTTCGTCTGGTTCAAGTCCAGCTACAGCGGTAGCCAGGGCGACGACTGCATCGAGGTCGCCGTCACCGGGCAGGGCGTCTGCGTCCGCGACTCCAAGGACGTGGCGCGGCCCCACTTCGCGGTCGGGCGCGAGGAGTGGACGCGTTTCCTGGAGTTCGTCGCGGACGCCTGAGCCCGGCGGCTGAGCCCCGGCGCGCGGGCCCGGCGCGCGGGCCCGGTGCACCCCGGGCCCGCGTCCGCCGCGGCTTCCCTACGGCTGGTGCGGGCGGTCGTCGCGCCAGGTGCCGGAGAGGGCGGTGGCGGCGAAGCCGGGGCCGAGGCCGAGGAGGAGGCCGGGGGTGCCGGGAGTGGGCGGGTCGCTGTGGGTGCGGGCGAGGACGTCCAGCACGGCGGCACCGCCGAGGTTCCCGCGTTCCCGGAGGCTGTCCCAGGAGTGGCGCAGGTCCCCGCCGGTGAGGTCCAGGCCGGCGGCGGTGTCGTCCAGGATGCGCGGGCCGCCGGGGTGGATCACCGCCCAGTGCGGTTTGTGCCCGGTGCGGTCGAGCCAGGTGTGCAGGTGGGGCAGGACGTCGTCCACGCCGGCCAGCGCGCGGCGGGTGGAGTCGAAGTGCAGCCCGGCGTCGTCCAGCCGCCCGCGGTAGCGGTCGGCGCTGTCCGGGAGGAGGAACTCCCAGGTGTCGCCGGCGGCGAAGCCCGCCGGCTCCAGCGGGGCGGCGGTGACGAGCACGGCCGCGGCGCTGTCCCCGAAGAGCGCCTTGTAGATCATGCTCTCCAGGGAGGTGTCGTGGTGACTGTAGACCGTGCTGAGGGTCTCGGCCACCACCACGAGCACCCGGTCCCCGGGGCGGGCGGCGAGGTGGTCGGCTGCCTTGGCCAGGGCGTGCGCCCCGCCGGCGCAGCCGAGGCTGCTCAGCGGGAGGCGGCGTACGTCGGGGCGCAGCCCGAGCCGGTTGGCCAGCGCGACGTCCAGGTTCGGGCTGGACCAGGAGGTGGTGTGGCTGGTGACGACCGCGTCCACGTCCGCCGGGGCCAGGCCGGTGCGTCGCAGCAGTCCGGTGGCGGCCGTGGCGGCGTGCTCCGTGGCGTCGGCGAACGCGGCGCGGTTGCGCTCGGTGATCCCGGCCGTGCCGGAGACGGTGGCCGCGTCCAGCGGCCGCATCATGCGGCGCCGTTCGACACCCACATGGCTCAGCGCGCGGCGGACGGCTGCCAGCCGCGGATGTCCGGCGTGCCGGGCCTCGATGTCGGCGACGATCTCCTCGGTGGTGATCTCGTGCGGGGGGAAGGAGAGTTCCGGCCGGGTGAGGTGGACGGTCACGACGCCTCCGGGGGCAGGGCGGCTCAGGGTCAGGGCGCGGGGTCAGGAGTGCGGGGTGGGGACCTCCTCGGCGGTCCAGGAGGCCCGGGCCGGCGGGATGCCGGAGCGCCGGTGGCTCTCCAGGGCCGTACGGGCGGCCGCGGTCACCAGTTCCACCGCGTTCGGGGCGGCCGTCGCACCGTTGAGGTGCCGGTACTCCATCGCGGTGAGGATGACCAGCCGCTCCGACAGGCCGAGTTCCGGATAGCCGTGGGTGCGGTGCAATGCGTCGGCCGCGGCGGCCGCGTCGAGTCCGCGGGCGTGCAGCGCGTGGATGCGGTCGCGGACGTCGCGGAGGTAGTCCTGGTGGGTGGCGAGGTCGTCCAGGCCGATCACGGGACCGTGGCCGGGGACCACGAACTCGGGGGAGAGGGCGGCGATGCGGTCGCAGGCGGCCAGGATGCGGTCCATGGGGCCGGCCCAGTGCACCGGGTGGTCCCCGACGAAGAGCACGTCGCCGGCGCACACCACCCCGCGCTCCGGGAGGTGCGCGATCAGGTCGCCGTGGGTGTGCGCGGGCCCCACGTCGTACAGATCGACCGTCAGCCCGCCGACGTCCAGCGAGAGACGGCCGGAGAAGGTGCGGTCGGGCAGGCGCTTGGTGAGCCCGGAGTAGTCGTGCGGGAAGTGCCGGCGGGCGTACCAGCCGAGCGCGGAGCCGGGGTCGGTGCCGTGCACCAGATGGTGCATCTCCTCCGGTCCGGGCTCCTCCTCGGCGCCCGCGAGGTTGGCCTCCGTGCTGACCACCTCGGCCTCGGGGAAGAGGGCGTTGCCGAAGGAGTGGTCGCCGTTGGCGTGGGTGTTGACGACGGTGCCGATCCGCGCGCCCGGGGGGAGCACCTCGGCGGCCGCCTCCCGGAGCCGGCGGGTCAGCGGGGCGTTGTACGGGGTGTCCAGCAGCAGCGCCTCCCGGTCCGAGGAGATCAGGACGCAGTTGGCCCACCCCCAGGTGCCGCGGCCGTCCGGGGCCCACAGGTGCACGCCGTCGGTCAGTCTGACCAGTCTCGTCGGTGATCTTTCCATGGGAGACAATCATTCCGGCCCGGGCGCGGTGCACAACCCGCGTGTGACGGGTGCCACACCGGTTCGACGGGTCGCCGGGCGACCGGAGGCCCGGACGGCGCCGGGTGTGCCCCCGGGCTGCGGGCGCCGCGGGCGCCTCAGTCGCCGGGTACGAAGCGGACGAAGATGAGCCGGGCCTCGGGGGAGCCGCCCAGCAGGGCGGCGTTCAGCTCGGCCCGTCCCGGGCCGAGGCGGGGATGGCGGAACGGCCGGGTGTTGCCGTCGGGGTTGACCATGGCCCGGGTGTCCCCGGTGAAGACGGGCCCGGCCGCCGGGTCCGCCCGGACCTCCGCCACCAGGCGCTCCAGGGTGGGGTCGCGCGGGTGTGCGGCGGCGGCCGCGCGGAGCTGCGCCAGCACCGGGGGCGCCCAGCAGCGCTCCCAGTCCGCCAGCGTCCGGCGGGCCTCCTCGGTGAGGACCATGTACCGCATGGTGTTCGCCGGCGGCACCCCGGACTCGAACATCTCGGCGAACGCCTGGTTGTGGGCCAGCAGGTTCCAGGAGCCGTCGGTGATGTAGGCCATGCAGTCCACGTCGTCCAGCACGCGCTGCCAGGAGGCGAGCAGGGCGGTGGGCACCCGGTGGTCGAGGGCGTGCGGCGGTTCGTCGCCGAGGGCGAGCGCCCACAGGGTCCGCCACTCGCCCTCGTTGCAGCGCAGCACCTCGGCCACGCCGCGCAGCAGCCACGCCTCGGGGCGGTCCGTCCGTCCGGTCTCCAGCCGGGCGTAGGTGCCGGTCAGGGGGCAGCCGAGCAACTGGTCCATGTGAGCCTGTGTCAGGCCGGGGGCGCGGCGGCCCCGGCCGTGCCGCTGCTCCAGGCCGCGCTCCTCCGGCAGGATGGCCGCGCGACGGGCGCGCAGGAACTCCCGCAGCGCCCGCTTCCGGTCCGCTCTGCTGAGCAATGCCTCCCCCTCCTCAGGGCCCCTGCCCACGGCCCCGGTCCACGAGGGTGCACCGGGCGGTGCAGCGAACTACCGGCAAGTGTATTACCGGTTAGTGCGGCTCCTAGTAAACGATCAGCTTCGGCCGTGACACTCCTGGTAGTCGGAGGCAACCGGCCCTCCGGGGCCGACCGACACGGAGCCGGGCCCGCACCCTTCATCTCCCGGTGCGGTGGCCCGGCCTTCCGGGGGAGAGCTGGGGTGCCGCCCGCACGGCGGCATCCCAGACCCGCCGCGGGGCACGGACCCGCTCCGCCCGCACGCGGCGGGTTGCCACGGGCGCGCCGCCGGGCCGGCCCGGGCGGAGGCGCCTGCCGGTGGACGGCGCGGACCGCGTGCAGACCCCTGTCTGACGTGTTCGTACACCAGTACGCTGTGCCCGCAGCCACGGACTCTCACGGAGGCGCGTGCATGGGGGAGCCGACGTTCGGGGTGCTGGGGCGACTCCAGGTGCGGGTGGCCGGTGCTCCGGTGCACATCGGCGGCCCCAAGCCGAGAGCGGTGCTCGCCACGCTGTTGTTGCAGCCCGGCGGCTTCGTCTCGCTGGACCTGCTGACGGAGGTCCTGTGGCCGGGAGGCGCCCCCCGTTCCGCCGTCGCCAACGTCCGCACGTATGTGCGGACACTGCGGCGGGCCCTGTCCGCGGCAGGGGTCACCACCGGCGGGTTACGCACCCAGCCGTCGGGCTACGCACTCGACGTCCCACCCGGCGAGGTGGACCTGCTCCTCTTCGAACAGCGGCTGGAGCGGGCCCGCGCCGAGCGCGACCACGGAGACGCCGCCACCGCTCTGCGCCGGTACGAAGCGGCCTTGGGCCTCTGGCGGGGCAGCGTGTTGCAGGACGTGCCGTCCAGCGTGGTGTGGGACCCGGCGATCACCCGGATCGAGGAGCTGCGGGCGGTCGCCGTGGACGAATGCCTCGACGTGCGGCTGCGCCTGGGAGACTACGCCCCGCTGGTCGCGGAGCTGCGACTGCGGCTGTTCGAGGACCCGTTGCGGGAAGACCTGTGGCAGATGCTCGTGCGCGCGCTGCACGGTTCCGGCCGCTCCACCGAGGCCCGGGCGGCGTACGCCGAGGCCGAGCGGATCCTGGCCGCCGAACTCGGCATCGAGCCGGGCGTGCCGCTGCGCGCTCTCGGCGCCGAGATCCACGGGTACGCCGGCCCGCGCCGCACCGCCAGGACGCCCGAGCCGGTCTGTCAGCTTCCGATGGACGTGCCGGACTTCACCGGTCGCGCCGAGGAGATCGAGGCACTGGAAGGGGCGTTGTCGGCGGCCGGCCGGCAGCCGGTCGTCGCCGTCGTGTCCGGGCCACCCGGATCGGGGAAGTCCACGCTGGCTGTCCATGTGGCGCACCGGGTACGCGACGCCTTCCCCGACGGGCAGCTCTTCCTCGACCTGGGCGGGATGAGCGACCAGCCGCGCCAGCCGGCCGACGTGCTGGCCGAGATCCTGCGCGGCCTCGGCGTCATCGACAGCGGCATCCCCGGTGAGCTGAGCGAGCGGGCCGCGCTGTTCCGCTCGCGCCTGGCGCAGCGGCGGTTCCTCCTCGTCCTCGACGACGCCGCCGGCGGCGCCCAGGTGCGTCCGCTGCTGCCCGGCACCGGCGGCTCGGCGGTGCTCGTCAGTTCCCGCCGCCGGATGCCGGGGCTGCCGGCCCGCCACGTCCCCCTCGGCATGATGAAGCGGGACGAGGCGCGGGAACTCCTGGGCACGATCGCCGGACCCGACCGGTTGCAGGAGGCGGGAACCGACGCCGACCGGGTGCTCTCCGGCTGCGGCCTGCTGCCGCTGGCCGTACGGATCGCCGGCGCCCGGCTGGCGAACCGGCCCGGGTGGACCCCCGGCCTCCTGGCCGACTTCCTGCACGACGAACGCGGGCGGCTGGATCAGCTCCAGACCGGCGAGATGGAGGTACGGGCGAGCGCGGAGCTGAGCTACCGGCACCTGCCGGAGCCGGCGGCGACCGCCTTCCGTGCCTTCGGCCGGCTGGCCGGTGAGGCGGTGCCGGGCTGGCTCGTCGCGGTGGCGACGGGCCAGGCCGCGGAGGTTCCCGGAGAGCTGGAGACGCTGCTCGACGAACACCTCGTCGAGGTGGTCGGTACCGACCGCCTCGGGCTGCCGCGCTACCGCATGCACGACCTGCTCCGCTGCTACGCCCGGGAACTGGCCGAGACGGAACCGGCCGGCGTGCGCCTCCGCCGCCGGCTCCAGGTCGTCGACGCCCTGACCGCGCTCGCCCGCACCGCGAACGCGGCGATGCCGACGCGCTTCCTCGGTGTGCTCGGCGAGCCGGTGCAGCCCGCCGGGCCGGCTGCCGAACTCACGCGCACGGTACGCGACCAGCCCGTCGAGTGGTTCGAGACGGAACGCCGGATCCTCGTCGCGGCGGTGGAGTCCGCGCTACGGCTCGGCAGCGTCTCCCGGGCCGCCGATCTCGCGATCGAACTGGCGAGCTTCTTCGACATGCGCGGCTACTACGGCGACTGGCTGCGGACGCATCAGCGGGTGCTCGACGCGATGCCGGCCCTGACCGGCACCCGGGCCGCGGCGCTGCTCCGCAACCTCGGCCAGCTCCACCTCTACCAGGACCGGTACGGCGACGCGCTACTGGCGTTCGACACCTCCCGGGCCCTCTTCGCCGAGCTCGGGCACGCGTACGGCGAGGCGGTGGCCGCGGTGGGAGCCGGATCGGTGCACCGGGTCGTGGGCGCCCTCGACGTCGCGCTGAAGGCGTTCACCGACGCGCTGCACCGCTTCGCCGAGTCCGGCGACCGGCACGGTGAGGCGGTGGCGCACAACGCCATCGCGTCGGTGTGGCTGGAGCGGCGGGACCCGGAGGCCGCGGCACCGTGGCTGGACGGCGCCCTGGAGCTGTCCCGCGAGGTCGGCGACCGCCACCGGGAGGCGCAGGTACGCCGCCGGATCGCCGTGCTGCACGAGCTGCGCGGCGCGCCGCGCGCCGCGCGGGCGGAGCTGGACGGCGCGCTCGGCATCCTCGACGACCTGGCCGACACCCACTGCGCGGCCTACGTGCAGCAGAGCATCGGGGAGCTGTGCCTGCGCCAGGGCGACGCGGGGCAGGCGTCGGCACTGCTGGTCGGCGCCCTCGCCGTGCAGCAGCAACTCGGTGACCGGCGCGCGGAGGCACGCGTCGCCTGCCTGCTGGGCGAGCTGCACCACGAGACCGGCCGGGACCGGACCGCGCGGCGCTACTTCCACCGTTCGCTGTCGACGTGGCGCCGGCTCGACGTGCGCGACCAGGCCGCGCTGGTGGACGCCAAGCTGCGGTCGCTGCGGTGAGCCGCGGCCCGGCCGGGCGGGTACGGACGAGGGGCCTCCGTACCCGCCCGGCGTGCGCGCGACCTGCGCCCGGCTGCCGGCCGGCGTCAGCGGACGCGCAGGAACGCCCGGGAAACGGTGTCTCCGGCGTCCTCGCTCAGCCGCATCTGTTCTTGCTGGTCTGGTAGCGCTTCAGGTAGTCGTACCACCGGACGCCCTGGACGCGGGCGACGACGACCTCCCCGTTGTGTATCTGTTCGTAGTGCAGGTGCGGGGAGAGGTTGTAGAGCGCGGACGACTTGCCGACCCGTCCGATCTTCTGGCCGCGCCGGACCTTGTCGCCACGCTCCAGGCCGGCGCGGGTCTTCAGGTGCGCGTACCGCGTCCGCCAGCCGTTGCCGTGCCCGATCACGACGGTGTTGCCGTAGCCGGTCGACTGGGAGTAGTACGAGCGCAGCACCGTGCCGCCGGCGCTGGCGAACACCCGTCGGCCGTAGTCGTCCGGGCTGCCACTGGCGTTGTAGTGGTTCCAGTCGATCGAGTGCGGCGGCGAGTGGCCCCGCCAGTTGCTGCCGAGCCAGCGCTGCCCGCAGAGGAACGGCATCTTGAAGACGGGCCGGTCGCTCAGCACCGTTGTTGCTGACGAGCCTGCCTGCGGTGCCGCGACAGCGGCCGGGGCTGCGCATGTGAGGGCGGCGGTCGCCGCCGCGACGGCCGCAAGCCGACGGAAACGTCGGGGCATGATCCCTCTCCTTGTCGTCGGTGACCCGGCGATTCAAGGAGGCGGGCATACAAACCGGATACAAAGGCCCGTGAGGCCGGTGGTGGCACGGTCTCCGGGGACGGCCGGTCGCCGGCCACGGCCGGGAGCGGCCCGGTGCGGCCGTCGCCCCTGGTGCAGGCGTGGACGCGGGGCGTAACCCGTCCGCACCAACTGAAGTCTCCCTCCGGCAGCGGTCCGGGCGAGGGTCGGAGTGCGGGCCCCGTCGAGGGCCACCGACCGTGTTGGAGGAAGCAGTGAGCAACATGCGCAGCACCGCCCGTCGTGGCGTGTCCGGACGTGCCACGGCGCTCGCGGGGGCCGTCGTCATGGCGGCGGCCGCGGCCCTCGCCCTGCCCGCGACCGCCCGTGCCGACAACCCCGGCCCGTTCAACCCGGCCGAACTCTCCCAGGTGAGCGACGCCGTGCTGCGGGCGGACGTCGCGGGCACCGCCTGGCACGTCGACGCGGAGACCCACAGCGTCGTCGTCACCGCCGACAGCAGCGTCCGCGAGGACGGCATCGCATCCATCCGGCGGTCCGCGGGCTCGCTGTCCGGAGCGCTGGAGATCCAGCGGACCCCCGGGCGCTTCACCCCGTACATCGAGGGCGGGGACGCCGTCCACGCGGACGGCGGCGCACGCTGCTCGCTCGGGTTCAACGTACGCCGCGGCGGCAGCGAGTACTTCCTGACCGCCGGGCACTGCACCAAGGACAACGCGCGGTGGTCGGACGGCTCCGGGAACCGCCTCGGGAGCACCGTGGACTCCAGCTTCCCCGGCGACGACTTCGGCCTCGTCCGCTACGACGGCGCGGTGGACCGTCCGGGTGTGGTCGCCGGTCAGGACATCACCCGGGCGGACGACCCCTCGGTCGGGCAGCGCGTGCAGCGCACCGGCAGCACCACGGGCACCCACGGGGGCAAGGTGACCGCTCTCGACGCGACCGTCAACTACGGGAGCGGCAAGGTCGTGCACGGCCTGATCCGCACCGACGTCTGCGCCGAGCCGGGCGACAGCGGCGGCCCGCTGTACGCCGGTTCCACCGCGTTCGGGCTCACCTCCGGCGGCAGCGGCGACTGCACCTCCGGAGGCATCACCTTCTTCCAGCCGGTGACCGAGGCCCTGGAGCGGTACGGGGCGACGGTGTACTGACCCGGTGCCGGCCGGGGAGCGGCGCCGTATCCTGCCCGGAGAACCGGCCTTCCGAGGAGAGCCATGAACGCTCGGCGGCGTGTGCTGACCTGGCGGACCACCGACCGGACCGGCTACGAGACGGCCTGGGCCGAGCCCTCCGGTCCGTCCTCGTTCCGCGCGCACGGCCGGGCGTTCGGGCTGTCCCCGGCGCCGTACTGGCTGACGTACGAGCTGGAGACCGGTGAGCACTGGGCGACCCGGCGGATTCGGGTCTCCGTGGAGGCGGAGAGCTCGGTGCGGAACCTGGAGCTGGAGCGCGGGGCGGACGGCGGCTGGACGGCGGACGGCGAGCCGCTGGCCGGCCTGGCGGAGGCGCTCGACTGCGACCTGGGCCGCTCGCCGCTCACCAACGCCATGCCGGTGCTCCGCCACCGGCTGCACCGGGCCCCGGGGGAGCACGACGTCGTGACGGCCTGGATCGCCGTCCCGGAGCTGGTGGTACGCGCCTCCCGGCAGCGGTACACCCACGTGTCCCGCGCGCCGGGAGGCGCGGTGGTGCGGTTCGCCTCCGGGGACTTCCGCAGCGACCTCACCCTCGACCGGGAGGGCTTCGTGGTGCACTACCCCCGGCTGGCGGAACGCGTCTCGGTGGGGTGAGGGCTCCGCCCGGCGTCCGGCCCACAGGGTTCCGGGGTTCTCCGGGGCGGCCCCGGGGCCCGGAACGCCGGTGGCCCGGGGCCCCGTCAGGTGACCAGCGGGAGCGGCCGGTGCTCCGGGAGGGCGGGCAGCGCGTCCGGCACGACCTGCTCCGTGGCGTCGTCCACGACGGTGACCCGCACCGCGGGGGTCGCGGTGTTGTCCACCGTCGCCCGCGCGTCCAGGGCGAAGAGCACGGAGACCGGGCGCTGTGCGCCCGCCACCGCCCGTACGCCCGAGTAGCGCAGCACCCGCCAGCCGTCCTCGTCCCAGTGCTCCCGCAGTCCGGAGCGCACCAGGCCGGAGGCCGCCTCCCAGGCGAGGGACCGTTCCAGCAGCTCGACCGACGCCTCCGGCGGCACCTGCCCCGGCGCCCCGGCCAGCGGGTGGCCGAGGGCCCGCAGCCGCAGCCGGCGCAGCGGCAGCAGATAGCGGTCCGGGTCGGTGGAGAGCAGCGCCAGTACGGCGGCGTAGAGCGCGAGCAGCGCCAGGGCCGCCGCGGGGCGCGCGGCGGCGGCCGACCACCACGGTTCACCGGTCGCGGCCGCGCCGCCCCCCACCACCACCGTGCCGGCCCGCAGGAACGCGCGCGGGCCGATGGGAGCGTCGTCCCGCGCGGTGCAGCCGCAGGACGACTCGGGGGCGGTCCGCTTGGCCCACACCAGGTAGCCCGTGAAGCCCGCGCCGAGCGCGACCGCCGCCCCGCCGGTGACCGCCCGTCCGGGTGCGGCCAGCAGCCCGGCGGCGACCAGCAGTTCCGCCGCGCCGACCGCGCGCAGCGCCCGTACGGCCCCGGGGAGCCCGCCGAAGGCGCGCTCCAGAGCGGTGCCCGCGGCCTGCCGTTCGGGGGAGCGGGCGGTGAGCTTCACCGCGCCGCTCCAGGCCAGCAGCGCCCCGAGGGCGAGCGGGGCGAGCGCGGTGGCCAGTGCCGTCGACATCATCCGGTGCCCGCCTCCCGCTCAGTGCCCGACGGTGACGCGGACGACGTCGACCGAGTCGTCGCTCGGCCGCCAGGCGCCCAGGATCTGCGCCTCCTGGCCGATGCGCAGCCGGGACAGGTCGGAGGTGAGCGCCCCGCCCGCGTAGGACGCCGCGGTGGTGTCCCGGACGACCCGGCCGGTGATCTCGTGCCCGCCGTGCGACAGGTGCAGCCGGTCGCGGCCGATGCCGCGCAGGGTGCAGGTGAGGTTGACGATGTTCACCCAGACGGCGTCGGCGGCGATGCTGCCGTCGGGCATCCGCACGCCGCGGGCGTAGAGTCCGTCGCCGGGCTTGACGGCGTCGGCGGTGGTGGGGCGGACCTTCCAGATGCTGGTGGCGTTGGTGAGCTGGATGCGGTGGTGCTCGCCGTGCGAGCCGGCGACCTCCAGCATCGAGCCGTTGCGGCCGGCGACCCGGCCCTCGGCGAAGGAGCTCTCCTGGACGGCCGGGTCCAGCGGGGGCGTGGGGGCGGCGAACGCGGCGTCCGGGTCCAGTCCGCCCAGCGCGGAGGCGCCGACGATGGTGGCGCCGCCGAGGGCGGCACCGGTGAGGAAGCGGCGGCGGCCGACGCCGGGGCCGTTGTCGGGGGTGTGCGGTGCGGTCATGCCGGGTCTCCTCCTCACTCGTAGATCCAGACGGGCAGCTTGCCGGAGCTGAGGCTGCCGATGGCCGAGAACGCGGCGGGGGTCAGGTCGAGGATGCGGTTGACCCGGCACTGGCCGCCGCAGCAGGTCTGCTCGCCGCAGAAGCTCTTGGTGCGGGGCCCGCAGTCGGTGATGGTGATGCAGACGGTGGCGCCGGTGCACTGGTGACGGACGTTCATCACGGAGCCGCAGCCTCTGCGGGGGATGTTGCCCTCGCCGCAGAGGTCGGGCCGGGTGATGTCGTAGCAGGCGCCGGAGGCGTACGGCCAGGCGCCGTGGTTCGACGCCGAGCGGCAGTTGCCGCAGGCGCCGCCGCCCGCGGAACCGCAGGGGCCCCAGGCGCTGCCGCAGCAGAACCAGGTGGTCTCTCCGCGCCACAGATAGGTGGATCCGCATGCCATGGTGGTGCGCTCCCTTCGTGGGGGTGTCCTTGTCGTGCACGCGTTCTTGACGAGTGCATGACAATCCGTGCCGTGCGCTGCGCCCCGCCGTGGGGACGGGGAGGACACTCCGCAGAGATACGGACCGGGCGGTGCCGTCGCAGTGATGCGGTTGGAGCACGGTCATGATGCCGTGTTCCCCGCCCCTCCCGCCAGAGGGTGTGCGGCGGTGGGCAAGGCGCACCGCCGTACGGTGCCGGGTGCCGGCGCCCGGCACCGTACGGCCCGGGGTCAGGGCCTGTGCAGCGACCCCGGGCCGAGATCCGCGAGGGTGCGGTGCCCGGAGAGCCCGAGCGTCAGCTCCAGATCGGCCAGCAGGCTGCGCAGCACGTGCAGCACCCCGTCCTCGCCGCCGAGTCCCAGCCCGTAGACGTACGGCCGCCCGAGCAGCACCGCACGCGCGCCCAGCGCCAGCGCCTTCAGCACGTCCGCACCCGTGCGGACCCCGGAGTCGAAGAGCACCTCCAGCTCCCCGCCCGCGGCCTCCGCGACGGCCGGCAGGGCGTCCAGCGCCGCCACCGCGCCGTCCACCTGGCGCCCGCCGTGGTTGGAGACGACCACGCCGTCCACCCCCGCGGCGGCCGCCCGGCGTGCGTCGTCCGGATGCAGCACGCCCTTCAGCACCAGCGGGCCGTCCCAGTGCTCGCGCAGGAACGGCAGCCGGTCCCAGGTGCGGTCCGTGCCGGTGAACATCGGCACCCAGCGCAGCACCGCGGCGATCAGGTCCTCCTCCGGGGGCTTCGCCAGCCCCGCGCGGAACGCCGGGTCGGAGAACGGGATCGCCGTCCCGACGCCGCGGATGAACGGGAGGTAGGCGCGGTCCAGGTCCCGCGGCCGCCAGGCCAGCGTCCAGGTGTCCAGGGTGACCACCAGGGTGCGGAAACCGGCCGCCCGGGCCCGCTCCAGGATGCTCACGCACACCTCGTCGTCGGCCGGCCAGTAGAGCTGGAACCAGCGCGGTCCGGCGCCGCCCGCCTCCGCGACCTGCTCGATCGTGTGAGAGGAGGCGGTGGAGAGCACCATCGGCAGGCCCAGCGCGGCCGCGGCCCGCGCGGTGGCGAGTTCGCCGTCCGGATGGACGATCGACTGCACCCCGACGGGCGCCGTCAGCACCGGCGCCGGCAGCTCCTCGCCCAGCACCGTGGTGCGCAGGTCGCGCGCGGTGGCGCCGGTCAGCATCCGCGGCACCAGACGGCACCGGTCGAACGCCTCCCGGTTGGCGCGCGCGGTCGCGCCGGAGCCGGCGGCCCCGGCGACGTACCCGAACGGCCCCTCCTCCAGGCGCCCCCGCGCGGCCTCCTCCAGCGCGGTGAGGTCCGTGGTGAACGGCGGCAGCCGGTCCTCCAGGCCGTGCAGGTAGATCTCGTTCTGGTAGTTGCCGAAGCCGGGTGCGCCCGGGCCGGGCTCGCTCATGCGCAGTGCCTCCGTCCGTACGGGAGCCGGGCCGGGCCCGGCTCAGCGGATGCGGGCCGCCGTACCGCTGACGTGCACGCGCGGATCGCCGGAGCGGAGGGCGACGGTCAGCACGCCCGGGCGGCCCATGTCCTCGCCCTGGTGCAGGGTGAGCGTAGCGTCCGGGGCGACCAGCCCGAGTTCCCGGGCGTAGCCGCCGAAGGCGGCCGCCGCCGCGCCGGTCGCCGGGTCCTCCACCACGCCGCCGACGGGGAACGGGTCGCGCACGTGGAAGACGGCGCGGGAGGGCGGGGAGCCCGCCTCCGGCTCCCCGGCGGGCTCGCGCCACACGAGCTGGAGCGTGGTGAGGCCGAGCCGGAGCATGTGGTCCTTCAGCCGTCCGGTGTCGTAGTCCAGGTCCGCCAGGCGCTCCCGGGTCGCGGCGGCGAGGACGAGATGGTCGTTGCCGGCGAAGGCGATGCGCGGCGGGATCGCGGGGTCCAGCTCCCCGGCGCTCCAGCCCAGCGCGGCCAGCGCCTCCGCGAGGTCCGCCGCGGCCACCGGACGGGAGTGGGGCTCGACGCTGGTCAGGGTCGCGCGCAGCACGCCGTCCCGCTCGGCGACGGTCACCGGGATGGGGCCCGCCGGGGAGCGGAAGAGCAGCTCGCCCGGGCCCAGACGCTCGCCCAGGGCGACGGCCGTCGCCACGGTCGCGTGGCCGCAGAACACCACCTCCGCCAGGGGGCTGAAGTAGCGGATGGTGAAGGCCCGGCCCGGCGGCACGGCGGGTACCGGCTCCGCCGGGGGCGGGGTGAGGAAGGCCGTCTCCGAATAGCCCACCTCCGCGGCGATCCGCAGCATCTCCGCGTCGGAGAGGCCGTCGGCGTCCAGCACGACCCCGGCGGGATTGCCGCCCTCGGGGGAGCCGGAGAAGGCGGTGTAGCGGAGGATCGCGGGCTGCCCGGTCTGTGTCGTCATGACCGTGCAAACCTCACACGCCTGTCACGGTATTCCGCCGTCGCGCGGACCGCGTCGCCCGGCCGGCCGTGCCCGGGCCCGTCGCGCGGACGGCCTCACCCGGGCGGCGTCACCCGCGGCCGACGTACGGCATGGCCGTCGCCATCACGGTGGCGAACTGCACGTTCGCCTCCAGCGGCAGCGCGGCCATCTGCACCACGGTGCGGGCCACGTCCGCCGCGTCCATCACCGGCTCCACCGCCGTGGTGCCGTTCGCCTGGAGGATGCCGGTGCGCATCCGCTCCGTCATCTCGGTGGCGGCGTTGCCGACGTCGATCTGGCCGCAGGCGATGCCGTACGCGCGTCCGTCCAGCGACAGCGACCTGGTCAGTCCCGTCATGGCGTGCTTGGTCGCGGTGTAGGCGATCGAGTGAGGGCGGGGCGCATGGGCGGAGACCGACCCGTTGTTGATGATGCGTCCGCCGCGCGGACGCTGATCCTTCATCACCCGGAAGGCGGACTGGGCGCAGAGGAAGGCTCCGGTGAGGTTCACGTCCACCACGGCCCGCCATTCCGCCGCCGTGAGCTCCTCCAGGGGCTTCGCGGGGCCGAAGGCGCCCGCGTTGTTGAAGAGCAGATCCAGCCGTCCGTACGAATCGCGAATCGCGGCGAAGAGAGCATCGACTGATGCTGGATCAGTGACATCCGTGGGAACGACGACCACCTGTGCGGCGGGGCGGCCGGTGCGCGCGGCGGTCTCCTCGAGCGCTTCCGCCCGCCGCCCGGCCAGGGCCAGGGACCAGCCGGCCTCCGCCAGGGCCAGCGAGACCGCGCGTCCGATGCCGGAGCCCGCGCCGGTGACCAGCGCGGTACGGGCCGCCGGAGCGCCGGGCCCGGGGGCGTCGGGGGAGGTCGCCATGGGCGCAGCGTACGGGACGCCCGGCAGCGCGGCACCGGCCACCCGGTCGTCATGCGACTGTCGCGTACGCGCCGACGCCAGGCCGCCCGGGGGCGGTGCACTCGTCCCCATGACGCACACAGCGAGTGCAGACCGCGAACTGCGGTCCGCGGCCCGTCACCTGAGCCGCCGCAGGTTCCTGACCGTCACCGGCGCCGCGTTCGCACTGGCCTTCGGGACGAACCTGCCCCACACCGCCCACGCTGTGCCCGCACTCGACCCCCTGAGAATCCGCCGGGACCCCTTCACGCTCGGCGTGGCCTCCGGCGACCCCCGGCCGGACTCGGTCGTCCTGTGGACCCGGCTCGCCCCCGAGCCGTTCCGGGCCGACAGCGGCCTCCCTGCCGAGCCCGTCACCGTCACCTGGGAGATCAGTCGCGACCCGGACTTCCGCAGGCCGGCCGCGCGCGGCGAGGTGACCGCGCACCCGGAGTTCCACCACGCCGTACACGCCGAGGTGGACGGCCTCCGGGCCCGCACCCGCTACCACTACCGGTTCCGCGTGGGCGACTGGACCAGCCCGGTCGGCCGCACCCGGACCGCCCCCGCCGCCGACGCCGACCCCGGCAGCCTGCGCTTCGCCCTGGTGGCCTGCCAGGCGTACCACCAGGGCTACTTCACCCCGCTCCGGCACCTGGCCCGGGAGGACGACCTGGACCTGGTCTTCCACCTCGGCGACTACCTCTACGAGTACCCGGTCGACTCCGCGGGCGGCGACCGCCGCTACACCGACACCGTCCTCCCGGACCACTTCGACCGCGAGACGGTCACCCTGGAGGACTACCGGCTGCGTTACTCGCTCTACAAGAGCGACCCCGACCTGAAGGCCGCGCACGCCGCCCACCCCTGGGTCGTCACCTGGGACGACCACGAGACCGAGAACAACTACGCGGACGACGTCTCCGAGGACGGTGTCCCCCCGGAGGACTTCCTGGTCCGCCGCGCCGCCGCCTACCGCGCGTACTACGAGAACATGCCGCTGCGCCGTCCCCAGCGCCCGCAGGGACCGGACCTCCCCCTCTACCGCCGGCTGCACTACGGCCGGCTGGCGCAGTTCGACGTGCTGGACACCCGCCAGTACCGGGACAACCAGGCCAACGGCGACGGCTGGCAGATCCCCACCCCCGAATCCGAGGACCGGGCCCGCTCCATGACCGGCGAGGCCCAGGAGCGGTGGCTGCTGGACGGCTGGGCCACGTCCCGGGCCGTGTGGAACGTGGTGCCGCAGCAGGTCGTCTTCGCCCGCCGCCGGAACCGCACCGAGGGGCCCTTCCCGGTCTCCATGGACGCCTGGGACGGCTACCCGGCCTCCCGGCAGCGGATCGTGGCGGGCGCCCGCTCCGCGGAGGTGGCCAACCTCGTCGTCCTCACCGGCGACGTCCACGTGCACTACGCGCTGGACCTGAAGGAGGACTACGACGACCCCGGCTCCCGGACGATCGGTGTGGAACTCGTCACCAGCTCCGTCTCCAGCGGCCGGGACGGCGCCGAGCACCCCGGCAACTGGGAGCTGATGCTCGCCGCCAACCCGCATCTGAAGTTCTACGACGGCCGCCGCGGCTATGTGGTGGTCACCCTCGACCGCACCCGGCTGCGCGCGGACTACCGCACGGTGTCGCATGTCACCTCGCCGGGCGGCACCGTGAGCACCGCGGCCAGCTTCGTCTCCCACGCCGGCCGCCCCGGCCTGGTCAGGCTCTGACGCGGCCGTACGGGCGGCCCGCCCGGCGGCGTCCCGGCGGCCCGGTGCGGCCGCCTGTCGCGGCCGCACCTGACGCGGTCCACCGGAACCCGCTGGGCCGGGGACGGGATCCCTGGGAGAATGTGTCCGCCGTTGACATTCTCCTGGAGAGGTGCATGACCGACCCCGGCCGCCCGTCCCCGGGCGCCATACCCGCCGCCGCCCGCCCCGCCCACCACCCCGAGCCCGAGCCCGCCCCGCCGGTCGCCGCGGACCCCGCGCCACCGACCCGCAGGGAGCGGGCCGGGCTCCTCTTCACGCTCATCCTCGGCAGCCTCACCGCTCTGCCCGCGCTGTCGATGGACATGTACCTCCCGGCACTGCCCGAGGTCGCCGGCGCGCTGGACACCCCGGCCGCCGGCGTCCAGCTCACCCTGACCACCTGCCTGCTGGGCCTGGCCGTCGGGCAGCTCCTCGTCGGCCCGATGAGCGACCGCTTCGGGCGGCGCCGTCCGCTGGTCATCGGCATGGCCGGATACGTGCTGGCCAGCGCGGCCTGCGCGGTCGCCCCCACGGTCGAGGCGCTGACCGCCTTCCGCCTGGTGCAGGGGCTCACCGGCGCCGCCGGCATCGTCATCGCCCGCGCGGTGGTCCGCGACCTCTACGACGGGCTGGCCATGGCCCGTTTCTTCTCCACTCTGATGCTGATCTCCGGCGCGGCCCCGGTCTTCGCGCCGGTACTCGGCGGCCAGGTGCTGCGCTTCACCGACTGGCGCGGGGTCTTCCTGGTGCTCGCCGGGGTGGGCGCGGTGCTGATGGTGGTGCTGCTGCTCAAGCTCCCGGAGACGCTGCCCCCGCAGCGCCGGCACGGCGGCGGCGTCCCCCAGGCGCTGCGGACCATGCGGGGGCTCTTCGCCGACCGGGTCTTCACCGGGTACCTGCTGACCGGCAGCTTCGGCTTCGCGGGCCTCTTCGCCTACGTGGCCGCCTCGCCCTTCGTGATGCAGGAGATCTACGGAGCCTCGCCGCAGACCTTCAGCCTGCTCTTCATGACCAACTCCGTCGGCCTGGTCGCCGTCGGCCAGGTCAACGGGAGGCTGCTGGTCGGCCGCGTCGCCCTGGACAAGGTGATGGGCGCCGGACTGGGCCTGGTGCTCATCGCGGCCGCCGGGCTGCTGCTGATGACCAGCGGCGTCCTGGGGAGGGTCGGGCTGGTGCCGGTGGCGAGCGGCCTGTTCGCCCTGATGTCCGGCATGGCGCTGATCCTGCCCAACGCCAATTCCCAGGCGCTCATGCGGACCCCGCACGCGGCGGGCTCCGCCTCCGCGCTGCTGGGCACCTCGCAGTTCCTCGTCGGCGCGGTGGCCTCCCCGCTGGTGGGCGTCGCCGGGGAGGACACCGCGGTGCCGATGGCCGTCGTCCAGCTCGGCGCGCTTCTCGTCGCCGCAGTGAGCTTCCTCGGGCTGTGCCGGCCGTGGCGTACCCGAGACTGAGGCGGACCGCCTCGCCCGGCCGCGCGGGTCTGCGGGCCGCCGAGCTCAGCGCCCTGGTGCACGACGTCGACACCCTCCCGGGGACGTGGTGCGCCGGGGCCGTGGTGCTGGTGGGGCGCGGCCCCTATCTGGTGGTCGAGCACGCCACCGGCTGGGCGGTGCGCTACGCGGCGTACGACCCGGTGCGGGACGCCGGGCGGGAGCTGCCCCGGAACCGCTGGACACCGGCCCGGGCCGACACCGTGTTCGACCTGGCCTCGCTGAGCAAGCTCTTCACGGCGATCGCCGTGCTCCAGCAGGTCGAGCGCGGCACGCTGGACCTGGACGCGCCGATCGCCGGGTACGTGCGGGAGCGCGGCCGGCGCGGCGCCCGCACCACGGGCGGGGCGGGCGGCGGCCGGGAGGTCCCGGACCACGGCATCACCGTGCGGCAGCTCCTCGCCCACACCTCCGGGCTCCGTCCCGAGCTGCCCCTCTACCGGTGCGCCGGGCGGCAGGAGCGCCTGGACCTGCTCTGGGCCGAGCGGCCGGGCACCCCGCCCGGCAGCGCCCACCGCTACTCCGACCTGAACCTGCTGCTGGCCCAGCAGGTGCTGGAGAGCGTCGCCGGGCGGCCCCTGGACGTGCTCGTGCGGGACGGCATCACCCGGCCGCTGGGCATGACCCGCACCCGCTACCGGCCGCCGCGCGGCTGGCGGCGGCAGATCGCCGCCACCGAGGACCAGCGCCGCCCCTGGGCCAAGCTGGACCGCGGCCCGCTGCACGGCGAGGTGCACGACGAGAACGCCTACGCGCTGGGCGGCGTCGCCGGGCACGCCGGGCTCTTCTCCACCGCCGGCGACCTCGCGGTGCTCTGCCGCACCCTGCTCACCGGCGGCTCCTACGGGCAGGCCCGCATCCTCGCGCCCTCCTCGGTCGCCCTGCTGCTGACGCCGCCCGGGCTGGGCTTCGCCGTCGACCAGCCCTGGTTCATGGGCGAGCTGGCGGGGCCGCCGAGCGCGGGGCGCGCGGCCGGGCACACCGGCTTCACCGGCACCAGCCTGGTGCTGGACCCCGCCACGGACACCTTCCTCGTCCTGCTCGCGAACACCGTGCACCCGGTGCGCCGGCCCGCCGACTCCCGCCCGCGGGCGGTGGCGGCCACCCATGTGGCCCGTGCGGTGCGCTGACCGCCCGGGCGGCCGGGCGGGCCGGCTGTTGCCGGAACGGCAACGGCGGTTGCCGCCATGCCGGGGCGACGGTGCAATGACGGGGTGGAACACACGCCGGAGCTCAGCGAGGTCCTGGCCGGGGTCGGCCCCCGGCTCAGGCGGGTGCGCAACGAGCGCGGCGTCACCCTCGCGACGCTCTCCGGCGCCACCGGGATCTCGACCAGCACCCTCTCCCGGCTGGAGTCCGGGCAGCGCCGCCCCAGCCTGGAGCTGCTGCTGCCGATCGCCCGGGCGCACGGGATCGCGCTGGACGAACTGGTCGGCGCACCGCCGACCGGGGACCCGCGGGTCCGCGCCGAGCCGCGCCGGGTGAACGGCATGACGGTGCTCCCGCTGACCCGGCAGCCCGGTTCCCTCCAGGCGTTCAAGCTCGTGCTCTCCGGGGAGCAGCGGCCGCCCGACCTCAAGACCCACGAGGGGTACGAGTGGTTCTACGTGCTCAGCGGGCGGCTGCGGGTGCTGCTGGCCGACCACGACCTGGTGCTGAAGGCGGGGGAGGCGGCCGAGTTCGACACCCGGCTGCCGCACTGGTTCGGCAGCGCGGACGGGCGGCCCGTGGAGCTGCTCAGCCTCTTCGGGCCGCAGGGCGAACGGATGCACGTCCGCGCCCGCCCCACCCGCCGGTAGCCGGGCCCGCAGGACGGCCGCCGGACCGAGCCCCCGGGGGGCTGGTCGCCCCGGGCCGGCGCTTCCCGGGCGGTCGCCGGGATGGCGCCCGCGCGCTCGCGGGGCGCCCCGGGGCGGCCGGTCGCCGCGGGCGGAGGCCGTAGACTGCCGCGGTGCACCACCCCACGAGCCCCGCGCCGGCCGGCGAGCGTCTGCGGCAGTCCCTCGGCGCCCTCGTCGACGGACTGCCTCCGCGCCGGGCGGCGGCAGCCGTGGACCGGCTGATCGCCCACTACCGCGGCACGAGCACCGACGCCGGCGTCATCACCGGCACCGCCCCGATCCTGCGTGACCGCGCCGACGTGGTCGCCTACGCCGCCTACCGGATGCCGGCCACCTTCGCCGCGGCCGCCGCGGCGCTCGGCGCGCTCGCCACCCGGCTGCCCGGCTGGTCGCCCGCGGTCCATCTGGACGTGGGCGGCGGCACCGGTACCGCCGTCTGGGCCGCCGAGGCGGTGTGGGGCGACGGCCCCGGAGGGGCGACCCGGGCGACCACCGTGCTGGATCGCTCCGAGCCCGCGCTGGCCCTCGGCGGCGAGCTCGCCGCAGCCTCCGGCGGGCCCGCGCTCCGCGCCGCCGCATGGCGGTGCGCACGGCTGACCGGGGGCCACGGAGCCGGTGCCTCCGGTGGAGCCGGTGACGTCCGTACGTCCGGCCACGGGGGCGCCACCGGTGACGGGCCCGCCCCCGCCCTGCCCCCGGCGGACCTGGTCACCGCCTCCTACCTGCTGGGCGAGCTCCCCGCGGACGACCGCCGGGCGCTGGTCACCGCCACCGCCCGGGCGGGCGACGCGGTGGTGCTGATCGAACCGGGCACCCCGGACGGGTATCTGCGCATCCGGGAGGCGCGCGACCAGCTCACGGAGGCGGGACTGACGGTGCTCGCGCCCTGCCCGCACTCCGCGCGCTGCCCGATCGTGCCCGGGGAGGACTGGTGCCACGTCGCGGCCCGGGTGGCCCGCTCCTCGGTGCACCGGCAGGTCAAGGGAGGCTCGCTGCCGTACGAGGACGAGAAGTTCTCCTACGTCGCCGCCGTCGCCCCCGCCCTGACCGCGGACGGCGCTCCCGCGCCCTCCCGGGTGGTACGGAAGCCGCAGCTCCGCAAGGGACAGGTGCTGCTCGACCTGTGCACCCGGGAGGACGGGCTGCGGCGCACCACGGTCAGCAAGCGGCAGGGCCCCCGCTACCGCGCCGCCCGCGACACCTCCTGGGGCGACGCCTGGCCCCCGGAGGGCGAGGGGGCCTGACGGCCGCAGAGCCGGGCCCCGAGCCGGGGCCCGGCCCTTCCGGCTCAGGCGCGCAGTTCCGCGGTGCAGCACTTCACACTGCCGCCGCCCTTCAGCAGCTCCCCGAGGTCGATCCCCACCGGCTCGTACCCGCGGGCCCGCAGCGGCTCGAAGAGCCCGACGGCGGCCTGCGGCAGCAGCACGTGGTGCCCGTCGCTGACCGCGTTCAGCCCGAAGGCGCGGGCGTCCTCCTCGCCGGCCAGCAGTGCGTCGGGGAAGAGCCGCTCCAGCACGGCCCGGCTGCCGGGGGAGAAGGCGCCGGGGTAGTACATGACCTCCCCGTCGACGGCGTCGTCCAGCACGCACAGTGCCGTGTCCAGGTGGTAGAAGTGCGGGTCGACCAGGTCGAGACCGATCACCGGGCGGCCGAAGAACTCCTGCACCTCACCGTGCGACAGCGGGCTGCTGCGGAACCCGCGCCCGGCGAGCAGCCAGGAGGCGGTGACGGCGAAGTCCCCCTCGCCCTCGTTGATGTGCTCCGGCTCACGCACCCGGGTGAAGCCGTGCTCCCGGTACCAGGCCAGGTGGGCCGCGGCCTCGGCGGCGCGCTCCGGGTGGGCGAAGCGGGCCCCGAGCACGCGCCCGTCGACCACGGTGGCGCCGTTGGCGGCGTACACCATGTCCGGCAGGTCCGGGTCCGGCTCCAGCTCCTCCACGGTGTGGCCGAGCGACCGGTAGCGGTCCCGCAGGTCCTCCCACTGGGTGATCGCGAGTGGCAGGTCGACCGGTTTCTCCGGGTCCATCCAGGGGTTGATGGAGTAGGTGACACGAAAGTGCACGGGTGGGCACATCAGGTAGCGACGGGCTCTGAACAACGCGTGCTCCTCACGGGATCGCCGTGGACAGGGTGAGCTCATGGTCCCTTCCCGGAGCCGCTTCTGCCGGGTTTCCGGCGGAGAAGTTCCCGCGGATTCGCCGCGGGGCCACCCCGGGTGCGCGCCACCGGGGTCTCCGGGGGAGGATGGAGGGGGGCCGTGTGGGGTGCGGGGACACCCGTCATCCCCGGATGCGGTCCTGTGACGGTGCGTCGCCTCGTACCCTCGACGGTGTCGGGTCGTGCGCGCGCACCGCCGGACGGCGAGACCTCCGGTGCCCGGCGGGCCAGTGAGTCCAGGAGCCACGGTCGTGAGAGTGAGGCGGTAGATGGAACGCGCGAGCAGATTCCCCCGGTGGCTGCGCCGGCGCCCCCGATCGGGCGACGCCTCGGGGGCGGGCGGTGCACAGGCCCGCGAGGATCTGCTGCGGGCCGCCGCCGAGGCGGGCTTCCCGCTCGCGCCCGCCGCCCACCCCGAGGGGTACGGCTGCTCCTGCGTCCGTATCGGCTGTCCCACGCCCGGCCGGCACCCGGTCTCCTTCGCCTGGCAGACGCAGGCCACCACCGACCCCGACCAGGTGGCCCGCTGGGCGCAGGGCGAGCCCCGGGCCAACTTCGTCACCGCCACCGGACGCAACCACGACGTGCTGGACGTGCCGCTGGAAGCGGGCCGGGCGGCGCTGGACCGGCTGGACGCCGAGGGTGTCGTCACCGGCCCGGTCGCGGTCGCCGAGAGCGACCGGATGTTCTTCTTCACCGCCACCCGCGGCACGCCCGACGACGAGGACGAGTGGTGGCCGTGCGAGCTGGACTGCCACCCGGAGACCATGGACGAGCACCCCGGGCTGCGCTGGCACTGCCGCGGCAGCTATGTGCTGGTGCCGCCCGCGACCCTGCCCGGCGAGGGGCCGGACACGGAGGTGCGCTGGCTGCGGCCGCCGGTGCCGGGGGAGACGCTGCCGGAGCCGCTGACGCTGCTGGAGGCGCTGACGGACGCCTGCGCGGCGCATGTGGGCGACGCCGCGGACCACGAGCCCTCCGCTCCCTGGCCTGCCCGCTGACGGGTAGCTGCGGGGATCGCCGGTCCGCCGAGCGGCCCCGGGGTGCCGGGGGCCTGCCGGGCCGGGTGGTCGGCCTCTGTGGGCCGCCCCGCCGGGTGGCCTGTCCGCGGGGTGGCCCCGGCGGTGGCGCTCCCGCTGAGCCCGGGCCGGAGCCCGGCGGCGGGACCTCCGGAATCCGGCCCGTTCGAGCGCCTGTGGGAGCCGCCCTGCCCGCCCGCCGGCGTCACTCCCCCTTCGCCGAGGTCAGCCCGGAGTTGCGGCTGAGGAAGGTGGTCTGCGTGGCCTCCCCGCCGCCACCATCACCGCCCGCGCGCGGCGGCACCGTCACGGCCTGCCCGGAGATCCGCACATACGTCACCGACTTCTCCGGCGTGCCGGTCAGCAGCGCCTTCACATACGGGTCGTCGACCTGCGGCGTGTAGCCCTTGGCCACGGTCTGCTTCTTGTGGTGGTGGGTGGTGAAGAACGCCAGGGCCCCGCCGTCCTCCGTACGGAGCGCGAAGGACGGGTACTGCGGCGGCTCCGCCGGCAGGTCGGCCCACTCGGTCCGTACGCCCGGCTTCTCCGCGTTCTCCGCGCGCTGCTCGCGCCAGTCGCTGGTGTGCGGGCCCGGGGCGAAGCCCTCGCCGCCCTCCTGGAGATAGTCCGTGTACCGCTCGCTCAGTTCTCCCGGTGCCACGGTCAGCCCGGCCTGCTTGCCGGGGGGCACCGCCTCGGCGAGGCCGTCCTCGCCGACGGAGATCTCCGGGATCTCCTCCTCCGCCACGACGGCCAGGTAGGTGGCCTTCCACCGTTCCTCCACACCGCTGCGGGAGAAGACGAGGAGCCAGCGGCCGTCGCTGCGGTTGCTCTCGGCGTCGGCGACGAAGAACTTCGGCCAGCCCGCCTGTTCCGGGATGAGGAAGCGGGCGTCGGTCAGCCGCAGCGGCGTGTGGTCCTCGTCCCCCTCCGGGTGCACCTTCTTACGGGCGCGCAGCCCGGCCTGGTCGATCGCGCCCAGGGAGCCGGCCTCCACGGTGGCGTTGAGCTTCGCGTCGTAGGCCTCGGTGGCCTTGTTGTTGACCCGCTGGAAGCGCTTCAGGACCTTCTCGGCCTCAGCCTTCGCGACCGCCGGGACCACGGCCGTCTCGCCGTGCACGGTGATGCATCCGGACAGTGTCGTCGCCAGCACCGCAGCGGTCGTCGCCGCCAGCACCCGGGCCCTCATCCTGAGTCCTCCCCATCCACGGCCTTCGCAGGCGGCACCCTACCGCTGCGGGGAACGCACCGGCCCGCGGGCCCGGCTGTGGCATCATGCGGCGGCAGCGGGGGCGGATCCCAGGGGGGCTCTCATGACACGGACGACCACGCCGGACGGCGCCGCCGGAACCGGCGGAACCCAAGGTGCCGACGACGCCCACGGCGCGGGCGGCCCGCACGGCAGCACCGCGGACCGGGCGGCAGGGCGCCGTCTCGCCTTCCGGGCGGCACTGCGGGAGCTGCGCGGCGCACAGAAGAAGGCCAGGGGCGTCTCGCTCTACTCCCGGTACGTCAACCGGCCGGCCGGCCGGGTGCTGGCCGCGGCGGCGTACCGGCTGGACCTGACGCCGGATCAGGTCACGCTGATCAGCGCGGGCTTCACCTTCACCGGCGTCGGCCTGCTGGCCGCGATGCCGCCGTCCTGGGCGCTGGGGGCGGCGGTGTGGGCGGCGCTCGCCGCCGGCTTCGCCTTCGACTCCGCCGACGGGCAGCTCGCCCGGCTGCTGCGCCGCAGCAGCGCGGCCGGGGAGTGGCTGGACCACGTGGTGGACTGCGCCAAGATCACCGCGTTGCATGCCGCCGTGCTGGTCTCCTTCCACCGCTTCGCCCAGCTTCCCTCCGAGGGGTGGCTGCTGCTGCCCCTCGGCTTCCAGCTCGCGGCGGTGCTGATCTTCTTCGGCGGGCTGCTCACCGACAAGCTCCGGCCCCGGGACGCCGCCGCGGCGCCCGGAGCCGCCGCGGCACCGCCGTCCCGGGTGCGCGCCGTCGCCCTGCTGCCGGTCGACTACGGCGTCTTCTGCCTGGTCTTCCTGCTGCTGGGCGGCGCAGAGACGTTCCGCTGGGCGTACGCGCTCCTCTTCGCCGCCCACCTCGTCTTCCTGGCGGGTTTCCTGATCAGGTGGTACCGGGAGCTGGCCGCCCGGCCCGCCGGCTGACCGCCGGCGCCGGCGGTCCGGTCAGCGCGTCCAGGGCCCGGCGGAGCTGGGTGCTGGAGGTGTGCACGGTGTACGGGAAGTACACCACCTCCACGCCGACGGTGCGGAAGTCCGCCTCCAGCCGGTCGCCCTTGGGCGTGCCCCGCCAGTCGTCGCCCTTGAAGAGCACGTGGAAGCGGATCTGCCGCCAGGTCTCCAGCTTGTCCGGCACGGTCTCCACGAAGGCGGCGTCCACGAAGCGGATGCTGCGTACGATCTCCAGCCGCTCCACCAGCGGCACCACCGGCGGGCGGCCCTTCGCCCGCTCCGCCATCTCGTCGGACACCACCCCGGCGACCAGGTAGTCGCAGTGGTTGCGGGCGTGCCGCAGCAGATTGAGATGGCCCACGTGGAACAGGTCGTACGCGCCCGGCGCGTACCCCACGGTGTGTGTCATGCGTGCTCCCCCCACGACTGTTCCCGGGCGGCCTGCACCGGCCGCCCCGCCGGGGCACCGCCCGCGGCGCCGTCCCGATACAACCACAACGCGAAGGGATCGGGGCCGTATTGTGCGGATGATGTGCTCATCACGGCTAAGGTGCTGCCGCGGGGAAGTGACGGGGGCTTGTGGGGGAAGGGGTTGAGGCGATGCCGGGGCAGCCGGAGGACCACACGGCGCGGCGCCTGCTGATGGTGTCCACCAACTACGCGCCGGAGCAGGCCGGGATCGGGCCGTACGCCACCCAGATCGCCGAGCACTGGGCCGCCCTGCCCGGTACGGAGGTGCATGTGCTGGCGGGGCTGCCGCACTATCCGGCCTGGCGGCTCGACCCGGCGTACCGGCGGGTGTGGCGGACCGAGGAGCGGCACAACGGCGTACGGGTGCACCGGCGCCGCCACACCGTGCCGCCCCGGCAGACGGCGGTGCGCCGCGCCCTGTTCGAGGCGTCGGTCCTGACGCACGGGCTGCTGGCACCGCCCCGCACCGGGCGCCCGGACGCCGTCTTCGCCCAGCTCCCCAGCCTGGCCGGCGGCGTGCTCGGCGCCCGGCTGGCCCGCCGGCACGGGGTGCCCTTCGTGCCCGTGGTGCAGGACCTGATGGGCGCCGCCGCCGCGCAGAGCGGCATCAGCGGCGGCGACCGGGCGGCGGCCGCCGCGGCCGCCGTGGAGCGCCGGGTGCTGCGCAGCGCCGCGCTGGTGGGCGTCATCCACCGGACCTTCGTGGAGCGGGTGGCCGCGATGGGCGTGCCCCGCGACCGCGTCCGGCTGGTGCCCAACTGGTCGCATGTGGCGGCGCCGCGGCGCCCGCGCGCCGCGACCCGGGAGGGCCTGGGCTGGTCGCCGCGGCGCACCGTGCTGCTGCACTCCGGGAACATGGGCCTCAAACAGGGCCTGGAGGTGCTGGTGGAGACGGCGCGACGGGACCCGGAGCTGCTGGTGGTGCTGATGGGCGACGGCAACCAGCGGGAACGGTTGCACGAGCTGGCCGCCGGGCTGCCCAACGTGGACTTCCTGCCGCCCGCGGACCAGGCCGACTTCCCCGAGGTGCTGGCCGCCGCCGACGTGCTGGC
Source organism: Streptomyces sp. JJ36 (assembly GCF_021696945.1). Taxonomy (GTDB): domain Bacteria; phylum Actinomycetota; class Actinomycetes; order Streptomycetales; family Streptomycetaceae; genus Streptomyces. Next base: position 43,431 of record NZ_JACYHE010000003.1, read on the forward strand.
GGTCACCCAGCGGGCGTCGGTGCTCGACATGAGCGTGCCCTCGAAGCTCACCTCCTACTTCGCCGCCGGCCGCCCCGTGGTGGCCTCGGTCGCCGACGGCGGCGGCACCGCCGAGGAGGTGCGCCGCAGCGGCGCGGGCGTCGTGGTGCCCGCGGAGGACCCCGGTGCGCTGCTGGCGGCCGTACACGCACTCGCCGCGGACCCGGAGCGGGCCGCGGCGCTGGGCGCGGTGGGACCGGTCTACGCGGAGCGGGAGCTCGGCCGCGCCGCCGGGCTGGCCCGCCACACCGCGCTGCTGGACGAGGCACTGGCGCATCACCAGGGGCCGAGGAGGGCCGGAGCATGAGGGACGGGACGGCACGCGAGGACACCCGCGGCACCCCGACGTACGACGAACCGGACCTGCTCCGCGAGCAGTTCCGCCAGCTCCTCCGCTACCGGCTGCTCCTGGTGCTGGGCCTCGTGGCGGGCATGCTCGGCGGCGGCTGGCTCGCGCTCTCCCGCGGCGACACCTACACCGCCGCCACCGAGGTGACGCTGCGCACCGCGACCGCCGACCCGCTCGCGGAGTCCGGCGGCGAGGACGACATCAGCATGGGCTCCGAGCGCCGGACGGCGCTCAGCAAGGTCGTCGCCAAGCGAGCGGCGCGGGCGCTGGACGCCCCCGGCGAGGCGCGCACGCTCGCCAAGGACCTCCAGGTCACCAACCCGCCGAACACGGTGCTGCTGCGCTTCTCCTACACCGCCGCCGACCCGGGCACGGCGGCCCGACGTGCCAACGCCTTCGCCGAGGCCTATCTCGCCAACCGGCGGAAGAACACCGAGGACCTCATCGACCACATGGTCGGCTCCTACACCAAGCAGCGCGAGCCGCTGGTCGAGGAACGCGACCGGCTGAACGAGGAGATGGCCTCCCTGCCCGAGGGCCGGGCCCTGGACGCGGCGCTCTCCGCGCACGCCTCCATCGTCAGCCGGATCGCCGAGGTCAACAGCAACATCAGCAAGCTGGAGGCGCTGGACACCACGCCCGGCAGCGTCGTCTCGGCCGCCGAGCCGCCGGTCTCCCCGGACGGACCGGGCACGGTGCTGCTGCTCGGCCTCGGCGCCGCGGTCGGTGTCGGCCTGGGCATGCTCGCCGCCTGGGTGCGCCTGGTGTTCGACCCCACGGTCCGTTCACCGGGCGACGTGGTACGGGCGCTGCGCGCCCCGGTGCTGGGCACCCTGCCGCGCACCCGGCGCAGCCACCCGGACGCACTGCTGGCCGAGGGCCGGCTCGCCGAGGAGTACCGCTCGGTGGCCTTCCGGCTCGCCTACGACGAGTGGTTCGCGCAGCGCCGCCGCGTCCTGGTGTGCGCGCCGCGCGGCAGCATCGCGACGGCGCTCGCCACCGCCGTCAACCTGTCGGCGTCGTTCGCGGAGATGGGCAAGGACGTCCTGCTGGTCGAGGCGGACCTGCGCACCCCCACGCTCACCGACGTGCTGCACCACGCCGACGGGGTGCGCCCCAAGTGGGCCCGCACCCCGGAGCAGGGCGACAGCGGTTGGCCGACCGGCCGCCGGGTGCCCATCGACGCCGGGGAGTCCGGCGTGTTCGACCTGGTGCCGGGCCGCCGGGTGCGGAACGTGCCGCGCGCGCTCACCTCACCCGCCGCCACTCAACTGGTGTCCCAGGCGGACGCGCGCAACGCGGTGGTCGTCGTGCTGGCCCCGCCGGTCCTCTCCTACGCCGACGCCATAGCGCTCACCGACCGGGTCGACGGCGTCCTGGTGGTCTGCGACCCGCGCGAGGTGCACCGTGACGACCTGAGCCGCATCCGGGAACTGGTGGTCGGCGCGGGCGGCGTGCTGCTCGGCGCCGTGCTGCACACGCAGGGCGACGGCGGGGACGGGCGCCGCCGGGCGCGCCGCACCGCCGCGCCGGAGCGGCCGGCCGAGATCCCGGCGGCCCGGGACGCGGAGGGCGAGGAGACCGCGGCCGGTGAGCGGGCCGGCGCGGCGGAGCCGGTGCCGCACCGTGATGTGGGCTCGGAGACGCTGGGTCTGCGCATCGTCGACCCGGAGGAGATCGAAGACCGCCCGGTCCGGCCGTGACCCGCCCGCCGCGGGCGGCACGCCCACCGCGCCCGCCGCGGGAGCCGCGTCCCCTGCGCACCCGCACCGCCGTGCTCTGCTCCGTCCTGGACCAGGGCGTGGCGGCGCTCACCAACATCGTGGTGGTGCTGGTGGCGGCCCGGCAGTCCACCGCGGCCGGCTTCGCGGTGTTCTCCGTGGTCTACACGGTCTTCGCGGTACTGCTCGGGCTCTGCACCGCCCATGTCGGCCAGGCTCTGGTGCTGGAGAAGGGCGCCCCCCGGGCCGTACGCACCGCCTGCCGGTCCGCGGTGGCCTTCACCGCCTGCGCCGCGGCCGGGGCCGGGCTGCTCGCGGCCGCCGTGGCGGCCGCCGTCCCCGGCGCGGACGGCGCACTCGCCGCGGGGCTGGCCGCCCTGGGCCTGGTGCTGCCGGTGCTGCTCACCCAGGACTGTCTGCGGTACGTCTGCTCGGTGCTGCGGCAGCCGCACCGGGCGCTCGCCGCCGACCTGGTGCGGCTGGCCGTCGCGGCCACCGCCCTCGCCCTCCAGCCGGCCGGCACCGGCCCCGCCCGGCTGGTCGTCGTCTGGGGCCTCTCCGCGCTGCCGGCGCTGCTGCTGGGGCTGGCGCTGCTCGCCCCGCTGCTCCGGGACGCCCGTACCGAGCCGGTCCGGCTGCTGCGCCGCGGCCACCTGGGGCGGCGGTTCGCTGTGGAGTTCTCCGTCGGCAACGCCGGGACCCAGCTCGCCGTGATCGGCCTCGGGGTGTGGGCCAGCCCGCTGGCCGTGGGCGCGCTGCGCGGTGCCACCACCCTCTTCGGACCGCTGAACGTGCTGTTCAACGCGGCCACCGGGTTCGGTCCGCCGCTGCTGACCCGGGCCGGCGGCCCGGCCCGTACGGCACGGACCGCGGCCCTGGCGGGCGGGGTGCTCGCCGGTGTCGCCGGGGGATGGGCGGCCGTGCTGGTGCTGCTGCCCGCCCACTGGGGGCGGGAACTGCTGGGCGACACCTGGGCGGCCGCCTCCGGGCTGCTGCCCGCCACCGGAAGCCAGTACGTGCTGATGGCGTTCGGGACCTGCGCGCTGCTCACACTGCGGGTGCTGGCCCCGCGCAGCACGCTCCCGCTCCAGCTCGTCTTCTCGCTGTTCTCGGTCTGCTGCCTGCTCCTGGGGTACGCGGCCGGCGGAGTCCTGGGCGCCGCCTGGGGCCTCTGTGCGGGCTCCGGCTGCAAGGCGGCGGCGAGCTGGCTGCGGGCGGCCCGGGCGGCCCGCGCTCCCGTTCCGCAGCCGCCGGTCAGCGCAACAGCTTCCGGGGATCCGGGCGGAACGTCGTGACCAGCGCCAGGCAGAGGGCCGCGATCGCGATGCGTCCGGTCGCCTGCAGCAGCGGCCCGCGCAGCAGGATGAAGCTGTAGCCGGCCACCATGGGCACGACGACGGCGAGCACGTTGCCCGGGCCGGTGTCGTCCACGGTCCGGCGCACGTAGCGGCGGTCCGCGCGCGCCGCGAGATAGCCCGCCCCGGCCAGCCCGGCCGCCATGCCCAGCGGCCCGAAGTCCAGCCAGAGCTCCGCCCACAGCGGGGAGGAGAGGTTGGTGTTCCGCATGCCCATCCACTTCCCCACCCGCACTCCGGAGTCCTCGGGCTTGCCGTCCCACACCGAGCGCGGCACGAAGAACAGCAGGGTGCCGGAGAGCTGGCGGCCGTAGGTGTGGCCCTCGCCCGCCTCGGCGAAGGAGACGGTGTTGGCGAACATGCCGATCTGGTCGTAGTCCTTGAGCGTCAGCGGCACCAGCACCGACTCCGTCTGGTGGTCCGGGCCGCCGTCCTCCGCGTAGCGGAAGCGGTCCGCGAAGGGGAACACCACCAGCGCGATCACCGCGCCGAGCGCCAGCGCGTTCCGGTACATCACCGGGCTCCGCGGGAAGGCCGTGAAGAGCAGCGCGAAGAGCACCGTGAGGAACCAGTAGCGCGGATTGGACACCGGGTTGTTGACCACGGCGTTGAGCGCCAGCAGCCCCGTCCACAGCGCCAGTACCAGCGGCCTGCGGCGGGCCACCCGCGAGGTGACCAGCCAGCGGGTCGTGAAGAGCAGCGCGATCAGCGCCGGCACGGTCCCGAAGCCGCGCAGGAAGGCGGAACCGGCCTGCGAGGCGGCGGCCCCGGCGCCGGTCGTGCCGGTGGCGTCCGCGACGCTGGCGCTGATCTCCTGGCGGCTGCTGAAGAACACCCCGAGGCCGCCCAGTTGCACGACCATCAGGGCGCTCGCCGCGAAGGCGAAGGCGATCAGCACGTACAGCCGGGTGCGGTGCACCGTCGCGGTGCGGGAACGGCCGCGGGGTGCGGGCCGGTGCCGGGCCAGCAGCGCGCCCACGTCGAAGGCCACCACGCCCAGCAGCACCAGGGCGGTGGCGAGCACCGTGTCGGAGCGCGGGCCCACCACGGGCGTCGGCACCCGGTCCAGCACCGCCTGTGCCAGCGGGGCGATGCCCATGGCGATGTAGACGAAGAGCCAGAACGAGCCCTGGATCAGGCGCCGTCGTGCCGTCAGCACCATGGCGCTCAGCCGCGCCCCGGCGTAGCAGCAGAGCGTGAGCTGGAGCCAGAAGACCGCGTCCCGGGCACCCGGCCCCGGCTGGGTGGCCACCCAGCCGGGCAGCACGGCCACCATGGCCAGCACGAACGGCACGCTGAGCGCGCGGGAGAGCGCCAGGCGCGGAGCGGCGGGGTCCGGCGGCTGCGCCACGCCGGGGCCTTCGGCGCGGCCGCGGGAGCCGGGACGGACGTGCGTGGTCGTCGTCATCGCGGCGTCGTCATGGCGGCGTCGCCCTCCCCTCGCCGGCCGTCGCGGCCTCCCGCAGTCTAGCGAGTGCCGGACGCCGCCGTACGGCCGCGGATACCCTGGTACCGGCGCGCTCGGGGAGGTGCGCCGGGGAGGGGACACGGTGAAGGTTCTGCACGTGGTCACGCTGCACACGCCCACCCACGACTTCGGCGGGCCCACCCGCGTGGCGCTGAATCTCTCGCGCGGCCTGCGGGCCCGCGGCGTGCGTTCCGCGATGGTGGCGCTGGGCGACGGCTTCGACGGGCCGTTGCCGCGCGAGGTGGACGGGGTGCCGTCGCGGCTCTTCCAGGCCCGGCACGTGCTGCCGCGGTTCGAGGTCAGCGGCATCACCTCGCCGGCCCTGCTGGCCCGCGCCCGGCGCCTGGTGCGCTCCGCCGACGTGGTGCACGTCCATCTGATGCGGGATCTGGTCACCCTGCCGATGGCGCTGATGGCCCTGCAGTGCGGCCGTCCCCTGGTGCTCCAGACCCACGGCATGATCGACCCCACCGCGAAGCGCGTCGCGCAGCTCGTGGACGTGCTGGGGCTGCGCCGGGTGCTGAAGCGGGCGGACGCCGTCCTGCACCTGACGGAGCAGGAACGCCGGGACACCGCCGCGGTGGTGGCGCCGGAGCCCATGGCCCCCGCCTACCGGCTGGTGAACGGCGTGACGCCGCAGGAGCGCCGCCCCGCCGCCGGGGACCGGCCGCCCACGGTGCTCTACCTGGCACGGGTGCAGGAGCGGAAGCGCCCGCAGGACTTCGTCTCCGCCGTCCCCACGGTGCTGGCCAAGCACCCGGACGCCCGCTTCGTGCTGGCCGGGCCGGACACCGGGGCCATGGCGGACGACATGCTGGCGCTCGCCCGGCGGCTCGGTGCCGGGCACGCGGTGGAGTACGCCGGTCCGCTGGACCACGCGGCCGTGCTGGAGCGGCTGCGCGGCTCGGACGTCTATGTGCTGCCCGCCGTGGTGGAGCCGTTCGCGGTCTCGGTGCTGGAGGCGATGTCGGTCGGCCTCCCGGTGGTGGTGACCCGGACCGGGGGGCTCTCGCCGGACGTGGCGGAGGCCGGCGCCGGGCGGGTGGTGGACAGCCGCCCGGACGCCGACAACGGCCCGCTGGTGGGCCAGGCCGTGCTGGAGCTGCTGGACCCCGCCGCCAACGCCGAGGCGTCGGCGGCGGCCCACGCACTGATCCAGCGGCGGTTCACCCTGGAGGCGGTGACGGAGACGCTGCTGGGCGTCTACCGCGAGGTCATGGCCGCCCGGGGTCTGCCTGCCGCAGTTCCCGCGCCTTGAGCGCGATCTGCCAGCGGTAGAAGCTCATCGCCAGCGCGTAGTCGAAGCCGGCGCGGCCGTCCAGGAAGCCGCGCCGGTAGAGGTAGGCGTAGGCGAAGGAGACCAGCGGCTTCCACGGCGCCCGGTGGAAGAGCTGCCCCTGCCGGGTCTTCGCCTGCCGGATCTGCTCGCGGACCTCGGGGTGCACCTCCAGCCACGCCTCCCAGTCCGAGTAGCGGTTGTGCCGGTCGAACCAGGTGCGCACCGGGTCCAGGTCCCGGTGCTCGATGGGGGCGCTCAGCCGGACGACCGGGTCGGCCAGCGGCTGGTAGTGCCCCTCCTGCTCGCCCATGCCCGGTGCCTCCAGGTCGTCCGGCGCCGGGAACCGGCAGCGCGTACGGTCGAGCAGCGCGCGCTTGACGATGGTGTGCCCGTGCCGCAGCCGCCGGCCGCCGAACCAGTAGCCCAGCGGGATGTCGAACGCCGCCGGGCGCACGGTCCTCCCCGGCGGCGGCGTGAAGATCCGCCGCAGCTCGTCGAGGAGTTCGGGGCTGGGGGTCTCGTCGCCGTCGAGGAAGAGCAGCCAGTCGGTGTCCGGGTGCACGTGCTCCAGGCACCACTGTTTCTTCTTCGGGTAGCGGCCGTCCCAGGTGTAGGGGACGACCTCCGCGCCCTCCGCCCCGGCGAGGGCGCGGGTGTCGTCCGTGCTGTCCGAGTCCACCACGACGACCGCCCGGAAGTGGTCGATGACGGAACGTACGGTCGTCGTGATGTTCTCCGCCTCGTCCTTGGTCGGTATCGCGACGACGATGGGCAGTCTGGTCAAGCGTTCTCTCCCGGTGTCCTTCGGTCGGTCTTCGGCGGCGGCCCGGTCAGCCGTCCAGGCCCGCTTCCTTCAGCAGCGGTGCGAAGCGCGGGCACAGATGCCGCACCGCGTCCTCGGCGTGCGGGATCTCCCCGCCCCGCAGCGCGCTGACCGCGGCCTTCCGGTCCACGTCCGCGGTCTGCCTGATGCGGTCGCAGGCGGCCTGGCCCGCCTCCAGCACGGCGGCCGGGTCCATGCCCCGCGGCACCCGGTCCACCAGGTACTCCTTCTGCGGCTTGCTGAAGGTGCCGGTGGCCGGGGTGAGTTCGGCTCTGGGCACCTTCGGGCCTCCGCCGGCCGTGCCGTCGTCCGCCCCACCGCGCTCCTTCTTCCCCGGCCGCTGCGGGCTCTCCTGCCCCGCCGGGGACGCCCCGTCCCGGTCCGGCTTCCCGGACCCGCGGTCGTCGCCCGGGGCTTCCTGCGGCGCGGCGCTCGCCGTCCGCGTCCCGTCCGGCTTCCGGGCGGCGCCGGACTCGTCGCCGCCGCTGCTGCATCCGGCCGTGAGGGCCGTGGCGGCCGTCAGAGCGACGGCCGCCACGGCGAGCCGGGTGATCCGGCTGCTCACGGCGCCTCGAAGGTGAGGGAGAGCTTCGGGCTGCGCGAGGAGCCCGCCTCGTGCGCCCACAGCCAGAGGCTGTCGGTGCCCTCGCTGGTCAGCGCGATGTCGTAGTCGCCGTTCAGCGCGGCGGCGACCGCCGCGGTGTCCAGCTCCACCGTGTACGCGGTGTTCAGCGCGGGGGCCTCGGGCAGGGTGCCCAGCACCGTGCCGCCCAGCGACGGCCGGGTGGCGTAGGTGACGTCCGGCTCGGACCAGCTCCCGGTCACCGGCACCACCCGGTGGCTGTCGGCGGAGCCCGCGTAGGACTCGCCGCTGGTGGTGAGGGTGAGCTTCGCCTCGGTCAGCGTCATGCCGCCGGGCGCCGCGGGCAGTTCGTAGCGCAGGTAGCTCTCGTAGGCCGAGCTGCCGCGCACCGCGAGCTGCTGGTGGGTGCCGTAGGTGGCGGAGGTGGCGGCGCCGTTCACATAGGCGTCGGCGACCGGTTCGCGTTCCACGGTGGTCTGCGAGGGCGTGCCCGGTGTGGTGACCGAGGCGCCGTCCGACTGACTGCTGGTGTTCGCGTCCCCGGCGTCGCTCGCCGTGATCCGGTAGGTGTAGTCGGTGCCGCCGTCCACGGTGGTGTCGGTGAAGCTCAGCGTGGGCCGGTCCCAGAAGAGGGAGTCGGCGGTCATGGTGTGCACCGGCGTGCCGGAGCCGTTGCGGTAGACCCGGTAGGTGAGCCTGCTGTCGTCCTCGTCGATCGAGGCGCGCCAGCTCACCTTCACCCCGCCGCTGACGTTGGCGGCGGTCACCTGGTCCGGCACGGACGGGTCGCCGGTGTCCGGGCCGCCGGCGAACCGCACCAGCCCCTGCTGCTTCATGTTGCCGTGTGTCACGATCCGGGTGAACTCGCCGCCGACCCACATGTAGTCGGTGCCGCCCTTGGCGGAGGCGACCATCGCCCGGGGGCCGATCTGCTCGGTGCCGGACGGGCCGTCGTCGGTGTCCGGGAACCAGCTCAGCAGCGGGGTCGGGTCGTCCACGTGCTCCGCGAGCAGGTGCTGCCGCTCGTTGAGCTCGGGGAACTGGCCCATGCTGCGGCAGTTGTGCGCGTGCGAGGCGCTGTAGAGGACGGAGCCGTGGACCTCGACGTCCTGGGTGGCGCCCAGGCAGGTGTCCCGCCAGCGCTGCCCGAAGTCGTCCAGGTCGAGGGCGATCCTCCCGTCGAACACGCCGCCGCCGGTGCCCTCGTTGGCGGTGTAGAAGCCGGTGGCGTCGGTCGCCAGGCCCTTGACCACCGAGGTGCGGTCGATGAACCCCCAGCCGTAGCGCTTGGTCAGCGAGGCGTCGCCGGCGTCCACCACGGCCAGCGCGTGCGAGTAGGACCAGCCCAGGTAGTCGAAGTCGCCGCCCAGGATGACGTCCTCGCCGTCCGGCGTGACCTCCAGGGCGCGGCCGGGCTTGTCCGCCCGCGGGTCCCAGGGCTTGAGGGTGCCGTCGGTGCCCACCGCGGCGAACCGGCCGCGGCTCTCGCCCTCCACGGTCGTGAAGTCACCCCCGAGGTAGACGGTGTCGGCGGTGACGTCAAGGGCCCGCACGGTCGCCGAGACGGCCACCCGGAAGCCGGTGTCGACCGAGCAGTCGGCGAGGTCGATGGCGGCGAGGTTGCTCACCCCGGTGCCGTTGACCGCGCCGAACCGGCCGCCCGCGTACAGGGTGCCGCCGTCCGGCGAGACGGCCAGCGCCCGCACCGTGGCCGTGCCGCTGCCGACCGTGAAGTCCAGCGAGCAGCCGGTCGGCTGCCCGGTGGCGGCGTCGAAGGCGGCGAAGTTGAGCGCCGGGTCCTCGTCGGTGCCGGCCTCCGCACCGGGCGGCCGGATCGCCGAGAAGGTGCCGCCGGCGAAGACCACGCCGTCGGACTGGGCCAGCGCCCAGACCACGCCGTTCGTCTGCCAGGTCGGCAGGTCGTCGGCGGTGAAGCCGACGGGCGGTGTCGTCGCCGCCGCCTCGGGGGCGGAGCCCACCTGGGCCCCCGTCCACGCGGTGACGGCCAGGGTGAGGGCGGCGCCCAGCGCCGCCGCTCGTCGTCCTCGTCCACGCCTGCCCGGGGGTCTCCCCGGGCGTCTGATCAGTCGTGCCATGCCACTGCCCATCGAACCGCACCTCGTTCTTCTGTTCCCTGTGCACCGGCGCCCGCGCGCCGGCCGTTCCTCCCGCCGCCTCCCCGCAGCGGGTGCGCACCGGCCGCGTCAGCGGTCGATGCGTACCGAGGCCCCCGACAGCTCCGCGTCCAGCGCGTCGATGTCGGCCTCGACCATGATCCGCGCCAGTTCCGGCCAGCGGACCCGTGGCTTCCAGCCGAGCGTCTCCTCGGCCTTGGCGGCGTCGCCGATCAGCGCGTCCACCTCGGCGGGACGTTCGTACTTGGGGTCGAACCGCACGTGCTCCCGCCAGTCCAGCCCGGCCGCCGAGAACGCGGCACCGAGGAAGTCCCGTACGGAGGCCGCCTCGCCGGTCGCCACCACGTAGTCGTCCGGGTGGTCGTGCTGGAGCATCCGCCACATGGCGTCCACGTACTCCGGCGCGTAGCCCCAGTCGCGCACCGCGTCGAGGTTGCCCAGATAGAGGTGGTGCTGCAGCCCCGCCCGGATGCGCGCGACGGCCCGGGTGATCTTGCGGGTCACGAAGGTCTCGCCGCGGCGCGGCGACTCGTGGTTGAAGAGAATGCCGTTCACGGCGAACAGGTCGTACGACTCCCGGTAGTTGACGGCCGACCAGTAGCCGAACACCTTGGCGCAGCCGTACGGGCTCCGCGGGTGGAACGGCGTCCCCTCGTGCTGCGGCGGCGGGGCGGAGCCGAACATCTCCGAGGACGACGCCTGGTAGATCCGGGTGTCGATGCCGGCGGCCCGGATCGCCTCCAGCAGCCGCACGGTGCCCATGCCGGTCACGTCCCCGGTGTAGAGCGGGGAGTCGAAGGAGACCCGCACGTGCGACTGGGCCCCGAGGTTGTAGACCTCGTCGGGCGTCAGGTCCCGCAGCAGGTTCACCAGGGCGACGCCGTCGGTGAGATCGGCGTGGTGCAGGAAGAGCGAGCGCTCCGCCTCGTGCGGGTCCTGGTAGACGTGGTCCAGCCGCCCGGTGTTGAAGGACGAGGAGCGGCGGAGCAGCCCGTGCACCGTGTAGCCCTTCGACAGCAGCAGTTCGGCGAGGTACGAGCCGTCCTGCCCGGTGATGCCGGTGATCAGTGCGCTCTTGGTCATGTGAGGCCCCCCTGGAGACGTCCGCGGATGCGTTCTGCCCCGGAAACGACCGGGAAATGGCAGAATCGTGCGACATGACGCCACACGAGCACCTGCTGCCGTCCCGTGCCCGGATATTCGTCGCGGGACACCGGGGCCTGGTCGGCTCCGCGGTCACCCGCCGTCTGCACGTCGAGGGCCACGAGGTGCTCACCCGCGACCGCTCGGCGCTGGATCTCCGCGAGGCGGAGCCGACCGAGAGGTTCCTGCGCGAGACCCGGCCGGACGCGGTGGTGCTCGCGGCGGCCCGGGTGGGAGGCATCCTGGCGAACCAGAGCCTCCCGGTGCCCTTCCTGGAGGACAACCTCCGGATCCAGCTCAGCGTGCTCGCCGGCGCCCACGCCGCCGGCGTGCCCCGGCTGCTCTTCCTCGGGTCGTCCTGCATCTACCCCAAGCACGCGCCCCAGCCCATCACCGAGGACGCCCTGCTCACCGGCCCGCTGGAGCCCACCAACGAGCCCTACGCGCTCGCCAAGATCGCCGGCATCGCGCAGATCCGCGGCTACCGGCGGCAGTACGGCGCGGCCTGGATCTCCGCGATGCCGACCAACCTCTACGGCCCCGGCGACAGCTTCGACCTGGAGACCTCGCACGTCCTGCCCGCCCTGATCCGCCGCTTCCACGAAGCCCGGGAGGAGGGACGGGAGGAGGTCGTGCTCTGGGGCAGCGGCAGCCCGCGCCGGGAGTTCCTGCACGTGGACGACCTCGCGCGGGCCTGTGTGCTGCTGTTGCGTCACTACGACGAGGAGTCCCCGGTGAACGTCGGCTGCGGTGAGGACCTGACCATCCGGGAACTCGCCGGTACCGTACGGGAGGTCACCGGGTTCACCGGCCGTATCGCCTGGGACACCGGCAAGCCGGACGGCACCCCGCGGAAGCTGCTGGACGTCTCCCGGCTGCGGGCGCTGGGCTTCGCCCCCCGCATCCCGCTCGCCGAGGGCATCCGGGAGACCTACACGTGGTGGCTGAGACAGCGGACCCCGGCTCACGACGCCCCCACCCCCTAGTACGCGCCCCGGCCGTCGACCACCGCCCGGAACGTCCGCGCCAGGACGTCCAGGTCGGTGGTCAGGGACCAGTTGTCGGCATAGGACAGGTCCAGTGCCAGGCTCTCGTCCCAGGACAGGTCCGACCGCCCGCCCACCTGCCAGGGGCCGGTCAGGCCGGGCCGGACGCGGAGGCGCCGGAGCGCCACGGAGTCGTACGCGGCGACCTCGTCCGGCAGCGGCGGGCGCGGGCCCACCAGGGACATCTCGCCGCGCACCACGTTGAGGAGCTGGGGCAGTTCGTCCAGCGAGGTCCGGCGCAGGACCCGGCCGACCCGGGTCACCCGCGGATCGCGGCGGATCTTGAAGGTGGGCCCGTCCTGCTCGTCCGCGGCGGCCAGCAGCGGGCGGATCCGGTCCGCGTCGGTCACCATCGAGCGGAACTTCCACATCGTGAACGGCCGGCCGTCGAGTCCGGTCCGGGTCTGCCGGTACAGAGCGGGGCCGGGCGAGTCCAGCCGTATCACCGCGGCCAGCAGCGCGAACACCGGTGCCAGCAGCACCAGGCCCAGGGCCGCGCCCACCCGGTCCAGCACCGTCTTGAGCGCGTGCTGGGGCCCCCGCCGGGTGGGCGCCGCCACATGGAGCAGGTTGAGACCGCCCACGCTGGCCGGGTGTATCCGGCGCAGCGCCACCCCGGCCAGCCCGGAGGCCAGCGCCAGGGACAGCCCCGCGTCCTGCACGGACCAGGTCAGCCGCCGCAGCCGTTCCCCGGTGAGCGCGGCGCCCGGGGCGACCAGCACCATCTCGGCCCGCGTCCGACGGGCCGCCTCCAGCACCGCCGGGCCGTCGTCCGGAGGGGCGGGGTGCGCGGGGCCGGTCTGGCCGGCCCGGCCGTCCGCTGTGGAGCCGCCGCCCGGCAGTGCGGCACCGGCCGGCGCCTCCAGCACACCGGTTCGCTGCACCCCGCTGCGCGGCTCGGCACCGCCGACGGTGACGGCGCCGATGACCACGTAGGGATGGTCCGTACGTGCCGCGAGCTGGTCGACGACCTCGTCCAGCGGGCCGGCCTCGCCGACCACCAGCACCCGGCAGACCGCGTGAGCCTCCCGTCGTTCGGCGGTCAGGTGCCGGTGCGTCAGGACCCGGCAGAGCCCGGCGAGCAGCGGCGCGGGCACCAGCGCCAGCAGGGCGTACGCCGGGGCCGAGCTCTCCCCGGTGAAGACCCGGAACACGGCGAGCAGGCCGAGCAGGATCAGCCAGTCGTGCACCACGGCGAGCAGGCCGCGGGACTCGCCCAGGGTGCGCCGGGTGTAGCGGCGGTGGGCCGCCTGGACGCCGAGCCAGGTCCCGGCCGCGACGGCCGCGGCGGCCACCGGCCGGGGCTGGCCGGTGGCCTGAAAGAGCAGCAGGACGGGCAGCGCGGCCCCGAGAGCGTCCGTGCACAGCGCGGACGGCAGGTACCACGGTGCCTTTCCGGCGGCGTCCCGGCCGGCGTACGTGGTGTGGCGGTCGTGCCGGCGGCTGCGCCGTGGGTTCTGTGGTGCGCCCCGGTGCGGCCCTTCTCGACGTCCCGTCCGTACGGCGGCAGCACCCGCAGCGGGTCTGCCGCCGGCCGGAAGAGACGCGGCGTCATGTCGCATGTACCCCCCAGACACCTCGGTCCCCTGGTCACGCAACACATCGTTCTCTCCCCAAGGACGATGTGATGATGTCGTGGAGACCTTAAGTCATATGAGCGGGGTTCCTCTGCTGTTTGTGCAAAATTCTCAGCGATGTCCGGGATGGTGCGCTCGCTGTGGTGTGCTGGGCGGTCGGCCGGTACGGTCCGCACAGGAACCACCGGTTCCGCGCGCCTCCGGACGCCACCGGTCGGGTCCGCGCCGTCGTTTCGCCGGGCTAGGGTGGGGGTATATGACCCCACTCGCAAAGCTGCTCGGCCCCGGGGGGAAGGACGTCTGGTGAGCGGTCTCAGCAAGGGACTCGGCAAGGTCGAGGTGCGGCTCAAGTGGGACCCCAGTCCCCTGGGCGAGCCCGACGACGACCTGGACATCATCGCGGCGGTGTTCCGGGCGGACGATCCGCACGGCACGCCGGCGCACCTCGTGTACTGGGACAGCAGGTCGCCCGACGGCACCATCACGCTGAACCGCGACAGCCGCACGGGCCAGGGCTTCGGCGTCGACGAGGCCATGACGCTGGAGTTCTCCCGGATGCGGCCGGAGCACGGGCGCGTGGTGGTCGGCGTCGCCATACAGCAGAACGAGCAGCCGGACGGCGGGCGCAAGTGCTTCCGCGACGTGTCCGGCACCCGGGTCGAGATCCACGAGGGCTACGACGAGCTGGCACGGGACGACTTCGCCGGGGTGGCGGGGTGCACGGCGGTGACCGTCGCGGAGTTCGTCCGCGACGCGTCGGGGGAGTGGGCCCTCCGTGACGGGTTGCACGGCTTCGACGGGGACCCGGAGTCCTTCCCGGCCTTCATGAGCCGCCCACGGGTCTGAGCTCCGCGCCCGCCTCGGGGGCTCCAGGCGCTCTCCACGGTCTCCGTACGCCCCAGGCGTGACACCGTGGTCCCGGCGTGACGCCGTGCCCCGGCGCGCCCGGCCGCCTTCACGCCCCGGCGGTGGAGCGCGGCCGTGGCGGAACGCGCCTGAGCGCAACGGCCGCCACCTGGTGCCGGACCGAGCCCGCGATCTCCCGCGCCGTGCGGGCGCCGGCCGGGTGGTAGCGCCGACCCGGGAACGGACCCCCGCTGATTGACGCCGGGTACCCCGCGCCGCGTATATTGGGTGTTTCTCTGCAAAGAGAAAAGTCACCGGAATTACCGGTGACCTCTGTGAATACCTTAGCGGGCGAGGAGCTGAATTGTCAAACGGGGCGCACGACGAACTGCAACACGAGCAGCGGTTCGTCTCCCGGCTGTACGACCGCGTCGACGCGCTGCGCCGGGAGGCCGAGGATTCCGTGCGGCGCACCTTCGCACAGACCGGAAACGCCATGCAGGCCCGGCTGGAGCGCGATGTCGCGGCGTACGAGCAGTCCGGCCTGCTCGCCGCGCTGAACGCGGTGGAGTCAGGCCTGTGCTTCGGCCGCATCGACTTCCGCGACGGGGGACACCACCACATCGGCCGGGTCGGGATCCGTGTGGACGACGAGGAACGCACCCCGCTGCTGATCGACTGGCGGGCCCCCGTCGCGCGGCCGTTCTACCTCGCGACCGGCCACACCCCCATGGGGCTGCGCCGGCGCCGGCACCTCACCACCGAGGGCCGCGAGGTCCTCGCGCTGCACGACGAGATCCTCGACCTGGACGACACCGAACGCACCGGCTACGAGGCGCACGACGCCGACGCCCTGCTGCTCGCGGCGCTGGACGCGGCGCGCACCGGCCGGATGCACGACATCGTGCAGACCATCCAGGCCGAGCAGGACGAGATCATCCGCGCCCCGCACCAGGGCGTCCGGGTGGTCGAGGGCGGCCCCGGCACCGGCAAGACCGCGGTGGCCCTGCACCGGGCCGCGTACCTGCTCTACGAGCACCGCGAGCTGCTCGCCCGCCGGGCGGTGCTCATCCTCGGGCCCAATCCGGCCTTCCTCGACTACATCGGCGAGGTACTGCCCTCGCTGGGCGAGACCGGCGTGCTGCTGGCGACCGTCGGCGAGCTCTTCCCCGGGGTGGCCGCCACCGGCACCGAGAGCGAGCAGGCCGCCGCGGTCAAGGGCCGGGCCGGGATGGCCGAGGTGATCGCCCAAGCGGTGCGCGACCGTCAGGCGTTGCCCGACCCCGTGCTGGAGGTCGACCACGACGGCGACGTGCTGCTGCTGGACCGGGAGACCGTGCGGACGGCCCGGGAGAAGGCGCGGGCCACCGGGCTGCCGCACAACGCCGCCCGCGAGCATTTCGAGGGGGAGATCCTCAACGCCCTCACCGACCAGCTCGCCGAGCGCATCGGCGCCGATCCCTTCGGCGGCCCCAACCTGCTGGAGGAGTCCGACGTCTCCCAGCTCCGCAGCGAGCTGGACGCCGACCCCGCCTACCACGCGGCCCTCGACACGCTGTGGCCGCTGCTCACCCCGCAGCGCCTCGTCGCCGACCTGCTGGAGGACCCGTACGGACGGCTGCCGGACCCGGACGCCCAGCTGATCCGGCGGCCCCGGACGGCGGAGTGGACCCCGGCGGACGTGCCGCTGCTGGACGAGGCGGCCGAGCTGCTCGGCGAGGACGAGCGGGCTGCGCGGGCCGCGGCGGAGGCCGAGCGCCGGGAACGGATCGCCTACGCCCAAGGCGTGCTGGACGTCGCCTACGCCTCCCGGACCTACGAGTTCGAGGGCCTGGAGGACGAGGACTCCGAGGTGCTCGGCGTGCAGGACATCATGGACGCCGAGCGCATGGCCGAGCGGCACGAGGAGGCGGACCACCGCACCGCCGCCGAGCGCGCCGCGGCAGACCGCACCTGGGCCTTCGGGCACATCATCGTGGACGAGGCGCAGGAGCTGTCGCCGATGGCCTGGCGGCTGCTGATGCGCCGCTCGCCCACCCGCTCGATGACGCTGGTCGGCGACCCGGCGCAGAGCGCCTCCCCGGCGAGCCCCGGCTCCTGGTCCGCCGCGCTCGAACCGCACGTCGGTGACCGTTACGAGCACATCCGGCTGGGCGTCAACTACCGGACGCCCACGGAGATCATGGAGTACGCCGCCGCGGCGCGCCGGGCGGAGGAGCCCGGCTTCGAGCCCCCGCGGTCCGTCCGCTCGACCGGCGTGGCGCCCTGGGAGGCGGAGAGCGGCCCGGAGGAGCTGCCCCGGGTGATCGCCGCCACGGTCGCCCGGGAGATGCCGGGGGAGGGGCGGCTCGCGGTGATCGCCCCCGCCGCGCTCCACCCGGAGCTGGCCGCGGCCCTGCCGGAGGCGGCGCACGGCCCGGGCCTGGACCTGACCCGGCCGGTCGCGCTGCTGGACGCCCGGCAGGCGAAGGGTCTGGAGTTCGACACCGTGCTCGTCGTGGAGCCGGAGCGGTTCGGCACCAACGACCGCTATGTGGCCTTCACCCGGGCCACCCAGCGGCTGGGGGTGATCCGGGTCCGGTAGGGCCGGCGTCCCGGCCCGCGCACCGCCGGCGACGGGCGCGCGGGCCCGGGCTCAGGGCAGGGTGAGGATGTCCGCGCCGGTCTCGGTGACCACCAGGGTGTGCTCGAACTGCGCCGACCGCCTGCGGTCCTTGGTCACCACCGTCCAGCCGTCCTCCCACATGTCCCACTCGTGGGTCCCCAGGGTGAGCATCGGCTCGATGGTGAAGGTCATGCCGGGCCGCATCACGGTGGTGGCCCGCTCGTCGTCGTAGTGCGGGATGATCAGGCCCGAGTGGAACGACGTGTTGATGCCGTGCCCGGTGAAGTCGCGCACCACGCCGTAGCCGAAGCGCCGGGCGTAGGACTCGATGACCCGCCCGATGACGTTGATCTGCCGGCCCGGGCGCACCGCCTTGATCGCCCGGTTCAGCGCCTCGCGGGTACGCTCGACCAGCAGCTTCGACTCCTCGTCGACGTCGCCGCAGAGGTAGGTCGCGTTGTTGTCGCCGTGCACGCCGCCGATGTAGGCGGTGACGTCCAGGTTCACGATGTCCCCGTCGCGCAGCACGGTGGAGTCGGGGATGCCGTGACAGATGACCTCGTTGATCGAGGCGCACAGCGACTTGGGGAACTTCCGGTAGCCCAGCGTGGACGGGTAGGCGCCGTGGTCGCACATGTAGGCGTGGGCGACCTCGTCCAGCTTGTCGGTGGTCACGCCGGGGGCGATCAGCTTGGCGGCCTCCTCCATCGCCTGTGCGGCGACGCGGCCCGCGTGCCGCATGCGCTCGATCGTCTCGGCGTCCTGCACCTCCGGACCGGTGTAGGGCGCGGGCGCCTCCTTGCCCACGTACTCGGGACGCGGGACGGCGGGCGGCACGGTGCGCTGCGGGGAGAGCTTGCCGGGGACGAGAAAGGACTGGCCAGACATGTGCGCGAGTCTATCCGTGGTACGGAGCGCGCCCCTGGGGCAGCATGACCGCATGGCACTCTTCAAGCGCAAGACGGTGGGCAGGCCCGGCGAGTGGTACTACTGCCTGGAGCACCAGAAGGTCGAGGAGGGACCGGAGTGCCCCGGCAAGGACCGCTTCGGGCCGTACGGCAGCCCGGAGGCGGCGGCGCACGCCCTGGAGACGGCGCGGGAGCGCAACCTGCAGTGGGAGAACGACCCACGCTGGCACGACGGCGCCTCCTCCCGCGACACTCCGGACGACCGGGACTGAGCCCGCGGCGCCGCGCTGCCGGGGGCCGGCGCTCTGGCGGTCCCGCGTGGGGCCGCGTCCTGCCGCCCCCGGCGGGCAGGCGCTCCTCTCGGCCTTGCGGAAGAGGGGCCGCCCCTCCGGGGCCCGCCGTCTCCGTTTCCCCGCAGCCCGCCCGTGGCGGCGGGCCGGCCGGTCCCGTGCCACGCCGGGTCAGGGCGTCGCGGCCGCCCCGTCCGGGCCCGCCGCCTCCGCCGCCCTGTCCGGCGGCGCCTCCGCCGGGCCCGCCGCACGCGCCGCCTCCCGCTTGGCCCGCGCGTGCGGGTCCGTGCGGGCGTCGTACGCCATCAGCCGGGGCAGCGCCAGCGCCAGCAGCCCCACCGCCGCCACACAGGCGAGCCCTCCGCCCCACACGGCCGTGCGCACCGAGGTCAGCGCGGCCGTACCGCCGGAGCGGAGCTGGCCGAGCTGCGGCCCCGCCGTGTAGGAGAGCAGCTCGATCCCGGCGAGCCGGCCGCGGAGCTCGTCCGGGACGGTCTGGTTCCACAGCGTCGTCCGGAAGATCCCGCTGACCATGTCGCAGGCACCCGCCACCGTCAGCAGCAGGAGCACCAGCCAGACGTCCGGCATGACCCCGGCCGCCGCCATGGCCAGGCCCCAGCCCATCGCGGCCAGCACCACCATCCGGCCGTGCCGGTGGACCCGCCGGGTCCAGCCGCTCGTCGCGCTCACCAGCAGGGAGCCCAGCGGCAGCGCGGCGTACATCAGCCCGAGCGCCCACGGCGCGTCCAGCTCGTCGGCGAGGAAGGGGAAGAGCGCCAGCGGGAAGGCGAAGAACATCGCCGAGAGGTCGACGGCGTAGGTGCCCAGCAGTTCCTTGCGGCTCCAGGCGTACCGGGCGCCCACCGTGATGGCCCGCAGCGACGGCCGGTCCGCGTCCCGCCGGGGCGGTGCGGGCCGCAGCCGCAGCCCCAGTGCGAACGACACGGCGAAGCTGAGGGCGTCCAGCGCGTAGGCGGCCTCCAGGCCGGCGTACGCCAGCAGCAGCCCGGCCCCGGCCGGACCGGCCACCCCGCCGAGCTGCCAGCGCAGGGCCATCAGCGCGGCCGCGGAGCTGAGCTGTTCGTGCGGCACGATGCGCGGGACCAGCGCGTCCAGCGCGGGTCGCTGGACGCCGACCAGCGCGCTGGACAGCGCGCCCGCGGCGTAGAGCGGCCAGAGCAGCGGCTCCGGCAGCAGGGTGTTGAGCAGCAGCCCGGCGGCGACCAGGCCGAGGGCGCCCTCGGACCACACGATGAGCCGGCGGCGGTCGAAGGCGTCCGCCAGCGCCCCGCCCCAGAGCCCGAAGACCAGCAGCGGCACCAGCTCCGCGACGCCCAGCGCACCGACCGCGACCGGGGAGCCGGTCACCTCCTTCACCTGGTAGGGCAGCGCGACGAAGGAGAGGAAGCTGCCGAGGACCGTGACGGCTCCGGCGGTCCACAGGATGCGGAAGTCCCGCGAGGAGCGCCAGGGGGAGAGGTCGGGCAGCAGCGCCCGCAGCCGGGAGGACACGAGGAGTCATGCTCCGCCGTGCCGGACCGGCGGGCAACCGGATTACCAGCGGGCCGGGGGCGGCGCGGTGAGCTGATCGGCGAGCCGGGAGAGCCGGTCGCGGAAGCGGCGGCGGACCGGGGACACCGGGCCGCGCGGGGCCGCCGCCCCCGGCTCGCCGGCGGCGGCGCTCACCAGGTGCTGGAGGGTGTCCAGGTCCAGCTCCGCCGGGTCCGCGGTGAGCGTGTCGTGGGCCAGACCGTGCAGTCCGGTGCCCGCGTCCGGCGCCCCGGAGTCCAGGGCCAGCACGGTGGCGCCGGCCCGCCGGGCGTCCTGCACCCGTTCCAGCAGGCCCCCGCCGGGCGGTCCGGGAGCGACCACCAGCAGCGTCTCCCGGCGGCCCGCGGAGGCGATCCGGTGCAGGCCGACCGCGAGGTGGGCCGGGGCCGCGGCCGGCACCCGGTGACGCACCAGGGTGGGCGAGAGCTCGGGCAGCCCGGACCAGGCGGCCTCGTCGTCGAGGTGCGCGGCCAGATGCCACGGCTCGTATTCCGCGGTGCCCACCAGCAGCAGTCCGCCGCCGCGGTGGACGACCGAGGTGCGCAGCGCGCCCGCGAACCGGCGGGCCGAGGGCAACCACGCGCTCCCCGCGAGCACTTCGCGCAGCAGCGCGACCCGTACGGCGTCCATGCGCGGCATCATGCCGCACGGCGGGGCCGGCGCACGGCGGTCCGGGGTCCCTTCCCCCGTACGGACGAGCCGGGGTGAGCCGTGCTACTCGCGGGTAGCTTTTTCCGTGTTCCTCGTTAGGATCGCCCCATGACTTCTCCCGCAGCCCCCAAGAAGGACCCCTGGGACCTCCCCGACGTGTCCGGTCTCACGGTCGGCGTGCTCGGCGGCACCGGCGACCAGGGACGCGGCCTGGCCTACCGGCTGGCCCGCGCCGGCCAGCAGGTGATCATCGGCTCCCGGGCGGCGGAGCGTGCCCGGTCGGCGGCGGCGGAGCTGGGCGAGGGCGTGGAGGGCGCGGAGAACGCCGAGTGCGCCCGCCGCTCCGACGTGGTGATCGTGGCCGTGCCCTGGGACGGGCACGCCAAGACCCTGGAGGCGCTGCGCGAGGAACTGCGCGGCAAGCTCGTGGTCGACTGCGTGAACCCGCTGGGCTTCGACAAGAAGGGCGCCTACGCCCTCACCCCGGAGGAGGGGAGCGCTGCGGAGCAGGCTGCCGCGCTGCTTCCGGACTCCCGGGTGACCGCCGCCTTCCACCACCTCTCGGCGGTGCTGCTCGCCGATCCGGAGGTGGAGCGGATCGAGACCGACGTCATGGTCCTCGGCGAGGTCCGGGCCGACTGCGAGATCGTGCAGGCGCTCGCCGCCCGCATCCCCGGTATGCGGGGCGTCTTCGCCGGGCGGCTGCGCAACGCCCACCAGGTCGAGTCGCTGGTCGCCAACCTGATCTCGGTGAACCGGCGCTACAAGGCGCACGCGGGGGTCCGGCTCACGGACATCTGAGCGGGACCCCGGAGGCGCGTCCCGGCCCGGCCGCCTCCCGCCTGCCCGCCTCCCGCACGCGGCCCCGGCTGTCGGCGCCCGCCGGCCGCCGGGCCCGCCCCGGCCCCGGCGGCCGGCGGCCGGCGGCCATGGGGGACAATGGCAGGGAATCCCGCAGAACCCACACCCCACGGGAGCCTCGCCCCATGTCCGCCCCCAGCCCGTCCCGGCCCGCCCGCGGCATCGCGGTCGCCGCCCTCCTGCTCTGTCTGCTCGCCGTCGCCGCGGCCGTGCTCTCCTTCGCCCGGGGAAGCTGGCTGGGCGTGGTCTGGGTGCTGCTGGCCGGCCTCACCTCGAACATGGCGTGGTACTACCTGCGCAGGGCGCGCGCGGTCAGCCGGGGATGACGACGTTCTGCGGCTCCCCCTCCCAGAAGCGGAAGTACTCCAGCCCGAAGTAGGTCTCGGCGTCCGAGACGCCCAGTGACCGCATCGGCGCGTCGACGGCCTCCCAGAAGACCTGGTTGACCTCCGGGATCCACAGACAGGCGAAGACGATCAGCAGCCCGAACGGCGCGAGGGGCTCGGCCTGGCGGCGGGCCGCCGGGGAGAGCCAGGGCTCCAGGACGCCGTAACCGTCCAGGCCCGGCACCGGCAGCAGGTTGAGCAGCGCCGCCGTCACCTGGAGCAGCGCCAGGAAGGCCAGCGCACAGCGGAACGCGACCGGCACCGACCCGATCGTCCCCAGCCACCACGGCGCGGTGAACGCCAGCGCGAGCACCACGTTGACCAGCGGCCCGGCCGCCGATACCAGGCTGTGGCGCCACCGTCCGGGGATCCGTCCGCGCTCCACGAAGACCGCGCCGCCCGGCAGCCCGATCCCACCCATGATCACGAACAGCACCGGGAGCACGATGCTCAGCAGGGCATGGGTGTACTTCAGGGGGTCGAGAGTGAGATACCCCTTGCCGCCGACCGAGGTGTCGCCGCCGTGCAGCGCGGTGCGGGCGTGGGCGTACTCGTGCAGACAGAGCGAGACGATCCAGCCGGACACCACGAAGAGGAAGACGGCCACGCCCGTCACGCCGGTGAGACCCGACCACACCGCCCACCCGGACACCACCGCCAGGGCGAGCAGCCCGAGGAAGACCGGGCTGATGCGGCGGTTCTCGCTGCGGTCGTGCCGTACGGCGGCAGTGCTCGTCATAGCCCTCGACCGTACCGGCCCCGGCCGGGGCCCCGGTCCTGCCGGGGCGGCACGGTCGGTGGCGCCGCGACGACCCGTGGAGTCACGACCGGTGCCGCCACGACCGGTGGGGCCACGGGCAGCCCGTGGCCCCACCGGGGGACGCGACGCGGAACCGGCCCGGTGTCAGGTCTTCTTCCGGAACTTGGCGATGGCGACCGGCGCCGTGACAGCGGTCAGACCGACCGCCCAGACCACCGTCCACAGGGCCGGGCCGGCTATCGCGCCCTCGCCCAGCATCAGCCCGCGGGAGGCGTCCGCCACATGGGTCAGCGGATTGACGTCGGTGAAGGCCTCCAGCCAGCCGGGCATCGTCTCCGTCGGCACGAAGACCGAGGACCCGAACTGGAGCGGCATCAGCACCAGGAACGAGACGCCCTGCACCGCCTGGGCGGTACGCATCGTCAGCCCCAGCAGCATGAAGATCCACACCAGCGACGCGCCGAAGACCGTGGTGAGCCCGATGGCGGCGAGCATCTCCAGCCAGCGGCCGTCGATGTCGAGCCCGACCAGGAAACCGACGGTGAGCAGCACCACGATGGCGATCAGCATCCGGCCGATCTCCACCACGACCTTCGCCACCAGCACCGAGGAACGGGCGATCGGCATGGAGCGGAAGCGGTCCATGACGCCCTTGCGGAAATCCTCGTTGATGCCCGTGCCCACCGCCATCGCGATGTTCATGCCCATCATGGCCATCATGCCGGGCATCAGGTAGTTGGTGTAGAGGTCGCGGTCGGCGCTGCCCGCGATGGCGCCGCCGAAGACGTAGACGAAGAGCAGGGTGAAGATGATGGGCATCAGCAGCGCGTCCATCATCGATTCCGGGTCCTGCTTGATCTGCAGGGCGTTGCGGCGTACGAGCGCCCCGACGTGCCGGAGATTGGCGCGCAGCCCGATCCGGCCCTCGTCCGCGCCGGGCTTCTCCGGGCGCGGCGCGTCCGCCGGGGACGCCTGGGGGGAAACGGTGGCGCTGGTCACGCCGCGACCTCCTCGAGCTCGGTCTGCTCGTCCTGGTGGGTGGCGCGCTGGCCGGTGATGGCCAGGAACACCTCGTCGAGACTGGGCAGATGGGTGGCGATGTCGGCGATCGCGAAGCCGCGCTCGCCCAGCAGCCCGACCACGGCGGTGAGCTGCTCGTCACTGATGATGGGGACGCTGACCACGCCCCGCTCCTCGTCGGGTGTGGCACCGGAGAGGCCGTCCAGCCCCGCCTGCGCCAGCGCCTCGGCCATCCGGGGGAGTTCGGCGCGGTCCACCGGGCGGATCTCCAGGGTGCGCCCGCCCACCTTGGCCTTGAGTTCGGGTACCCGGCCCTCGGCGATGACCCGGCCTTGGTCGACCACGGTCAGCTCGCTCGCGAGCTGACCGGCCTCCTCCATGTACTGGGTGGTGAGCAGCACGGTGTTGCCCTCGTCGACGATGCGCTTGACCTCGTCCCAGACCTCGTTCCGGGTGCGCGGGTCCAGGCCCGTGGTGGGCTCGTCGAGATAGAGCACCCGGGGGCGGCCGATCATGGATGCGGCCAGGTCGAGGCGCCGCCGCATGCCGCCGGAGTACTTGGCGACCGGCTTCCGGGCGGCGTCGGTGAGCGAGAAGCGCTCCAGCATCTCGTCGGCGCGGCGGCGGGCGTCGGCGCGGGAGAGATCGAGCAGGCGCCCGATCATGTAGAGGTTCTCCCAGCCCGCGAGCTTCTCGTCGACCGAGGCGTACTGCCCGGTCAGGCCTATGGTGCGGCGGAGCTGGCGGGGCTGCCGCACGACGTCGTACCCCGCCACGGTGGCCGTGCCCCCGTCCGGCACGAGCAGTGTGGAGAGCATCCGGACCAGGGTCGTCTTGCCCGCGCCGTTCGGCCCGAGCACCCCCATCACCGTGCCCTCGCGCACGTCCAGATCGATGCCGTCGACGGCCTTGGTGTCCCCGAAGTGCTTCACCAGGCCGCGGACTTCGACGGCGTTCCGCCCGTGGCCGGTGTTTCCCTGTCGCGTCATGCCGACCACGATGTCACCCGCCACCGACAACCGGCCGACAACCGGCCGACATCCCGGTGCACGGGCGGCACGGCGGGGCACCCGCCGTGCCGCCCGTCCCGGGCACCCGCCGTGCGCCCGTCCCGGGCGCGGGACACGCGGACGGCGGCCCTGCGGGAGCGCGGCTCAGGCGAAGCTGTGCTGCTCCTCCGGGAAGCCGCCGACGGTCACGTCCTCCGCGAAGGCCCGGGCGGCGTCGCCCAGGGACTCCCGGAGCTGCGCGTACTGCTTCACGAAGCGCGGCAGCCGGCCGGGGGTCAGCCCGGCCATGTCGGTCCACACCAGCACCTGGGCGTCGCACTCCGGCCCGGCGCCGATGCCGACGGTCGGGACGTGCAGGCTGCGGGTGACCTCGGCGGCCAGCTCGGCCGGCACCACCTCCAGCACCACCGCGAAGGCGCCGGCGTCCTGCACCGCCTTGGCGTCCCGCAGCAGCTGTGCCGCCGCCTCCTCACCGCGGCCCTGCACCCGGTACCCCATGGCGTGCACGGACTGCGGGGTGAGCCCCAGGTGCGCCATCACCGGGATGCCGGCCTGCACCAGCAGCTCGATCTGGTCGGCGGAGCGCTCGCCGCCCTCCAGCTTCACCGCGCCGACGCCGGCCTCCTTGATCAGCCGGGTGGCGTTGTGCAGCGCCTGCCGGGGGCCCTCCTGGTAGGAGCCGAACGGCAGGTCGCCGATGACCAGGGCCTGCTTGGTGCCGCGCACGACCGCGGCCGAGAGCAGGGTCATCTCGTCCATGGTGACCGGCACCGTGGTCTCGTAGCCGAGGTGGCAGTTGCCCATGGAGTCGCCCACGAGGAGGACCGGGATGCCGGCCTCGTCGAAGACGGAGGCGGTCATCGCGTCGTAGGCGGTGAGCATCGGCCACCGCTCGCCGCGCTCCTTGGCGGCGGCGAGATCGCGGACCGTGACCCGGCGGTTCCGCGTCCCGCCGTAGAGCGTCCGAGGGGAGTTCTGGGCAGGCGTCATCGCACATGCTCCTGTGTCGTCGTCTCGAGGCGCCCTCACGGCGTCCCCGGATACGCCGTCCATGCTGGCACGGTTCGCCCCGCCGGGAAACCCCGGCCGGGGCGGCCGGCGGCCCCTGCCGGGCGGGCCGGCGACACGCCCCGGGCAGCGATACGAAACGGGCCCGTATCGTTACGGTTCTACGCTGGAGCGATGAGCGCCTCCCCCGCCGGTTCCGCCCCCTCCCCGCCGGTCCCCGAGGCCGTGCACCAGAGGCGATGGGCCATCCTCACGGTCCTGATGTTCAGCCTGCTCGTCGTCGTGCTGGACAACTCGATCCTGAACGTCGCCATGAAGGTCATCGCCCAGCCCGCCCCCACGGGCCTGGGCGCCGCCCAGAGCGAGCTGGAGTGGGCGATCAACTCCTACACGCTGGTCTTCGCCGGGCTGCTCTTCACCGCGGGGCTGCTGGGTGACCGGCTCGGACGGAAGAAGACGCTGCTCGGCGGCATGCTGGTGTTCGGCGTCGGCTCGGTGCTCGCCGCCTTCTCCGGCAGCCCGGGAGAGCTCATCACCTTCCGTGCCGTGATGGGGCTCGGCGGGGCCTTCGTGATGCCCGCCACGCTGGCCATCATCATGAACGTCTTCGAGCGCGAGGAGCAGCCCAAGGCCATCGGCATCTGGGCCGGGTCCGTCGGCCTGGCCATCGCCGTCGGGCCGGTCACCGGAGGGCTGCTGCTGGAGCACTTCTGGTGGGGCTCGGTCTTCCTCGTCAACGTCCCCGTCGTGGCGCTCGCCCTGGTCGCCATGGCGCTGCTCGTCCCCGACTCGCGCGACCCCCGCCCCGGGCGGCTCGACCCGGTGGGCGTGCTGCTCTCGGTGGCCGGACTGGTCCTGCTGGTCTACGGCATCATCGAGGGCGGCCAGCTCGCGGAGTTCGCCGCACCGCAGGTGCTGCTCACCTCCGGCGGCGGGCTGCTGCTGCTCGTCCTCTTCGTCCTGTACGAGCGCCGCAGCGACCACCCCGCGCTCAACATGGCCTACTTCCGTGACCCGGCGTTCTCCGCCGCCGTCGGCGCCATCGCGCTGGTCTTCTTCGCCCTGATGGGCGTCACCTTCTTCAGCGTCTTCTACATGCAGAGCGTGCGCGGCTACACGCCGCTCGGGGCCGGTCTGCTGATGATCCCGCTGGCGGTGGCGCAGATGGTCTTCGCGCCCCGGGCACGGCTGGTGGTCGACCGCTTCGGCGCCAAGGCCGTCTGCACCGCCGGGATGGTCCTGGTCGCCGCGGCCCTCGCCGGCTTCCTGCTGCTCGACCGCGACACCCCGATCTGGGTGCTGGAGGTCCTCTACTTCGTGATGGGCGCCGCGATAGCGCACATCATGCCGCCCGCCACGGTCTCGATCATGCAGGCACTGCCGCGCGAGAAGGCCGGCACCGGCTCCGCGGTCAACAACACCTTCCGCCAGGTCGGCGGCTCGCTGGGGGTGGCGGTGCTCGGCTCGCTGCTCTCCGCCACCTACCGGGACCACATCGCCGGCGCCCTCGCGCAGGTCCCCGCGGGCGCCCGCCGCGAGGCGGGGGAGTCCATCGAGGGGACCCTGACCGCCGCCGAACGGATGGGGGCCGCCGGGCAGGCACTCGTCGACCCCGCGAAGAACGCCTTCGTGGATGCCATGCACGTGACGGTGGTCTGCGCGGCCGCCGTGGCCCTGCTGGGCGCCCTGGTGGTGGCGCTCTGGCTGCCGGGCAGGCCCGCCGCCCGGGCCGCCCCGGGCTCCGGCGATCAGCAGCCCGGCTCCGACCGGGCGCCGGCCGGGACGGAGGAGGGCTCCCGGTGACCGGCGCGCCGGTCACCGGGGCGGCCGGGCGCCGCGGCCGGCCGCGCAGCGCCGCCGCCGGCACCGCCATCGTCGAGGCCGTGCTGCGGCTGATCGAGGAGGGCGAGAGCATCGACGGTCTCTCCGTCGAGCGCATCGCCCGTACCGCCGGCGTCGGCAAGGCCACCGTCTACCGGCGCTGGGCGGGGAAGGACGCCCTGCTGCTGGAGGTGATGCGGACCCTGGACGAACCGGCGGTCGTGCCCCGCGGCGACTCCGTCCGCGAGGACCTGGTCGCCATCCTTGAGCGCCTCCGCCGACGCGGCCTGGCGAAGCGCGAGTCGGCGCTGCTGCGCGCCATGATGAGCCACTTCCGCTCGCACCCCCGGCTGTGGCAGGCGTACCACGACACCGTGATCCGGGCACGCCGGGAGACCCTGCACGCGGTGCTCCGCCGCGGCATGACCCGCGGCGAACTCCGCGACGACATCGACGTGGAACTGCTCGGCGAGCTCTTCACGGGGCCGATGCTCTCCCGCGCTCTGCTGCACGAGGGGTGTGAACTGCCGGAGGGGCTGGCCGAGCGCATCGTGGACGCCGTGCTGGAGGGCGCCCGCGCGCGCGGCTGACCGGGCGCCGCCCCGCCGGTCGCGTGTGCCCCCCGCCCGGCCCGCCCGGCCGCACGCGTGCTCCGTGTCCGCGTTCTGTCACAACGCCCCGGACCGGTGGCGGGCACGGGAACCCGGGGCGGGCCGCCGTACGTCCTCGCAAGCGTACGGACCCGGATCCGGCCGGAGCAGGATCCGGGAAACGCCCATGATCGCCTATCGTTTCATCGGGCGGCAGCACGGCAAGTGAGGACGGCGCATGGCACGGGCCTTCATGACGGACCCCGCGGAGACCGACGAGCGGGAGCCGGCCTCCCGCCGCATCGGCAGCCGCCTCGGTCCGGCCCTGCGGCGCTGGCGGGACGGCGGCTGGACGCGGGGGCTGGTGCCCGCCGGGGCGGCGCTCGCCCTCGGCGCGGCGATGATCCTGCACGCCGAGGTGCCGAACGCGGTGGGCAACCTGGGCTCGCTCTGGGAGACCTTCCTGCCCTGGGGCGGGCTGCTCGTCCCGGTGCTGCTGACCGCGGCGGTGCTCCGCCGGTCCTTCACGGCGCTGCTCGCACTGCTCCTCCCCGTCGTCGTCTGGCTCGACCTGTTCGGCGGGCTGTTCTCCGACAAGACGGCGGCCGGCGGCGACCTCACCGTCGTCACGCACAACGTGGACGCGGCCAATCCCGACCCCCGCGGCGCCGCCCGGCAGCTGGCGGGGAGCGGCGCCGACGTGCTGGCGCTGCAGGAGATCGCCGGCGCCCGGGTCCCCCTCTACGAGCAGGAGCTGGCGGACGCCTACCCGTACCACACCGTCCAGGGCACCGTCGGGCTGTGGAGCCGCCACCCGCTGCGGGACACCGCGCCGGTCGACATCGGCATGGGGTGGAAGCGGGCGCTGCGCTCCACCGTCGAGGCGCCGCAGGGGGACGTCGCGGTCTACGCCGCCCATCTGCCGTCGGTGCGCGTGGAGTTCCGCTCCGGCTTCACCGCCGGCCGGCGGGACGACGCCGCCCGCATGCTGGGCCGTACGATCGCCGCCGACCCGGCGGACCGGGTGGTGCTCCTCGGCGACCTCAACGGCACCATGAACGACCGGGCGCTGGCCCCGGTGACCGCGCAGATGCGCTCCACCCAGGGCGCGGCCGGGGCGGGCATGGGCTTCAGCTGGCCGGCCGGGTTCCCCATGGCCCGGATCGACCAGATCATGGTGAAGGGGCTGGAGCCGGTCTCCTCCTGGACGCTGGGCGGCACCGGCAGCGACCATCTGCCGGTGGCGGCCACGGTGGACCTCCCGTGAGCCGCTCCGGCGCCGCTGCCCGGGCGCGTGGGCGTGTGAGACCGTGCACGTGAGGGGCCCGGCGCCGCACCCGCAGCGCATACGGGCAAGGGTTCGCAACACGGCGGAAACCCTGTGGTGGAATGCTGGTGGGCCCCGACCCGCGCCGGGGCTGCGAGAGCCCGGCTGACCAGCGAGGATGGGATCCATGGACAAGCAGCAGGAATTCGTGCTCCGCACGCTCGAGGAGCGCGACATCCGGTTCGTCCGGCTCTGGTTCACCGATGTCCTCGGCTTCCTCAAGTCCGTCGCCGTCGCCCCCGCCGAACTCGAGCAGGCCTTCGAGGAGGGCATCGGCTTCGACGGCTCCGCGATCGAGGGCTTCGCCCGGGTCTACGAGTCCGACATGATCGCCAAGCCCGCGCCCAGCACCTTCCAGATCCTGCCCTGGCGGGCGGAGGCACCGGGCACCGCGCGGATGTTCTGCGACATCCTGATGCCGGACGGCTCGCCGTCCTTCGCCGACCCGCGGTACGTCCTCAAGCGGGCGCTGGCCAAGACCTCCGACCTCGGCTTCACCTTCTACACCCACCCCGAGATCGAGTTCTTCCTGCTCAAGGACAAGCCGGTGGACGGCACCCGGCCCACCCCGGCGGACTCCTCCGGCTACTTCGACCACACCCCGCAGCACGTCGGGCAGGACTTCCGGCGGCAGGCCATCACCATGCTGGAGTCCATGGGCATCTCGGTGGAGTTCTCCCACCACGAGGGCGCCCCCGGCCAGCAGGAGATCGACCTGCGCTATGCGGACGCGCTCTCCACCGCCGACAACATCATGACCTTCCGGCTGGTGATGAAGCAGGTCGCGCTGGAGCAGGGGGTGCAGGCCACCTTCATGCCGAAGCCGTTCTCGGAGTACCCCGGCTCCGGCATGCACACCCACCTCTCGCTCTTCGAGGGCGACCGGAACGCCTTCTACGAGTCCGGCGCCGAGTACCAGCTCTCCAAGATCGGCCGTTCCTTCATCGCCGGCCTGCTCCGGCACGCCGGCGAGATCTCCGCCGTCACCAACCAGTGGGTCAACTCCTACAAGCGCATCTGGGGCGGCGCGCAGCGCACCGCCGGCGAGGGCGGCGAGTCCCCGTCGTACATCTGCTGGGGGCACAACAACCGCTCGGCGCTCATCCGGGTGCCCATGTACAAGCCGGGGAAGACCGGCTCCACCCGCATCGAGGTGCGCTCGCTCGACTCCGGCGCCAACCCCTACCTCGCCTACGCGGTGCTGCTCGCCGCCGGCCTGAAGGGCATAGAGGAGGGGTACGAGCTGCCGGCCGGCGCCGACGACGACGTGTGGGCGCTCTCCGACTCGGAGCGGCGCGCCCTGGGCATCGAGCCGCTGCCGCAGAACCTGGGCGAGGCGATCGCGCTGATGGAGCAGAGCGAGCTGGTCGCGGAGACGCTCGGGGAGCACGTATTCGACTTCTTCCTGCGCAACAAGAAGCAGGAGTGGGAGGAGTACCGCTCCCAGGTCACCGCCTTCGAGCTGAAGCGGTCCCTGCCCGTGCTCTAGGACCTGTCCGGCGGCCCGGGCACGGGCGGTGCGGCGCGCGCCCCGGCGCGTCCGCGAGCAGGCAGGGGTCATCATGGAGCCGCGGCGAGGAAAGGCGGAAGTCGGTGGTCACGCAGGGCGGGCGACGGGACAGCAGGTTCGGGCGGCTGGTGCGGCACGGCTTCACCGACCCCGGCTCGGCCGAGCGGCTGCTCGACGATCCCGCGCTGGCCGCCGTCCGCGACGACGCCCTGTTCCTGGACGCGCTGGGCGCCACCGCGGACCCGGACCTGGCGCTGCGCGGGCTGGTACGGCTGGTGGAGGCGCTCGGCGACGGCGCGCAGCGGCTGCTCGACACGGTGCTCACCGCGAAGCCGCTCCGCGACCGGCTGCTCGGGGTGCTCGGCGTCTCCGAGGCCCTCGGCGACCACCTGGCCCGGCACCCCGGCGACTGGGAGGCGCTGGTCACCTACGACACCGCGGACCTGCACCCCGGTCTGGACGAGTTCGCCGCCGCGCTGGAGGGCGCGGCGGACCCGGACGAGCTGCGCGTCGCCTACCGCCGCTGCCTGCTGGTGCTCGCCGCCCGCGACGTGTGCGGCACCTCCGGGCTGGCCGAGACCGCCGCCGAGCTGGCCGACCTGGCCACCGCGACCCTGCGGGCCGCGCTCGCGCTGGCCGAGCGGGAGGCGCCGCAGGACGCCGCGTCCTGCCGGCTGGCCGTGATCGGCATGGGCAAGTGCGGCGGCCGCGAGCTCAACTACGTCTCGGACGTGGACGTGATCCACGTCGCCGAGCCGGCCGGCGGCGCCGGCGAGGACCAGGCCCTGCAGGCCGCCACCCGGCTCGCCGCGCACCTGACGCGGATCTGCGCCGACACCACGGCCGAGGGCACCATCTGGCCGGTGGACGCCAACCTGCGGCCCGAGGGCCGCAACGGGCCACTGGTCCGCACCCTCGGCAGCCACCTCGCCTACTACCAGCGCTGGGCGAAGACCTGGGAGTTCCAGGCACTGCTCAAGGCCCGTCCGGTGGCGGGCGACGCCGCGCTGGGGGAGGAGTACTGTGCCGCGGTGGCCCCCCTGGTCTGGCAGGCGGCGGAGCGGGAGAACTTCGTCCCCGACGTGCAGCAGATGCGGCGCCGGGTGGTGGCCAACATCCCGGCCGCGCAGCTCGACCGGGAGCTCAAGCTGGGGCCCGGCGGTCTGCGGGACGTGGAGTTCGCCGTGCAGCTCCTGCAACTCGTGCACGGGCGCTCCGACGCCTCGGTGCGCAGTCCGACGACGCTGGACGCGCTCGCCGCCCTGGCCGCCGGCGGCTATGTGGGCCGTCAGGACGCCGCCGAGCTGGACGGCTCGTACCGCTTCCTGCGGACCCTGGAACACCGGATCCAGCTTCACCGGCTGCGCCGCACCCACCTCATGCCGGAGGACGAGACCGACCAGCGGCGGCTCGGACGGTCGCTGGGCTTCCGCGGGGAGCCGGTGACGGAGCTGCACCGGGCCTGGCGACGGCACGCCGCCTCGGTGCGCCGCCTGCACGAGAAGCTCTTCTACCGCCCCCTGCTGGACGCCGTCGCCCAGCTCGCGCCCGGCGAGGCCCGGCTCTCCGCCCGGGCGGCGGGCCAGCGGCTGGAGGCGCTCGGCTATGCCGACCCGGAGGCCGCCCTGCGCCATCTGGAGGCGCTGGCCAGCGGGGTCAGCCGGAAGGCGGCGATCCAGCGGACGCTGCTGCCGGTGCTGCTGGGTTGGTTCGCGGACTCGGCCGACCCGGACGCCGGACTGCTGGGCTTCCGGCGGGTCTCCGACGCCCTCGGGCAGACCCCCTGGTATCTGCGGCTGCTGCGGGACGAGGGCGCCGCTGCCGAGAACCTCGCCCGGGTGCTCTCCGCGGGCCGGCTGGCCCCGGACCTGCTGCTGCGGGCCCCGGAGGCGGTCGCCCTGCTCGGCTCCACGCAGGAGCTGCAGCCGCGCGGCCGGGCCGCGCTCACCCAGGAGGTGCTCGCCGCGGTCAACCGCGCGGACGGGCCGGAGCAGGCGGTGGCCGCCGCGCGGGGCGTGCGGCGCCGGGAGCTGTTCCGCACCGCAGCGGCGGACATCATCGGCGCCTACGGTACCGAGGAGGCGCCGGCCGCCGAGGACCCCGCGCCGGCGGTGGACCGGACGGGCACCGCGCTCTCCGACCTGAACGCCGCCACCCTGGCGGGCGCGCTGCGTGCCGCGGTGCGCGCGCAGTGGGGCGACGAGCTGCCCACCCGCTTCGCGGTGATCGGCATGGGCCGCTTCGGCGGCCGCGAGCTCGGGTACGGCTCGGACGCGGACGTGCTCTTCGTGCACGAGCCCCGGGAGGGGGTGGCCGAGGAGGAGGCGGCGAAGGCGGCCTTCACGGTGGCCAACGAGATGCGCCGGCTGCTCCAGCTCCCCTCCACCGACCCGCCGCTGGTCATCGACGCCGACCTGCGCCCGGAGGGCAAGTCCGGGCCGCTGGTGCGCAGCCTCCGCTCGTACGCCGCCTACTACCAGCGGTGGTCCGAGGTCTGGGAGAGCCAGGCGCTGCTCCGGGCGGAGCCGGTGGCCGGGGACGGGGAGCTGGGCCGGCGATTCACCGAGCTGATCGACCCGCTGCGCTACCCCGACCGGGGTGTCGGGGAGGACGCGGTGCGGGAGATCCGGCGGCTGAAGGCCCGGATGGAGGGTGAGCGGCTCCCCCGTGGCGCGGACGTGACCACCCACACCAAACTGGGCCGCGGTGGCCTCTCCGACGTCGAGTGGACGGTGCAGCTCCTGCAACTGCGGCACGCCTGGCAGGAGCCGGCGCTGCGGACCACCGGTACCCGGGCCGCGCTGGCCGCGGCGCGGGAGGCCGGGCTCCTGGACGCGGAGGACGCCCGCACCCTCGACGAGGCGTGGCTGCTGGCCACCCGGGTGCGGAACGCGGTGATGCTGGTGCGCGGTCGTCCCGGGGACACCTTCCCCTCCGAGCCGCGCGAGCTCGCGGCGGTGGCGCGGTACCTCGGCTACGACGGGAGCACGGGGGAGATGCTGGACGCCTACCGGCGGACCACCCGGCGGGCCCGCGCGGTGATGGAGCGGCTGTTCTACGGGGCGTGAGCCCGGCAGGCCGACGGACGGCGGGCCCGTGCGCCGGGGCCCGCCCCCGGCTGGTCAGGCCGTGGCGGGGGAGGCGGCCGCGGGGGCGGTCGCGGCCCGGCGGGGGAGGGCGTACGGCCCGCGTCCGTACCAGGCGCGGGTGAGCGCGAAGCCGAGGCCGAGGCAGAGCAGGCCGCCGACCGCGTCCAGCCAGAAGTGGTTCGCGGTGGCGACGATCACCAGCAGGGTGGCGACGGGGTAGAGCGCGCCGAGCAGCCGGGCCCAGAGGGGGGCGGCGAGCACGGCTATGGTGATGCCGCACCACACCGACCAGCCGATGTGCATGGAGGGCATCGCGGCGTACTGGTTGGACATCTCGGCGAGGTTCCCGGAGGCCATGGAGCCCCAGGTGCCGTGCACCTGCACGGTGTCGACGAACTGCTCGCCGTGCATCAGCCGCGGCGGCGCCAGCGGGTACAGGTAGTAGCCGACCAGGGCGCTGCCCGTGGTCAGGAAGATGACGGTGCGCACCGCGCCGTAGCGGCCCGGGTGCCGCCTGTAGAGCCAGACCAGCACACCTATGGTGACCACGAAGTGCAGGGTGGCGTAGTAGTAGTTCATCGAGACGATCAGCCAGGTCACGCCGTTGAGGGCGTGGTTGACCGAGTGCTCGACGGCGATGCCCAGGGCGTGCTCGGCCCGCCAGATCCAGTCGGCGTTGCGCAGCGCCTCCCGCTGCTGCTCGGGCACCGCGTTCCGGATCAGGGAGTACGTCCAGTAGCTGACCGCGATGAGGGCGATCTCGAACCAGAGGCGAGGTCTGCGCGGCGTCCGCAGCCGGGTGAGGAACGCGTCCGTCCGTCCCGCCGCCCGGCCTGCCGCGCGCGTCTCCTCATCGGGCGTGGCGGTGGCCGGTGGGCGGGCATCCTCGATCTTCGTCGGTGCCCCCATGGCCCCACAGTCTGCCAGATGTACGGGCTCCGCCGATCATCCTCAGGTCGGGTCTTCGGCGGAAACGGTCCGGTGTCCAGTGTAGGACGGTACGGAGGCTGTCGACCCGCGAACGACCAGTTCGGGGAGGAACACGAACTCTCCCGGCGGGGCGGGCGTGCCCCCGATCTCCTCCAGCAGCGCGCGCACCGCGGCCTGTCCCATGGCCTGCACCGGCTGCCGGATGGTGGTCAGCGGCGGATCGGTGAAGGCGATCAGCGGCGAGTCGTCGAAGCCGATCACCGAGAGGTCCCGGGGCACCGCCAGGCCACGCTGCCGGGCCGCCCGGATCGCCCCGAGCGCCATCATGTCGCTGGCGCACACCACCGCGGTGCAGCCGCGGTCCAGCAACGGCCCGGTGGCCGCCTGGCCGCCCTCGAGGGTGTAGAGGGAGTGCTGGACCCGCCGTCGCGCGGCGGCCTCGTCCCATCCCAGCTCGTCCCGTACGGCCCGCAGGAACCCCGCCGTCTTGCGCTGCACCGGCACGAACCGTTCCGGGCCGAGCGCCAGCCCGATCTCCCGGTGTCCCAGGGAGACCAGATGGGTGACCGCCAGCCGCATCGCGGCACGGTCGTCCGGGGAGACGAAGGCGGCGCGCACCCGGGGCGCGTACCCGTTGACGAGCACGAACGGCACGCCCTGGCCGCGCAGCCGTTCGTAGCGCCCGGTGTCCGCGGTGGTGTCGGCGTGCAGCCCGGAGACGAACACGATCCCGGAGACGCCGCGGTCCACCAGCATCTCGGTCAGCTCGTCCTCGGTGGAGCCGCCGGGGGTCTGGGTGGCCAGCACCGGTGTGTACCCCTGCCGGGTGAGCGCCTGCCCGATCACCTGTGCGAAAGCGGGGAAGATCGGGTTCTCCAGCTCCGGGGTGATCAGCCCGACGAGGCCGGCGCTGCGCTGCCGCAGCCGGACCGGCCGCTCGTAGCCCAGCACGTCGAGCGCGGCCAGGACGGACTCGCGGGTGGCCGCGGAGACGCCCGGCCTGCCGTTCAGGACGCGGCTGACCGTCGCTTCGCTGACCCCCGCCTGGGCTGCGATGTCAGCTAGCCGTGCGGTCACGGACCGGACTGTACCCGGAGCGTTCCGTACTGCACAGCGCCCCCGGCGCCCGCCTCCCCGGGGACGGCCGGGACACGACCGGATCTCGGCTTGCAGAAAATTGCCGCAAGGTCTTTCGGAAAGTTTTCAGCGCTGTTACGTTCCTCGGCAGCCGGGCGCCCCAGGGGCGTGCAGGCGTAACACCTTGGGAGGACTGACATGCGGCGTGGCATAGCGGCCACCGCGCTGACCGCGGCGCTGGCGCTTGCGGCAACGGCTTGCGGCGGTGACGACGGCGGCAACGGCAACAAGGGTGCGGACGGGGAGATCTCCGGCACCGTCACCTACTGGGACACCTCGAACGACGCGGAGAAGGGCACGTACAAGAAGATCGCGGAGGACTTCGAGAAGAAGTACCCCAAGGTCGACGTCAAGTACGTCCATGTGAACTTCGGCGACGCGAACGCGAAGTTCAAGAACGCGGCCGGCGGCAACTCCGGCGCACCCGACGTGATGCGCACCGAGGTCGCCTGGGTCGCCGACTTCGCCAATCTCGGCTACCTCGCACCGCTGGACGGCACCCCGGCGCTGGCGGACACCGGGGACTACCTGAAGGCCCCGCTCGGCAGCACCGAGTTCGAGGGCAAGACCTACGCCGTCCCGCAGGTCACGGACACCCTGGGCCTCTTCTACAACAAGGAGCTGCTGGACGAGGCCGGCGTCCCGGTCCCGGCCAGCTTCGCGGAGCTGAAGAAGAACGCGAAGAAGATCAAGGACCGGACCGGCGCGGACGCCCTCTACCTGCGCGGCGACGACCCGTACTGGTTCCTGCCGTACCTCTACGGCGAGGGCGGCGACATGGTCGACGCCGAGAACAAGAAGATCACCATCGACGACGGCCCGGGGGCCGCCGCCTTCGCCACCATGAAGGACCTGGTGGAATCCGGCGCCGCGGTGACCGACGCCAGCAACGGCCAGGAGAACGGCCTCAAGGCGTTCAAGGACGGCGACGTCGCCATGATCGTCGACGGTCCCTGGGACATCGCGGGCGCCTTGGAGGGGAAGGCGTTCGAGGACCCGGAGAACCTCGGCGTCGCCGCGGTGCCGGCCGGCGGCGAGGCGCAGGGCGCCCCGCAGGGCGGCTGGAACCTCTCCGTCTACGCCGGTTCCGGCAACCTCGACGCCGCCTACGAGTTCGCGAAGTACATGAGCTCGGCCGAGGTCCAGAAGCGGACCACCGAGGAGCTGAGCCTGCTGCCCACCCGCGCCTCCGTCTACCAGGAGGAGTCGGTGCAGAAGAACGAGATGGTGCAGTTCTTCAAGCCCGCGGTGGACAAGGCGCACCAGCGCCCGTGGATCCCGGAGGCCAACTCGCTCTTCGAGCCCATCCGGGTGCAGATGAACGAGGTGCTCTTCGGCGACACCAGCCCGGAGAAGGCCGCCGACAAGGTCGGCGAGGAGTTCGGCAAGCTGCTCGAGGACTACAAGTAAGGGCTGCCCCCACCCATGGCTGTGGAGACCGGCCGGCCGGCGACCCGCCCCGCGGACGGAGCGACACGCTCCGTCCGCGGCGGCGGGCGCCCGGCGGCGAAGAACAGCAGGACGCCGGGGCCGCTGCGCAGGGCGCTGGCCCGGCACTGGTACGCCTGGGCGATGATCGCCCCGGTGGTGATCGTCATCGGCGTCATCATCGGCTATCCGCTCGGGCGTGGCGTCTACCTCTCGCTCACCGACGCGGACGAGGCGAACGTCGAGCGGACCATCGGTGTCAACACCATCCCGGCGACCTACGAGTTCGTCGGGCTGGAGAACTACACGGAGATCCTCTCCGACGGCGTCTTCTGGGACCGGCTCGGCTGGACGGCGCTCTGGACGGTGGGCTGCGTCAGCGTCACCTTCCTGCTCGGCCTCACCCTCGCCAACCTGCTCAACCGGCAGGTGAAGGGGCGCACCTTCTACCGGATCGCGATGATCCTCCCCTGGGGCGTGCCGGCCTTCGTGTCCGTCTTCGCCTGGAAGATGCTCTTCAACGAGAAGTACGGGCTGCTCAACGAGGTGCTGAACGGCGGCGGCATCGAGGGGGTGCCCTGGCTCTCCGACCCCACCTGGGCCAAGCTCGCGGTGATCGCGGTCAACGTCTGGCTGGGCGTGCCCTTCATGATCGTCGCGATGCTGGGCGCCCTTCAGTCCATCCCCGGCGAGCTCTACGAGGCCGCCGAGATGGACGGCGCGGGACCCTGGCAGCGTTTCGTCAACATCACGCTGCCCGGCGTGCGCGCGGTGAGCACCACGGTGATCCTGCTGAGCACCATCTGGACGTTCAACATGTTCCCCGTGATCTTCCTGCTGACGCGGGGCGGTCCGGGTGACTCCACGGAGATCCTGGTGACCTACGCCTTCCGGCTCTCGTTCGTGAACAGCCCGCGGGACTTCGCCACCTCCGCCGCGTGGGGCGTGCTCATCCTGGTGCTCCTGACGCTGTTCACCCTCGTCTACCGCCGGGCGCTGAAGAAGCAGGGAGAGGTGTGGTGACGATGCGCACCCACAAGCGAAGCCCGCTCGCCTCCGCCGGGCTGCACGCCGCGCTGCTGCTGGGGACCGCCGTCGCGCTGTTCCCGCCGCTGTGGCTGCTGGTGACCTCCTTCAAGCCCAACGACCGGGCGTTCTCCACCTCCCTGGTGGAGGAGTTCACCCTGGGCAATTACGACCATGTGCTCGCCGACACCTACTTCCTCACCTGGTTCGGCAACTCGCTGCTGGTGGTGCTCGGCACCACGGTGATCGGCGTGTTCATCGCCTCCACCACGGGGTACGCCCTCAGCCGCTTCCGCTTCCCCGGCATGCGTCCGCTGCTGTGGGTGCTGCTGGTGACCCAGATGTTCCCGATGGCGGTGCTGATCGTGCCGCTCTACAACACCATGGCCAAGCTCGGCCTGCTCAACCAGCCGGTCGGGCTGATCATCACCTATCTGACCATCGCGGTGCCGTTCTGCGCCTGGATGATGAAGGGCTTCTTCGACACCGTG
This sequence comes from Streptomyces sp. JJ36, assembly GCF_021696945.1. GTDB lineage: Bacteria > Actinomycetota > Actinomycetes > Streptomycetales > Streptomycetaceae > Streptomyces. Next base: position 82,194 of record NZ_JACYHE010000003.1, read on the forward strand.
CCGGTCTCCATCGACGAGTCCGGGCGGGTGGACGGCCTCAGCCCGTTCGGCACCTTCTGGCGCCTCATCATGCCGCTGGCCCGGCCGGGCCTCGCGGTCACCGGCTTCTACACCTTCGTGACCGCCTGGGCCGAGGTCGCCTATGCCACCGCCTTCATGACGGGGGAGGAGAACCTGACCCTCGCCGGCGGTCTGCAGACCTTCGTCAACCGCTACGGCTCCGACTGGGGGTCCATGACCGCCGCCGCCGTCGTCATCGCGGTGCCCGCCGCGCTGGTGTTCGGCTTCGCGCAGCGCTACCTCGTCTCCGGCATGACCGCCGGCGCGGTCAAGTCCTGAGCCGGCCGTACGGACCGACGGCCCGCCTCGATGTCGCACCACTCCTTACAACCCAGGGAAGACATGACCCAGCACTCATCCGCCGCGTCCCCCCACCCTGCCGGCCGCGCCCCGGCCGGCACGCAGTGGTGGCGTGACGCCGTCATCTACCAGGTCTATCCTCGCTCCTTCGCGGACGGCAACGGTGACGGCATGGGCGACCTCGCGGGCGTGCGCGAGCGGCTGCCCTACCTCGCCGAGCTCGGCGTGGACGCCGTCTGGCTGAGCCCCTTCTACGCCTCCCCGCAGGCCGACGCCGGCTACGACGTCGCCGACTACCGCGTCATCGACCCGATGTTCGGCGACCTGGCGGACGCCGAGGCGCTGATCGCCGACGCCCACCGGCTGGACCTGCGGGTCATCGTCGACCTGGTGCCCAACCACTCCTCGGACCAGCACGAGTGGTTCCAGCGCGCCCTGCGGGAGGGCCCCGGCTCCCCGCTGCGGAACCGCTACCACTTCCGGCCCGGCAAGGGGGAGCACGGCGAGGAGCCGCCGAACGACTGGGAGTCCATCTTCGGCGGCCCCGCCTGGACCCGCACCAAGAACCCGGACGGCTCCCACGGCGAGTGGTATCTGCACCTCTTCGCCCCCGAGCAGCCCGACTTCAACTGGGACTGCCCCGCGGTGCGCGACGAGTTCCGCACCGTGCTGCGGTTCTGGCTCGACCTGGGCGTGGACGGCTTCCGGATCGACGTCGCCCACGGCATGGTCAAGGCCGAGGGGCTGCCCGACATGGGCCACGGCGAGCAGCTCAAGCTCCTCGGCAACCGTGAGCTGCCCTTCTTCGACCAGGACGGCGTGCACGAGATCTACCGTGAGTGGCGGCGGATCCTGGAGGAGTACGGCGGCGACCGCATCGGCGTCGCCGAGGCCTGGACGCCCAGCGCCGACCGGACCGCGCTCTACCTGCGCCCGGACGAGCTGCACCAGGCGTTCAACTTCCACTACCTGGGCGCGCCCTGGGAGGCCGGGGCGCTGCGGGCGGTGGTCGACGAGTCGCTGGACTCCATGCGCCCGGTCGGCGCCGCCACCACCTGGGTGCTCTCCAACCACGACGTGGTCCGGCACCGCACCCGGCTCGGCGGCGGCCTGGGCCGGGCGCGGGCGGCCACCCTGCTGATGCTGGCGCTGCCCGGCTCCGCCTACGTGTACCAGGGGGAGGAGCTGGGCCTGCCGGAGGTCACCGACCTGCCGGACGAGGTGCGCCAGGACCCCTCGTTCTTCAAGTCGGACGGGCAGGACGGGCTGCGGGACGGCTGCCGGGTGCCGCTGCCGTGGAACCGTACGGGCGACTCGTACGGCTTCGGCACCGGCGGGAGCTGGCTGCCGCAGCCCGCGGAGTGGGCGGGCCTCAGCGTCGAGGCGCAGACCGGCGACGCGGACTCCACGCTGGAGCTCTACCGCACCGCCCTGCGGCTGCGCCGCGACCACCCGGACCTGGGCGCGGGCGAGTCCGTCGAGTGGCTCCCGGCGCCCGAGGGCGTGCTGGCCTTCCGGCGCGGCGCCTTCGTGTGCACCGCCAACACCGGCACCGCGCCGGCGGAGCTGCCGCGGTCGCCCGGGCGCCCGCTGCTCAGCAGCGGCGAGCGACTCGCGGAGGGCGCCACCACGCTGCCGGGCGACACCACGGTCTGGTGGTCCGCGGCATGACGAGTGTCCCCACCGCCCGCCTGGCCGACATCGCCGTGCAGGCCGCGGTCAGCGAGGCCACGGTGAGCCGGGTGCTCAACGGCAAGGCGGGCGTCGCGGCGGGCACCCGGCAGAAGGTGCTCGCCGCGCTCGACGTGCTCGGCTACGAGCGGCCGGTCCGGCTGCGGCAGCGCAGCGCCGGGCTCGTCGGGCTGGTGATACCCGAGCTGACCAACCCGATCTTCCCCGCGTTCGCGCAGGTCATCGAGCAGGCGCTGAGCGGCTACGGGTACACCCCGGTGCTCGGTACCCAGATGCCCGGTGGCGCCACCGAGGACGAGCTGGTCGACCAGCTCGTCGAGCGGGGCGTCACCGGCATCGTCTTCCTCTCCGGGCTGCACGCCGACCTCTCCGCCGATCCCGGCCGCTATGCCCGGCTCGCCGGGCGCGGCGTACCGTTCGTGCTCATCAACGGCTACAACGAGGCGATCAGCGCCCCCTTCGTCTCCCCGGACGACCGGGCGGCCGCGCGGACCGCCGTGCGGCACCTGGCCGATCTCGGGCATCGCCGGATCGGGCTCGCCGTCGGTCCCGAGCGTTTCGTGCCCTCGCGACGGAAGGCGGAGGGCTTCCAGGCGGCCGTCGCGGCCCTGGGCGGCGCGGTGGAGGGCCTGGTGCAGCACACGCTGTTCACCGTGGAGGGCGGGCACGCCGCTGCGGGGGAGCTGCTGGACGCGGGCTGTACGGGCGTGGTCTGCGGCAGCGACCTGATGGCGCTCGGCGCCATCAGGTCCGCTCGGCAACGCGGACTGAGCGTACCCGGGCAGGTGTCCGTCGTCGGCTACGACGACTCGGAGCTGAACGCCTTCACCGACCCGCCGCTGACCACGGTGCGGCAGCCGGTGCGGGCCATGGCCAACGCGGCCGTGCACGCGCTGCTGGAGGAGCTCGGCGGCGATCCGGTGCAGCGCGCCGAGTACGTCTTCCAGCCGGAGCTGGTGGTACGGGGCTCCACCGGGCAGGCGCCCGGCGCCCTGCGCTGAACGGGTCCCGGTAACCTCCGCGCAACCTCTTCCGCAAGTTTCTGCAAGCTGTTACGTTCTCCAGCGTCCGGTCCGGCCGGCCGGGGGTTCCAGGCCAGGAACCCCACGCGCCCGGCCGGCCGGACCGGCTCGACGGCCTGACGGGCGCGGCGCGTTGCCCTGGGCGCGTATACGACCCCCGCATCCGCATCGCTTCTCCCCAGGAGGCATCGTGGCCAGAGGAAGCAGGATCCCCGGCGCGCTTGCGCTTGTCGCAGGCATGACAGCGGCATCGCTGGCCGCCCCGACCGCACCCCCCGCGCAGGCCGCGCCCCCCGGCGCCAAGGACGTCACCGCCGTCCTCTTCGAGTGGGACTTCGAGGACGTCGCACGGGAGTGCACCGACCGGCTGGGCCCGGCCGGCTACGGATTCGTCCAGGTCTCCCCGCCCCAGGAGCACATCCAGGGACCGCAGTGGTGGACCTCCTACCAGCCCGTCAGCTACAGGATCGCCGGGCGGCTCGGCGACCGCGGGCAGTTCCGGGACATGGTGAACGCCTGTCACGGCGCCGGCGTCAAGGTCGTCGTCGACGCGGTGGTCAACCACATGACCGCCGGCTCCGGCACCGGCACCGGCGGCTCGTCCTACTCCCACTACGACTACCCGGGGACCTACTCGGGCTGGGACATGGACGACTGCCGGACGGACATCAGCGACTACGGCGACCGGCACCAGGTCCAGCACTGCGAGCTGCTCGGCCTCGCCGACCTCGACACCGGCGAGAGCCACGTCCGCGACCGCATCGCGGGCTACCTCAACGACCTGCTGTCGCTGGGCGTCGACGGCTTCCGCATCGACGCCGCCAAGCACATCCCCGCCGGGGACCTCTCGGCCGTCCGCTCCCGGCTCAGCGACCCCGGGATCTACTTCAAGCAGGAGGTCATCCGCGGCGCCGGCGAGCCCGTCACCCCCGAGGAGTACACCGGGGTGGGCGACGTCCAGGAGTTCCAGTACGGCCGCGACCTCAAGCGGGTCTTCCAGAACGAGCGGCTGGCCTACCTGAGCAACTTCGGCGAGGGCTGGGGCTACCTGGACGACGCGAAGGCGGGCGTCTTCGTCGACAACCACGACACCGAGCGCAACGGCGAGACCCTCAACTACAAGAACGGCGCGGACTACACCCTGGCCAACGTCTTCATGCTGGCCTGGCCGTACGGCGCTCCCGACGTCCACTCCGGCTACGAGTGGTCGGACAAGGACGCCGGTCCGCCCAACGGCGGCCAGGTGAACGCCTGCTGGCAGGACGGGTGGAAGTGCCAGCACGCCTGGCCGGAGATCGCCTCGATGGTGGGCTTCCGCAACACCACCCGCGGTGAGCCGGTGACCGGCTGGTGGGACAACGGCAACGACCTGATCGCCTTCGGCCGCGGCAGCAAGGGCCATGTGGTGATCAACCATGAGGGCTCCTCCGTCACCCGCTCCTACGACAGCGAGCTGCCCGCCGGCACCTACTGCGACGTGCAGAGCGGCACCCCGGTGACCGTGGACGGCAACGGGTGGTTCACCGCCACCCTCGGCCCGGACACGGCGCTGGCGCTGCACACCGGTGCCCGCGACTGCTGACCCCCTCCGAACCCGGGCCGCCCGGCACGTCCGACCCCGCCGCCGGGCGGCCCGTACCACCCGTCACCCCGCACCGCACGCCCGAAGGAGAACCACCGTGCCCGGTCCCTCCGCGCGCAGAGGGGCGGCCGCCGGCATCGCGGCCGCCGTGCTCGCGACGCTCGTCACCGCCGCGCCACCCGCGGCCGCCGGCAAGGCACCGCCCCCGCCGTCCGACCGCAGGCTCGCCGCCGAGGCCGGCCGCCACGACCTCACCCGCGAGCAGTTCTACTTCGTGCTCCCGGACCGCTTCGCCAACGGGGACCCCGGAAACGACCGCGGCGGCCTCACCGGCGGACGGCTGGAGACCGGCCTCGACCCGGAGGACAAGGGCTTCTACCAGGGTGGCGACCTGAAGGGGATCACCGAGCGGCTCGACTACATCAAGGAGCTGGGCACCACCGCGATCTGGATGGCCCCGATCTTCAAGAACAAGCCGGTGCAGGGCGAGGGGGAGAACGCCTCCGCCGGCTACCACGGCTACTGGATCACCGACTTCACCCAGGTGGACCCGCACTTCGGCACCAACGCCGAGCTGCGCACCCTGATCGACAAGGCCCACGACAAGGGCATGAAGGTCTTCTTCGACGTCATCACCAACCACACCGCGGACGTGGTGGGGTACGAGCCGGACTCCCAGGAGTACCTGTCCAAGGGCGCCTTCCCCTACCTGACGAAGGACGGCGAGCCCTTCGACGACACCGACTACGCGAGCGGGAAGCGGTTCCCCGCCGTGGACCGGGACTCCTTCCCCCGCACCCCCGTGGTCGCTCCCGGTGAGCGCGACGTCAAGGTGCCGTCCTGGCTGAACGACCCCACGATGTACCACAACCGCGGCGACTCCACCTTCGCCGGCGAGTCCAGCCGGTACGGCGACTTCGTGGGCCTGGACGACCTGTGGACGGAACGCCCCGAGGTCGTCCGGGGCATGCAGCGGATCTACCAGCGATGGGTCCGCGACTTCGGCATCGACGGCTTCCGGATCGACACGGTCAAGCACGTCAACATGGAGTTCTGGACGCGCTGGGCCACCGCCCTCGACCGCTACGCCGCCCGGAAGGGCCGGGACGACTTCTTCATGTTCGGCGAGGTCTACTCCTCGGACGTGACGACGACCGCCCCGTACGTCACCCGGGGCGGACTGGACGCCACCCTGGACTTCCCGTTCCAGGAGGCGGCCCGCTCCTTCGCCTCCCGCGGCGGCTCCGCCCGCGAAGTCGCGGAGGTCTTCGCGCAGGACTACCGCTACACCACCGGCCGGGCCAACGCCTACGAGCAGGTCACCTTCCTCGGCAACCACGACATGGGCCGCATCGGCACCTTCGTACGCCGGGACAACCCCGACGCGGACGACGCCGAGCTGCTGCGGCGCGACACCCTCGCCCACGAGCTGATGTTCCTCACCCGCGGCAACCCGGTGGTCTACTACGGCGACGAACAGGGCTTCACCGGCGCCGGCGGCGACAAGGACGCCCGCCAGACCCTCTTCGCCTCGCAGACGCCCGACTACCTGGACGACGACCAGCTCGGCACCGACCGTACGCACGCGCAGGACGCCTACGACACCGGGCACCCGCTGTACCGGTCCATCGCCCGGCTGTCCGAGCTCACCCAGGAGCACCCGGCGCTCCGCGACGGCGTGCAGGCCGAGCGGTACGCGGCCGCCGGCGCCGGCGTCTACGCCGCCTCCCGCTTCCCCGCGGACCCGGACGCCCCCGCCCACGAGTACCTCGTCGCGGTCAACAACGCCGAGGAGAAGCGGACCGTCACCCTGCACACCGACTCGCCGGAGACCACGTTCCGGCAGCTCTACGGCGGCGACGCCGCCCCGCGCAGCGACACCTCCGGCACGGTCGGGGTGACCGTGCCCGCGCTCTCCGCCGTGGTGCTGCGCGCCGCCGCACCGGTGCCCGCGGCGGACGGCGGCCCGTCCGTCTCCCTCACCGCACCGGCACCGGGCGCGACCGGCACCGTCGAGCTGACCGCCGACGTCGACGGCGGGCCGCTCACCCGGGTGGTCTTCGCCGCGCAGACCGGCGACGGCAGGTGGCGCACCCTCGGCACCGCCGACCACGCGCCCTACCGCGTCACCCAGCACCTCGGCGAGGACGTCGCCGCCGGCACGCCGCTGCGCTACAAGGCCGTCGCCGTCGACCGCGCGGGCCGCACCGGCTCCGCCACCGCACGCAGCCTCGCCGGGCAGCCCCCCGCCGAACAGCCGCCGTCCGCCGTCGACCGCGACTGGGCCGTGATCCACTACCAGCGGCCCGGCGAGGACTACGACGGCTGGCAGGTCACCGCGGGGGAGCGCACCGCGCCCTTCACCGGACGCGACGCCTACGGCGCCTTCGCCTGGGTGCCCGTCGAGGACGGCGAGACCCGCCTCGACTTCCGCGTGGCCCGGGACGGCACCACCGACGGGCCCGGGCGCACCGTGGACCTGACCGCCACCGGAGAAGTCTGGATCGAACAGGGCAGCGAGGAGACCCTGCCGCAGGCGCCCGATGGGGCCTACCCGCCACAGGAGCAGGGGACGGCGGTGCTGCACTACCACCGGCCCGACGGCGACTACGACGGCTGGGGCCTGCACACCTGGACCGGCGCCGCCGAGCCCACCGACTGGGCCGAGCCTCTGGAGCCTGTCCGCGAGGACCCGTTCGGCGTAACCTTCGAGGTCCCGCTGGCCGACGGCGCCACCTCGCTGAGCTACATCCTGCACAAGGGCGACCAGAAGGACCAGCCCGCCGACCAGTCGCTGGACTTCGCCACCCACGGCCGGGAGGCGTGGAAGCTCTCCGGCCGTGACGGCTACCTGCTGCCCACCACCGGCGGCGCCACCGAGCTGGACCTGACCAAGGCCACCGCCCAGTGGATCGACCGGGACACCGTCGCCTGGGACGTCCGGGCCACCGGCGGCACCAGCGAGCAGCTCGTATACGACCCCGAGGGCCGCATCGAGCTGGAGGACGGCGCGCTCTCGGACGAGGGCCGCTGGCTGCGGCTGCGGCCCGTGCCCGGCGGGCTCACCGAGGAGCAGCGGAAGGCGTACCCGCATCTGAAGGACCACGCCGCCTTCACCGTCGACCCGCGCGACCGGGACCGGGTGCGCCCGGCCCTCCGCGGCCAGCTCCTCGCCACCCAGCGGACCACGGACGGCGCCCTGCTCCGGGCCACCGGCGTGCAGATCCCCGGCGTGCTGGACGACCTCTACGGCGACCGCGCCCGCGACGCCGCACTCGGGCCGGTCTTCGACCGCAAGGGCCGGCCCACCCTCGCGGTGTGGGCCCCGACCGCCCGCACGGTCACGCTGGAGCTCGGCGGCCGTACCGTCCGCATGCACCGCGACGACACCACCGGCGTCTGGCGGGCGCGCGGGAACCGGAGCTGGCGCGGGAAGCCGTACCGGTACGCGGTGACCGTCTGGGCCCCCTCGGTGCAGAAGACGGTCACCAACAAGGTCACCGACCCCTACGCCACCGCGCTGACCGCCGACTCCCGGCGCAGCCTGATCACCGACCTGTCCGACCCCCGGCTGAAGCCGAAGGGCTGGGACCGGCTGCGGAAGCCGGAGGCCACGCCGCTCGACGAGGCGCAGATCCAGGAGCTGCACGTGCGCGACTTCTCGGTCGCGGACGACACCAACGCGCACCCCGGCACCTACCGGGCCTTCACCGACCGCGACTCGGACGGCATGCGGCACCTGCGCAAGCTGGCCCGGGCCGGCACCTCCCACGTGCACCTGCTGCCCACCTACGACATCGCGACCATCCCGGAGCGCCGGAAGGACCGGGCGGAGCCGGAGTGCGACCTGGCGGCCATGCCCGCCGACTCCGCCGGGCAGCAGCGGTGCGTCGGCGCGGTGCGCGACGAGGACGCCTACAACTGGGGTTACGACCCGCTGCACTACACCGTCCCCGAGGGCTCCTACGCCACCGACCCGGACGGCCCGCGGCGCACCCGCGAGTACCGGGAGATGGTGCGCAGCCTCAACCGGTCGGGGCTGCGGGTGGTGCAGGACGTCGTCTACAACCACACCCACGCCGCCGGGCAGGACGGCACGTCCGTGCTCGACCGCATCGTGCCCGGCTACTACCAGCGGCTGCTCGCCGACGGCACGCCGGCCACCTCCACCTGCTGCGCCAACACCGCCCCCGAACACACCATGATGGGCAAGCTGGTGGTGGACTCGGTCGTCACCTGGGCGAAGCAGTACAAGATCGACGGCTTCCGCTTCGACCTGATGGGCCACCACCCGAAGGCGAACATCCTGGCGGTGCGGAAGGCCCTGGACGCGCTCACCCCGGAGAAGGACGGGGTGGACGGGAAGAAGATCATCCTCTACGGCGAGGGCTGGAACTTCGGCGAGGTCGCGGACGACGCCCGCTTCGTCCAGGCCACCCAGCGGAACATGGCGGGCACCGGCATCGCCACCTTCTCCGACCGGGCCCGGGACGCGGTGCGCGGCGGCGGCCCGTTCGACGCCGACCCCGGCGTCCAGGGCTTCGCCTCCGGCCTGTGGACCGAGCCGAACGGCTCGGACGCCAACGGCACCCGGGAGGAGCAGCGGGCCCGGCTGCTGCACTACCAGGACCTGATCAAGGTCGGCCTCACCGGTAACCTCGCCGGCTACACCTTCACCGACTCCCGCGGCCGGACGGTCCGGGGGTCCGAGGTGGACTACAACGGCTCGCCCGCCGGTTACGCCGAGGCGCCCGGCGACGCGCTCGCCTACGTGGACGCGCACGACAACGAGTCCCTCTACGACGCGCTCGCCTACAAGCTGCCGCCCGGCACCACGGCGGCCGACCGCGCGCGGATGCAGGTCCTCGCCATGGCGACGGCCGCCCTCTCCCAGGGCCCGGCGCTGAGCCAGGCCGGCACCGACCTGCTGCGTTCCAAGTCGCTGGACCGCAACTCCTACGACTCCGGCGACTGGTTCAACGCCATCCACTGGGACTGCCGGGACGGCAACGGCTTCGGCCGCGGCCTCCCGCCCGCCTGGGACAACGAGGACAAGTGGCCGTACGCCCGGCCGCTGCTGACCCGTGCGGAACTCACCCCGGGCTGCGCGGAGATCCGCGGCGCCTCGGCGGCCTACCGCGACCTGCTGCGCATCCGCGCCACGGAGGAGGCGTTCTCCCTGGACAGCACCGCCGAGGTGCAGCGGCGGGTGTCCTTCCCGCTCTCCGGGAAGGGGGAGACGCCCGGGGTGCTCACCATGCGCGCCGGCGACCTGGTGGTGGTCTTCAACGCCACCCCGGGCAGCCGGGACCAGCGGGTGCCCGGCCTCGCCGGGCAGAGCCACTCCCTGCACCCGGTGCAGAAGGCGGGTTCCGACCCCACGGTCACCGCCGCCTCCTTCGAGGAGTCCACCGGGACCTTCACCGTCCCCGCACGGACGGTGGCGGTGTTCCGGGCGCACTGAACCGGCGGCCGCGGGGCGGCGGCACGCGGCAGGACCGTACGCGTGCCGCCGCCGGCGCGTTACCTCCGCTCCGGATAGTTGTCGGATACGGACAACAACGGCCCGGGCCTCCCGGGCCGTTCGTACGTTCGTCCCCGTGCCGGCGCGTCAGTCCCCGCGCCGGCACGTCCGACGGAGATCCGCAGAGATCCGCGGGAGATCCGCGGGAGGCCGGTACGGCCCCCGCGGGCCTCCGCCTGAGAGGGGAGAGCGCCATGACCCAGATCCGCATCCGCCTGTGCGCGTCCGCGGCTGGCCTGGCCGCGGCCGGGCTGTTCGCGACGGGATGCGCGGGCGGCGACGACGGCGGGGGAGCGGACCCGGCGGGCGCCGCCCCGGCGGCCGCCGGGTCCGCCGCGGCCCCCGCCCCGGCCGGCAAGCTGATCGACGCCACGTCGCCGGACGGCCATCCGCTGCGCGAGGTGCCGCGGGAGACCGCCCCGGCCGTACGGCTGGAGGTGACCCCCGACTCCGAGTCCGGCTGGAACGTCCAGGTGAAGACCGAGCGCTACCGGTGGGCCCCCGGCAAGGCCGGCCAGCAGGCGGCGGGCGGGGAGGGGCACGCGCACCTGTACCTGGACGGCGAGCGGATCGCCCGGCTGTACGGGGAGTGGTTCCACGTGCCCGCGGACGCCGTGCCGGACGGCCCGCACGAGCTGTCCGCGATCCTCACCGCATCCGACCACAGCGCCTGGGCGGCGGACGGGCGGCCCATCGAGGACGCGGTGCGGGTGACGGGCCGCGCCGCGGACGCCGGCGGCGGTGAGCACAGCGGGCAGGACGGCGGCCACGCCGGGCACGGCGGTGCCTAGCGCCTGTCCGCCCGGACCGTCAGCGGCGGAACGGGCCGGACACCTCGTAGGTCATGCCGTCCAGGCCGGCGGGGTCGCCGAGCGCGCCGCGCTGCGAGGAGAAGTACAGCCGCGAGCCGTCGGGCGAGAACGCCGGGCCGGTGATCTCGGACTTCTCATGGCCGTCCACCCGGATCACCGGGGCGACCACGCCGTCCGGCGTGATGATGTCGATCTCCATGTTGCCGCCGTCCTCCGCGACATAGAGGTCGCCGCCGGCCGTGCCGGTGACGTTGTCCACGCCGTCCAGGGTGCCGCCGCCGTCGTAGGTGAGCCCGAGCGTGCCGCGCTCCGCGTCGTACGCCCACACCCGCCCGTCGCCCTTGGTGGTGAACCAGCAGACGCCGGCGTGGTAGTGGCAGCCCTCGCCGCCGTCGAAGTGCCGGGCGGAGTCCACCTGGTGGCGGGTCTGGTCGCCGAACAGCGGTGCCGACGGGTCCGGCACCTCCCGCCAGGTCACGCCGCCGCCGGCGGTGTCGCAGAGCACGTCGAGCCGGCCGCGGGAGAGGTCGCCCCAGGTGTCCGGCGTGAAGCGGTAGAAGCAGCCGTCCTCCTCGTCCTCGGTCAGGTACACCACCTCGCGGTCCGGGTCGCAGGCCGCGGCCTCGTGCTGGAAGCGGCCCATGGCGCGGTGTGCGACGGCGTCCCTGCGGCCGTACGGGTCCGTCTCGTAGACCTTGCCGCGCCACGTCTCCTCGCAGGACAGCCAGGTGTGCCACGGGGTGGCCCCGCCGGCGCAGTTGAGGGTGGTGCCGCTGAGGGTGCGGTAGGCGCGGTCGAGCGAGCCGTCGGCCCGGAAGCGCAGCGCCGAGACACCGCCGATCAGCGGGAGTTCGGAGTTGGAGACGTAGATCCAGCCGTCGCCGTCCGGGAAGCAGGCCCCGCCGTCCGGGGCGCCGTGCCAGAGGATCCCGCCGACCGGGCGGCCGGAGCGGGCGACCACCCGGCTGCGGAAGCCCGCCGGGAGCGCCACGCCGTGGGCGTCCGGCGGGCCGAGCGGTCCGTACGGGCCGCTGTCCGCGAGGACGGAGGCGGGGCCGGCCGCGGTGGCGGCTCCCTGCCACAGGCTGCCGGAGAGGGCGACGGCTCCGGCGGAGGCGGCGCGGAGGAACGTACGACGCTGCATAAGTTACTCCCTGGTCTCGTCGCTGCCGTGCCACAGTGGCGCACGGGCGGCGCGAGCAGAAGGGAGTGCGCGGGAAGACGCGGTGAACGGCTGGTTCCCGCCGGTCAGGACGGGGCCCGGGCGTCCGCGGGGGTCTCCTCCGCGGCGGCGCCGGTCTCCGCGGCGCCGGGGGCGTGCGTGGTCGCCGCGCCGTCCAGGGCGTCCCGCGGCAGCAGCCCGGCCACCGCCGCGGCCAGCTCGCGCAGCGGGCCGTCCGCGGGCTCCTGGGCGAGGACGCGGCGCACCACGGCGGCCGTCTCCGCGTCCTGCACCGCCGTCACCGCCGCCAGCGTCGCGAAGTTGTGCACGAGCTGCTGCTCCAGCTCCGCACGCGGGATACGGCGGCCGTCCAGCCAGGTCAGCGCGGTGGTCTCGGCCAGCCCCACCCAGGAGTGGACCACCAGGGCCAGCCGCGGGCCGGGCCGGGCGATGCCCAGATGGGTCAGCACCTGTTCGTACGCGGCCTGCCGGACCTCGTCGATCACGGCGTTGGCCTGCGGCGAGCCGACCGCGGTGCCACCGCGCAGCAGCGCGGAGAAGCCCGGCCCGTGCTCGTCGACGAAGTCGAAGTACCGCCGCATGACCCGCAGCAGACGACGGCTCAGCGGCCCCTCGGGCGCCTCCACGAAGCGTGCCGACAGCTCGTCCGCGGCCCGGCGCACCGCCGCCTCGTACAGGCTGTGCTTGCCCGGGAAGTAGTGGTAGACCAGCGGCCGGGAGATGCCCGCCGCATGCGCGATGTCGTCGATCGAGACATGCTCCGGCGAACGGCGGCTGAACAGCTCCAGCGCTACGGAGATGAGCTGCTGCCGGCGCTCCTCGACGCCCATTCTGCGGCGCGTGCGGGGAGTCGGAGTAGTCGTCATACCGTCACCCTAACGGCCGCGGGCACGCTCCCGTTCCCGTGCGGCGACGGGGCGTCAGGTGATGTGGCGTCAGGCACGGTCAAGATGGGCCAGCACCGCCAGGACCCGGCGGTTGTCGTCCTCGGAGGGCGGCAGCCGCAGCTTGGCGAAGATCTGCGCGGTGTGTTTCGCCACCGACCGCTCGGTGATGACGAGCTGCCCGGCGATGGCCGCGTTGGAGCGCCCCTGCGCCATCAGCTCCAGCACCTCCCGCTCCCGCGGGGTGAGCCGGGCGGCCGGGTCGTCCTCCCGCGGCCGGCGGGCCAGGAGCTGCTCCACGACCTGCGGGTCCATCGCCGTGCCGCCCCGTGCCACCCGCCGGACGGCGTCCACGAACCGCGCGGCGTCGAAGACCCGGTCCTTGAGCAGATAGCCGACGCCGCCGTCGCCGTCGGCCAGCAGCTCCCGTGCGTAGAGCCGCTCGACGTGCTGGGAGAGGATCAGCACCGGCAGGCCGGGATGTGCGCGCCGGGCCCGCAGCGCGCACTGCAGCCCCTCGTCACGGAACGACGGCGGCAGCCGCACGTCCACCACGGCCACGTCCGGCCGCAGTTCCTCCAGCGCACGGCTCAGCGCGGGACCGTCCTCGACCGCGGCCGCGATCCGCAGGCCGTGCGCCTCCAGCAGCCGCACCAGCCCGTCCCGCAGCAGGAACAGGTCCTCCGCCACCACGACCCGCACCGCGGTCAGCCTCCCGCGGGCGCGGCGACCGCGCACGGGATCTCGACCGTGACCAGGGTAGGCCCGCCGGGCGGACTGCTCACCGCCAGCACGCCGTCGAACGGGCCGAGCCGCCGCTGGAGCCCGCGCAGCCCGGTGCCGGCCGAGGGATCGACGCCGCCCCGGCCGTCGTCCGTGACGGCGATCCGCAACATCCCCGCCGCCGCGCTGTGGTGCACGTCCAGCCACACCCGGGCCGCTCCGGAGTGCTTGGCGGCGTTCGTGAGCACCTCGCCGAGGGCGAAGTAGGCCGCCGCCTCCACGGCGTCCCCGAGCCGGCCCGGGAGCTCGATGTCCGTCTCCACCGGCACCGCGGTGCGCAGCGCCAGCGCCTCCGCCGCGTCGGCCAGACCGCGCTCGGCGAGGACCGGCGGGCGGATGCCGCGCACCAGGCCGCGGAGCTCGGTCAGCGCCTCCGCGGAGGACGAACGGGCCTGCGCCACCAGCTCCCGGGCCCGCTCCGGGTCCTGCTCGATCAGCGCCTCGACGGTGCCCAGGCTCATGCCCATCGCGACCAGCCGTGCCTGGGCGCCGTCGTGCAGATCGCGCTCGATACGCCGGAGTTCGGCCGCCGAGGAGTCCACGGCGTCGTACCGGGTCTCCCGCAGCCGCTCCACCCGCTCGGCGAGCCGGGTGCCGCGGGTGGGCGCCAGCAGGGCCCGGCAGAGCAGGAAATGCGCCCGGAGAAGCGGTGGGGCCGCCACCGCGGCCAGCGCCAGCAGCAGCAGGCCCAGCGGTGCGCAGAGCGCGGCGCTGCCCGGGCCGGTGACCGGGACGAAGGCGTACCAGTACCGGTCGTCCGTCACCCGCCACAGCCCTGCCGCCAGCGCGCAGCCCTCCAGCCCGTAGGCGACCAGGGCGGGCGGCAGCAGGCCGGTGAGGAAGCCCGCCACCGCGTCCGTCGGGAGCCAGAGCAGATCCCGCCAGGTGGCCGGGTCCCGCAGCAGCGCGGTGGTCCGCTCGACCTGGCCGGGGAGGCCGCCGCGTGCCCGGGCGGGCAGCGGGCGGTACGGCGCGGGGATGTGCACGCCCGCCCAGTCGTGGGCCAGCAGCCGGCGCTGGTTGGCGTGCATCCGCACGGCCGCCTGCACCACCGGGGTGGCGAGGAACCCGAGACCGAGGAGGAGGAAGGCGAGGGAGAGCACGGAGAGGACGAAGAGCGCGAGCGAGACCCCGAGCGTGAGGAGGCACAACGCGAGCCCCCGGACCACCGCGACCAGTCCCGCGCGGGCCCGCCGCCGCACCGGTCCTCCGCCGGCCGTCGTGCCTGCCATCGTCTGCTCCCTTCACCGTCCGCGGGGCGCCGCGTCCACGTGGTCGTCCGTGGCGGTCCGCGGGAACTCCGGAGCGCCCGGCCGTTCCGGAGCCCCTGCCCGCAGGGAGAGCCCCCGCCCCGGTCAGTCTGCCGACGCGGAGACCGTCCGGGCACGGGTGGCAGCACCCGTACCGCGGGTGGAGCCACCACCACCGGTACGGTCCGGTGGTGCGCTGCGCCCCGTGTCCGGGCTCCTCCCGCGAAGCCGTCGTCGCGGTCGCGGTGAGGAGAAACCGGGAGGTGACGGCCGGACGGCGGTGAGCGGATCCGGCCCGGCGCGCCCTCCCCGCGGCGCCGCGCCCGAGGCCTGCCCGGGGACTGCCGGGCCGGCGGCCGCCCGGCCGGGGGCGGCGGTCCGCGGCCTAGGGTGGGGGCATGCCGCACACCGACGCCACGGACGCCACCGACGCCGCCCCGCATTCCGCTCCGCTGAAGTTCGGCCTGCTGGGCACCGGTCCCTGGGCCCGCATGACCCACGGCCCGGCCCTGCGTGCCCACCCCGGGGCCGAGCTCGCCGGGGTCTGGGGCCGGCGCCCCGAGGCCGCGGCCGACCTCGCACGGACCCTCGGGACCCGGCCGTACGAGGACGCCGACGCGCTGCTCGCCGACTGCGACGCCGTCGCCGTCGCGCTGCCCCCGGACGTGCAGGCCCCGCTGGCGGTGCGCGCGGCCGAGGCCGGGTGCCATCTGCTGCTGGACAAGCCCGTCGCCACCACGCCGGAGGCGGCGGCACGCGTCGCGGACGCCGCGGCGGCGTCCGGCGTCTCCTCCGTGGTCTTCTTCACCCTGCACTTCAGCACCGCCACGCGGGACTGGATGGCGGAGCAGCAGCAGTCCGGCGACTGGCTGCTGGGCCGGGCGGACTGGCTCTCCCCGGTCTTCGCCGACGCCGACTCGCCCTACGCGGCCTCCCCATGGCGCCGGGAGAAGGGCGCGCTGTGGGACGTGGGGCCGCACGCGCTCTCCGTCCTGCTGCCGGTGCTCGGCGAGGTGACCGGGGTGCGGGCCACGGCCGGACCCGGGGACACCGTGCAGCTCGCCCTCCGCCACGCCGGGGGAGCCGCCGCCACCGTGACGGTCAGCCACACCGTGCCGAAGGCCGCGGCGGGTGTGGTGGCCGAAGTCCGCGGACCCGCCGGCGTGCACGTCCTGCCACAGCGCGACGAGGACCCTGCCGACGCCTTCGGGCAGGCCGTCGACGCGCTGCTGGAGGCCGTGCGCACCGGCACCCCGCACTCCTGCGACGCCCGCTTCGGGGCGCGGGTCACCGAGGTGCTCGCCCGTGCCGCGGCCCAGCTCGACGGGGAACGCCCGGGGTGACCCGACGGTCCGGCGGGCACCGGGAGCCGGCCCGCGCGGCGGTCAGCTCCCGGCGCCCTCGGCCGGCAGCGACTCCGGCAGGCCGCAGACCTTGAACAGCCCGTGGTCGAAGAAGGCGACCACATGCGAGACCTTCGGGCCGTCCAGGGTCAGCACCATGATGTTGAACGGCCAGAAGCGCCCGTCCTCGCCCACCCAGTACATCCCGAAGGCCGGCTGCCCGTTGAGGGCCGCCGGAACCAGCCGCAGCTCGTCGGGGCCGGCCGGGCACTGGGTGTCGATGAGCCGGCCGATGTCCACCGGGCCCTGGTACCACCCCGTGAACGGCGGCATCTCCCAGACCGCGTCCTCGGTGAAGAGCGTGACGATCGCGTCCATGTCCTTGCGCTCGAAGGCACTGACATAGCGCTCCAGCAACGCGCGCTGCTCCGCCTCCGCGGGCTCCACGACGCCGCCCTCCTCCGGCCCCACCTTCTCGAGCTGGGCGCGGGCACGCTGCAACGCGCTGTTCACCGAGGCCGTGCTGGTGCCGAACAGCTCCGCGACCTCGGCGGCCTTCCAGCGGAGCACGTCCCGCAGCAGCAGCACCGCCCGCTGGCGCGGCGGCAGGTGCTGCAACGCGGCCACGAAGGCCAGCCGGATGCTCTCCCGGGACGTCACCACCTCGGCCGGGTCCGCGCCGTCCGCCCCGGCGAGCGCGTCCGGGACCGGCTCCAGCCAGGGGACCTCCTGCCGCTCCGTGAGATCGTCCGCCGGGTCGGCGCTGGGAGCGCCCAGACCGGTGGGCAGCGGCCGCCGCCCGCGGCTCTCCAGGGCGTCCAGGCAGGTGTTGGTCGCGATGCGGTGCAGCCAGGTCCGCATGGAGGACCGGCCCTCGAACCGCTCGTAGGCCTTCCAGGCGCGCAGATAGGTCTCCTGCACCAGGTCCTCCGCCTCGTGCACCGAGCCCAGCATGCGATAGCAGTGCGCCAGCAGCTCCCGGCGGAAGGGGTCGGCCAGCCGGGGGAAGTCCTCCACGGGCTGCTTCTCTGCCATGGTCGTGCCCTCTCGTCGCCCGAGCGGATGCGGTCGTGCTCATCCTGGCACCGGGGACTGACAACGGGCCCCGCCGTAGCCACGTCCGGCTTCCGTGCCGGGCTCCGATGAGTTTCCGCGGCCGCTCCCGTCCGTACTCCCGACACCACTGGCAGCCACCGAGAGAGGCCGGGACCATGACCACGCAGACCCTCGCCGTCACCGCAGGTTCCTCTTCCACCCTGGGCTCCGCGCCCCGCACCCGCAAGGGGAGGGGCGCGCTGTGGGCCCTCCAGCTCGTCACCGCGGTGCTCTACCTCAACGGCGGGGTGCTCAAGCTCGCCGGCGCCTTCGGGGCCCCGGAGGCCTTCGACGCGATGGGGCTCGGGACCCCCGGCATGTACCTGGTGGGCACGGCGGAGCTGGCCGGCGGCATCGGGCTGCTGATCCCGCGCCTGGCGGGGCTCGCGGCGCTGGCGTTCGTGCCGATGATGGCCGGGGCCGTGGTGATCGAGGCGGCGACCCACGGCGCCGGGATGATCGTCGCGCCGCTGGGCGCGCTGGCCGCGGTGTCCGTGCTCGCCTGGTACCGCCGCGGCGGGACCGCGGAGCTGCTGCGGCGGGTGCGGCGGGTGCGGTAGGTCCCCGGCGGTCCGGCGGGTCCGCCCGGTCCGGCGGGTGCACGGCCGGAGCTGACCGCCGGGCGGGCGCCGCGCGGCGGCGGGCGGTCCGGGCGGGCACGCGGGTGCCCGCCCGGACCCGGCGCCCGGTGACCGACCGAAGGCGGGCGCCGGAGGTGGGCAGAGCCGGGCGCCGGCCCGCCTCACCGGGCGCGGTGCTCGGTGCACCGTCACGGTGGGGGAGCCGGCTCACCGTCACCGTGTCCGGTGCTCAGCTCACGGTCACCGTGTCCGGTGCTCAGCTCACGGTCACCGTGTCCGGTGCTCAGCTCACCGTCACCGTGTCCGGTGACGGGTTGCTGCCGCTCCACTCCGCGTTGAAGCCGAAGGAGACCGAGCCGCCGTCCGGCACCGTGCCGTTCCAGCCGGCGTTCGTGCAGGTCACCCGGGCGCCGCTCTGGGTGCAGCCGGCGTTCCAGGCCTGGGACAGCCGCTGTCCCGCGGGGAAGTCCCAGCTCACCGTCCAGCCGTTCAGCGAGCCGCCGGAGCAGGTGATCGCCACGTTGCCGGTGAAGCCGGTGTTCCACTGGCTGGCCACGGTGTAGTCGGCGGTGCAGCCGTCACCGTCGCCGTTCCCCGGGGGGTCGTCGTCATCGTCGCCGGTCCCGCCGAGCGCCTGCGCCACCGCGTCGTACGCGGGCTTGGGGTTGTAGCCGGAGTCGTACATCGTGGCCGCGCCCTGGCCCTCGAAGACGTCGGGCACCCAGGAGTCGGCGTCCGAGATGCCCCAGCCGGTGACGCCCACGCAGCGGCTCACGGCGAGGCACGCCTCGACCACGGTGCGGTAGTCCCGCGCCTGCTGGGCCAGCTTGCCGGCGTCGGCCGGCAGGTTCATCCGGATGTCCAGCTCGGTGATGGCCACGTCCACCCCGAGGTCGGCGAAGCGCTGGATGTTCTGCTGGAGCGAGGAGGGCACCTGGCCGGTGATGAGGTGCGCCTGGAGCCCGACGCCGTCGATCGGCACGCCCTGGGCCTTGAGGTCCCGCACCAGGTTGTACATGGCGGTGCTCTTCGCGTTCACCCCCTCCACGTTGTAGTCGTTGATGTAGAGGTCGGCGCTCGGGTCGGCCTGCCGGGCGCGCCGGAAGGCGTCGGCGATGTAGCTCTCGCCGAGCGTCCGGTACCAGAAGGAGTCCCGGAAGCCGCCGCTCTCGTTGAACGCCTCGTTCACCACGTCCCAGTGGGCGATCCGGCCCTGGTAGCGCCCCATGGTGGTGTCGATGTGGTCGTACATCAGCCCGCGCAGCTCAGCGGCGGGGAAGCCGCCGTTCTCCAGCCAGCCCGGGGCCTGGCTGTGCCAGACCAGGGTGTGGCCGCGCACCTGCTGCCCGTTGGCCGCGGCGAACTCCATGATCCGGTCCGCGCCGGACCAGTCGTAGTTCCCCCGGGAGGGCTCCAGCACGCCCCACTTCATGGCGTTCTCGGCGGTGACCCAGTTGAACTCCTGGCCGGCGATCTGCCGGTAGCGGGCGTTGCCGTCCAGCTTCCCGGCGGCCAGCGCGTTGCCGATGTAGACGCCCTTGGCTTCGGCGAGGTCGCGCAGCGGGGCGTCGGCGGCCTGGGCGGGGGCGGCCCCCGCCAGTGCGGCGAGGCCGGTGGCCGCGGCGGTGGCCAGCGTCACCGCGGTGCGGTGCAGGCGCCGGCCCGCCCGTCGGACGCCCAGTGTTCCGCGGGGTCCTCGGGGTCCGCGTGGTCCGCGCACGCTCCCGGTGCGGCCGGAGACGGCCGCCGGCCGGTTGCTCCGTGGTGGTCTCATGTCCATCCTTCCTTCTCGGACCCTCTCGGATCGGTCGCGGGAGCGTTCCGTGTCTGAGCGCGCCCCGGGGCCGCGGCGGCGGTTCAGCCGCCGGTGGCGCCGCCGGGGGTGAGGTCGTAGGTGTCCAGCCGGCCGCACATCCCCCAGCGCGGGGTCCCGGGAGGCTCCCGTACGGCGACCGCGGCCGTCCGCAGGTGGCCGGTGTCGCCCGCGCGCAGCGCGGCGAGTTGCGCGGCCGTGCGGTCGGCGGCCTGCCGGGCCCCCGCCCGCCAGACCTCCTCCCACTCGGTCAGCCGGCCGGCGCGCAGCGCCAGGGCCTGCCGGTGGAACTCCTCCAGCGCGGCCGCGCCGTGTCCGCCGCCCCCGTCGGTGCCACCGCCGTCGGCACCGGCTGCCACGCCGTCGCCGGTCCGCCCGGCCAGTGCGCGGAACCCCGCCACCGCCAGGTCGCGGCGCCGGCGGGCCTCCCGGGCGTCGCCGGCGCGGGCCGCCGCGGCGTACGCCTCCGGGTCCGCGAGCACCCCGGACGGGAAGGTGAACACCGCGTCACCCGCCTCCGGCAGGCCGCTGTTCTGCATCACCACCACGGCCCGCAGCCCGCCGTCGTTGACCGCCCGGTGCACCGTGCCGGGGCCGAACCAGACCACGGTGCCCGGGCGCAGGGGGGTCTCGGCGGTGCCGGCGGCGGTCAGGGTCTGCAGCCGGCCGGCGCCCGCCACCACCACGTAGGCCTCGGTGCAGACCAGATGGACGTGCGGGGAGCCGCCGCAGAGCCCGTCCGCCGCCGGCCAGTCGTACACCGACAGGCCCGAGACGCCGGTGCCGCCGGGGAAGGCGGGCGGTTCCGGCGCCGGGGTCACCACGGGTGCTCCGCGAGGTGGGCGGTGATCCGCCCGGCGTCCCAGGCGCCGTCGGCGATCACCATGCGGTAGCGCAGGCGCAGCGTCCCGCCGGCCGGCAACTGCCGTGGCGTGAAGAAGGCCAGCGAGGGGTTCACCACCGGATACGGCTCGCTGCGCACGAACCAGTGCGGCGGGTGCCCGGGGTTCTCCGGCGCGGCGGCGAAGACCAGGGTGGCCGCGCCGTCCTCCTCGTCGAACTCCCCGGTGAACGCCAGCCAGTCGCCGGTACGCCCCATCGCGGTGTCCTCCCGGCTGCCGTCGGAGAGCAGCACCCGGCCGCCGGTGAAGGAGCGCGGGCCGCGCCAGAAGAAGCCGCAGTAGCCGGCGAGTTCCCGGCCGAAGACGGTGGGGCTGCCGAACTCCAGGGCCGCGCCCCGCACGTTGTGCAGGGCGGTGCGGAACTCCAGGGTCCAGCTTCCCCGGGCGGGCTCCACGTCCCGTACGGCCAGCGTGCGCTCCTCGGTGAGCCAGTGTTCGCCCCCGGAGGTGCGCCAGTGCACCTCCTCGGTCAGGGCGGGGCGGTCGCCGGGGGAGAGGGAGGCGAAGCCGGCGTGGTCCAGCCGCCCGACGTTCGGCAGGTCGCGGTAGCCGTGGCCCGGGGCGCCGGGGACATAGGTGCCGCCGCCCCAGAAGTTCTGCCCGGACAGGTGGGAGGCGGTCATGGCCAGGCCCTTGTGCCAGCGGTGGTCGTGCGGCCGGTTGCCGGTGACCACGCCTCCGGAGAGAGTCCGCAGCGGATGTGCGTACGGACAGGGGCACTCGGCGGCGGGCAGGGCCGGCCGGTAGCGGTAGCGCAGCAGTTCGGTGCCGGCCGCGGTGAAGCGCACCACCGGCTCGGCGGCATCCGGGTCGTGCTCCACGGTCACGGGCGTGGGCGCCTCGCGGGCGCTCACCGGGACGCTCCCGGACGCCCGGCGGCGGGCGCGGCCGGTCCCGCCGGTGCGGCGTCCGTGTCCCGGCCCTCCGGAGCCGCCGGTTCCGCCGCGGTGCCCGGCGGCGGTCCGGGGGCGCGGTCCGCAGGCGCCCACTCGGGGGTGTCACCGTGCAGGTGGTGGTAGAAGGGGTCGTGCGGCCCGAGTTCCTCGCGGCGCACCGGCTGCCCGGTGAACGCCGACCGGTAGAGCGCCGTGATCAGCTCCAGCACCGCGCGTCCCGCGGGTCCGCTGGCGGGCGGCCGCACGCCGCGCTCCAGCGCGTCGAGGAGGTGGGGGAGCTGGGCCGCGTGCGAGCTGCGGATCTCCGCGGCGGGCTCGGCGGTGCGCCACAGCCGGGCGAGGCGCGCGGCGTCCGTGGCGCCGGGCGCGGGGGTGATCTGCCAGTCGTCGTCGCCGTATCCGTAGAGGTGGGTCAGCTCGACGGTCGCCTCGGTGAGGTCGAAGCGGAGCCGGCTCTCCTCCCGGGGCGAGAGCACGCTGTTGAGCACCGTGGCCACCGTGCCCCCGGCGAAGCGCACCAGGGCCGCGGAGACGTCCTCGGTCTGCACGGCGCGGTCCAGCCGGCCCGCCATGGCGCGTACCTCGGTCCACCTCCCGAGGACGGAGAGCAGCAGGTCCATCTGGTGGATGCCGTGGCCCAGGGTCGGGCCGCCGCCCTCGGTGGCCCAGTCGCCCCGCCACGGCACCTCGTAGTAGTCGTGGCCGCGGAACCAGGCGGTGACGCACTGGGCGACCAGTGGTCTGCCGAGTGCGCCGGAGGCGACCAGCCCGGCCAGGCGCCGCGCGCCGGAGCCGAAGCGGTGCTGGTAGACGACGCTGGCGTACGGGCCGCCGGGCTGCTCCGAGCCCTCGATGCGGTCGTACTCGGCGAGGGACAGGACCGGCGGCTTCTCCACCCACACCCAGGCGCCGGCCCGCAGGCAGGCCACCGCGTCCGCGGCGTGCGCGGCCGGGGGCGTGCAGAGGTGCACCAGGTCGGGGCGTACGGCGTCGAGCATCTCCGGGACGGTGGCGAAACCGGCGGGTACGCCGTGCCGTCCGGTGAAGGCACGCAGGCGGGCGGGGTCGGTGTCGACGGCGGCCACCAGGTCCACGCGGTGCGCCTGGGAACGCAGCGCGGGCAGGTGCCCGGCCTCGGCGATGCCGCCGGTGCCGACCAGGGCGGCGCGCAGGCGTCTGCCGTGGGAGGCGGGGCGGCGCTGGTGGGGGAGCTGGGGATCGGGCATGGCGAACGCGGGACGTCCCGCGGGCCTCCCTCCGCACAAGGGGCGACAGGTCGGACGAAACTTTCGCCACGATGTCCGATCCCATTCGAGGCGTCAAGACCCCGCACCCGAACCGTCCTTCCCCGCGGCTCCCGGGAGGCCGCCGCCCCGCGACGCGGCCCCCGCGCCGGCTCAGCCGGCGGCCGGCGGGGCCGTGCTGGCGCGGACGACCATGCTGGTGGCCAGCTCGATACGGGGTACCGCCGGCCGCTCGCCGCGGCTCAGGTCCAGCACCATGCGGGCGGCCGCCTCCGCCATCTCGGTCAGCGGCTGCCGCACGGTGGTGAGCGGCGGCGCCACCCAGCGGGTCAGCGGAAGGTCGTCGAAGCCCACCACGCTCACGTCCTCCGGCACCCGCAGACCCAGCTCGCGCGCCGCCTCGTACAGGCCGAGGGCCTGCAGGTCGTTGCCGGTGAACACGGCGGTCGGCCGGTCCGGGAGCCGCAGCAGCTCGCGGCCCACGGTGTGCCCGGTCTCGTGGTGGAAGTCGCCCTCCCGGATCAGCTCCGGGTCCACCTCCACGCCGGCCGCCTCCAGGGCCGCGCGGTAGCCGTCGATGCGGGCCCGGCTGCACATCATCCGCGGCGGGCCGCCGAGGACGGCGATCCGCCGGTGGCCCAGTTCCAGCAGGTGCCGGGTGGCGGCGAGCCCGCCCTGCCAGTTGGTGGCGCCCACCGAGGGCACCTCGTCGCCCGGGTCGCCGGCCGGGTCCATCACCACGAACGGGATGTCCCGGCTGGCGAGCTGGGCGCGCTGGGCCGGCTCCAGGCCGGAGAGCACCAGGATCACCCCGTGTGGCCGGCGGGCCAGCACCCGGTCCAGCCAGGACTGCCCGGGCGTCAGCCGGCCGTCGCTCTCCGAGAGCACCACGCTCAGCCCGGAGTCCCGGGCGACGTTCTCCACGCCCCGGATGACCTCCATGGCCCAGGCGCTCTCCAGCTCGTGGAAGACCAGGTCGAGCAGGGGGGAACGGCTCGACTCGGCCCGCCGGCGGCGGTAGCCGTGGCGCAGCAGCAGCTCCTCGACCCGGGTGCGGGTGGCGGGGGCGACGTCGGCGCGGCCGTTGAGGACCTTCGAAACTGTCGGAGCCGAGACCCCGGCCGCCCGGGCGATCTCCGCCAGGGTGGCGGTGCCCGACCCGGTGCTCTCCGCGGTTTCCTCCTGCGGCTGCTCTGCGCGGCGCCGCTGCGCTTTGGCGGGACTCATGCGGCGATGGTAGCCCCGTCCGGCGCTCCGCCCGTAGCCGCCCGCCGGGTGCGCTCCGCGGGAGACCCGGGCCGAAAGAGTGCGGCAGCACCCTTGACGCCGGGCCCCGGCACTTCTACGTTGCTTCGAAAATTCGATGTGAGATTCGAAACATGCGACAGAAGGTGGCCGTCATGACACCCGGAGCTTTCACCGACAGCACACTCAGCCGGCGCTGGTTCCTCGCCGCCGGGGCTTCGGCGCTGGCCGCCCCCGCCCTCACCGCCTGCGGCTCGGGAGGCGTCGGGGGCTCCGGGGACGGGAAGCTGACCGCCTTCGTCTACGGCGACGACGCCGTGAAGGTGCAGCAGGGCGCGGTCCGCCGGTTCAACAAGTCCTCCGAGGTGCAGATCAAGCTGGAGGAGATCCCCGGCTCCGACTACAGCACCAAGCTGCGCACCGCCATGGGGTCGCCGAGCGGCCCGGACATCTTCTTCAACTGGGGCGGCGGCAGCATCCGGCCCTTCCAGGAGGCCGGGAAGCTCGTCGACCTCACCGACGTCGTGCAGTCCGAGCCGAGGCTGAAGAACGGCTTCCTGCCCGCCGTGCTCAAGGCCGGCGAGCTGGACGGCCGGAACTACGGCATCCCGATGCGCGGCATGCAGCCGGTGATCCTCTTCTACCACAAGCAGCTCTTCGACGAGCACGGCGTGACGCCCCCGGAGAACTGGAAGGACCTGGAGAAGGCGGTCGACACCTTCCGCGACGCCGGCATCACCCCCTTCGCCCTCGGCGGCTCCGACACCTGGACCGAGCTGATGTGGCTGGAGTACCTCGTCGACCGGATCGGCGGGGCCGAGGTCTTCGCCCGCATCCAGAACGGCGAGGACCCCGGCTGGGAGGACCCGGCGGTGCTCCGCGCCGCGCAGACCGTCAAGGACCTCATCGACGCCGGCGCCTTCGGGAAGAACTTCTCCTCCGTCAGCTACGTCCAGGGCGGCGCCCCGGCCCTCTTCGCCCAGGGCAAGGCCGCCATGCACCTGATGGGCTCCTGGGAGTACGCCACCCAGCTCGGCAAGCACCCGGAGTTCGCCGAGGACGGGCTCGGCTGGACCGTCTTCCCCTCCGTGACCGGCGGCAGCGGCGACATCCGCAACGTCGTCGGCAACCCCACCAACTACTGGTCCCTCAACACCAACGTGGCCGACAAGGACGCCGCGATCGCCTTCCTCACCCGGATGGCCTCCGAGACCTACGCCCAGGCGCTGATCGACAACGGCGACGTGCCGGCCACCACCGGCGCCGAGAAGCTGCTCGCCTCCTCACCCAGCCCCGAGTTCTCCACGTTCCAGTACGGGCTGGTCCAGGACGCGCCCGACTTCACCCTCTCCTGGGACCAGGCCCTCGGCGCCGACGTCGCCACCCCCATGCTCACCGAGATCAACAAGCTGTTCGTCGGCCAGTCCTCGCCGCGCCAGTTCGTCGACGGGCTGAAGGGCCTGCGGCGGTGACGGCCCGGCTCGACCGCAGGGTCGGCCGGCCGCACCCCGCCTGGGCGCTGCCGGGCATCCTCTTCTTCGGCCTGTTCGCCGTGGTGCCCATGGTGCTCGCCGGCTATCTCTCCTTCACCGACTGGAACGGGCTCACCGCGCCCCGGCTCACCGGCCTGGACAACTGGTCCCGGCTGCTCACCGACCCGCAGATGGGCAAGGCCGCCGGGCTCACCGCGTTGCTGCTGGTGGCGAGCTGGGGCTTCCAGACGCCGGTCGCGCTGCTGCTCGGCGTGTGGGCCGCGGGGCGCCAGAAGAACCGGGCGCTGCTGTCCGCCGTCTTCTTCGTGCCGCTGCTGCTCTCCAGCACCGCCGTCGCGCTGCTCTTCCACTCCGTGCTGGACCCCAACTTCGGCGTGGTCAAGCAGTTCGGGCCGTGGCTCGGGCTGGAGAACCAGAACATCCTCGGCTCCTCCACCGGGGCCTTCCTCGCCGTGGTCTTCGTCGGCGGCTGGCAGTTCATCCCCTTCCACACCCTGATCTACCAGGGCGGCGCCCGGCAGATCCCGCAGGTGCTCTACCAGGCGGCCGAGGTGGACGGCGCCGGGCGCGTGCGGCAGTTCTTCTCGATCACCCTGCCCCAGCTCCGCCACACCGTCACCACCTCCACCGTGCTGATGGTGGTCGGCACGCTCACCTACTTCGAGACCGTGCTGATCCTCACCAAGGGCGGGCCGGGCACCGACACCACCATCCTCCCCTACCTGATGTACCGCACCGGCTTCCAGAGCTACGACCTCGGCTACGCCAGCGCCATCGCCACCTTCCTGGTGCTCGCCGCCACCGGCCTGTCGCTGCTGCTCGTCCGCTTCACCGGCTTCGGTGCCATGCGCAGCACCCGCGAAGGGATGTGACCGACGGACATGTCCACCGGAACCACCCGGACCCCCGGACCGGCCGCCGCGCGACCGCGCAAGCACGCCGGCCCGCCGCCCGCCCGGGGCCGGTCCGGCCCGTCCGGCGCCGGACGGCCCCGCCGCCCGCTGCTGCCGCGTCGCGTCCGCCCGGTGCGCCGGGCCCGCCGGGCCAACGCGGTCGCCGGTGGGGCCTCGCTGCTCTGGCTCGTCGTCGTCCTGGTGCCGGTCTACACGATGCTCTCCGCCTCCCTGATGGAGCAGGACCAGGCGCTGACCGGCAACCCGCTCGCCCCGCCCGAGGACCCCACGCTCGGCAACTACCACACCGTGCTCACCAGCGGCTTCCCCCGGCTGATGGCCAACACCGCGCTGGTCGCCGCTGCGGTGGTGGGCCTGGTGCTGCTCTTCGCCGTCCCCATCGCCTACGTCGCCGTCCGTACCCGCGACCGCTGGTCCGGGCTGGCCTTCCGGCTCTTCCTGCTCGGTGTGGCGATCCCGGCCCAGGCCGTCGTGGTGCCGCTCTACCTGCTCATCGCCGAGATGGGGCTGTACGACACCCTGCCCGCGGTGATCCTGCCGACCGCCGCCTTCGCCATGCCGGTCGCGGTGATCGTGCTGACCGGCACCATGCGGGACATCTCCGAGGAGCTCTACGAGGCCATGGCGCTGGACGGCGCCTCCCCGCTGCGGATGCTGGTGCAGCTCACCATCCCGATGTCCCGGGCCGGGATCAGCACGGTGGCCATCTTCTCCGCGCTCCAGGCGTGGAACGGCTTCATCTTCCCGCTGATCCTCACCCAGTCCGAGGGCCCGCGGGTGCTCACCCTCGGACTCTTCACCTTCATGGGCCAGTTCGGCATCGACATCCCCGCGCTGCTCGCCGCGGTGGTGCTCTCCGGCATCCCCATCTTCGCCGTCTACCTGGTGGCCCGCCGGGCACTGATCAACGGGCTCATGGGAGCCGGCGGCCGGTGACACCGGGCCCGCCCGCGCCCCTTCGTACGACAGAGAGGACCCCTGCCCCCATGACCGTCCGCCCTGCACAGGAGACCCCGGCACAGGAGACTCCGGCACAGCAGAACCCCTCCCGGGAGACCCCCGGGGAGGGGCCGGCCGCCGGCTCCGGCGCCCCCTGGCGCGACCCGGCGCTGCCCGCCGAGGCACGGGTGGCGGATCTGCTCGCCCGGATGACCCTGGAGGAGAAGACCGCACAGCTCTACGGGATCTGGGCGGGCGCCGACGCCTCCGGGGACGGCGTCGCCCCGCACCAGCACGAGATGACGGAGGCCGTGGACTGGGACGCGCTGATCCCGCGCGGGCTCGGGCAGATCACCCGCTGCTTCGGCACCGCACCCGTCGACCCGGCGCTGGGCGCGCTCGCCCTCGCCCGCACCCAGCGGCGTATCGCGGACGCCGGGCGCTTCGGCATCCCCGCAGTCGCCCACGAGGAGTGCCTGGCAGGGTTCACCGCGCACGGCGCCACCGCCTACCCGGTGCCGCTCGCCTGGGGCGCGGCCTTCGACCCCGAGCTGGTCGCCGAGATGGGCGCCCGCATCGGCGCGGACCTGGCCGCCGTCGGCGTCCAGCAGGGCCTGGCGCCGGTCCTGGACGTCGTACGGGACCTGCGCTGGGGGCGCGTCGAGGAGACCATCGGCGAGGACCCGTACCTGGTGGGCACCATCGGCGCCGCCTATGTGCGCGGCCTGCAGAGCGCCGGCGTCGTCGCCACCCTCAAACACTTCGCCGGCTACGCCGGTTCGGCCGGCGCCCGCAACCTCTCGCCGGTGCGCGCGGGCGCGCGGGAGCTCGGCGACATCGTGCTGCCGCCCTTCGAGACGGCCCTGCGGGAGGCCGGGGCGCGCTCGGTGATGCACTCCTACGCCGAGGTGGACGGCGTCCCGGCCGCCGCCGACCGGGAGCTGCTCACCGGGCTGCTCCGCGAGACCTGGGGCTTCGACGGCACCGTCGTCGCCGACTACTTCGGCATCGGCTTCCTGGAGACGGTGCACCGGGTGGCTGCCGACCCGGCCGACGCCGGCCGGCTCGCACTGGCCGCGGGCGTCGACACCGAGCTGCCGACCGTCCGCTGCTACGGGGACGCGCTGGTCGGGGCCGTACGCGCCGGACAGGTGCCCGAGGAACTGGTGGACCGCGCGGCCGAGCGGGTGCTGCGGCAGAAATGCGAACTGGGGCTGCTCGACCCGGACTGGTCGCCGGTGCCTCCCGTCCTGTCCGCCCTGCTGCGGGAGCCGCGCGCGGCGGAGCCGGCGCCCGGGGAGCAGCACGCGGCAGACGGCGGCCGCGTGGACGGCGGCGTGGACGGCGACGTGCAGGGCGTCCCGGACGGCCGCACCGGCGGCCGCCCGGGCGGCGCCGTGGGTGCGAGCCTCGACAGCGAGGCCGGGGACGCCGAGCAGGCCGGGAACGCCGAGAGCACCGTCGCCGGCCGCCTCGACCTGGACCCGCCGCGGAATCGCGCCCTGGCCCGTGCCCTCGCCGAACGGTCCTGCGTGCTGCTCGCCAACCGGGACGGCGCGCTGCCGCTGCGGCCCGCCGGGGGATCCCGGATCGCCGTCGTCGGCCCCCGGGCCGACGACCCGCTCGCCATGCTCGGCTGCTACTCCTTTCCCGCCCACGTCGGCGTCGCCCACCCGGAGGTGCCGCTGGGCGTCCGGGTCCCGACCGTGCTGGACGCGCTGCGCACCGAGTTCGGCGCCTGCGAGGTGACCCACGCCCCCGGCTGCGACGTCAGCGAGCCGGACACCGCCGGCTTCGCCGCCGCGGCCGGGCTCGCCCGCGACGCGGACGTCTGCGTCGCCGTGCTCGGCGACCGCGCCGGTCTTTTCGGGCGCGGCACCTCCGGCGAGGGCTGCGACGCGCCGGACCTCGCCCTCCCCGGCGTGCAGGGAGAGCTCCTGGAGACGCTGCTGGACACCGGCACCCCGGTCGTCCTGGTGCTGCTCACCGGCCGCACCTACGCCCTGGGCCGCTGGGCGGACCGGCTGGCCGGCTCGCTGGTGGCCTTCTTCCCCGGCGAGGAGGGCGGCCCGGCGGTGGCCGGGGTGCTCTCCGGCCGGGTCAGCCCCTCCGGGCGTCTCCCGCTCGGCGTCCCGCGCGACCCCGGCGGTCAGCCCTGGACGTATCTCCAGCCGCCGCTCGGGCTGGCCGGCGGCAGCAGCAGCATCGACCCGACACCGCTGTACCCCTTCGGGCACGGGCTGTCCTACACGGCCTTCCGCTGGGAGGACTGCGCCGGCCCGCCGCCGGAGCTCCCCACCGACGGCGCCGCCGAGGTCGCGCTGACCGTGCGGAACACCGGCGACCGGGAGGGCGCCGAGGTGGTGCAGCTCTATCTGCACGACCCGGTCGCCCAGACCACCCGGCCGGACACCCGGCTGATCGGCTACGCCCGGGTGCCGCTGGCCCCCGGGGAGGCCCGCCGGGTCCGCTTCCGCTTCCACGCCGACCTGTCCTCCTTCACCGGTCTCGCCGGGCACCGCCTGGTCGAACCGGGCGAGCTGGAGCTGCGGTTCGCCGCCTCCAGCGCGGACGTGCGGCACCGGATGCGGGTACGGCTCACCGGACCGGAGCGCCGGGTCGGGCACGACCGCGCGCTGGTCTGCCCGGTGACGCTGGACGACCCGCGGCCGGCCGGCTGACCGTGCCGCCCGTCCGCCCGCATCAGCCCGGCCGGCGGGCGGGCACGACGGGCGGGCTCCCGGCAGCCGCACGCCCGTCCCCGCATGCCGGGGCGCGTACGCCGGGGCGCGTACGCCGGTCCCGCGCCGGCGTACCGCCTCCCTGGCCCTCACCGACGAGCCGCAGCAGAAGGAGACTCCGTTGAGCCGTCCCGCATCCTCGTCCCGTCCCCGGTCGCGCCGCCCCGCCCGGCCCTCCCGCCCCCGCACCCGGCTGCTCGGCGGGCTGGTCGCCGCGCTGCTGCTGACCGGCACGGCCGGCGCGGCCGCCGCCCCGCCCGGGCACGGGGGGCCGGGCGGGGCGGGCCGGCCCACCTCCGAACCGGTCGAGTCGGCCCGGCACCCCGGCCGCACCGTCGCGCTCACCTTCGACGACGGGCCGCACCCGGTCCACACGCCGCGGCTCCTGGAGGTGCTGCGGGACCACGGGGTCACCGCCACCTTCTGTCTCTGGGGCGACCATGTCGCGCAGCACCCGGGGATCGTCCGCCGGATCGCCGCCGAGGGGCACACGCTGTGCAACCACTCGATGCACCACGACGACCTGGCCGCCTGGCCGGAGCACCGCATCCGGCGGGACCTGGCCCGCACCACGGCGGCCATCCGCCGTGCCGCGCCGGGGGCCCGGATCCCGTACTTCCGGGCGCCCTACGGAAACTGGGGGCGGTCGCCCGAGGTCGCGGCCCGGCTCGGGATGCAGCCGCTCGGCTGGCGGCTGGCGGTGACCGACTGGGAGCCGCCGGGTACGCAGGAGCTGCTCCGCCGTCTCCGGGAGGGCCTCACCGAGGGTGCCGTGGTGCTGCTGCACGACGGCGGCGGTGATCGCAGCCAGACCGTCGAGGCCGTGGACCGGTTGATCCCGGAGCTGCGCGCCGCCGGCTGGCGTTTCGACCTCCCCGCCCGCCGCGGCTGACACCGCACCCGCGCAGGGTGCGTACCGCCCGCTCGCCGGCCGCCGGCCCGGCCGGCGGCCGGCCGCGGCGGGCCCGGTGGAGCAGCAGGCGGTGCGGACGCGACGGGGTGGGCGGTGCTGCGACCGGCGGCCCGGGGCCGGCACGCCCGGCGGCGGGCGTCAGCGGAAGCAGTCGTCGGAGCGGTAGGGGTCGCAGCTCAGGCAGCGGGACTCGGCGCAGTCCCGGCAGGGCAGCAGCGGGAACCCGCAGTGGCACCAGCCCGTCGGTCCGCCGCGGGCGTCCGGCTCCGGGCCGCCGTACCCGGGGGCGGTGGTGTGGACGGGGTGCACGGTTTCGCTCATCGCGTCTCTCCTTCCGTACGGTGCGTGGCGCCGGCGGTGGCCGCGGGGGAGGCCGCGGCGGCCGGGCGCGGACGCGCCGCCATGTGGGGGCCGGGGGAGCCGGGGCCCGGCGGTCCGGCGGGCGCGCAGACCCGTGCGCAGTGCGCCGCCGGGTGCACCCGGCCGTCTGCGTGCAGCACCTGCACCCCGCGGCCGGAGGTGAAGGTGGCCAGCGGGCGCAGGCCCAGCGCGGTGGCGGCGACATGGGAGCCGCCGACCTCGGCGAGGTCACAGGCGGTGGCGATCCGGAAGAGCGACCGGGACTCGGAGATCACGTCCTCCTCGCCGCCCGAGCGGAGCACGATTCGCTGCTCCGGGGCGACGGCGCGGGCCGCCACCGCGACCGTGATGTTCTCCAGCGCGTCGGAGGAGACCGCCGCGATCGCCCGGGCCCGGGAGAGCGCGAGCTTCCGGAGCAGAAACCGGTCGCCACCGCGGCCGAACACCACCGGTATGCCGAGCTCCTTCGCCAGCGGCACGCACGGCGCCTCCCGGTCCCGCTCCACCGCCACCACCCGGATGCCGAGCGCCCGCAGCTCCCGGCAGAGCCGCAGCCCGACCTGGCCGAGGCCCACCACGAGCACATGGCCGTGCCGGGGCACCGCCCGGGCACCCACCAGGCCGGTGAGCCGGCCGGAGGTGAGGTGGTCGACGAGCCCGGCGGTGAAGAGCGCGGTGAAGCCGAGCACGCAGAGCAGCGTGCCGGTGGACAGCACCAGATACCAGGCCGGGGAGGCGTGCGCGCCGCCGCCCGTGCCCGCGTCCACCGTGGTGAGCACCAGCGCCGCGTGCCGGGCCGCGGCCGCCGGCGGCTGGTGCAGGACCAGCATGCCCAGCACGGTGTCGAGCAGGAAGACGCCGAGCAGCCCGCAGAGTCCCGTCAGCAGCGCCCGGGTGGTGCCCTCCAGCGGCCGGACCTGGGCGTGCAGCCAGTGCCGCAGCCGGTGCCCGGCGGGCGGCCGCGCCGTGGGGGACCGCTCGACGCGCGGACCGTCCGGGCCGTCCACCACGCCCAGCCGCTGCCCGTCCGGCGTACGGCAGAGCGTCAGCAGCCGCTCCTCCAGGCAGGGGCCCAGCAGTGCGGGGACGAGCGCGTCGGTCATGCCGAGCACGGTGCAGTTGGGCACCGAGCGCACCACCTCGCCGGCCACCGTGCGGTCGAAGAGGGTGACCAGCAGCGGCACCCCGGGGCGGGCGTGCTCGGCCAGCAGCGCGTAGCGCAGGGCCCGGACGTCCTCCCGGAAGACGATCACCACCATGTCGACGCCTCCGGCCTCCCCCGCCAGCGCGGCGGCGAGTTCCGCGGCGTCCGGGGCGGGCAGCCGCCGTACGCTCGCGCCCCACTCCGTGGCGAAGGCGGCGACCGCCGCGGCGGGCTCGTCGTCGCCGAGCAGCAGCAGCCGTCTGCCGCCGGACGGCGGGCCGCCGTCTCCTGGGGTGCCGGGGCCGCCGTCGCCCGGTCCGGGGACACGCACGGGGGTCTCCTCGCTCTTCGCCGGTGGACAGGGGCGCTGCTGCTCGCCGCCGGCCGCCGTGCGGCGGGCCGCCGGGTTCCCTGTGACGGTAGGCCCCCGGGCGCCGCCGCACCGTTGTGCGGTTCGCCAGCACGCCGGGAGCGGTGTTGGCCGATGCGACAACGGCCCGCGGCGCCTCCGGACTGTTGTATGGGTCTCTCACCAGCGAGTACCGTCAGTGACACGTCGGCGCGCGGACCGGACCGACCGGGTCCGCGCGCGGGACAGGTGGTAACAGTGGACGAGACGGCCAGGCCGGCGGACCCCGTGCACGACGCCGGCGCCGCCGACGACAAGGCCCGGCCCTCCGGCGCGCGGCTGCGGCAACTGCTGCTCGCTCTCGGCGACCCGGTGATCGGCTTGGTGGCCGCACCCGAGGGCCTCGACGTCGCGATCAACGACGTGGTGATCCTGGACGCCGACGACGAGCCGGACTCCTACGACGGCGATCTGGTGCTCATCATCGGTTCCCGGGGCCGCCGGGTGCACCGGCTGGCCCGGGCGGCGGCCGCGCGGGGCGCGGCCGCGGTGGCGGTCAAGATGGACCACGGGGACGATCTGGCGGACCTGCGGGCCATCGCGGCCGACACCGGAGCGGTGGTGCTCGGGGTGCGGCCCGAGATGCGCTGGGCCCAGCTCGACTCGATGGCGCGCGGAGTCGTCGCCGACGCACGGGTGGCGGTGGTCCCGGAGGCGGGGCGGCCCGCCGACCTCTACGCGCTGGCGCAGACCGTCGCCGCGCTCACCGGCGGCATCGTGAGCATCGAGGACAACGCCAACCGCGTCGTGGCGTACTCGCGTTCGGACGACGAGGTGGACGAGCTGCGCCGCCGGTCCATCCTCGGCTGGCAGGGGCCCGCCGAGTACCTGGCGCTGCTGAAGCGGTGGGGTGTCTACGAGCGGCTGCGCGCCGGCGACGACGTGGTGCACATCGACGAGCGCCCGGAGCGCGGCATCCGGCGCCGGCTGGCCATCGGCATCCGGGTCGACGAGCAGTTGCTCGGGTCGATCTGGGTGCAGGAGGGCGACAAGCCGCTCGCCGAGGAGGCGGACAAGGCGCTGCTCGGCGCCGCACGGGCGGCGGCGTTGCAGCTCGTACGCCGCCGTACCGGCATCTCGCCCGATCTGGAGTTCGAGCAGAGTCTGCTCAGCCGGATGCTGAACGGGCACGTCGACCCGCGCACCTTCGCCGACCACATCGGCGCGGGGCTGGACGAGCCGGCGCTGGTCACGGCGTTCGCGCTGAACGCCGGCTCCGGGGACGCCGGCCGCCCGGCCTTCGAGCTCCGCCGGGCCACCATGACCAGCCTGATCTCGGTGCACGCCGCCGCCTACCGGCGCCGGTCCCTGGTCACCAGCGTGGACACCCGGGTGTACATGCTGCTGCCGGGCCTCCCCGAGCGGTCCGGTGAGAACCTCGCCGCCGGGCTCGCCTCGGAGATCGTGCGGGCGGCCGGCCAGCGGCTCCAGCTCGACGTGTGCGCGGCCGTCGGCTCGGCGGTGCCCGGGCTGGACGCGATCGCCGACTCCAAGACCGAGGCGGACCGGGTGCTGGACATCCTGGTGCGGGGCGGTGAGCGCCGGGTGGCCACCATGGACGACGTACGGTCCCAGGTGCTGCTCAGCGACGCCCTCGGGCTGCTGCAACAGCATCCGCGGATCCGCGACCCGCGGGTCACCGCTCTCGCCGACTACGACGCGGAGCACGACTCCGGCCTGGTCCGTTCGGTGCTGGCCTATCTGGGCGCGCTGGGGAACGTCCGCTCCGCCGCCGCGTCGCTGCATGTGCACCCGAACACGCTGCGGTACCGGCTGAAGCGGGCCGAGGCCGTCAGCGGCATCGATCTGGACGACGGGCACCAGTGCCTCTTCTCGCATCTGCAACTGCTGCTGGAGACCGGCTCGCCGCCGGCTCGTACGGCGACCGGACCGGACGGCGGTGCCCGGGCGTCCTGACGGCTGCCGCGGCCCGGCGACCGGCGTCCCGGCGGCCGCGTGCCCGGTGACCGGCCGCCGGTCCGGTGACCGGGAGTGGCGCGGGGACCGCCCCGGGCCCGGCGGCCCGGGGCGGTCCCCGTCCGGAGGCCCGGAACGGGCCCGGTGCGGGGAGGCGCTCAGCCCCGTTCCGTGGAGGCCGCCTCCGCCCCCTCCTGCCGCGCGTCCGGGGCCTTCAGGGAACGCGTGAACCGTGCGAGCTCCCGCTTGACCACCGGCGCCAGCAGGTAGAGGCCGATGATGTTCACCAGCGCCAGCAGGAACAGCACGGCGTCGGTGAAGGCGAGGACGCTGCCGAAGGTCAGCACCGCGCCGATGACGATGAAGGAGCAGAACACCCCCTGGTAGACGCGCTCGCTGACCCGGCTGCGGCCGAAGAGATGGGTCCAGGCCTTCTGCCCGTAGTACGCCCAGGTGATCATCGTGGAGACCGCGAAGAGCACCACCGCGACGGTCAGCAGCACCGGGAACCAGGGCAGCACCGTCTCGAACGCCTCGGAGGTCACGGTGACGCCGTCCGGGGTGACGCCCTCTGCCGCGTACTCCGCCTGGGCGTCGCGCCAGAACGCCGTGTCGGCGATGACGATGGTCAGGGCGGTCATGGTGCACACCACGACCGTGTCGATGAAGGGTTCGAGCAGTGCCACCAGGCCCTCGGTGGCCGGGTAGCGGGTCTTCACGGCGGAGTGCGCGATGGGGGCGGAGCCGAGCCCCGCCTCGTTGGAGAAGGCCGCCCGGGTGAAGCCGACGATCAGCGCGCCGATGGTGCCGCCGACCACGCCCTCGCCGGTGAAGGCACCGCTCACGATGGTGCCGACCGCGTCCGGCACGCTGGTGAGGTTGAACAGGATGACCAGGGCGCAGGCGCCGACGTAGAGCAGGCCCATGGCCGGCACCAGCCGGCTGGTCACCCGCCCGATCGACCGGATGCCGCCGATGATCACAAAACCGACGACTGCGGCGAGCACCAGCCCGGCCAGCAGCGCCGAGCCGTCCCCGGCCAGCGGGCCGTCCTCGCCGCCGGTGACGTCCCGGAGCTGGATGACGGTCTGGTTGGCCTGGAACATGTTGCCGCCGCCGATGCCGAAGAGCAGGATCATCACGGCGGCCAGCGCGGCCATGATCTTCCCGGCGTACCGGCCCGCGGCGCCCGGCAGCCGCTCCGCGAGGCCCTTGCTCAGATACTGCATCGGGCCGCCGGACACCGTGCCGTCCGGGTGCTCGTCGCGGTAGCGCACGCCCAGCGTGCACTCCACGAACTTGCTGCACATCCCCAGCAGGCCGCAGAGCACCATCCAGAAGGTGGCCCCTGCGCCGCCGATGGTGACGGCCACACCCACACCGGCGATGTTGCCCAGGCCCACGGTGCCGGAGACCGCGGAGGTCAGCGCCTGGAAGTGGGTGATCTCGCCCGGGTCGTCCGGGCTGCTGTGCCGCCCGCGGAGGATGCGCAGGGCCAGCCGGAAGCCGCGCACCTGCACGAACCCGAAGTAGAGCGTGAAGGCCGCGCCGGCCAGCACCAGCCAGGCCACGATCCACGGGAAGGTCGTCCCGAAGACCGTGACCTCGCCGAAGACGAAGTCCCCGAGCCCGGTGGCGATCGGGTCGAAGACGGCGTTGATCCGCTCCTCGATCCTGCCGAGGAAGCCGCTCTCCGCCCCTTGGGCGAGTGTCTGTCTCAGAGCCATGGTGGTCCCCTTCTCCCGGGCCCGGACGGGATCCCCCGGCCCTCGCCCGCGAGCCCTGGACGTGTGTTCGGGGAACCGTACGGGCGCGGTGGGACCCCGGCGTTGTGCGATCGGCCGAAGAATCGGCCCGGGTGTCGGCGTTCCGCACACCGCGGTCCGGCTCGTCCCGCCCCCTGCCCGCGAGGCGCCGCACCGCGAAACGGGTGACCCGCCCGCGGACGCGCGGCGCGGCCGCGCGCCGCACCGGCACCCGGCCCGGATGATCGTCGCTGACCGGGGTCCCGGCGCCCCGCCACCCACCTCCGACGCGCCGGGCGGCTGGGAGGTCCCGATGCGCATCCTGCTGGTGGCGACGGCGTTCAACAGCCTCACGCAGCGCGTCTTCGCCGAGCTCGGCGACCGCGGGCACGAGGTGGCGGCGGAGACGGTGCCGGACGGCGCGGCCGTCCGCGCCGCGGTGCGGCGGCACACGCCGGAGCTGGTGCTGGCACCCATGCTGAAGGCGGTGATCCCGCCGGACGTGCACCGGGCGCACACCTGTCTCGTCGTGCACCCCGGTCCGGTCGGCGACCGCGGTCCCTCCTCGCTGGACCGGGCGGTCCAGGAGGGCGCCACCCGCTGGGGCGTGACGGTCCTCCAGGCCGAGGAGGAACTGGACGCCGGCGCGGTGTGGGCCTCGGCCTCCTGCACGGTCCCCCCGGTCGGCAAGAGCGACCTGTACCGCAACGAGATCGCCGACGCCGCGCTGGAGGCCCTGCTGCTCGCGGTGAGCCGCTACGCCTCTGGCAGCGGCAACCCGCGACGCCAGGACGACCCCGGACTGCGGGCCGCCGTACGGTCCCGGCCGTACCTGCGGCAGCGGGAGCGGCTCATCGACTGGCGGCACGACCCGACCACCACGGTGCTGCGGAAGCTGCGCGCGGCCGACTCGCAGCCGGGCGTGCGAGACGAGCTTCTCGGCGGCGTCTTCCACCTGCACGGCGGCCACCCCGAGGACCGGCTGCGGGGCCGCCCCGGCGACCTGCTGGCGACCCGGACCGGCGCGGTCTGCCGGGCCACCGCCGACGGCGCGGTGTGGCTGCCCGCGCTGCGGGAGCGCAGCCCGGACGGGCGGCGCGGCATCACCCTGCCCGCCGTGCAGGCGCTGGGGGACCGGCTGCCGCCGCTGCCGGAGGACCCCGCCCCGGCGTGGCCGGACCAGGAGGGCCGCCGCACCTGGGCGGACATCCGGTACGCGGAGTCCGGTGCCGTCGGCTTCCTGCGCTTCTCCTTCCCGGGCGGGGCGATGAGCACCGGGCAGTGCCGTCGGCTGCTCGCGGCCTACCGCCGGGCCTGCGAACGTCCCACCTCGGTGCTGGTGCTCGGCGGCGTGCGGGACTTCTTCTCCAACGGCATCCACCTCGGCGTCATCGAGGCGGCCGCCGATCCCGCGGGGGAGTCCTGGGCGAACATCGTCGCCATGGACGACCTCGTGGAGGCGGTCCTCACCACCACCGACCGGCTGGTCGTCGCCGCCCTGGGCGGCAACGCCGCGGCCGGCGGCGCCATGCTGGCGCTCGCCGCCGACGAGGTGTGGTGCCGGCGCGGCGCGGTGCTCAACCCGCACTACCGGCTGATGGGGCTGCCCGGCTCCGAGTACTGGACCTGCACCCTGCCGCGCCGCGTCGGCGCGGAGACCGCGCGGGCCCTCACCGAGGACGCACTGCCGGTGAGCGCCGCCGCCGCGCGCCGGCTCGGCCTGGTCGACCGGCTGCTGGAGTGCGGCCCGCAGGCCTTCGCCGGCGAGGTCGCCGCACTGGCCGTCCGCACCGCCCAGGATCCCGGCACCCACCGGCGGGTGGCCGCCAAGAAGGCCGCGCTGGAGGAGGAGCAGGCCCGCAAGCCGCTCGCCGCCCACCGGGCCGAGGAACTCGCCCGGATGCGCGCGGTCTTCTTCGACCCGGGAGCGCCCTACCACGCGCTGCGCGCCGCCTTCGTACGGAAGGAGCCGCCGCCCTTCCCGCCGCCCGTGCCGCGCCTCCCCGCACGCACCGCGCACAGCCGGGCCGGCCGCGCCCATGCCGGCGGGCCCGAACGGGCGAGCGGGGCGGCGCCCGGCGGCGTGTCAGCGGCGGACGGCGGAGGCCGGATTCTCTAATGGGAGCGTCGAGCCCGCCCCGCGGGGAGGGCAGCGCCCGGCGGCACCTTCCACGGAGAGAGACCACCGATGCACGAGATGTCCATCGCGCTGGCGGTGGTGGAGCAGGTCGAGGAGGCCCTGGACGGCGACGAGGCCGGCACCGGGTCCGTCGGGAGCGTGCGGCTGGAAGTCGGCGAGCTCGCCGGGGTGGTGCCCGACGCGCTGGAGTTCTCCTTCTCCCTCGCCTGTGCCGGCACCCGCCTGGAGGGCGCCGCCCTGCACCTCGACGCGGTGCCCGGGCGGGCCCGCTGCACCGGTTGCGGCGCGGAGTGGGCGACCGGCATGCCGCCGCGGCTGTGCTGTGCGGAGTGCGGCGGCGCCGGCACCGAACTGCTGGCCGGGCGCGAACTGCGGATCACCGCCGTCGAGTACTGCGCGGGGCATGCCGAGGAGAGCGGGGGCGGCCCGCCCGGTGCGGTCCCCGGGGCCGGGGAGCCCGCAGCCGCCGGTCCCGCGGTGTCCGTATCCGCCCGCGCCCCCGAGGAGGGCTGACCATGTGCCGTGCCGTCGACCTGGAGCAGGCGGTCCTGGCGAAGAACGACCGCAGTGCCGAGGCCCTGCGCACCGAACTCGCCGCCCGCGGCACCGCCGTGGTCAATCTGCTCTCCAGCCCCGGCAGCGGCAAGACCGCGCTGCTGGAGGCCGAGCTGCAGCACGCCCGGCGCCGGGGCGTGCCCGCCGCCGCCCTCACTGCGGACCTGGCCACCGAGAACGACGCCGTACGGCTGGCCCGCGCCGGCCTCCCGGTCCGGCAGGTGCACACGGACGGTCTGTGCCATCTGGAGGCCGGCATGCTCCGCGGCCACCTGGAGGGCTGGCTGCCTGCGGACACCCGGCTGCTCTTCGTGGAGAACGTCGGCAACCTCGTCTGCCCCGCCTCCTACGACCTGGGCGAGACGCTGCGGGTGGCGCTGGCCTCGGTGACCGAGGGCGAGGACAAGCCGCTGAAGTACCCGACCGCCTTCGGGCTCGCCCAGCTCGTGGTGGTCACCAAGAACGACCTCGCGGAGGCGGTCGACTTCGACCGGGAGGGCTTCCTGCGGAACGTACGGCAGGTCAACCCGGGTGTCGAGGTGCTCTTCACCTCCGTACGCACCGGCGAGGGCGGCGGCGGGCTGCTGGACCGCGCGCTGGCCGCGGCGGACGGCGGCACCGTGCACGCCCCGGTGATGGCCCGCACCGTCGCCATGGACGGGCACCACCACGGGCCCGCGGCCGGTCACGGCCACGCGCAGACCCACGACCACGACCACGCGCACCGTCACGGCCACGCGCACCGTCACGGCCACGCGCACGGTGACGGCAACGGCCAGGCTCACGGTCACCTCCACACCCCCGCCTCCGCCCAGGCGCCCGCCCCCGCGCCCGGGCCCGCGGAGCACACGCCCCGATGACCGCGGACGCCCCCCTCGCCCCGCCCCCGGCCGGCCGGGTCCGGTGCCGGGTCACGGTGCGCGGCGTGGTGCAGGGCGTCGGCTTCCGCCCGTTCGTCTTCGCCCTCGCCGGGGAGCTCGGCCTGGCCGGCCACGTCGCCAACACCGGGAGCGGCGTGGTCGCCGAGGTCGAGGGCGAGGAGACGGCCGTCACGGCCTTCTGCGAGCGGATCGCCTCCGACGCGCCCCCGCTCGCCGTGGTGGAGTCCGTGGGCCGCGAACCGCTGCCCGCCGCCGGCCCGCAGGCCCCCGGCGGCTTCACCATCGCCGACTCCCGCGCGGACGGGCCCGCCCGCACCCTGGTGCCACCGGACACCGCCACCTGCGACGCCTGCCTCACCGAGCTGGCCGACCCGGCCGACCGGCGCCACCGGCACCCCTTCGTCACCTGCACCCACTGCGGCCCGCGGTTCACCATCGTCACCGGGCTGCCCTACGACCGGGCCGCCACCACCATGGCGGACTTCCCGATGTGCGAGCGGTGCGCGCGGGAGTACGCCGACCCGGCCGACCGCAGGTTCCACGCGCAGCCCGTGGCCTGCCACGACTGCGGGCCCCGGCTGCGGCTGCTGCTGCCCCCGGCGGGCGGCGGCCCGGACGGCGGCATGGACGGCTTCGCGGGCGCCGCCGCGGACTCCCCGTCCGACGCCGCCGGCGACCCCGTCCGCCGCGCCCGGGAGCTGCTGGCCGCCGGCGCGATCGTGGCGGTCAAGGGGCTCGGCGGCTACCACCTCGCCTGCGACGCCGGGAACCCGGAGGCCGTACGGCTGCTGCGGCGGCGCAAGGGCCGCGCCGCCAAGCCGTTCGCCCTGATGGCCCGGGACGTCGCGGACGCCGAACGGCTCGCCCACCTCGGCCCCGCCGAACGGGAACTGCTGACCGGCCCCCGCCGCCCCATCGTCCTGTTGCGCGCCCGCCCGCCCGGCGCCCGGCCGTCCGACGCCCCCGCCGTGGCCGCGGAGGTCGCCCCCGGCTGCGCCGATCTCGGCATCATGCTCCCGTACACCCCGCTGCACCACCTGCTGCTGGGCCTGCCCGGCGACCCGCCCGGTCCCCGGCTCCTCGTGCTGACCAGCGGCAACCTGGGCGGTGAGCCCATCGTCACCGACGACGCCGAGGCCCTGCGTCGGCTCGCCTCGCTCGCCGACGCCTGGCTGCTCCACGACCGGCCCGTGCACGTCCCCTGCGACGACTCCGTGGTGCGGGTGGTCGACGGCGCCCCGCTGCCCGTACGCCGCTCCCGCGGCTACGCGCCCTTCCCCGTCCCGCTGCCGGTCCCGGTGCGCCCGGCCCTCGCGGCCGGCGGCGACCTGAAGAACACCTGCTGCCTCGGCGAGGGACGCCGAGCCTGGCTCTCCGCACACATCGGGGACATGGACGACCTCGCGACGCTCACCGCCTTCGGCGCCGCCGAGCGGCACCTGGAGCGGCTCACCGGCGTCCGGCCCGGGCTGCTGGTCGCCGACCGGCACCCCGGCTACCGCAGCGCCGGCTGGGCCCGGCGGCACGCCGCCGGGCGGCCCGTGCGCACCGTGCAGCACCACCACGCGCACATCGCCGCCGTGCTGGCCGAGTCGGGGATGGACGGTACCCGGCAGGTGCTCGGGGTGGCCTTCGACGGCACCGGCTACGGCGACGACGGCGCCGTGTGGGGCGGCGAGTTCCTGCTCGCCGACTACGCCGGCTACCGCCGCTTCGCGCAGCTCGCCTACGTGCCGCTGCCCGGCGGCGACGCGGCCGTGCGCCACCCGTACCGGATGGCCCTCTCCCACCTGCGCGCCGCCGGGCTGCGCTGGGACGAGGACCTGCCGCCCGTCGCCGCCTGCGCCCTCGACGAGCGCCTGGTGCTCGCCCGGCAGCTCGAGCGCGGCCTGCACTGCGTGCCCACCTCCAGCATGGGCCGGCTCTTCGACGCGGTGTCCTCGCTGACCGGCGTCTGCCACCACGCCGGATACGAGGCCCAGGCGGCGGTCGAGCTGGAGGCGGCGGCCGCCGCGTACGAGGCAGCCGTCGGGCCCGTGCCGGAGCCGCCCGGCACCGGCACGGGCGGCGGCTTCGAGCTGCGCCGTACCCCGCGCGGCCACCTCGCCGCCGACCCGGCGCCGCTGCTGGCCGCGCTGGTCGACGGGCTGCGCCGGGGCGAGGCCTGCGGGCTCCTCGCCGCCCGCTTCCACGCGGCGGTGGCCGGCCTGGTCCGGCGGCTCTGCGCGGCCGCCCGGGAACGGCACGGCACCGGCACGGTGGCGCTCAGCGGCGGCGTCTTCGCCAACGCCGTGCTCGCCGGAGCCTGCGTCCGCGGGCTGCGCGAGGACGGCTTCACGGTGCTGACGCACCGTCATGTACCCCCGAACGACGGCGGTCTGGCCCTCGGCCAGCTTCTGGTGGCGGCCCGTGCCGGCGCCGGGGACGGCGCCGGAAGCGGGACGACCCCGTAGAGCGAGGAGGACCCATGTGCCTGGCGGTACCCGGCAGAGTGGTCGGCGTGCACGAGCGTGACGGCACCCGCATGGCCGAGGTGGACTTCGGCGGCGTGGTGAAGGAGGTGTGCCTGGAGTACCTGCCCGACCTGCGGGTCGGCGAGTACACCATCGTCCATGTCGGCTTCGCGCTCCAGCGGCTGGACGAGGAGTCGGCCCGGCAGACCCTGGAGCTCTTCGGGCAGCTCGGCCTGCTGGAGGAGGAGTTCGGCGACGCCTGGCAGCAGGCGGCGGAGGAGAGCGGGGCGCCGCTGCCGGCCGGCACGGTCCCCGCGGCGCAGGCCGCGGCGACGCCCGCGGCGGGAGGCCCTGCGGCCGGTCCTGCGGCAGGGCGGGGGCCGGTGGCGGAGACGGAGAGGCGGGAGGCGCGTCCGTGAAGTACATCGACGAGTTCCAGAACCCGGACCTCGCCCGGCGGCTGCTGGACGACATCCACGCCACCGTCACCCGCCCCTGGGCCCTGATGGAGGTGTGCGGCGGTCAGACCCACACCATCATCCGGCACGGCATCGACCAGCTCCTGCCGGAGCAGGTCCGGCTGATCCACGGCCCCGGCTGCCCGGTCTGCGTCACCCCGCTGGAGGTCATCGACAAGGCCCTGGCCATCGCGTCCCGGCCGGAGGTGATCTTCTGCTCGTTCGGCGACATGCTGCGGGTCCCCGGCACCGACCGGGACCTGTTCCGGGTACGCAGCGAGGGCGGCGACGTGCGGGTGGTGTACTCGCCGCTCGACGCGCTGCGCCTCGCCGAGGAGCACCCGGAGCGCGAAGTGGTCTTCTTCGGCATCGGTTTCGAGACCACCGCGCCGCCCAACGCCATGGCGGTCCACCAGGCCCGCCGGCGCGGCGTGCGGAACTTCAGCATGCTGGTCTCGCACGTCCGCGTCCCGCCCGCGATCGAGGCCATCATGACCTCCGAGGACTGCCGGGTGCAGGGGTTCCTGGCCGCAGGCCACGTGTGCAGCGTGATGGGCACCGCCGAGTACCCGGAGCTGGCCGAGCGCTTCCGGGTGCCGATCGTGGTCACCGGCTTCGAGCCGCTGGACATCCTGGAGGGCGTACGCCGCACCGTGCGGCAGCTCGAACGGGGCGAGCACGCCGTGGACAACGCCTACCCCCGGGCCGTCCGGGAGGAGGGCAACCCGGCCGCCCGCGCCATGCTCGACGACGTCTTCGAGGTGACCGACCGGGCCTGGCGCGGCATCGGGACCATCCCCGGCAGCGGCTGGCGGCTCTCCCCGCGCTACCGGGAGTACGACGCCGAGCACCGGTTCGCGGTCACCGGCATCACCACCGAGGAGCCGGCGGCCTGCCGCAGCGGCGAGGTCCTGCAGGGGCTCATCACCCCGCCCGAGTGCGCCGCCTTCGGCACCACCTGCACCCCCCGCACCCCGCTCGGCGCCACCATGGTCTCCAGCGAGGGCGCCTGCGCCGCGTACTACCTCTACCGCCGCCTCGGCGGCACCGCGACACCTGCCGTTCCCGCTGCCCAGGAGGCGAGCTCCGTTGGCTGAGACCACCACCGCCCGTCCGGCCGCCCCGGAGACGCCGGGCGGCCCG
Organism: Streptomyces sp. JJ36; assembly: GCF_021696945.1. Taxonomy (GTDB): domain Bacteria; phylum Actinomycetota; class Actinomycetes; order Streptomycetales; family Streptomycetaceae; genus Streptomyces. The sequence continues at coordinate 126,610 of NZ_JACYHE010000003.1, forward strand.
GAGGCACCGGACACCGGACGGGGCACCACACCGGCCCCCGGTGCCCCGGACGCACCCGACTTCTCCGGCTGGACCTGCCCGCTGCCGCTGCGCGACCACCCGCGGATCGTGATGGGCCACGGCGGCGGCGGGGCGCTCTCCGCCGAACTGGTCGAACATGTCTTCGCGCCCGCCTTCGGCGGCCCCGCCCTGGCCGGCCTCGCCGACTCCGCCACGGTCACGCTCGGCGGCGCCCGGCTCGCCTTCTCCACCGACACCTTCGTGGTCCGGCCGCTCTTCTTCCCCGGCGGCAGCATCGGGGACCTGGCGGTCAACGGCACCGTCAACGATCTCGCGATGAGCGGAGCCCAGCCCGCCTACCTCTCCTGCGGCTTCGTGCTGGAGGAGGGCGTCGAGACGGCGCTGGTCGCCCGGGTCGCCGAGGCGCTGGGCGCGGCCGCCCGTACCGCCGGGGTGGAGGTCGTCACCGGGGACACCAAGGTGGTGGAGGCCGGGCGGGGCGACGGCGTCTACCTCAACACGGCCGGCATCGGCCTGGTACCCGACGGGGTCGACCTGCGCCCGCAGCGGGCCGAGCCCGGCGACGTGGTGCTGGTGAGCGGACCGATCGGGCTGCACGGCGTGGCGGTGCTCAGCCGCCGCGAGGGGCTGGAGTTCGACGTGGAGATCGCCAGCGACTGCGCCGCGCTGGGCGGCCTGGTCGAGGCGATGCTCGCGGTCACCCCCGACCTGCACGTGCTGCGCGACCCGACCCGCGGCGGTGTGGCGGCGGCGCTCGGCGAGATCGCCTCCGCCGCCGGGGTGGGCGTGGTGGTCCGGGAGCGGTCGCTGCCGGTGCCGGAGCCGGTGGCGAACGCCTGTGCGATGCTCGGCCTGGACCCCCTCTATGTCGCCAACGAGGGCAAGCTGGTCGCCTTCGTCCCCCGGGAGCACGCGGATGCGGTGCTGGCCGCGATGCACGCCCACCCCCTGGGGACCGGGGCCGCCGTGATCGGCGAGTGCGTCCCCGACCACCCGGGCATGGTGGTCGCCCGCACCGGGCTGGGCGGCACCCGCGTCGTCGACCTGCCGGTCGGCGAACAGCTCCCGCGCATCTGCTGAGGTGACCGACGCGGGTTCCGGACCGCCCGGCCGGGGGCGTGACGCCCCCGGCGGGCGTGGCCGGACGCGCCGGGAGCTCGCCCGGGCGGGCGCCTGGGCCTGGGCGGCCAACGGCGGCCTCGCCGTGGCCCTGGCCGTCTGCTATTTCTTCTTCCCGCTGGACCGGCTCGGCACCGAGCGCCCGGTGCTGAGCTGGGTGCTGTTCCTGCTGGCCCTGGCCGCGCTCACCTTCACCCTCTCCCTGCAGGTCCGCTACACCGTCACGGAGGACCCGCGGGGGCGCCCGGGGCTGGTCATCCCGGTGCTCGTGGTGCTGTCGCTGTTCGTCTTCTCCTCGGCGTACTACGCGCTCGCGCAGTACCCGGGCCAGATGCGCGGTCTGACCACCCGGCTGGACGCCCTCTACTTCACCCTCGTCACCACCGCGACCGTCGGGTACGGCGACATCACCCCGCACGGCCAGGAGGCCAGGATGGTGGCGGTGGTGCAGATCGTCTACAACTTCGTGGTCCTGGCCGCCGCGGTGACCTCGCTCTCCGGGTACCTCCGCACCCGGATCGGCAGCCCCGGCGGCCGTTCCGGCGGCACGCCCCGGTCCTGACACCCCCGCCCTGACCCGCCGGCGCCCCGGTCCCGAGTGGCGGCCCGGTGTGCGGGTACCCGGGGCGTCCCGCGACGCGGAAAGGTGAGAGAGATGAAGGCTGTCACGTGGCAGGGCAAGCGCGACGTGCGCGTCGAGGAGGTTCCCGACCCCGAACTCAGGGAGCCCACCGACGCGATCGTACGGATCACCTCCTCCGGCCTGTGCGGCTCCGACCTGCACCTCTACGAGGTCATGGGCCCGGTGATGACGCCCGGTGACATCCTCGGGCACGAGCCCCTGGGCATCGTCGAGGAGACCGGCAGCGAGGTCACCGGCATCAAGCCCGGGGACCGGGTCGTGGTGCCCTTCCAGATCTCCTGCGGCTCCTGCTTCATGTGCGAGCAGGGACTCCAGACGCAGTGCGAGACCACCCAGGTCCGCGAGCACGGCACCGGAGCCGCCCTGTTCGGCTACACCAAGCTCTACGGCGCCGTCCCCGGCGCCCAGGCCGAGTACCTCCGCGTCCCCCAGGCCCACTACGGTCCCACCCAGGTGCCACACGGCCCGCCCGACGACCGGTACCTCTTCCTCTCCGACGTACTGCCCACCGCCTGGCAGGCCGTCGGGTACGCCGCCCCGCCGAAGAACGGCACGCTCGCCGTGCTGGGCCTCGGCCCGATCGGGGACATGGCCTGCCGGATCGCCCTCTACCAGGGCGTCGAGCGGGTGATCGGCCTGGACCTCGTCCCGGAGCGGCTGGAACGCGTACGGGCCCGCGGCGCGGAGGTGCTGGACGTCACCCAGCACGACGACCTGGGTCAGGCGGTGCGGGACCTGACCTCGGGCCGCGGCGCGGACGCGGTGATCGACGCCGTCGGCATGGAGGCGCACGGCAGCCCCGGCGGCAAGCTGATGCAGACCATCGGCGGGCTGCTCCCCGGGCGGCTGGCCGAGAAGGCCCTCGCCAAGACCGGCGTCGACCGGCTGTCCGCGCTCTACCACGCCATCGACATGGTGCGCCGCGGCGGCACCGTCTCCCTCTCCGGCGTGTACGGCGGCGCGATGGACCCGATGCCGATGCTCACCCTCTTCGACAAGCAGATCCAGCTCCGGATGGGCCAGGCCAACGTCAAGCGCTGGTACCCGCACCTGATGCCGCTCCTCACCGAGCAGGACGTGCTGGGCGTCGACGAGTTCGCCACCCACCACATGCCGCTGGCCGAGGCACCCCAGGCGTACGAGAAGTTCCAGACCAAGTCCGACGGCGCGGTAAAGATCGTGCTGCAGCCGTGAGCCCCCGTCACCCCACCCCGGGAGAGCGCGCATGACCGACGGCACCGCCGCCCCGCCGCGGATGGGCTTCTTCACCGACACCTCGATCTGCATCGGCTGCAAGGCCTGCGAGGTGGCGTGCAAGGAGTGGAACGCCATCCCCGAGGACGGTCTCGAGTTCACCGGCATGTCCTACGACAACAGCAAGGGTCTGGGCGCCGACACCTGGCGGCACGTGGCCTTCATCGAGCAGCGCAAGCCGCTGGGCGGACAGGAACCCGGCGTCGACCACAGCGGAGTGGACGTCTTCGCCGCCGCCGGGCAGCTCGGCGTCCCCGGGGCGGCCCCCGGTGCGCCCGCTGCCGGCACCCCCGGAGGAGGCCCCGGCGGCGCCACCGTCCCGGACCCGGCCGCGGCGCCCGCCGGCGCGCCCGCGGGCGAGGTGTCGCCCCTGGAGCCCGACGGGCGCACCGAACTGCGCTGGCTGATGTCCTCCGACGTGTGCAAGCACTGCACCCACGCGGCCTGCCTGGACGTCTGCCCGACGGGCTCGCTGTTCCGCACCGAGTTCGGGACCGTGGTGGTCCAGGAGGACATCTGCAACGGCTGCGGCTACTGCATCCCCGCCTGCCCCTACGGCGTCATCGACCAGCGCAAGGACGACGGCCGCGCCTGGAAGTGCACCCTGTGCTACGACCGGCTGGGCGCCGGGCAGGAACCCGCCTGCGCCAAGGCCTGCCCCACCGACTCGATCCAGTTCGGACCGCTGGACGAACTGCGCGACCGCGCACAGCACCGGGTGGAACAGCTCCACGCCGCGGGCGTCACGGACGCCCGGCTGTACGGCGCCGACCCGGACGACGGCGTCGGCGGCGACGGCGCCTTCTTCCTGCTGCTCGACGAGCCCGAGGTGTACGGGCTGCCACCCGACCCCGTGGTCACCACCCGGGACCTGCCCGCGATGTGGCGGCACGCCGCGGCGGCCGCCGCGACCCTGGCCGCCTCGGTGGCCGTCTGCTTCCTGAGGAGGAGCCGGTGAGCGAGTCCGACGTCACCCCCGACGGAGTCCGCGGCCGGCGGCCGGACCGCGAGGCCGTCACCGGCGTCGCAGCCGGCCGCAGCCGCCGCCGGAGGCGGCGCGGCGAGCAGCCGGTGGTGCCGGAGGCGGAATTCTCGTCGTACTCGTCCTACTACGGACTGCCCGTCCTCAACCCGCCCGTCTGGAAGCCCCTCGACATCGCGGGCTATCTCTTCCTCGGCGGCCTGGCGGGCGCCTCCTCGGTGCTCGCCGCCGGAGCCGCCGCCACCGGCCGGCCCGCGCTGGCCCGTACCGCCCGGACGGGGGCGGCCGGTGCGGTGTCGCTCTCGCTGGCCGCGCTCGTCCACGACCTGGGCCGCCCGGCCCGCTTCCTGCACATGCTGCGGGTCGCCAAGGTCACCTCGCCCATGAGCGTGGGGTCCTGGCTGCTCGCGGGGTACGGGCCGCTGGCCGGCGCGGCGGCGCTCAGCGACTGGACCGGGCGGGCGCGACCGGCGGGGGCCGCCGCGACCGCGGGCGCGGCCGTGCTGGGCCCCGCCGTGGCGGCGTACACGGCCGTGCTCCTCTCCGACACCGCCGTGCCCTCCTGGCACGAGGGCCACCGCGAACTGCCCTTCGTCTTCACCGGCTCGGGCGCCTCCGCGGCCGCCGGGCTCGGGCTGCTGGCCACACCCACCGGGCAGGCCGGGCCCGCCCGGCGGCTGGCGCTGCTCGGCGGGGCCCTGGAGCTCGGAGCCACCCGGCTGATGCGGCACCGGATGGGCCTGGCCGCCGAGCCCTACGCACAGGGCCGGGCCGGCCGGCTGATGCGCGCCGCCGAGGCACTGACCACCACGGGTGCGCTGCTCGCCGGGGCCGCGGGGGTGGCGGCCGCGTCCGGCCGGGGCACGGGTGGCGTCCGTGCGGCCGGGGTGGCCCGTGCCGTCCGTGCCGCCGGGGTCCCGCGCACCGTCCGTGCCCTCGGCGCCGCCCGGGGCGCCCGTACCGGCGGTGGCGGTGTCCCCGGGGCCCTGCGCACCGCCCGGACGGCCGGGGCCGTCGCGCGGCGCATGGGCGTCCCCGCGGCCGTGCGGGCCGCCCGCGCCGCCGGGGCCGTCCCAAGCACCCGTGGCACCGGCCTCGCCCGGGCCGCCCGCCCGCTGGCGGCCGCCGCGGGCACGGCCCTGCTGGCCGGTTCGGCGGCACTGCGGTTCGGCGTCTTCCACGCCGGGGTGGCCTCCGCCGAGGACCCCCGGTACACCGTCGTACCGCAGCGCGAACGCCTGCGCGCCGCGGAACGAGCCGAACAGCCGGAACGAGCCGAACAGCCGGAACGGGCGGAGCCGCCGGGGGAGGCCGAGCAGCCGGGACAGGTGGGAGAGGCCTGAGCAGCCGGGACGCGCCGGGCCGGCGTCCCGGGCTCCGTGGCCGGAACGCGGGAGCGGGCCCGGCAGGCGGCCGGAAGGCCGCACGGAGCGGGCCGCCCGGCGGCGCACCGGTGCAGCCGGGCGGAGGGTTTCCCCGGGCGTGCCCGGGGTACTCCGGGCGGCCGGACGGAACCAGCGGCACCGGAGGGCGACTCCATGGGCGTACGGCAGTGGATCGAATCCTGGCCGGTCTACCGGCAGCTCCGCGGCGACGACCCCACGGGCCGCGGCGCCGCCGCCAAGAGCCGGGGCAGTGAGGAGCTCGCCCCGCGGGTGGCCACCGCCGACCGGGTGGTCAAGTCGGTCTGCCCGTACTGCGCGGTCGGCTGCGGCCAGAACGTCTACGTCGAGGACGGCGAGGTCACCCAGATCGAGGGCGACCCCGACTCCCCGGTCTCCCGCGGCAGGCTGTGCCCCAAGGGCTCGGCGAGCCTCCAGCTCACCACCGGCTCCGCGCGTGAGCACCGGGTCCTGTACCGGCGTCCGTACGCCACGGAGTGGGAGCCGCTGGACCTGGACACGGCGATGGACATGATCGCCGACCGGGTGATCGAGGCACGCGAGGCCGGCTGGCAGTGGGAGGCGGACGGCGTCCGCACCCGGCGCACCCTCGGGGTGGCCAGCCTGGGCGGTGCGACCCTGGACAACGAGGAGAACTACCTGATCAAGAAGCTGTTCACCGCCCTGGGCGCGGTGCAGATCGAGAATCAGGCCCGTATTTGACACTCCTCCACGGTTCCCGGTCTGGGGACCTCGTTCGGCCGCGGCGGCGCGACCACCTTCCAGCAGGACCTGCAGAACGCGGACTGCATCGTCATCCAGGGCTCCAACATGGCCGAGTGCCATCCCGTCGGGTTCCAGTGGGTGATGGAGGCCAAGGCGCGCGGGGCCACGGTGGTCCATGTCGACCCGCGGTTCACCCGCACCAGTGCGCTCGCCGACGTGCACGTCCCGCTGCGCGCGGGCACCGACATCGCCTTCCTCGGCGGGCTCATCAACCATGTGCTGAGCACCGGGTCGTACTTCCGCGAGTACGTGGCCGCGTACACCAACGGGCCGGTGATCCTGAACGAGGACTTCCGGGACACCGAGGACCTGGACGGGGTGTTCTCCGGCCTCTCCGAGGACGGCCGCAACTACGACACCGGCACCTGGCAGTACGCGGGCATGAACGTGCAGGCGGCCTCCGGCAAGCGGGACCTCCAGTACGAACAGCGCACCCGCGGCGGCCGGTCCCTCGCCGAGGCCGGGCGCGGCGAGGCCAGCGGCTCCGGCGGCGCCCCGCTCACCGGCGGCGAGCCGGAGCGGGACGAGACGATGACGGACCCGCGCTGCGTCTTCCAGGTGCTCAAGCGGCACTACGCCCGCTACACCCCGGAGCTGGTGGAGCGGATCTGCGGCGTCCCGCAGGAGCAGTTCCGCACCGTGGCCGACGCGCTGGTGCGGAACTCCGGCCGGGACCGCACCTCCGCCTTCGCCTACGCGGTCGGCTGGACCCAGCACACCGTCGGCGTGCAGTACATCCGTGCCGCCTCGGTCCTGCAGAGCCTGCTGGGCAACATCGGGCGCCCCGGCGGCGGCATCCTCGCCCTGCGCGGCCACGCCTCCATCCAGGGCTCCACCGACATCCCCACCCTGTTCAACCTGCTGCCCGGCTACATCCCGATGCCGCACGCCCACGAGCAGCAGGGACTGGACGACTTCGTGCGGGGCGAGGCCGCGAAGAAGGGCTACTGGGGCAACATGCGCGCCTACCTGGCGAGCCTGCTCAAGGCCTGGTGGGGCGAGGCGGCGACGCCGGAGAACGAGTTCTGCTTCGACTACCTGCCCCGCCTCACCGGCTCGCACAGCACCTACGAGACGGTCACCGCCCAGCTCGACGGGGTGTGCAAGGGCTACTTCCTGATGGGGGAGAACCCGGCCGTCGGCTCCGCCAACGCCAAGCTGCAGCGCCTCGGCATGGCGGCCCTCGACTGGCTGGTGGTCCGGGACTTCTCGCTGATCGAGAGCGCCACCTGGTGGAAGGACGGGCCGGAGATCGCCAGCGGTGAGCTGGCGACCGAGGACATCGGCACCGAGGTGTTCTTCCTGCCCGCCGCCGCGCACACCGAGAAGGACGGCACCTTCACCAACACCCAGCGGATGCTCCAGTGGCACCACGAGGCGGTGCCGCCGCAGGGCGACGCCCGCAGCGACCTGTGGTTCCTGTACCACCTCGGGCTCCGTATCCGGGAGAAGCTGGCCGGCAGCACCGACGCGCGGGACCGCCCCGTGCTCGACCTGACCTGGGACTACCCGGTGAAGGGCGAGCGCGCCGAGCCCGACGCGGAGGCGGTGCTCGCCGAGATCAACGGGTACGACGCCCAGGGCGGCCCGCTCTCCTCGTACGAGCAGCTCGCGGACGACGGCTCGACCTCCTGCGGCTGCTGGATCTACTGCGGCGTGTACGCGGAGGGGGTGAACCAGGCGGCGCGCCGGAAGCCGGGGGAGCAGCAGCACTGGGTCGCCCCGGAGTGGGGCTGGGCCTGGCCGGCCAACCGCCGCGTGCTCTACAACCGCGCCTCCGCGGACCCCGACGGCCGCCCGTGGAGCCCGCGCAAGGCCCTGGTGTGGTGGGACCCGGAGCAGGAACGCTGGACCGGGCACGACGTGCCCGACTTCCCGCCGAAGCGGCCGCCGCACCACCGGCCCCCGGAGGGCGCCGAGGCCGCCGAGGCGCTGGGCGGCTCCGACCCGTTCATCATGCAGGCGGACGGCAAGGCCTGGCTCTACGTGCCCGCCGGGCTCACCGACGGGCCGCTGCCCACCCACTACGAGCCGCAGGACTCGCCGTTCCGCAACCTGCTGTACGACCGGCAGCGGAACCCGGTGCGGCACCTCCCCGCACCGCACCCGGACAACCGCTACCATCCCTCGCCCGGCGACCCCGGCGCGGACGTCTTCCCGTTCGTGGTGACCACCTACCGGCTGACCGAACATCACACCGCGGGTGGCATGTCCCGCTGGCAGCCCTATCTGGCCGAGCTCCAGCCCGAGTTCTTCTGCGAGGTCTCCCCGGAGCTGGCGGCCGACCGCGGGCTCCGGCACGGCGGGTGGGCCACCGTGGTCAGCGCCCGCGGCGTGGTGGAGGCCCGGGTGCTCGTCACCGACCGCATGGCGCCGCTGACCGTGGACGGCCGCCGGGTGCACCAGGTCGGCCTGCCCTACCACTGGGGGCCCAACGGCTACAGCACCGGAGACGCCGCCAACGAACTGCTGCACCTCTCGCTGGACCCGAACACGCACATCCAGGAGGCGAAGGCGCTCACCTGCGACATCCGCCCGGGGCGGCGCCCGCGCGGCGCCGCCGCCACCGAGCTGCTCCGGGCGTACCGGCGCCGCGCCGGCATCGACGAGACGACCGGGACGGAGCCGTAGCCGGGCGGGGACCCGGCCGCGGCCCCCGTGGGCCGGCTACAGGGGCCACGACACCGAGGGGCACAAGGTCATCGAGCCGGGAGAGCGTGAACGGCCCGACCACCGGCGACCAGGGCGGCACCTCGCGCCTGGACGGCAACGGCTACGACGCCACCGCCCCGCGCAGCGCCGAGCGCCTCTGACGCCGCCCCGCCGCCGCGGGCCTCCCCGGGCGCCGGGGACGCCCCCTGTCCGGACGTGCCGGGTGCCCCGGGGGGCTGCGCCCGGACGTGCCGGGTGCGGGCCGCGGCGGCCCCGGTGCGCGGCTCACCCCGGGGGCTCAGCGCACCACCACGGTGTGCTCGCCCGCCGGGACGAGCTCGCCGATCACCGGCGCGCCCGGCACCTCCCCAGCCACCAGCAGCCCGCCGGAGGTCTGCGCGTCCGCCAGCAGCAGCCGGGTCTCCTCGTCCGCGGTGCCGAAGTCCGCGTGGGGGGCGACCCACTCCAGGTTGCGCCGGGTGCCGCCCGGCACATGACCGGCCCGCAGCGCCTCCCGCGCCCCGTCCAGATACGGCACGGCAGCCGCCTCCACCACGGCCGTCACCCCGGACGCACGGGCCAGCTTGTGCAGATGCCCGAGCAGACCAAAGCCGGTGACGTCGGTCGCACACACCGCCCCCGCGGCGAGCGCGGCGGCCGACGCCTCCCGGTTGAGCCGCACCATGGTGGCCACCGCCTCCGGGAACACCTCGCCGGTGGCCTTGTGACGGTTGTTCAGCACGCCCAGTCCCAGCGGCTTGGTGAGGGAGAGCGGCACGCCGGGCACGCCGGTGTCGTTCCGCAGCAGCCGCGCCGGGTCGGCGACGCCGGTCACCGCCATGCCGTACTTGGGCTCCGGATCGTCCACGCTGTGGCCGCCCCCGGTGTGGCAGCCCGCCTCCGCGGCCACGTCCAGCCCGCCGCGCAGCACCTCCCGGGCCAGCGCGAAGGGCAGCCGGTCCCGCGGCCAGGCCAGCAGGTTTACGGCCACCAGCGGCCGGCCGCCCATGGCGTAGACGTCGGAGAGCGCGTTGGCGGCGGCGATCCGGCCCCAGTCGTACGGGTCGTCGACGACCGGGGTGAAGAAGTCCGCCGTCGTCACGACCGCCAGCCCGGCGTACGGGTCGTCCGCCCCCCTGTCCGGCAGCCGTACGACCGCAGCGTCGTCGCCGGTGTCCAGGCCCACCACCAGCTCCGCCGCGCCGGCACCGGCCGGGCCCCGCCCGGTCAGCCCGGCGACGGCCTCCTCCAGCTCACCCGGCGGGATCTTGCAGGCGCAGCCGCCCCCGTGCGCGTACCGGGTCAGCCGCACCCGTCCGCCCCCGGGGTGCCCGTCCCCGGTGCCGGTGCCCGTCGTCCCGGGGCCGTCGGGCCCGGGATACCCGGCAGCCGGTGTCCCGGCGGCCGCACCCTCCGTCGTGCTCATCGCGCCTCCTGCGCCTCGGCGTGGTCCCTCCGGGCGTACCACCATTCCGTCCCCGCCATGTCCGCCGCGCGCCCGGCCGCCCGACCGGCGGCACCCGCGAGCGAGGGCACACCGGGGCGCGTGTGCACCGGAATGCCGTCCCCCGTTCCGGGTACGGTGAGGCGTGGCGGGGAGGCGTAAGGGTGCCTGGTGGCCCTCCCGGTCTTCAAAACCGAGGTGTCCGAGCAGCTCGGACAGGCGGGTTCGATTCCCGTCCGCCTCCGCCACCCCGCCTGCGCCTCAGTCAGTGCTCTCGGAGCATGCGGCCGGGCAGGGGTACTTCGTCCCAGGGCCGGGAGAAGAAGAGACGCCGGACACCCGTGGGCGAACCCGCCACGGAGCCGCCGGCACGGTGTGCCAGGGCTACGCGGAAACCGACGGGTGGCTGCCTGACGCCGGAACCGGTCGAGGAACCCGGCGACCTCCCGAGGCCCTTCGTTGTACGGCCGCGTCCCTTCGTCGTACGGCGGCGTCCCCGCCTGGACGATCTGCTTCGCCCTCGTGGTGGGTGCCGCCGTCGCCGTGCTCGCGTACACGGCTGCCGTACGCTGACCGGGCTTCCCGGGGCGGGAGTCGCGCACGGCGGGTGTGCGCCGGTGTCCGGGAAGGCCCAGGCACGCTGTCGTTCCTGCAAGGAGTCACCGATGTCCGTCCGCCGTGTCGTGCCCGATGTCCGCTCCGGGGCCATGGAGGAGAGCCGCGACTTCTACGGCCTGCTGGGGCTGGAGGAGGTGATGAACCTGGGCTGGGTCATGACGCTGGCCTCACCCTCCAACCCCACCGCCCAGGTCATCCTGATGAGCCGTGACGAGACGGCGCCCGTCGAGCCCGACATGAGCATCGAGGTGGAGGACGTGGACGCGGTGTACGCGGCCGTGCTCGACAGCGGGGCGGAGATCGTGCACCCCCTGCAGGAGGAGGAGTGGGGGGTGCGCCGGTTCTTCGTCCGGGACCCCAACGGCCGGGTGGTCAACGTCCTGACCCACCGCTGAGCCGCCCCCGCGGCCGGGACGGGGCGGATGCGTGCGGAAATCCCGTTGTGGGCCCGGAACGCCGGACCGTAGCCTCGGCGCATGTCCCTCCGTACCCGGATGCGTCAGGCCCTGCCCGACGCCCTGCGCGCCCGCGACAAGGCCGCGGTGCGCGCCCTGCGTTCGACGCTCGCCGCGCTGGACAACGCCGAGGCGGCGGCCGTCCACGAGGACGAACTGCGCGGCCGGGCCCTGGAGGAGTCGCCGGCCGGCGCCGGCGCCACCGAGGTGGCACGGCGCGAGCTGACCGAGCGGGGTGTGGAGGACGTCGTACGGGCCGAGGCCGCCGAGCGGCTGGACGCCGCCGCGGCGCTGACCGCACCCGCGCACGCCGACCGTGCCGCGCAGCTCCGGGCGGAGGCCGCCGTGCTGCTGCGCCTGCTCGACGGCACCGGGGGAGCCGAGGCGGACCCCGCCGCACGGTGAGTGCAGCCGGGCCCCTCCCGTGACGGTCGGCTTCCGTCACGGGAGGGGCCCGGGCGGACATGCACGCGAACCCGTCGGCCGGCAGGTGCCCAGCGAAGCGCACAGGCGGACGAGGCGCCCCACGAAGGGGTGATTACCGGCAGGTTGGTGCATGAGCCGGGCGTCAGGTGCGCAGGTCCTTGTGCAGAGCGACGATGAGGACGGATGCCATGCGCGACCCCCGACTGCACCGGGCTCACCGGACGTTCTGGGCGCCCACCGTCGCGGCGCTGACGGTCGTGGTGGTGACCGCCTCCGCGCTGGTGGCCTGCGCCGGGGCGGGAGACGGCGGGGGAGCGGTGCAGGGCGGCTCGGCGGCCACGGCCGCGCCTCCGGCCGGCGGGGCCGGCGAGGGCGGGGAGGCGGTGGCGGACGCCACGGCCGATGTGCTGGTGCTCCGGGCCGGGGTCGAGGACCACCCGGTATGGGGGGCGGACGCCTATGTCGTGCACTACCTGATCACCAACCGCGGGGACGAGCCCGCGGACTACGTGGTGCGGTTCGCGTTCCTGGACGCCGGCGGCCGGGTGCTCGGTTCGACCGCGGTGACGGTGGACCGCCTGGGGCCGGGCCGGACCAGGGCGGGCAGCACCGCGCCCCGGGAACGCGATCTGGCCGGCGGGCGGGCCGCCGCCATCCGGGACGTGCGGGTGGCGCACGCGGAGAAGAGCTGAGCCGTACACGAGACGTACCTACGGCACGGCGGACGTACGGCCGTCGACCGCCCGGCACGCCCTACGGAGCCGCTCGGCGGCCGGTGTGCGCGCCGGCGGTGGGGCGCGGCCTACGGCGCCGGTCGAGGGGCACGGCAGACGGCGCCTCCCGTCAGACACCAAGCACGGCGCCCGGCCGTGAGGTGCGGCGTACGTGACAGCGGTGGGTGGGGCACGGCGGAGACCGCCCGGGCACGGCGTACGCGCCGGCGGTGGGGCACGGTGCTCGGCGGCCTCGGCCGCGACGTACGGCGGCGGCCGCCCGTCACGGCGTACGAGCCCGGTCGCCGCGCGGGCCAAGCCGTCGGCGGGCGGCGGGCCGGTCCGCCGCACCACCGGCAGGCCGGGCCGGGGCGGCGCGGGGCCGGCGGACCGCCCCGCCCGCTGCCCCGCGCACCGCCGCGTGTTCAGCGCCAGGCGTCGGGCCCGCCGCCGCGCCACTCGACCAGCAGCGGGTCGTCGAGCCGCACCGAGTCCGGGTCGAGCCCGGCCCGGCGCAGGAACTCGGTGAGGTCGCGGTCGCTGTAGGCGATTCCCAGGGTCTCGCCGTCGGCGTCCACCCGGCGCCCGCCGTCCTCGGCGGGCGGGTGCACGACGATCGGGGCACGCGGGTCCATGCCTCCAGCCTGCGGGCGTCAGGGCGCCGGCGCATCCCCGGCGGCCCGGTCGGGGTCCGGGCAGCGGCGCAGCGAGCCGTCGAGCCGTACGGTCAGGCCACGGGCGTCCAGGTGTTCCAGCAGCGGGACGGCCACCCGCCGGGTGGTGTCCAGGGCGCGGCGGGCGTCGCTCGCCGTGAACGGCTGGTCCAGGCCGGAGAGCACCCGGGCCGCCCGCAGGTCCGCGCCGGGCAGCAGCAGCACCCCGTCGGCGATCCGCAGCAGCGCGCCCGCCGCCGCCGCGGCGGCCTGGAGGCGGGCGTCCAGGCCGAGCGCGGCGAGCCGGTCGCGGTCCGGGGCGCGGAACGGTGCCGTATGCAGGTCGCGGCTGATCTCCGCCACGGCCTGACGGGCCCGGGGCGGCAGCTCGGGGCGGGCGGCGCTGCCGTAGAGCCTGCCGTCCCGGTGGTGCAGCGGGGGTCCGCCGGTGGCGGCCAGGGCCGTGACCAGGTCGCGTTCCGGCAGGTCCAGGGCCCGGCGGGCGGCCTCCAGCGGCAGGCCCGGGTCGGTGGGCCGCCGGGCGGCGTGCTCCTCCACGGCCGCGACCAGCCGCCGGCGCAGCTCCCGCCAGTGCTCCGGTTCGGCGGCCCAGTCGCCGGCCACCGCGGGCGGCGGGTCCGGCACGCCCATCGCGCGCAGCGCGGTCCGCCGGACCAGGCCGCGGCGGCGCAGCTCGCCCGCGCCGTCCGGGACGCCGGACATCCCGGCCAGCTCCCGGGCCCGCGCCGCCGCGGCACCGCGCCGGGCCAGCCGGGGCGGCCGTACGTCGAGCACGGTGATCCCGGCGGCGATCCGGTGCCGGCCCGGGTCCCGGAGCGCGGCCACGTCGCCGATCCGCAGCGGCAGCGGGCGGTCCCAGGAGAGCCGGGCGGTGTCCGGGCCGACGGGCCGTACGACGACGGGCACGGCGGCGGAGCCGACGTGCAGGGTGAGGTGGCGGGGCAGTTCGCCGGCGGGGTCGCCGCGCAGCCGGACGTCCGCGGTGCCGGTGGGCGGCCAGCGGCCGGGGGAGACCAGCGCGTCCCCGCGGGCGAGCCGCCCGGCTGCTGCGCCGTGCACGTTCACGGCCACCCGCGCCACGGCGCCCACCGCGTCCCGGTCCCGCTGGAGCGTCTGCAGCCCGCGCACCCGTACGGTCTCCTCGGTCCCGTCCGGGCCCGGGACGGCCAGCCGGTCGCCGGTGCGGAGGGTGCCCGCGGCGAGGGTGCCCGTCACCACGCTGCCGCGGCCGCGGACGGTGAAGGCCCGGTCCACCCAGAGCCGGACGTCGGCGACGGTGTCCGGGGCGGGCAGCCCGGACACCAGGCGGCCCACGGCGGCCCGGACCTCCGGCAGGCCCCGGCCGGTGACCGCGCTGGCGGCGACCGACTCGACCGTGCCCAGGCGGGTGCGGGCGATCCGCTCCAGCGCCGCCGCGCGGGCCGGCTCCGGGTCGGCGAGGTCGCTGCGGGAGACGACCAGAAGGCCGTGGCGCACGCCGAGCGCGTCCAGCACGGCGAGATGCTCCTCGGACTGGGCCTGCCACCCCTGGTCGGCGGCGACCACGAAGAGGACGGCGGGCACCGGGCCGACGCCGGCCAGCATGTTGGCGACCAGCCGCTCGTGCCCGGGGACGTCGACGAACGCCACCTCGGGGCCGTGCGGGTTCCCGGACTCGCCGTCCGTGGGTCCGCCGTCCACGGACCCGGGTCCCCCGGACGTGTGGGTCCCGGAGGTTCCGTCTCCGGGCCCGCGAACCGCGGACGCGCCTCCCGTCCCGGCGGCGCCGGCCGCCGGCAGCCGGGTCCACACGAAGCCCAGGTCGAGCGTGAGCCCGCGGCGGCGCTCCTCCTCCCAGCGGTCCGGCTCCATCCCGGTGAGGGCGCGTACCAGCGCCGACTTCCCGTGGTCGACGTGGCCGGCGGTGGCCACGACGTGCATCCGCGGCTCCTCCGCGGAGGCGCCGGCGCCGCCGGTCCCCGCGCCGCCCGTGGTGGCGGCGTTCCGGCCGGTACGGTCACGGGTGCTCACGACCGGGACCCCCGTCCGCGTCCGCACCGGGTACCGCGCTGGACGCCGCGCCGGGCCCTGCACCGGATGACCCCGCGCCGGCGCCGGGGGCGCCTCCGGATTCCCCGGCCTCCCCGGCGGCCGCCGCCCGGACGGCGGTCGCCAGTGCGTCGTCCGCCTCCTCCGGCACGGCCCGCAGGTCCAGCAGGCAGCGCCCGTCCGCCACCCGGCCGAGCACCGCGGGCCGTCCCTGCCGCAGCCGTTCCGCGAAGCCGTCCGGAAGCGACACGGCCGCGCTGGGCAGTACGACCCCGGGGGCTCCGCCGCCCCCGACCGTGGCGTCGCTCGCCACCTCCCGCGCGTCGATCCCGTCCGCCCGCAGCCGCCCGGCCAGTTCGAGGGCGCGGTCGGCCAGCCGGTCCGCGCCGGCGTGCAGCGCGTGCCACGTGGGTGTGCGCGGGCCGCGTACGGTGGCCTCCAGCGCGGCCAGGGTCAGCTTGTCCACCCGGAACGCCCGGGCCAGCGGGTGCCGGGCCAGTCGCTGTACGAGGGCCGAGCGCCCGAGCAGCAGTCCGCACTGCGGGCCCCCGAGCAGCTTGTCCCCGCTGGCGGTCACCAGTCCGGCGCCCTGCCGCAGCCAGGTGCCCGCGTCCGGCTCGTCCGGCAGCAACGGCTCCGGTTCCAGCAGCCCGGAGCCGATGTCGGCGACCACCGGCACGTCCAGCCGGGCGAGTCCGGACACCGGGACGGAGCGGGTGAAGCCGGTGACCCGGAAGTTCGACGGGTGCACCTTCAGCACGAAGCCGGTCTCCGGGCCCACGGCCCCGGCGTAGTCGGCGAAGGACGTCCGGTTGGTGGTGCCGACCTCGCGCAGCCGCGCCCCGGCCGACTCCAGCAGTTCGGGCAGCCGGAAGCCGTCCCCGATCTCCACCATCTCGCCGCGGCTGACCACCACCTCCCGCCCGGGGGCGAGGGCCGCGGCGGCGAGCGCCAGCGCGGCGGCGCCGTTGTTGACCAGATGGGCGTCCTCGGCGGCGGGCACCCGCTCCAGCAGTGCGGCCCGTGCGGTACGGCCCCGTCGGCCGCGCCGACCGGTGGCCGGGTCGAGCTCCACGTCGGTGGTGCCCGCGGCCGCCTGCAGCGCCTCCCTGGCCGCCCCGGAGAGCGCGGCCCGGCCCAGGTTGGTGTGCAGCAGCACTCCGGTGGCGTTGAGCACGGGGCGCAGTCCGCCGGCGGTGTCCGGCAGCGCCGCCACGGCCGCGTCGGCCACCGCGTCCGGCGGGATCTCGCCCGCCCGCGCCCGCTGCTGAGCCGCCGTCACCGCGCTCTTCACCAGGTCGCGTCCGAGGCTGCTCGCGGCCGCCGTGAGCCGGGGGTCGGCGAGGAGCGCGTCCGTACGGGCGATGCGGCGGCGCGCGTCGGGCGCAGTGCCGGGGGCCGCTCCGCCTTCCGGTGTCCCGGTTCCGTCCCGGGGCACCGCCGCTCCGCCCGGCGGCGCCTCCGCCGCCGGCCCGGTATGCGTACGGCGGGTTTCCATCGCGACCTCCCTGGCGTCACAGCGACATCCCTGTCGGCACGGGTCGGCGCCCACCCTAGGCCGCGGGGCGCGCGAACGGCCGGACGGCGCGTACCCGGCTCCACGCGCCGGTACCCCCGTGGCCGGTCGAGGGCGTTAGCCGGCGGGCCGCCGGGGAACCCCGGACGGCGACCGATCAGGGCGGCGGGCGCGGCCCGTCGTGCGAGGAGCACGCAAGGAGCAGGCATGGGCCACGGCGGAACGGTCATCGACGAGCTGACCACCGACCACCGCGAGGTGGAGGCGATCTTCGGCGGCATCGAGGCGCTGTCCCCGGGGGACGAGAAGCGGAAGACGTACGCCGATCGGGCGACCATCGAGCTGGTCCGGCACTCCGTCGCGGAGGAGGCGTACCTCTACCCGGCCGTCCGGGAGACGGTGGAGGGCGGCGACGCGCTCGCGGACAAGGAGATGGAGGACCATGCGAAGGCCGAGCGGCTGATGAAGCAGCTCGAGGGCCTGCAGGCATCCGATCCGGAGTTCGACGAGAAGATCTCGGCGCTGATGGACGAGATCCGCTCCCATGTGGAGGACGAGGAGCAGAACCTCTTCCCCAGGCTGCGCGACGCGGCGACGCGGGAGCAGCTCGACGAGCTGGGGGAGAAGGTCCGGCAGGCGAAGCAGGTGGCGCCGACCCGGCCCCACCCGTCGGCGCCCAAGGAGCCGCCGGCGAACAAGATCCTGGCACCGGGCGCCGGGATGGTGGACCGGGCGCGGGACCTGCTCTCGGGGCGTGGCCGGGAGAGCTGACGGACGGTCCGCGGTGCGGGGCCCGGGGCGGTGACCGCCCCGGGCCCCGCACGTGTACGCGGGTCCCGGCGGCCGCCTGACGCCCCGGCCGGCCTCCGGGACGCGGGCCGTCGCGGCGGCGGAGGCGCGCTGCCGGTGCGGCCTCCGGGAGTCGCGCGACTGGACCAGCCGGCCGTCCTAAATCCGGCGATATCCGGCGAACCGTGCCAATGTGGACGAGTGCGCCCGAGGGCGCCACTGCACGGTGCCCGCCCGGGCGCCGGAGGACGGCGGATGGGGTGTCCCGATGCGAACCGACCCGGAGGTGGCCGGGCCCGGCGGCGAGACCGGCGAGCGGCCCGCGGACCCCGCTTTCGAGCGGGTGCGGGCCGTGGCCGACGCGATCCTCTACGAGGGGTATCTGCTCTACCCCTACCGCCGCTCGTCCCCCAAGAACCGGGTGCGCTGGCAGTTCGGCATCCTCACCCCGCGGAGCTGGGCGGAGAAGCACGGCCCCGCCGTCCCCGGCCTCACCGGGGCGGCCGAGTCGTGGTACCAGCAGACCGAGGTCCTGCTCGACCCGCCCGGTGACCCGGCCGGCGGCGCCGCCGTCCGGGTACGGCTGCGCTGGCTGCAGTGGCAGCACAAGCAGGTGGAGCGCCGTACGGGCGGGGGCGGTCACGAGCCCGTGGCGTCGCTGGAGGACGCCGGCACCGTCCATCTCACCTTCGACGAGGCGGTGCCGCGGGCGACCGAACTGGAGGTCCCGCTGGCCGCGCTGCCGGCCGGGGAGCACACCGTCCCGGCCGGCGCGCCCGGCGGCGCGGAGACCGAGCCGCTCCCCGGCGGCGCCGGGCGGGTGGTGCGCCGCCGGTATCCCGTCGAGGCGCGGGTGACTCTCTCCGCCGAGTGGCCCGGCGGGTCCTCCGGCCCCTGCCGACTGCGGGTGCGAACGGAGAACACCGGACCGTTCGTCCCGCCGGAGACCCCGCGCGCGGAGGTGCTGCGGTACTCCCTCATCGCCACCCACACCCTTCTCGGCGCCGAGGGCGCGGAGTTCGTCTCGCTCGCCGACCCGCCCGGGCGGCTCGCCCCGTACGCACGGGCCTGCCGCAACGCGTACACCTTCCCCGTCCTGGCGGGCGACGCGGGCTCCCGCGACCTGATGCTCTCCTCGCCGATCATCCTCTCCGACCACCCGCAGGTGGCCCCGGAGAGCCCCGGCGACCTGCACGACGCCGCCGAGATCGACGAGATCCTCTCGCTGCGGACGCTGCTGCTGACCGACGAGGAGAAGCGCGAGGCGCGGGCCACCGACCCGCGCGCCGCGGAGATCCTGGACCGGGTCGACGGGATGCCCCCGGAGGTCTTCGCCCGGCTGCACGGCGCCATCCGTTCCCTGGAACCCGCCGGCGGCCCCGGGCCGGCCTTCGGCGACGACGGCGGTGCACCCCCGCGGGGCGCCGTCCCGTGGTGGCGGGAGGGCGGCGACGACGGGATCAGTCCGGAGACCGACACCGTGCTCGTCGACGGCGTCGCGCTGGGCAAGGGCAGCCCGGTACGGCTGGAGCCGCGGGGGCGCGGTGCCGACGCCCAGGACATGTTCCTCGCCGGCCGGACCGCGACCGTCGGCGCGGTCTTCCACGACGTGGACGGCAGCAGCCGGCTCGCCGTCACGCTCGACGACGACCCGGCCGCCGAACTGCACTCCTGGTACGGCCGGTTCCTCTATTTCCGCCCGGAGGAGGTCAGGCCGCTGACCGCCCCGCCCGGGGAAGCCGCCGGGCCCCGGCCGCACCCGCCGGAAGCGCCGCCGGGGAGGACCCCGGTGGGGGGCCCGGCGGCCGCCGTCCACGACCGATTCCGAGACCGGCCGCAAGGGAGACCGAGGACATGACCACGGAGAGCGGAAGCACGACACTCAGCGAGCAGCCGAGCGCTGCCGGGGAACGCAAGGGCTTCGACGAGATCCACATTCTCTGGATCTCCGAGGGCATGAGCTGCGACGGCGACACCGTGTCGCTGACGGCCGCCGGGCAGCCGGCCATCGAGGACGTCGTCCTCGGACTCATCCCGGGTTTGCCCAAGGTCAACCTGCACAACAAGGTGCTGTCGCCCACCCTGGGCGGCGAGGAGTTCCTGGCACCGTTCCGCGCCGCGGCCCGTGGCGAACTCGAACCCTTCATCCTCGTCATCGAGGGCTCGATCCCGAACCAGAACATCATCGAGGGCGACGGCTACTGGACCTCCTTCGGCAACGACCCGGAGACCGGGCAGCCGCTGACCCTCAACTGGTGGATCGACCAGCTCGCGCCCCGGGCGTGGGCGACGGTGGCGGCCGGGACCTGCGCCACCTACGGCGGTATCCATGCGATGGCCGGCAACCCCACCGGCTGCATGGGCCTCGCCGACTACCTGGGCTGGGAGTACCGCTCCCAGGGCGGCCTGCCCATCGTGAACGTCCCCGGCTGCCCGATCCAGCCGGAGAACTTCATGGAGACCCTGACCTGGGTGCTCTACCACGCCGCGGGCGCAGCGCCCCCTCCGCCGCTGGACGAGAACCTGCGGCCGCAGTGGCTGTTCGGCAAGACCGTGCACGAGGGCTGCGACCGGGCGGCCTACTACGAGCAGGCCGACTTCGCCAAGGACTACAACTCCCCGAAGTGCCAGGTGAAGGTGGGCTGCTGGGGCCCGGTGGTCAACTGCAACGTGCCCAAGCGCGGCTGGATGAACGGCCTCGGCGGCTGCCCGAACGTCGGCGGCATCTGCATCGGCTGCACCATGCCCGGCTTCCCGGACGCCTTCATGCCGTTCATGGACGAACCCACCGGCGGCAGCCTCTCCTCGGCGCTGATCCGGCCGTACGGCGCCTTCATCCGGCGCATGCGCGGCATCACCAACATGGCCGTGAACCGGGAGCCGAAGTGGCGCCACCGGGACCCCGCACTGACCAGCGGCTACGACCCGCACTGGCGGCCCTGACCTCCCGTCGGCGCCCGGCCGGCGCCCAGGGCCGACCCGACCGGATACCCGGCTGAACCCCCCCGCCCCCGGCCGGAGGGCCCGGGCCGGAACGGCCCGGCAGAGCCGTAGAGCACCAGCGAAGCGACGACACCACCGCGAAGCGACGAAAGGGCAGGGAAGTGACATGACGGCAACCGAGGACCGGGCCCCCGCCGGGGAGCGCAAGCCGGCGCAACTGGTCGACATGTCGTGGGACCCGATCACCCGGATCATCGGCAACCTCGGCATCCACACCAAGATCGATTTCGCCAACCGGGAGGTGGCGGAGTGCTACAGCACCTCGTCGCTCTTCCGCGGCTACTCGGTCTTCATGAAAGGCAAGGACCCGCGTGACGCCGGCTTCATCACCAGCCGGATCTGCGGCATCTGCGGCGACAACCACACCACGTGCTCCGACTACGCGCAGCAGATGGCCTACGGCATCAAGCCGCCTCCGCTCGCCGAGCACATCGTCAACCTGGGCGAGGCGGCCGAGTACATCTTCGACCACACGATCTTCCAGGACAACCTGGTCTTCGTCGACTTCTGCGAGGCGATGGTCAAGGACACCAACCCGGGCGTCCTGGCCCAGGCCGAGAACACCCAGGCGCCCCGCGGCGACGTGCACGGCTACCGCACCATCGCCGACATCATGCGGGCGTTCAACCCCTTCGAGGGCGCGGTCTACAAGGAGGCCCTGCAGGTCAGCCGGGTCACCCGGGAGATGTTCTGCATCATGGAGGGCCGCCATGTGCACCCCTCCACGCTCTACCCGGGCGGTGTGGGCACCATGCCGGAGCCCACCACCTTCACCGACTACCTCAGCCGGCTCCTGCGGGTCCTGGACTTCGTCAAGAAGTCCGTGGCGATGAACGACGACGTCTTCGACTTCTTCTACGAGGCCCTGCCGGGCTACGAGGAGGTCGGCCGCCGCCGCGTGCTGCTCGGCTGCTGGGGCGCCTTCCAGAACCCGGACGTCTGCGACTACCGCTACGAGACGATGAACGAGTGGGGCCGGGCCATGCACGTCACGCCCGGCATCATCGTCGACGGGGAACTGGTCACCAACAACCTGGTCGACATCAACCTCGGCATGCGCATCCTGCTCGGCAGCTCCTACTACGAGGACTGGCAGAACGAGGAGCCGTTCGTCACCCACGACCCGCTGGGCAACCCGGTGGACACGCGCCACCCGTGGAACCAGACCACCGTGCCGCTGCCGCAGAAGCGGGACTTCCAGGGCAACTACAGCTGGGTGATGAGCCCCCGCTGGTACCACCAGGCCACCGGCGAGCACCTCGCCCTGGACACCGGCGGCGGCCCCCTGGCACGGCTGTGGTCCACGGCGCTCAACGGGCTGGTCGACACCCCGTACGTGAAGGCGACCGGCCAGAGCGTGCGGATCTCCCTGCCCAAGAGCGAGCGACTGCCGGAGACGACGCTGGAGTGGCGCATCCCGCGCTGGAACAACACCCTGGAGCGGGACCGCGCGCGGCAGTACTTCGTGGCGTACGCCGCCGCGATGGCCTTCCACTTCGTCGAGCAGGCCATGGAGATGGTGCGGGCCGGCGAGACCCGCGTCTTCACCGACTTCGAGGTGCCCGACGAGGCGATCGGCTGCGGCTTCCACGAGGCCGTCCGCGGCGTCCTCTCGCACCACCTGGTCATCAAGGACAAGAAGATCGCCAACTACCACCCCTACCCGCCGACCCCCTGGAACGCCAGCCCGCGCGACAGCTACGGCACCCCGGGCCCGTACGAGGACGCCGTGCAGGGCCAGCCGATCTTCGAGGAGAACGGGCCGGACGACTTCAAGGGCGTCGACATCATGCGCACCGTGCGCAGCTTCGACCCCTGCCTCCCCTGCGGCGTGCACATGTACCTCGGCAACGGCAACCAGCTCCAGCGGATGCACTCGCCGACGTACGGGGCCTCCCATGGCTGACCCGGCCCGGCTGGACGACGCGGAGGTCGGGCAGCGGCTCGCCCGCCTCGACGAGCTGCTGGAGCGGGTCGAGACCGTGCCGGGGCCGGCGACCGAGGCCGCGGTCGAGGCCGTGCAGGCCCTCACCGAGGTCTACGGCGAGGCCCTGGCACGGGCGGCCGACCTGGTGCGCGGCGCGGGGCCGGAGCCGGCCGAGCGGTTCCTCGCGGACGAGCTGCTCGGCCATCTGCTGGTGCTGCACGACCTCCACCCGGACCCGGTCGAGCAGCGGGCCGCCCGGGCCGTCGACGGCCTGCGGGACGCCGTGCGGGAACGCGGCGGAGAGCTGGAGTTCGCCGGGATCGAGGACGGCGAGGCCCGGGTGCGCCTCACCCTCAAGGGCTGCGGCTCCTCCACCGGCCCGGTGGAGGAGGCCGTCCGCGAGGCCGTGCTCGCCGCGGCACCGGAGCTCTCCGGCGTCCGGCGGGTGCCGGAGGAGCGGCAGGCCGCGTTCGTCCCGCTGGACGCCCTGGCCCGCCCCTCGGTGGCCGCCGGGGGACCGGCGTGACCACCGGCGCCCTGGAACGGGTCATCCGCCGGGCCCGGTCCGGCCGGTCCGGCACATCCGGTCCGGCCGAGCACTGCGACCTCTGCCGGGCCCCCGTGGCCGACGGTCACCGGCACCTGCTCGACACGGAGAGCGGGGAGGCGCTCTGCGCCTGCCGGGCGTGCTCGCTGCTCTTCACGCGGGACGCCGCCAGCGAGGGGCACTACCGGCTGATCCCGGAACGGCGGGTACGGCTGGACCCGGTGCCGACGGACGGCCTGGGCGTGCCGGTCGGCCTGGCCTACTTCGTACCGCGCGCGGACGGCGCCGTGATCGCCCACTACCCCAGCCCGGCCGGGGCGACGCAGTGGGAGGCCGACCCCGCGGCCTGGCGGGACGTGGTGGCCGCCTGCCCCGCGCTGGAGTCGCTCACGGCCGACGTCGAGGCGCTGCTGGTCAACACCGCCCGCGGGCGACGGGAACAGTGGATCGTCCCGGTCGACGACTGCTTCCGCCTGGTCGCTGTCGTCCGCCGGGAGTGGCGGGGACTCTCCGGCGGCGACCGGGTGTGGCCGGAGATCGAACGGTTCTTCACCGAGCTGACCGAGCGTCGGTGAGAAGCGAGGAGGACACCATGGGCAACATCAGGATCGGCAAGCCCGACGTGAAGCCGGACACCCCCTCCCACGTGGAGGGCATCCGGCAGGGCAACGAGGGCCCCCGCGAGGACATGCCGGGGCACCACGAGTCCGGCAAGGCGGACGCCCGGCGCTCGACGGGCGTCCACTGGAAGCGGCACAACGCCATCGCGGAGGAGATGCCGAACGTCTCCCCCGGGTGACGGAGCGAGGCACGCAGAAACCGGACCGGACGAAGGAGTGACGGCATGTCAGGCAAGGTGGCCAAAGGCGTACTGATCGGCGAGGCCGCGCTCATCGGCGGGCTCGGGCTCGCCATCGTGCTCCGGGAGATCCCGGGGCTGGTGCGCGAGGTACGGATCTGGAAGATGATCGGCGGCCGGGTCACCCCCCGGCCCGCCCGGTGAACCCGCCCCCGGAAACGCCGGTGGCACCCCCGGTGCCACCGGCGGCGCGGGACGGGGACCGGCGGACGAGGGTGCTGGTGGCCGGGATCGGCAACGTCTTCCGGTCCGACGACGGCTTCGGCGTCGAGGTGGCCCGCCGGCTGCTCGCCCGCGGCGGTCTGCCCGCCGGGGTGGAGGTCGCCGACATCGGCGTCCGCGGCATGCATCTGGCCTACCGGCTGCTCGACGGCTACGCCGGCCTGCTGCTGGTCGACACCGTGCACCGCGACGGGCCGCCCGGCACCGTCTACCGGATCGAGCACGACCTGGACACGCCCGGCGGCGGTGCCCTCGACGGGCACGGCATGGACCCGGCGTCCGTGCTGGGGCTGCTGGAGCGGCTCGCCGCCGCGACCGGGGTGGAGCGCCCGGTCGGGCGGGTGCTCCTGGTGGGGTGCGAACCGGCCGTCCTCGACGAGGGCATGGGGCTCTCCGAACCCGTCGCGGCCGCCGTCGAGCCCGCCCTGCAGGCCGTCGACGAGCTGCTCCCCACCCTGCTCGGCGCCCCGGTGCCGCACGGCTGACCGCCCGCCGGGGCCCCCGCCGCCACGGTGGGCCCCACCACGGTGAGGGTCCGGCGGCGCCTGCGGGCCCCGGCCACCCCGGCGTGCGGTGGCTCCGGGCACCGGGACGCTGACCGGCGTACGGGGCGCCACGTCCCCGGCGGGACGGGCCGCGCGTCCGGCGCGGGCCCGGCACGGCCAGGCGGTGACACGGCTCCGTGCGCCGGTGCGTGGCGGGTGCGCGGGCCCGTGCGACGGTGCGCCGCGGCCCCGCCCGGATTCCGCGGGCGCCACGTTTCCGCCACGCGGGCCGCAGCCGTTACGGTGATCCCGTCCGCAGAGCTGCCGGGAGGAGCGCGGCCCGCCGCAACGGCCCCGGTACGCCGCCCCGCCCGGCTCTCGTCCAGCAGACCGACCGGGATCGGAGCCGCCGCGATGAGACGCCCCTCCAGACATCTTCCCCGCCACCGTGCCGCGACCGCCCTGGCCGCCGTGCTGCTCGCGGTCACGGCATGCCAGGGAGGCGAGGAGGACGACGCCGCCGGAGGCGGCGAGACGCCCGCCTCGCCGGCGAGCAGCCCCTCGGCCTCCGCCTCCGGGAGCGAGACGCCCGCGGAGAGCCCGGACGCCACCACCGCGGCGCCGACCGCCTCCGGGCCCGCCTCCTCGCCCGCGCCCTCCGAGGGCGGCGACGTGATCTGCCCGGACCCGTCCGCGCTGGACGCCGGGCGGAAGTCCGGCGACGGGGCCGGCCTCGGCGCGGGCGTGGTCCCGCGGCTCCAGGAGGTGCGGGTGGCCGCGCACCCCCGGTGCGACCGCGTGGTCTTCGACTTCGAGAACGCGGCGCCGGGCTGGTTCGCCTGGTACGAGGAACCGCTGCGTTCCCCCGGGCGCGGCGACGCCGTCCGGATGCCCGGGGAGAGCCACCTCAAGTTCGTCCTGTCCGGCGTGCCCCGCGACACCCGGGTGCGGACCGACGCCACCACCGCGACCCTCCGCGGCATCAAGCACATCGGCTACTTCGAGGGCGAGCTCAGCCTCGGCCTCGGCATCGACACCCCGGACGGGGAGCCCGCCGGGTTCCGGGTGCGGGTGTGGGACGACAAGGTCGTCCTGGACATCGCGCACACCTCCGCCGGCGGCTGATCCCGGGCCGGCGCGTCACCCCGGCTCCGCAGGCCCCGGGCCCGCGCCCCGGACTCCCCCGGTCCCTCCCCGCCCGACTCGCGCCGGTATCCCTTCCGTGGCCGAAAAGTGCCCACTCTGTGTCCATAAGGCACCCATTCGGAGGATTACCACCCCGAGGTACCGGTGACCACGGGAGACGGCACAACGACGGGCGGGCCCGTCCTGCCCGTCTCCCTCGCACAAGGGAGGACAGCAATGTCAGCGCCGACAACCGGTATCGACCAGCATCCCGACCTCGTCGCGATGCGGGCCCGCTACGAGGAGGCGGCATCGACGCCGGTCGCGCAGGTCATCGAGGGACTGACCTTCCTCGCCGGTGTCTACCTGGCGATCTCCCCGTGGGTCGTGGGCTTCAACGGGTCGACGAGGCTGACCGCCAGCAACCTGATCGTCGGTATCGCCTTCGCGCTGCTCGCCGTGGGCTTCGGCTCCGCGTACGAGCGCACGCACCGCCTCGGCTGGACGGCACCGCTGCTGGGTGTGTGGATCATCATCTCCCAGTGGGTGATCGTCGGTGCCCCGGACAGGGCCGCCGTGGTCCTGAACAACGTGATCGCCGGCGGCGTGGCCGCACTGTGCGGCTTCGCGGTCATGGGGCTCGCCGCGAGCGGTATGCGCGGCAAGCGCGGAAAGCGGGCCGCGGCCACCAGCTGACCGGTCCGGAAACCACCCACCGGGAGCCGGGCGGACGGTCGTGAGGCACGCCCTCACCCCACCGCCCGGCTCCACTCGTACGGAAGACGGCAGGAGCGGCCAAACGCCGCCTCCGTCCCTCCGCCGCCGCCCCGGTCGGCCCGTCCGTCGCTGCCGGGCCGCCGCAGGCAGGCCCCCGGCTGTCCGGTCGCCGCCTCAGGCGCCGAGGCGGGCGGCCATCGCGTCCAGTCGCGACGCCAGGGCGTCCAGCTCCCGCTCCGGCGGCGTCCCGGCCGCCAGCTCGTCGGCCAGGTCGTCCCGGGAGGTGATCTCCACGGCCCCGCGGTAGGGATCGGAGTCCAGCTCCGCGGCGGACACCACTTCGGCCCGGCCGCCCACGACGATCAGCGTGGCGTCGGACTCGGGGGACTCCAGCAGGTCGCGCACGTGCTCGCGAGTGATCACGACGGCTCCTCCTCGGCGCGGGACGGGGACGCCGGGCAGGCCCGGCGCCGGGACCCGCGGTACCCGGCGCATGCCGCCGGAAACGGTCGCCTCAGCCGGCGGTGCCGACGGTGCCGGCGTCGAGGCGGGCCAGCAGCTCCGCCCGGTGCAACGCGGCCACCTCGCCGGTCAGATCCGGGTGCCGCAGGAAGGGCGCGGCCGCCCGGTCGCCCCCGTCCGGAGCGGTCAGCCGGCGGAACTCCACCGGCACCGCACCGGCGTGCTCCGAACCGGCCAGCGCCGCCACGGCCGTCACCGCCAGCGCGGGATCGGCCAGCAGCGCCGCCGCCCAGCTCGCCACGACCTCGTCCACCCAGGTGCGCCAGGCGGATTCCCCGGCGGAGGGCGTGCCGTCCCCGGACCGGCCGGGCCCGGAAAGACCGTCCAGCCGGTCCGCACCACCCGGCCCGGCCATGCCCAGCAGCGCGGCGTCGGTCCGGGTCGGGTAGCGCAACCAGGCGGCCACCGTCGCCGCCTGCCGGGCCTGCTCCTGCGCGAGGACGGCGTTCACCGTGCCGGGCGCGGGCGGGTAGGCGCGCAGCAGCCACTGCGCGGTGGCCGCGATGACGGACGGGAACTCGGCGGACATGCGGCGGCCACCTCCCGGGACGGGGACGGAGGGGGTTCCGCAGCGCGGAACGCGCCCGTCACCGTACCGGCCGGACGGAGCTCCGGGGCATGACGCCGGTCACCCGGGGCCGGGGCAGGTGCCCGGCCTCCCGACGGCCGGCGCTTGCTCCGGGTGCGGGTCACCCCACGGCCACCGCGGCGCCCTCGTCCCCCGTGGAGCGGAGGGCCGCGACGGCCCGGTCGGTCTCCTCCGCCACCAGGTCGTGGTGGAGACCCATCGCCGCCGCGGAGCCCTGCGCCGCCGCGTTGATCACCTGTACGTACCGGTCGACCGCGTTCCCCGCCGCCCAGACGCCGGGCACCCCGGTGAACCCGCGGGGGTCGGTGCGCACCAGCCCCTGCTCGTCCACCGGGCAGCCGAGCCGGGTCAGCAACTCGTCGCGGGGGACCATCCGCGGCTGTACGAACACCGCACTCCGCGGGACCGTACGGCCGCCGGCCAGTTCCACGCCGCGCAGCCGGCCGTCCTCCACCACGAGCCGTTCGACCGCACCGGGGGCGAGCCGGACCCCGCGGGCGGCCAGCCGCTCCCGGCCCTCCGCGGAGAGGTCCAGCAGGTGCGGGAAGAGCACGACGTCCGCGGACCACTCGCGCACCAGCAGCGCCTGGCGCACCGCGTCCGGGTGGGTGCCGAGCACGCCCAGCGGCTGGTCCCGCACCTCGTACCCGTGGCAGTACGGGCAGTGCAGCACCTCCCGCCCCCAGCGCTCGCGTACCCCCGGGACCGGCGGGAGCTCGTCACGCAGCCCGGTGGTCACCAGCAGCCGGCGGGCGCGCAGCACCGGGCCGCCGGCCACCCGCACCAGGAAGCCGGGGCCGCCGGGGCCGTCCGGCGCGCCGACGGGGCGGGCGTCCTCCACCCGGCCGTCGACGAGGTCCACCCCGTACCCGGCCACCTCCGCCCGGCCCCGCTCCCGCAGGTCCGCCGGGGGCGTCCCGTCCCGGGTCAGGAAGCCCCGCACACGGGCGGCGGGGGCGTTGCGCGGTTCCCCCGCGTCGACCACCGCCACCCGGCGCCGGGCCCGGGCCAGCACCAGGGCGGCGCTCAGCCCGGCCGGGCCGCCGCCCGCCACTACCACGTCGTATCCGGCACGCTCCCCGTCGGTCGCGTGCGGACGCTGCTGCTCTGCTTCGGCCTGCATGCCGCTCACCTCCGAGTGCAGGCTGCGCCGGGGCGCGCGGGGAGGCCAAACGGCGTTGCCGTTTCCGGGAACCCGGCCCCCTCGCTCCCCGGTCGTGCGGCGCCCGCCCGTTCGCCGCCGGCACGGGCCCCGGCGGCGCGATCCCGCGGGCCGGCACCGGAGTCGGTCTAGGATGTGGCCGAACGGCATCTGCTGCCGACCGAAAACCGATCACCCAGAAGGAGTCGCGGGGCCGCGATGGACGATCCTCCGAGTACCTGCTGTGCCATGCCCCGACCGCCGGAACCGAGCGGGCGAACGGGGGTGGCACGGTGACCGAGGTGCTGCTCCTGCTGGTCGCCCTGGCCCTCACCCTGGCCTGCGCGGTCTTCGTCGCGGCCGAGTTCTCCCTCACCACCGCCGAGCGCGGCGCGCTGGAGCGCTCCGCCCAGGCGGGTGAGCGCGGCGCCGCGAGCGCGCTCAAGGCGGCGCGGCGGCTCACCTTCCAGCTCTCCGGCGCCCAACTCGGCATCACCGTGACCTCGCTGGTCATCGGCATGCTCGCGGAGCCCTCGCTCGCGGCCCTGCTGCGCGGTCCGCTGCGGTCCGCGGGTCTGCCCGCCGGCGCCGTCCCGGTGCCGGCCGTGGCGCTGGGCGTGACCGTCTCGACCGTCGTGCTCATGGTCGTCGGCGAACTGGTGCCCAAGAACTGGGCCATCTCCCGGCCGCTGGCCGTCGCCCGGGTGGTCGCCGGCCCGCAGCGGGCCTTCACCGCCGCGTTCGCCCCGCTGATCCGCCACCTCAACGACACCGCCAACCGCCTGGTGCGCCGCTTCGGGCTGGAGCC
Source organism: Streptomyces sp. JJ36 (assembly GCF_021696945.1). Classification (GTDB taxonomy): domain Bacteria; phylum Actinomycetota; class Actinomycetes; order Streptomycetales; family Streptomycetaceae; genus Streptomyces. The sequence continues at coordinate 156,057 of NZ_JACYHE010000003.1, forward strand.
CACCGAGGAACTGGCGTCCGCCCGTACCCCGGGCGAACTCGTCGCCCTCGCCCGGCACTCGGCCGCCCAGGGCGCGATCGAGCAGGACTCCGCCGAGCTCTTCGTCCGTACGCTCCGCCTCGGCGAGCTGCACGCGGAGAACGTGATGACCCCGCGGGTGGACGTACGGGCCCTGGAGGCCCACGCCACCGCCGCCGACGCCGCGGACCTCACCCTGGCGACCGGGCTCTCCCGTTACCCCGTCTACCGCGACACCCTCGACGAGGTCGTGGGCACCGTCCACATCCGGGACGTGCTCGCACTGGAAGCGGAGCGGCGCGCCGCCACCCCCGTCACCACCCTGATGAGCGAACCGCTGCTGGTGCCCGACACCCTGCCGGTGGACCGGCTGCTGGACCGGCTGCGGCACAGCCGCACCCTGGCGGTGGTCGTCGACGAGTACGGCGGAACCGCCGGCGTGGCCACCCTGGAGGACATCGTCGAGGAGATCGTCGGCGAGGTCCGGGACGAGCACGACCCGGAGGAACCGCCCGGGCTGCTGCCCGTGGAAGGCGCCGAGGACGGGCACCGCTCCTGGGAGGCAGACGGCGGCGTACGCCTGGACCAGCTCGCCGAGCTCGGCCTGGACGCCCCGGACGGACCGTACGAGACGGCCGCCGGACTCGTCGCGGACCGCCTGGCCCGCATCCCCGCCGCGGGCGACACCGTCGAACTCGGCGCCTGGCGGCTGGAGGTGCTCCGCGTCGCGCACCACCGCGCCGACCGGATACGCCTCATCGCCCCCGCCGCCGCACCGGAGCCCGTCGTGGAGGAGGCCCGGTGACCGCACTGCAGCTCGCCCTCGGGGCCCTGACGCTGTTCACCAACGCCTTCTTCGTGGGCGCCGAGTTCGCCCTCATCTCCGTACGCCGCAGCCAGATCGAGCCCCGCGCCCGGGCCGGCGAGAAGCGCGCCCGCGCCACCCTCTGGGGGCTGGAGCACGTCTCCGCGATGATGGCCACCGCCCAGCTCGGGATCACCGTCTCCTCGCTGGTGCTGGGCGCGGTGGCCGAACCCGCCATCGCCCACCTCCTGGAGCCCGGTTTCGAGGCCGCGCACGTTCCGCACGGACTGGTGCACCCGATCGCCTTCCTCGTCGCGCTGACCGCGGCCACCTACCTGCACATGCTGGTCGGCGAGATGGTGCCGAAGAACATCGCCCTGGCCGCGCCCGAACGGACCGCGCTGCTGCTCGGGCCGCCGCTGGTCGCCGTCACCCGGGCGCTGCGCCCGGTGGTCTTCGGCATCAACGCCGTCGCCAACACACTGCTGCGGCTGCTCCGGGTGGAGCCCAGGGACGAGGTCTCCGCCGTCTTCACGGACGACGAACTCGCCCGCATGGTGGAGGACTCCCGTAAGGCCGGACTGCTGGAGCCGGAGGAGGGCGAACGCCTCCGGGACGCCCTGCGGCTCGGCACCCGCCCGGTCGGCGGCATCCTGGTCCCGCTGGAGACCATGGTGACGGCCGGCCCGGACCTCACCCCGCGGGAGCTGGAGCGGCTCTCCGCCGAGGCCGGCTACTCCAGGCTGCCCGTCCTCGCGCCCGGCGGCACGGTCCTGGGCTACCTGCACATCAAGGACGCCCTCGGCGTCCCCGACCGGGACGCGCCGTTCCCGCGCACCGCCCTGCACCCCGTGACCCGGGTGCCGCGGGACACCCCGCTGGACGACGCCCTCACCGCCATGCGCTCCACCGGCACCCACCTCGCGGCGGTCACCGGTGACGACGGCGCCGTCCTCGGCTTCGTCACCATGGAGGACGTGCTCGACGAACTGGTGGGCCCGGCCCCCGAGCCGCCCCGGGCGGCCCCGGCGCCGTCCTGAGCACACGCCGGGGTCCGTACGGGCCCCGGCGCCCCGTCCCGCCCTGCCCCGCCCCGCCGATGAGAGGAAGCCCCGTGGCCCGGCAGCCCGACCCTCCCGGATCCGCCGCGCCGTCCGCGACCGGCCTCTCCTCCGTACCCGGAGCCGCTTCCGGACCGGTGACCGGCCCGCCCGCAGCCGGGCCCCGCGCCGCGCCCGGACCGGGCGTCGCCGCGGCCACCGCGTCCGCGGCCCCCCTGCTGGTCGCGGCGGTCGTCGTGCACGACCCGGCCACCGACCGGATCGTGCTGCTCCAGCGCGGTGAACGCGCCCGCTTCGGCCGCGGCATGTGGGACCTGCCGATCGGCAAGAGCGAACCGGGGGAGCCCGTCACCGCCACCGCCGTCTGCGAACTGCACGAGGAGACCGGCCTGACCGTACGGCCCGAGGACCTCGCACTCGTCCACGTGGTGCACGCCGCCCGCGGGGCCGACGCCCCGAGCGGCTTCCTCACCGTGGTCTTCGCCACCCGCACCTGGACCGGCGACCTCGAGAACCGCGAGCCGGGGAAGCACGCCCGGGTCCGCTGGGCCCCCGCCCACGACCTCCCCGGACCCCTCGTCCCCAGCACCGCCCGCGCCCTGCACCACCACCTCACCGGCGGCCCCCGCCTCACCCTCCACGGCTGGCCCTGACCGCCCGCCCGGCAAGGCGGCCCGCGGAGGCGCGAGACCGGCGCCGGTGTACGGGTACGTACCCGTATACTCGAGTGCGGTGAAAGGAGCCCCAATGGCCGACGCCAATGTCCGTATCCCCACCGAGACCCGGGACCGCCTCGCCCAAATCGCCTCCGCCGAGGGCATGTCCCTGCGCGCCTACCTCGCCCACCTCGGCGAGACCCTGCTGACCCCGGCCGAGCGGGAAGCCCGCGCCGAACAGGCCCGCGCCCGGCTACGCGCCTGGAACGGCTACGGCCCCACGAGCGCCGAGGAGGCCGAACTCGACGCCGAACTCGACCGCCGTCTCGGGCAGGCAGGCGCCGCGTGACCCAGCCCGTCCACGTCCTGCTCGACTCCTCCGCCATGCTCGCCGCAGGCCACGGCAACCCCCTGGCCTCCCGCCTCATCCACCGCGCTCAGAGCGAACCCGGCTGGTTCCTCTACGCCACCACCTGCGCCCTGGTCGAGGCCGACCGGCAGCGTCCCGGCACCGGCGAGCATCTCGCCGCCCTGCCCGGCATCACCTTCCTCGACCTCGACCTGCCCACCGCCCTGGTCCTCGCCCGCTCCGGAACCTGGGCGTCCGCACACACGCTCCACGCCGCGCAGCCCAGCCCCGACCGGCCCGACGGCACCGTGATCGCCACCACCACCCCGGAAGCCTGGAAAGAGCACCCGGTGCGCACCCTCGACCTCAACCCCTGACCCGCACGGTCCCGGCCCTCAGGGCCTGGCCGGCGGATCTTCGATCGGTATGGTCAAAGGACCATGAAGGCTCTGCTCTTGCTCTTCGCCACGTTCGCCGTCGTCCTCGTGCCCACCTCCCTGGTGTGGCTGCTGGGGCGGCGAGCGAGGGTCCCCCGCTGGATGCGGGTCGTGTTCCTGCTGGCCGGGTGGCTGACCGTGTGCGTCGGCTGGGCCCTCTCGCAGCGCGCGCAGCCGGGCCTGTTTCCCGACACGTCCCCCTGCTACGGCACGCACAGCAGTCCTGTCTCGCAGTACTTCCCGCCCGACTCGTTCTGCCTCCACGCAGACGGAGAGAGGCGCACGGTCAACGGGCCGAACGCCAAGGCCGTGTTCTGGACCGCTGCCCACACCACCGTGGCGATCGCGATTGCCGCCGCCTGGGCACGGCGTCGCCGACAAGCCTGATCGCGCCCGCCTCGCCGACGGCGACCCGTCCTCGACCGCCGTCGGCCGGCCGCGCCACGCGACGTGCTCGGACTGCCCGTCGCCCGGCGGCCGAGCCGGCGACCGGGGACGCCCGGAAGGGCCGCTCCTCGAAGAGGACCGCTCCTCGCCCGCGCCCCGCGGGCTCAGCAGCGGGTCAGCACCGGCTCCGGGCCGGCGGTGGCGTGCTGCCGGGCCGCCTCGATCAGGGCGCTCAGCGGCTGGGCGGCGGAGTCCATCTCGGGGTGCCACTGGACGCCCAGCGCGAAGGTCCGCCCGGGGAACTCCACCGCCTCGACGGTGCCGTCCTCGGCGTGGGCGGCGGCCGTCAGGCCGGCCCCCAGGCGGCCGACGGCCTGGTGGTGGTGGGTCGCCACCTCCGTCGCCCCGGGCAGCAACTCCCCGATGCGGGTGCCGGGGACCGTGGTGACCACGTGCTGCGCGAAGACCCCCGGGCGCGCGTTGTGGCCGTGGTGCCCGACGTCGTCCGGGAGGTGCTGGGTCAGGGTCCCGCCCGCGTGCACGTTCATGAGCTGCATGCCCCGGCAGATGCCGAGCACGGGGAGGTCGCGTTCCAGGGCGGCCGCGAGCACGGCACTTTCCCACCTGTCCCGTACGGGCACCGGGGGGTCGGTGCGGGGATGCCGTTCGGCACCGTACAGCGCGGGGTCGACGTCCTCGCCGCCCGCGAGGACGACGCCGTCCAGCCGCGCGGCCACGCCCGCTGCCGTCGCGGGGTCGCCCGGTGGCAGCAGGACGGGATGCCCGCCGGCGGCCTGGACGCTCTGGGCGTACGCGGCGGGCAGCAGTGTGGCGGGCAGCTCCCAGGCTCCCCACCGCGCGTCGGCGAGATACGTCGTCATGCCGATCAGGGGTATCCGCGCCATGTGCCCTCCGGAGGTTCGCACGCTCATCGATGACCGGGCCACGTCGTGGCTCCCGCGCACGCGTGACGAGGCCTCGGCGCCCGGGCGTCGCCGTACGCGACGCCCGGGAAGGCCGAGGACGGGGCGGCCCGGCTGCCGGAGGCCGTACGGCGGGCCGGTCGCCCGCGGTGAGTCTCGCAGCCGGGCGAAAGTAAGCACAAGTAATGACATCTTCGTGAGAGGTAAGCCAGACTTACCGCATGCAGACCGTCGACCCCCGTTTGCTGGCCACGCTGGAGGCCGTCGTCCGCCTCGGCTCGTTCGCCGCGGCCGCCCGCGAGCTGGGGTACACCTCCCCGGCGGTGTCGCAGCAGATCGCCGAGCTCGAACGCCGCGCGGGGCTCCGGGTCCTGGAACGCCGCCCGGTACGCCCCACCCGGGCCGGCCGGATCCTGCTCGACGCGGAGCAGGGCGTCCGTACCGCCTTGGCCGCGGCGGCGCAGGAGCTCGACGCCGTCCGCGCGGGCACGGCCGGACGGATACGGCTCGGCGCCTTCGCGTCCGCCGCCAACGGCCTGGTCCCCCGCGCGCTCGCCGCGCTTCAGACGGAGTACCCGGACGTGCAGGTCAGCCTCGCCCAGCTCGAACCCGGGCCCGGTTACACCCGGGTGAACCGGGGCGACCTGGACCTCGTGCTCACCTACGACTACGACTTCCTCCCGCTGCCGCCACCCCGCGCGCTCCACCGGAGCCTGGCCGCCCGGGACCCGGTCGTCGCCGTGCTGCCCCACGGGCATCCGCTGGCCGAGCAGGAGGTCGTCGAGCTGGCGAGCCTCGCCTCGGAGACCTGGATAGCGGCGCCGGAGGCCGCCCTGCATCTGGAGCTCCTCGCCCAGCTCGCCAGGGTCCCCGGATTCGCCGCCCGGCTGGAGTACGAGGGGAACGACTTCAACACCGTGCTCGGCTTCGTGGCCGCGGGGCTCTGCGTCGCCCTGCTGCCGCGCCTGGCGCTGCCCCGGCACGTCACCGGCGTCGTCGCGCGGCCGCTCGCCCGCCCCGCCCTCACCCGCTTCCTCTACACGGCCCGCCTCGACACCCGGCACACCCCCCGGGCGGTCCTGGCCCTGGAGCGCATGCTGGCCGCCCAGGCCCGCGAGGCCACCGCCTGAGCCCGGGCCCCTCCGGCCCGCCGTCGAGCCGGGCCGCGAGCGCGCGCACCGAAACGGCCGCCGGCTGTGTCCCCGGCGAGGGACACGACCGGCGGCCACGACCGGCCGCGGCGGAGCGCCCGCCCCGCCGCGTGGCGGCCTCAGATGTCGAAGTCCAGGTTGGCAACGCCGCTGACCTGCACAGACAGACTTGGTGCGGGCAGGTCGGTGCACAACCGGTGCACATGGCGGGCAGCAACGGATCTGTGTGACGTCCCGAGCGGCCGGGGTGCCCGGTGGCTGGGTGGAAGGTGGGACACTCGTCCGTGGCCGCCAGGGCGGGTTAGCGGAGAGCACCTGCCTGGAGATTCCGACTTCGCTACCGGGCTGCCTTGATGCACGGTGAATCGCTGTGGGGACGGCCCTGACGCGAGCGTCCTCCATGCGAATGCTTGCCCCTTGGTTGGCCGCGGGGTCCCAGAATTCTCTTCCTCAGGGAACGGACTGCTCAGGCAAGCCTGGGTGAAAACACCTCACTCGGCAGAGCGATTCAGGTCCGTTTGAGTCTGGCCACATCCAGCCCCGCCAGGAGTGCGTCGAGGTTCCCGCTGTAGACGATCACTTCCTCGTCTTGAGCCGGAGCATCGAACCGGGCGATGAAGCCGTCGAGGGCTTCGGGGGTGACGGTGAGGGCGTTGGCATCCTCGCGCTGGTTGCGCTCGGCCAGGCGCCGCAATAGCTCGTCGCGGTCGGCGGGGAGGTAGACGACCAGGGGCAGGCCGCCCGCTTCGAGGGCGGCATGCCGCCAGACGTCGCGATCGCCACGAAGCCACAACCCGTGGTCCAGGACGACGTCGTTGCCGGCCTCCAACTCCTTGACGAAACGTGCCCGGACCGCCTCGACGACGGGGCGTTCACGCTCGAAGTAGGTGTGCTCCGGATAGTCAACGCCGTAGCGGCCGTGGAGGCGGTGGACCTCCTCGTCAACGGACAGCCGGGTGAAGCCGTGGCGGTTGAGCGCCTGGGCGACGGTGGTCTTCCCGGAGCCAGTCAATCCAGCCAGGAGAACGGCGAGGGCCACGGGTCCATCCCTTCCGCGACGAGCGAGGGCGGGCGAGGACATCGTCTCTAATCCTGGCCGGTGTGCGCGGACGGTCGCCAGGTGGTGAAGATGCCGCGCGCTTCGGAGTCCCAGCCCTGCGGCATCCTGTGCATGCTCACCCGGCGGAAGGCGAACCGCGGATCGCTGGTGTTGATCACACCGCCATGCCGGCCGACGTGGGCCAGCAGGCGGCCGGCCTCGTCGCGGACGGCCGGGGTGTGCTCCTGCCAGGTGCCGGTGGTGAAGTGCTGGATACGCCGACGGAGGTCGTCCAGGACGCCCGTGCGCCACGTGAAATGGTGGACCGCGCAGATACGGTCCACATCCGGCCGGTGACCGGGTGCCCGGTGATTGCCGGAGGAGACGGCGACGTCGTGGCGGGCGAGGACGATCTTGCGGGGGTCGCCGTGCAGTAGTCGATGGGTGAGGTGGCCGCCGAGGGGATAGGCGAAGTCGAGTCCGCCCTCGGGTCGCCAGCCGGTCAGGTGTCCGCTCGCAGCGACGCGGTCGATCATCAGCCCGCCGACTACAGCGTGTCCGGATCTGTCGGCTCGGTGGATCATCTCGGCAAGAGGGGCTGGGTACTGCTGGAACTCGTCCGCGTCGGCGAGCAGGTGCCAGCCGGGCCCGGCTCGGTGCCGCAGGGCGTCCCTGAGCTGTGTGTTGGTGTGCTCGTGCCACGGGCCGGCGCTGGTCCCGGTGGGGGTGATGCCGAGCTCGCGGACGGCGGCCTGCAGTTCGTACCGTCTGACGTCGGGGACGTGCTCGGGGAAGTGGAACGCGATCAGGAACCGCTCGATGCCCAGCCATCGGTGCCCACAGCGGTGGGTACCTTCGCCGTCGACGACGGCCGCCGGTCGGGTACACCGCGATCACTCGGTGCTCGCCTCGGCAGGCGAGCCGGCCGACCAGCCGCAGAACGGTGTCCTCCGTGGTGACCGCCCAGGCAGGCGGCCAGCCCGTGCAGGACTTCGCTTGCCGTCAGGATCACCACTGCGTCGGCGTTCGGCGCCTGACGGCGGGCTGTCCGAAGCGCGGACGCTTCGGTCAGGCAGCGGGCGAGGAGGGTGACCTGGTGGGGCAACCGCCGAAGGCGCGGGGGACAGCGGCGCGAGCGAAAGGCTCGCTGCCCGAACGTGGAGAGCCCCGGCCGCCAGCCGGGAGGCGGCCAGAAGGACGGCCGCAGCTGGTCCGCCCGGTGCGGTCAGCAGGGCGCCGGCCCCGCGCAGGGCAGCCACCGCCCCATCTGCGATTCCGTGCGGCGCGATGATCACGCTGCCGGGACGTGCCTGGGCGAGTGCCGCCAGCGTGCGCTGGTGGTGGCCACCCAGGCGGTTCGCATACAGCTCGATGAGCACGACCGGGCCGCTCATCCGGCAACCGCCTGTTCTGCGTGTGCGGCGGTGAACCTCTCCCGCAGCCAGGTGGGTCGTTGAGGTGGTCGAAGCTCTGCGGATCACGGGCGGCGTCACAGGCGAATGCGATGCCTTCACGCGCTCCGGTAGCGGCGTAGGCGGCGAACTCGCCGCTCTGGCTCGTCGTCCATGCCTGAACCCGTCGGCGGGCGTTCTCGTCAGCCATGCCGTACTCGCTGCCGCGGGCGAGCATCGCGCACTCGCGGAAACCGGCATTCCACGCGTGGAAGGGGCTCTGGTTGAAACGCGTGATTCCGGCAGTCTTCTGGGCGAACTCGACCCGGCCTGGCAGAGCAGCAAGCACGTCTACCGCCTCGCCCATCTCGCGCAGGGCACTGAGCGTTTTCCACCCTCAGTCTGAGCAAGCCAGGTGCAGGGTGAGGACGGCCTG
>NZ_JACYHE010000030.1 GCF_021696945.1 Streptomyces sp. JJ36
GGCGGGGGGGGGGCCGCGGGCGGGGGGGGGGCCGGCGGGGTGGGGGTGGGGCGGGCGGCGCGGGCGGCAGCCCGTGCGGGGTGGTGGCGGCGTGCGGGGGCGCCGGCTCGGGCGAGGCTCCCGGCGGGCCGGCCGGGGGCGGCGGAGAGGTGGCTGCGGAAGGTGCGTCGTGGGTGTGCATGCCGCCCAGCGTGGGCGGCGCTGATGAGAATCGGCTGAGGACGGCGTGAGTCGTCCCTTCACACCGGGGCGGTTCGCGCGGAGTTCCCCGAGCGGGGGCGCCCGCTCGCGTACGCTGACCCGCAGCCGGTACGACGGAGCGCGCCGAAGGAGGCCCGGGTGGCCCTGTCCCGTGCAGAACGTGAGCGGTTTCTGGCCGAGCCGCATGTCGCCGCCCTGTCCGTCGACTCCGGGGAGGAGTCGCGCGGCCCGCTGACGGTGCCCGTCTGGTACCAGTACGCGCCGGGCGGCGAGGTCTGGGTACTGACCGGCAGGGACTCCCGCAAGCACCGGCTCGTCGCCCGGGCGGGCCGCTGCACGCTGCTGGTGCAGCGGCTGGAGCCGACGGTCGCCTACGTGTCGGTGGAGGGCCCGGTCGTACGGACCGGGCCGGGCACCCGGGAGGCGCTGGAGGAGCTGGCCGCGCGCTATCTGCCGCCGGAGAAGGTGCAGGGGTATGTGGAGTTCGCCCTGAAGGACCACGGCGAGCAGGTGATCCTGTATCTGCGGCCGGAGCACTGGCTGTCCGCGGACCTCGGCGCCGTCTGAGGAGCGTCGTCCGAGGACCGCCGTCCGAGGGCCGCCGTCTGCGGGCCGCCGTCCGAGGGCCGTCGCGTCGGCGCTCCCGGTCGCCGGTGTACGGCCGGTGTGCGGCGGGACCCGGCAGGCCGCCCGCGCGGCGGGACGGGGGCCGGTGGGTCAGCCGGCGGGCGGCGCGCAGCCGCAGGAGGCGCGGACCACCAGGCCGGAGGGGAAGAGCCGGACCCGCTCGCGCCGGGAGCCGGCCACCCGGAGGCCGTCGTCCAGCACCAGGTCGACGGCGGCGCGCGCCATCGCCTCCCGGTCGGAGGCCACCGTGGTGAGCGGCGGGTCGGTGAGCGCCGCCTCCTTGACGTCGTCAAAGCCCGCCACGGCCAGCTCGCCGGGCACGTCGAGTCCGAGCTCGCGGGCCGCCCGGAGCACCCCGATGGCCTGGTCGTCCGTCGAGCAGAACACCGCCGGGGGGCGGTCCGGTCCGCCGAGCAGGTCGAGCGCGACCTTGTAGGTGTCGTAGCGGTTGTACGGGGCCTTGAAGAGGCGCCCCTCCACCGGGCGCCCGGCCTCCCGCATGGCCCGGCTCCAGCCCTCGACGTGGTCGGTGACCGGATCGCCGTTCTCCGGCGTGGACTCGAGACCGCCCAGGCAGGCCACGTAGTCGTGCCCGTGCTCCAGCAGGTGCCGGGTGGCGAGCTGCGCGCCGTTGACGTCGTCCAGCACGACGGCGACGTCGTCGATCGCCTCGGGCCGCCGGTGCAGCAGCACCACCCGGGCGTCCCAGGCGTCGATCTCGACGGCGGACCGCTCGCTGGGACCCTGGCTGATCAGGATGAGACCGGAGACGCGCATGCCGAGGAAGGCGCGCAGATAGTGCACCTCGCGCTCGTCGAGATAGTCGGAGTTCCCGACCAGGACCATCTTGCCGCGGTCCGCCGCGGCCTGTTCCACCGCGTGCGCCATCTCCGCGAAGAAGGGTTGCCGGGCGTCCGGGACGATGAGGCCTATCAGGTCCGTGCGCCGCGAGGCCATCGCCTGCGCCACCCGGTCCGGCCGGTACCCCAGCTCCTTGATGGCCGCGAGGACGCGCTCCCGGGTGGCGGGGGCGACCGGGCGCGGCCCGTTGTTGATCACATAGCTGACCACCGCGGTCGAGGTACCCGCCAGTCTTGCCACATCGTCCCGCGTCACCTTGGCCACGGCGGTCAGTCTACGCGCGACGGGTCACCCCTCGGCCCGGCCCGTACGGGAGGGCTCCGCGCCGTCCGCCGCCTGCCGGGTGACCTCCTCGGCGGCGTCGGCCACGGCACGGGCCTCCGCCTTCGCCTTCTTCCCCTCCGCGGACTTGTCGCCCTTCTCGGGGGAGACGAAGCGGTAGCCGACGTTCCGCACGGTGCCGATGAGCGACTCGTGCTCCGGGCCCAGCTTGGCGCGGAGCCGCCGCACGTGGACGTCGACGGTGCGGGTGCCGCCGAAGTAGTCGTAGCCCCAGACCTCCTGCAGGAGCTGTGCCCGGGTGAAGACCCGGCCCGGGTGCTGCGCGAGGTACTTGAGGAGCTCGAACTCCTTGAAGGTGAGGTCCAGCACCCGGCCCTTGAGCTTGGCGCTGTAGGTGGCCTCGTCCACGGAGAGGTCGCCGTTGCGGATCTCCATCGGGCTGGCGTCCGCGCCGATCTGGAGCCGTCCGGTGGCCAGTCGCAGCCGGGCCTCCACCTCGGCGGGACCGGCGGTGTCCAGGATGACGTCGTCGACGCCCCATTCGGCGGTGACCGCGGCCAGCCCGCCCTCGGTCACGATCAGCACCAGCGGGCACCCCGGGCCCGTCGAGCGCAGCAACTGGCACAGGGAGCGGACCTGCGGCAGGTCCCGTCGGCCGTCGATCAGTATGACGTCGGCGCCGGGAGTGTTCACCAGGGCGGGCCCCTCGGCGGGCGCCACCCGGACGTTGTGCAGCAGCAGGCCGAGCGCGGGCAGGACCTCCGCGGACGGCTGGAGGGCGTTGGTGAGCAGCAGCAGCGAACTCATGCGGACGCACCCCCCGCCGGTGCGGGCTGCGCCGCGTTCGTATGGTCTCCGTTGCCTTTACGCGTACCCATGACGTCGGGTCCCTTCCTCGGTCCCTGCGAGGCGAATGGCGGCACAGCGTCGTACCCGGCGGCTCCCGGCGACCGGCCGCTCCGGAGGAGGGCTGCCGAAAGCACGAAAGGACCCGGGGGCGACTCTGCCCGGATCCTTCTCCCAGCAGAATAGCCGAATGAGCAGCACAGGGAAGTGTGAGTTCGCCCGCGTAGGTCGCGAGGCGGTCACGGAGCGTGTCCGCCGGGCGTCCCTGACGGCGGCGGACGGAGTGCCGATCGAGGCCGCATACCTGCCGTATGCACCGCCGGGCGCGGGGCCCGGGAGCGGGCCGCGGGACGGTCCGGGCGGCCGGCGGGACGAAGGCTCCGGGGACGGTCCGGGCGCGCGTGCGGGCAACACCGCCGGGGCCGGTACGGACCCCGCGGGCGTACCGGTGATCGTGCTGGCGCACGGCTTCACGGGGTCGCTCGAACGGCCCGCGCTCCGGCGGGCCGCGCAGGTGTGCGCCCGGCACGCCGCGGTGGTGACCTTCTCGTTCCGCGGTCACGGCGGCTCGGGCGGGCGCTCCACGGTGGGCGACCGCGAGGTGCTCGACCTCGCGGCGGCGGTCCGCTGGGCCCGGTCACTCGGGCACCCGCGGGTGGCCACCCTCGGGTTCTCGATGGGCGGCTCGGTGACCGTACGGCACGGCGCGCTCTACCGGCCGCGGGACGCCGGGGACGGTGACACGGTGTGGCCGCCCGGCCGGCCGGAGGGCGACGTGGCGCGCGAGGGGCGCACGGTGGCGTACGAGGGGGCACGCGCGCTGGCGCGGGCCCATACGGAGGCGGAGGAACAGGCCGGCGCAGACCCGTCCGGGCCCTCCGACGCCCTCGCGGCAGCCGACGCCCGCCGGGCGAAGGCCCCGGACGGCGCGGGTACGGCGGACGGCGACGGTGCGGCGAACAGCACGGGGGCGGCGGACGCGGGGGCGGTGGAGAACGCCGGGGCAGTGGAGGACGCCGGGGCAGTGGACGCGCACGCCGACGCGGTGGTGGCGGTGAGCGCGCCCGCCCGCTGGTACTACCGGGGCACCGCACCCATGCGGCGGCTGCACTGGGTGATCGAGCAGCCGGTCGGGCGGCTGGTCTCCCGCTGGGGACTGCGGACGCGTGTCCACCCGGAGGGCTGGGACCCCGTGCCGCTCTCGCCCACGGCGGCTGCACCGCTGCTCAGCCCGACCCCGCTGCTGGTCGTGCACGGCGACCAGGACGCCTACTTCCCCGTCGACCACCCGCTCGCCCTGGCGCGGGCCGCCGACCCGGAGCACACCGAGCTCTGGCTGGAACACGGTTTCGGCCACGCGGAGAACGCGGCGGAGCCGGAGCTGCTCAACCGCATCGCCGCCTGGGCGGCCCGCCGTGCCACGGAGGCCGGCTGAACACCTCCGGGACGCCCACCGGCAGGTCCCGGTAGGCACCGGGCGGGGTGCCGCGCCGAAGCACGAGCCGGCCACGGCCCGGCCCGGCACGACCGCCCGGCGCCCCGCACCCGGGCTGCCCCCGGGGGCCTCCGGGCCCTCGCGGGGAACGCGGCTGCCGTCCGGCACGGTGGCCCGTGCCGCGCGGGCTTCCCCCGGCCCCGCCGGTGACCATCGCCCGGCCGGTCCGGCGTCCGGGCGGGTCCGGCCCCCGCGGCGGCGGGCACTGCGGAGAGCGCCCGCCACCGGGACGCGTCGATCACCCGCACCGGCGCCCGGCGGAGGACGCGCGCCCCCGCGGCAAGGCGCGCGCCCCGTCCGTACCGGGCCCCGGCGCCGTCCGCACCCCGGGCGGCGCGCCATCATGGAACCCGCAACGGCACACGGCGAGAGGACCAGCATGGCGAGCGGGACGATCCGCTACTGGGCGGCGGCCAAATCCGCCGCCGGGCTCGCGGAGGAGACGTACGAGGCCGGTACGCTCGCCGAGGCGCTGGACGCCGCCCGCGCCCGGCACACGGAGCGCCCGGAGTTCGCCCGGGTCCTGCGACGCTGCTCGTTCCTGGTGGACGGCGCCCAGGTGGGTTCGCGCGCGCATCAGGAGGTCCCGTTGACCGAGGGCGGCACGGTCGAGGTGCTCCCGCCGTTCGCCGGGGGTGCCCGGTGAGCGACACCCGGCCGGGCAGAGCCCCGGCACACCCCTCCCCCGGCCCGCTCCCCCCGGAGCGCCCGGCCGCGCCCCCGCAGGCGGGCGGCACCGCCCCGGCCCCCGGCACGGGCGACGCGGGGACCGGCCGGGCGGATCGCCCCGCGGCGCGCCCGTCTCCCGGAGGCGGCCGGCGCCGCCGCGAGAGCCCGCTGATCGCCCCCGGCCTGCTCCCGGCCGCGCTGACCGCCGGGCTCGCGGGGCTGCTCGCGCTGACCGCCCCGCTCCCCCGCCCGGTGACGGCCTGCGCCGTCGTCCTGCTCCAGGCGCTGACCGCGGCCGGCTGGTACCGGCTGAACGGCATGTGGCCCGCCCGGCAGGGCATCGCACTGGCGTTCCTGTCCGGGGTCGCCACCGACGCCGCGCTGCTGGCGACCGATCGCGGGCAGGCCCCGACCGTGATGCTGGCCACGCTCGGCGTCTGGTGCGTGCTGGTGCCGGCGCTCCAGCTCCGCAACCACGCGAGCCCCGACGAACGCCTCTACGCGCTCACCGCGGCGCTCGCCGCCTCCGCGCTCACCGTGCTCGCCGCCGGCCACCTCGCGGCCGTCCCCTGGTCCGCCGCCACGCTCACCGTGGGCGCCGCGGCGGTCGCCGCGGCGACGCTGGTACGGGCGCTGCCGCTGCCGCCCTTCGCGGGACCGGCCGCCGCCCTGCTCGCGGCGGCGGGCGCGGGCTACGCGACGGGGCTGCCGGCCGGGTCGGCGGGCGACGAGGGCGCCCTGACCGGGCTGGCCGCAGGCGCGTGCGCGCTGCTCGGGCTGCGGGTGGCGAGCTACGACCGTCCCTCCCGCTTCGTGCACCTGACCGCCGGGGTGGCGCTGCCCCTGACCCTGGCCGCGCCCGCGGTGTACGTGCTGGGCCGCGCCCTGTCCTGAGCAGCCGCCGTACCTACCGCGGCCCGGGGCGGCCAGGCCTGTACCGGGCCCGGGCCCGGCTGCTCCCGCCGCCCCGGGCGAGCGCAGCCGGCGTACCGATCTCCCACCGGGCACACCTCGGGCGCACCCGGCCGCCCACCGGCCACACACCGGACCCACCCGAGCCCAGACGGCCCGCACCGGGCGCACCCCCGCACGCACCAGACCCATCCGCCCCGCACCGGACACACCGGCCACACTCCTGCCACATACCGGGCACCCCCGAGCCCAGACGGCCCGCACCGGACACGCGGCGGGCACACCCCCGAACACACCGGACCCGGCCGCCCCGCACCGGGCGCCCCGGTCGGCGGCGACCGGGGCGTCCGGCCACCGGCAGGCCCCCTGCGGGCGCGGTCCCGGCGGTCCCCGTGGCGGGTCCGCGCCGGGCCCGGGAGGTGCCCGACCGCGGCGCGGCGGCGGCGCACCGGACCACCCTGCGCCGGTGGGCCCCGCAGGGGGCCGGCCGGGCCCCGTTCCGATGCGGCGCGGCCCACCCCCGCCCTGTTCCGGCCCGGTCCCCGCCCTGTCCCGGCGCTGCAACGGCTCGGCCCGGCGGCGTGCAGCGCCCCGCACCGGGGACGTACCCGCGGGTTAGGCTCGCGGGAGTCGAGCGCCTGGGGGAATTTCCGCGATGCGTGCACTTCGCATAAGTCTTGTCGTCCTCGCCGTCCTGGCGGGTCTCTTCGTCGCGGCGGACCGGATCGCCGTGCACCTCGCCGAGGAGCGGGCCGCCGAGCAGGTCGCGGAGTCCGAGGGGCTGACCGGCACCGAGTCCGTCTCCGTCTCCATCAACGGTTTCCCGTTCCTGACCCAGGCTCTGGGCAGGGAGCTGGACGAGGTGGACGTCGAGCTGACCGGCATGACCGCGGAGGCGCGGGGCCGCCGGATCACGGTCACGGAGGTGGACGCGCAGCTCTCGCACGTCCGGATCGGGGAGAACTTCTCCTCCGCCACGGCCGAGCAGGCCACCGGCACCGCCCGGATCTCCTACGAGGACCTGACCGCCAGCGCCCCCACGGGCGTCAAGGTCTCCTACGCCGGCGCGGACCGGGCCGCCCGGAACCAGGTGCGGCTCACCGCCAGCGTGCAGCTCCTCGGGCAGACGGTGAAGATCCCGCGCCCCTTCTACAGCAGCGTCCGGCTGGAGGGCGGCGACCGGGTGAAGCTGCGGGCCGAGGAGATTCCCCTGGGGGGCATCCCGGGCGCCGAGGACCGTGTCCGGGGGCTGGTGGACTTCGGCTCGACCGTCCACGGGCTGCCCGAGGGGCTGGATCTGGCCGAGGCGGAGGTGACGAAGGAGGGCGTGACCTTCGCGCTGGAGGGGCAGGACGTGCGCCTCGCGGGGTGAGGCGTTTCCGGGCGCGCCCGGCCCTCGGCAGACCGCGCGTCCCACAGGGCGAGACGAGCGCGTCCGCAAGGCAGATCACCGCGCGGAGCGGGCGTACGGGGGCGGCCGCGGCCCGGAGCGGCGGGAGCATGTCATCCCGCATCACAGACGCTTTTGTCTCATCATGCGGATTCACGGTGACACGGACCCCTGCGGCTCCTTACGATCGGTCGCATGAAGCGACAGGCGGATCTCACCAAGCGACGGGCGGTCGACCTCTGCCGCGTCGCCGCCATGCTCTGTCGCACCGCCGTCTGACGGCCGTCTCCCGGTGTGGCGCACCGGCCCGACGCCCGGCCGTTCGCACCGCCGCACCACCGCACCGTTTCCGCACCGGCGCGTCCCGCCGTGCCGCGTGCCCGTACGCCCGCGTACGCACCCACCGCCCTCCGGAGGAGAACCATGAGCCGCAGTGACGTCCTGGTGGACGCCGACTGGGTCGAGGCCCGTATCGACGACCCGAAGACGGTCATCGTCGAGGTGGACGAGGACACCTCGGCCTACGACAAGAACCACATCCGCAACGCCGTCCGCATCGACTGGAAGCAGGACCTCCAGGACCCGGTGCGCCGCGACTTCGTCGACCAGGCCGGCTTCGAGAAGCTGCTCTCGGAGAAGGGCATCGCCAACGACGACACGGTCGTCCTCTACGGCGGCAACAACAACTGGTTCGCCGCCTACGCCTACTGGTACTTCAAGCTCTACGGCCACCAGGACGTGAAGCTCCTGGACGGCGGCCGCAAGAAGTGGGAGCTGGACTCCCGCGACCTGGTCGCCGAGGTGCCGGAGCGCCCGAAGACCACGTACACGGCGCAGCCGCAGGACACCTCCATCCGCGCCTTCCGCGACGAGGTCGTCGACGCGATCGGCACCAAGAACCTGGTGGACGTGCGGTCCCCCGACGAGTTCAGCGGGAAGCTGCTCGCCCCGGCCCACCTGCCGCAGGAGCAGTCGCAGCGCCCGGGCCACGTGCCGAGCGCGCGCAACATCCCGTGGTCGAAGTCGGCCAACGACGACGGCACCTTCAAGTCGGACGACGAGCTGAAGGACCTCTACGAGCAGGAAGGCGTGGACCTGGGCAAGGACACCATCGCCTACTGCCGCATCGGTGAGCGGTCCGCCCACACCTGGTTCGTGCTGCACGAGCTGCTCGGCCAGCAGAACGTGAAGAACTACGACGGCTCCTGGACCGAGTACGGCTCGCTGGTCGGTGTGCCGGTCGAGCTCGGCGCCGACGACTGACGGCCGACCGGCCTCACCGAAGGGAAGGAAACCCCATGTGCGGAGCACAGGCAGGCGGCCCGGACGCCTCCACCATCAAGCCCGGCGAGACCACCATCCAGGGCAGTGTGACGCGTGACGGCGAGCCCGTCACCGGCTACGTGCGGCTGCTGGACAGCACCGGCGAGTTCACCGCGGAGGTCCCGACCTCCGCCACCGGCCAGTTCCGCTTCTACGCGGCCGAGGGCACCTGGACGGTGCGGGCGCTGGTGCCGGGCGGCACCGCGGACCGTACGGTCGTCGCCCAGCAGGGCGGGCTCGCGGAGGTCGCGATCGCCGTCTGAGCGCGCCCGGGCGCGCGCGCCGACGCGCGCCGGGCCGCGTGCCCGGTTCCCGGCCGAGGGCCGCACCCGCGGGTTGGACGCCTGGGTGCGGCCCTCGCGCGTGCAAGGCCGGACACGCCGGTCCGGACCGGGACGGGTCCGCACCGGCCCGGTCCGGGACGTGTACCGGACGGCCCGGCCCGGGTCCGGCACTCCGGGGCGCGCGGCCGGGGCGCGGCCCGGCCGTGCGATTCCGACCGTGCGCTCGGCGGACGTCAGTAGACGAGGGCCTGCGTCTCGTCCGCCATCGCCTCACCCACGAAGACCTGCGCCCCGGCGATGCGGACGCCCTCCAGCAGGTCCGGCTCCTCGATGCCGCGCCGCTTGGCGCACTGGGCGCAGAGCGTGATGCGGCCGTTGGCCTGGACACCTTCGATCAGCTCCGGCAGCGGCGCGGCGTGCGGCAGCTCGAACTCCGCCGCGCGCCCCGGCAGCGCGAACCACGCCGACTCGCCGGTCAGCCACAGCGACACCTCGACGCCGCTGGCCGCCGCGACCGCGGCCACCGTGAACGCCTGCGAGCACCGCTCGGGGGCGTCCGCCCCCGCCGTCACCTTGATCACCAGCTTCTTCGCCATGCCCCCACGGTATGCGGCGGCCGGAGGTTCCCCGGGCGGGCCTGCCGCAACCCGATCGTGATCAGGAGAAGGGGCAACCATGGCCCTCCGCGCCTTGTCTGCGCATGGACAAGAACAGTGGAGGACATGCATGGAGAAGGCCGTTCCCCCGACGCAGCCACCCCCGGAGCCCGCGCAGATCGCCGCGGCACCGGAGGCTCCGGTGGCCGCGGAGGCACCGAAGGCCGCAGAAACCGCACCGGGCACGGATGTCGCGGCGGCACCGGAGGCCGCGCACGCCGTGCCGGAGACGACCGCCGGCACCCCGGAGACCGCCGGGACAGCCGACACCGCCGGAACCGCCGGCACGCCTGCGGCTCCCGGAGCACCGCCGGAGGCGCCCGGCCCGGGCGCGCCCGGCGGCACCGCGGGACGGCGACACCCCCGCGGCCGTACGACGCTGATCCTGGCCGCCGCGGCGCTGCTCGGCGTCGTCGCCGGGGTGGCCACCGGCTACACCGTCCAGGCCGGCCGGAAGCCGACGCCGCTGGCGCCGCTCTCCCAGGACGCGCTGGCGTACCCGGACAAGCCGCTCCCGGCCGACGCCGTGGAGCCGGTCCCGGCGGAGCACGACCGCCGCGTGAAGACGGACGGCGACCTGCGCGACCTGCTGGTGCGCAAGCCCGAGGGCGCCCAGGAGGTCACGGAGCGGATCGCCCCGGACGGCTGGATGACGCCCTATGGGCACAGCGGTGAAGGCCACGAGTTCGAGAAGATCCTCGAACGCGACCTGCGCCGCATCGCCGTGACCGCGTGGGAAGACGGTGACCGGTTCGTGGTCGTCCGCCTGGTCCAGTACCAGCAGATCCAGGAACGCTCCGCGCGGGCGTTCGTCGACAACGAGCACTTCTACCTCACCCGGGAGGGGTACGCCGACTACGACGGCCGCGCCATCGAGGGCTCCGCGGACGGCCGCTACTACGCCTTCGACGAGCCGGTGCCCCCGGGCGAGCTGGGGCCGTACCGGTATCTTGCGCGCGCCGTCGCCTCGCAGGGCGACGTGGCCATGGACATCTGGATCACGGGCTCCTCCCGCATCTCCGAGAAGGAGATCCGGAAGGTGGCCGAACGGCAGTGGGGGCGGCTGTGAAGAAGAGCGGCAGCGGCATGCTGCGCACCCTCCTGACCGGCCTGCTGGTGTTCGCCGCCGCGGGCGGCGGTGTCGCCTGGACCGCGGTCACCGTGACCGGCGCGGACCGCACGGCGCCCACCACCGTGTGGGAGAAGCCGGAGAAGACCCCCTCCGAGGACGATCCGGCACCGAACGCCGCCAAGGGCCGCCAGGACAACCCGCTGAGCCGGCAGCTCCTGCCCGTACCGGCCAACTACCGGCTCGGCCCGGACATCGACGAGTTCGGCAACGACGTGCACCTCACCGGCGCGCAGGCGACGGCTCTGATGGAACAGGGCGGCGCCGACCTGCCGCCCGCACAACGCCGGGAGCACCGGAAGTTCGTACGGAACCTCGACGTCCAGGGCCTGGCCATGCGTTCGTACGTGCTCTACAGCAACGACCTCGCCGTCGAGATCCAGCTCGCCCACATGAAGAACCGGAAGGCCGTGCGAGAGCTGGCCACCGGGCGGAAGCAACTGGTGAAGGAGCTGTCGATCCTCCGCGACGGGCCCGGGATCAAGGGATATCGGGACGCCGCATGCCTGCTGCCGCCGAAGGACGAGGAGAGCGATCTGGAACTGATGCTGTGCACCGCTCACCAGGACGACATGCTCGTGACCCTCACGGCGTCCGGGACGAAGCCCTTCCGGGAGGACGACGTGGCGGACCTGCTGAAGAAGCAGCTCGACCGGCTGGCGAAGGGCGGGGGGCAGTACGTATGAGCGAGTCGTACCAGGACGACCCCGGAGTGGTGGCGGCGGGGGCGCCCGCGCCGCCGGAGAGCACACCGGCGCCGGAGGCTCCCGGAACCGGCGAGGCCGCCGGGTCCCCGAACGCTCCCGGGGCCGACGAGGCCACAGGGACTCCCGGGGCCGCCGAGGTACCCGAGGCCCCGCGGAGGCGGCGGGTGCTGCGGGCCGTCGGGCGCTGGACGGCGGCGGTCACCCTCTTCGGCACGCTGGGCGGCGGGATCGCCTACGGGATCACGGTGCCCGAGCGGACCGACGTGCCGGGGCTCGGCACCCGGAGCGACGGCCGCTGGGACTACCCCGAGCTCGAGCTGCCCGCGCTGCCGTCCGGCTCGCCCCGCCCCTTCGCCGAGGGGAACGAGGCCGAGGTGCACCATGCGGACGTCCGCGACCTGCTGCTGCCGCCCCCGGCGGGCGCCAGAGCGGCGGAGAAGCCGCTGCCGGGCGTCGACGGCGACTGGGTGTCGCTGGAGGACTTCGCCGCCCGGTTCCGCGAGGCGGACCGGGGCACCGTCGTGGAGACGCTCGACTCCGCCGGGGTGCGGCACATCGCGGGGCGGGGCTGGTCCATGCCCGACGGCACCCGGACGAGCGTCTACCTGCTCCGGTTCCCCACCGGCGCCACCGCCGGGGAGTACCACGCGGACGTGGTCGCCTCGGGCCTCTCCCCCGAACTGTTGCTCTCCTCAGCCCCGAGCGCCACGCTCGACGACGTGTGGCCCGAGAAGGCCCAGGTGCCGAACGTCGAGCGCTACTCCTACGACGAACTGAAGCCGCGCGGCGAGGAACATGTGCGGCAGGCCTGGCTGATCGCCGGGGACACGGTGGCACTGGTCGTGCAGTCCCGGGAGGGGAAGGCGCACGAGGTGCCGTTCCAGCAGACGGTGATCCTCCAGTCCCAGCTCCTGGGGTGAGGTGCGGACCCGCCAGGCGGGGGCGGGGCCCAGGCCCACCACGGCCCCCGGCCCCGCCTCCGCCGCGGCGGACCTCACACGCCGCCCCCTGCCGATGCCGACTAGACTCGGGGGCGGCCCACCGCCGAGATCCGTACGCCCGAGGAGAGCCCGACGTGCTGCACGCCTTCTTCACCGCCCTGATGGTCCTGGTGGCCGTCGGGACCCTGGCCTTCGCCGCCCTCACCGTCAAGAAGCTCTACCAGGGCCAGCGCTGACCGCGGGGCCCTGCTCCGGAGCGCCGACCGCCGGTAACCGTCCGCTTCCACAGATCGTCTGAGTTCCCCATGATCGAGATCCCGTCCGACCTGCATCCGGACCTCGTGCCCCTCGCCTTCCTGCTCGGCAACTGGACGGGCGCGGGCGTCGCCGAGTTCCCGGGCACGGAGAAGTGCAACTTCGGGCAGGAGGTGACCTTCAGCCACGACGGCCGGGACTTCCTGGAGTACGTCTCGCACAGCTGGGTGCTGGACGCCGAGGGGAGGAAGACGGACCCGCTGGAGACCGAGACCGGCTACTGGCGCATCGACTCCGCACGGCAGGTCGAGGCCGTGATGATCCGCGACCAGGGCGTCGCGGAGGTCTGGTACGGCGAGCTGGCCGACCAGAAGCCGCAGATCGACCTGGCCACGGACGCCGTCGCGCGCACCGGCTCGGCCGGCCCGTACAGCGGCGGCAAGCGGCTCTACGGGTACGTGAAGGGCGACCTGATGTGGGTGGGCGAGAAGTCCACCCCCGAGGTGCCGCTGCGGCCGTACATGTCGGCGCACCTGAAGAAGGCCGTCGACCCGCGGGAGTGGGCCAAGGACGTGAAGGACCTGCCGGACGACGGCATCGCCTTCTTCACGTAGGCCGCCCCGGCACACCTCCTACACTTGCCCTGTGGCGACCACCGACTGGCAGAGCGATCTGAGAGCGCGCGGGTACCGGCTGACCCCGCAGCGCCAGCTCGTGCTGGAGGCCGTGGACAAGCTGGAGCACTCCACGCCGGACGAGATCCTGGCCGAGGTGCGGCGCACCGCGGGCGGCGTGAACATCTCCACGGTCTACCGCACCCTGGAGCTGCTGGAGGAGCTCGGGCTCGTCTCCCACGCCCACCTGGGGCACGGCGCACCGACCTATCACCTGGCCGACCGGCACCACCACATGCATCTGGTCTGCCGGGACTGCACCGAGGTGATCGAGGCGGATCTGGCGGTCGCGGAGCCGTTCACCGCGCAGCTCCGGGAGACCTTCGGCTTCGAGACCGACATGAAGCACTTCGCGATCTTCGGCCGGTGCCGGGAGTGCGGGGCGCGCGCCGGCGACGCGGCGGCCGGGCGGGACTGAGGGACCGCGGCGGGGCGCCGTAGGCTGGGCGGTATGAAGAGTCCGCTCCTCTCACTCCCCGGCGCGGTGCCCGCGGAGGGCCCGGACGAAGGCGTCGCCGCCCACTACGGCGACCTCTTCCGCGAGCAGCGCGCACTCGCCGACGGCGCCGGCTTTGTCGATCTCTCGCACCGCGGTGTGGTCACCGTCTCCGGCGAGGACCGGCTGTCCTGGCTCCATCTCCTGCTCACCCAGCATGTGAGCGAGCTGCCCCCGTTCCGGGCCACGGAGGCGCTCATCCTCTCCGCGCACGGCCACATCGAGCATGCGGTCTCCCTCGTCGACGACGGGGAGACGGTCTGGATGCACACCGAGCCCGGCCGGCAGGGTGATCTGCTGGCGTATCTGGAGAGCATGAAGTTCTTCTACCGGGTCGAGCTGCGCGACCGGACGGAGGAGTACGCGGTCGTGCACCTGCCGGCCGGCTCCATCGCGCCCGCCCCGGAGGGCGCGGTCGTACGGGAGACCGCGCACGGCCGGGACCTGTTCCTGCCCCGGGGCGGGCTGGAGGCGTTCGCCGAACGGGGGACGGCCGGGCCGCCCCTCGGAGTCCTGGCGCACGAGGCGCTGCGGGTCGAGGCCCGGCGGCCCCGGCTCGGCATGGAGACGGATCACCGGACGATCCCGCACGAGGTGGGGTGGATCGGCTCCGCCGTCCATCTGCAGAAGGGCTGCTACCGCGGGCAGGAGACCGTCGCGCGCGTCCACAACCTGGGGAAGCCGCCGCGGCGGCTGGTCTTCCTGCACCTGGACGGCAGTGAGGTGCGCATCCCGGTGCACGGCGATCCGGTGCGGCTGGCGGCGGACGGCGTGGAGGGCCGGCAGCTCGGCTTCATCACCACCTCGGCACGCCACCACGAGCTGGGCCCCGTCGCACTGGCCCTGGTCAAGCGGAACGTGCCCGCGGAGGCCGAGCTGATCGCGGGCGAGGACGCCACCGCGGCGGCGCAGGAGGTCGTCGTCGCGCCCTGAGCGGCCCGTGAGCCGCCTCCGGGGCGGCGCGGGCCGGGGCCCGGGCCACCCCGGGGTCTCAGATCTCCAGTAGCACGGTGAACGGGCCGTCGTTCGTCAGCGAGACCTTCATGCTCGCGCCGAAGCGGCCCGTCGCCACCTCCGCGCCCAGCTCCCGCAGCCGGGCGACGACCTCGTCCACCAGGGACTCGGCCACGGGCCCCGGTGCGGCGGCGTTCCAGGTAGGGCGGCGGCCCTTGCGGGCGTCACCGTAGAGGGTGAACTGACTGACCACGAGGAGCGGTGCCCCCAGGTCGGAGCAGGACTTCTCGCCCTCCAGGATGCGCAGCGACCACAGCTTCCGCGCGAGTTGCGCGGCCTTCTCGGGGGTGTCGTCGTGCGTCACGCCGACCAGCGCGCACAGGCCCGGCCCCAGGATCTCCCCGACGGTCTCCCCGTCCACGACGACGCTCGCGCCGTCGACTCTCTGCACCACGGCTCGCATGCGGCCATCATGCCGGGCACGCCGGGTGTCCGGCACACCGCCCCGCAGGGGCCCGGGGCTGGCCGCCGTGGGGGGACGAGGGGGGCCGTACGGGTCCCGGGGTGCGGCCGTACGGGTGCGCACGCTCTGCGGAGACGGTCGACGCGGTGGCACGATGCGGTTACACGGTGCGCACACGCGGTGCGTACCATGGCCACCGCGGGCAAAGGGTACGAGGGGACGTAAACCCATGAACACAGCCGGATCCGGGCGGGCGTCCGGCGGCGCGCGCGATGCTGCCGCAGCGCCGGGGCCGCGGTCCCGTCCGCCCCGGCAGCGCGGCGTGCGGGAGACGCGCCGCACGCTGCTGCGGGAGCGGACCGTGCCGCCGGACCTGGCGGGCCTGAGTCTGCCGGAGCTTCGCGAGCTGCGGCGCTCGGCCCACCAGGAGGAGGCGGACCTCAGCTATGTGCGGCGGCTGTTGCAGGGCCGCATCGACATCCTCCGGGCCGAGCTGACCCGGCGGGCGGAGCCCGGGTCGCCGCTGCTGGACCTGCTGCCGCAGATCCTCGCGGACGGGCCGTCCCGGCAGCGCTCGGCCCGGCATGTGACCCTCTCCACGCCACAGGGCGAGGAGTACCGCGAGCTGGCGGAGGAGATGCTCGGTGAGGTCGGCCTCTCCGACCTCACCGCGCGCACGGACGAGGAGCTGCAGGGCGCCATGGGCCGGCTGAAGCGGTACGAACAGCAGGCCTCGGAGCGCCGCCAGGCGCTGCAGAACACCGCGGACGACTGCAGCGCGGAGATCGCCCGGCGCTACCGCGACGGCGAGGCACAGGTGGCGGACCTGCTGCCGTAGGCGGCGGGCCGCAGGCGCGCCGTACCCGCCACCGCAGCGAGGACCACGGGGAGCGCACCGGCACCCGGCGCGGTGGGGTCGCCGGCTCCCCGAGGGCCGCCCCGCGCCGGCCCGGCCCGACGCGCTGTGGTGCCCCCGCGCCGGGCCACGGCGGGCGCCGCGACCCGGCCGGGAGGGGTCCACCGCCTCCGCGGGCGCGCCCCGCGCACCGTGCCGGCGGCCTCCGCACAGCGGTGCGGGGAGGGCCACACCACTCCGGGCCCCGGCCCGGCGGAGCTCCTGACCTCCGCAGCGGCAGGGCCCGGGCCGTTGCGGACTGCGCCGGGGCTCCATTCCGCCCCGGCGCGGTTCACCGCCTCCGCGGGGCCGCCCCGGATGCGGTGCGGCGCCCCGCTGCGAGCGGCGGCGCGGACCACCGCCCCGGAACACCCCGGTCCCGGCCCGGAGGGGTTCACCACCTTCGTCGGGGCCGCCCCGGGCGCCGGGCGGCGAGGGCCACCGCCTCCGGGAGCCCCGGGCCCGGCCGGGCAGCGGACCCGGCAGCGGACCCGTCGGCTGGAGACCTGGCCCGCCGGGCGGCTACGGTAAGGACCGTTGCCGGAGCACGCTCCCGTACCCCGCGGGACCCGCTCCCGTACGACGCACCTCCCCGCGCCACCGCACCGGACGCCCGGACCCGCTCCGGACACCGGACCCGCGACGTGGCGCGGGCCGCACGGAAGGCCGCCATGTCCTCGCACCGCCCGGAAGCCGCCCCGCAGGGCGCCGCCGACCCCGCCATAGCCACGCCGGACGTACCGCCCGCCGGGCCGGCCGCGGCGCCGCCCGTGCTCGCCGAGGTGGTGCGGTCGGGCTTCGTGGAGGGGGCCCACCGGGGCTCCCTGGTGGTGCTCGGCGCCGACGGCGGCGTGGAACGCGCGCTCGGCGACGTCTCCTCCCCCGTCTTCCCACGCTCGGCGAACAAGCCGGTGCAGGCGGCCGCCGTGCTCCACGCCGGGCTGGAGCTGCGTGGCGAGCGGCTCGCCCTGGCGGCCGCCAGCCACTCCGGCGAGGACTTCCACCTGGAGCTGGTGGAGAAGATGCTGGCCGAGCACGGGCTGACCGAGGACGACCTGCGGTGCCCGCCCGACCTGCCGCTGGACCGCGAGGAGGCCGAGGCCCTGCTGGCGGCGGGCGGCACTCGCCGCCGGCTGGTGATGAACTGCTCGGGCAAGCACGCCGCGATGCTCGCCGCCTGCCGCGCCAACGGCTGGCCCCTGGAGAGCTACCTCTCCGCCGGTCACCCGCTCCAGCGCCTCGTGGCCGGCACCCTGACCGGGCTCTCCGGCGAGCCGGTCGCGCACACCGGCGTGGACGGCTGCGGCGCCCCGCTGATGGCCGTCTCGCTGACCGGCCTGGCCCGCACCTTCCGTGCGTTCGCGCTGGCCGGCGCCGGCACCCCGGAGGGACGGGTCGCGGAGGCCATGCGCGCCCACCCGGAGTACGTGGCGGGCACCCGGCGGCACGACACCTGGCTGATGCGGGAGGTGCCGGGCAGCCTCTCCAAGATGGGCGCGGAGGCCGTGCAGGCGGTGGCGCTGCCGGACGGGCGCGCGCTGGCGTTCAAGCTGGAGGACGGCGCGGCGCGGGCACTGGCGCCCGTGCTGGCCCGCGCGCTGACCACGCTGGGCGTCTCCGGCCCGGTGCTCGGACGGCTGGCGGACGCGCCGCTGCTCGGCGGCGGCCGCCCGGTGGGGACGGTCCGCGCGGCGTTCTGAGCCGCGGGAGCCGCCGGGGCCGGGTTGGGCCGTCCCGTAAAAGGAGATGCGGCCCCTGTCAGCACCGACCTAGCGTGGGGCTCATGACGTCCGACCCGCTCGCCCCGCGCACTCTCACCCCCGACGACCTGCCCGCCTGGTTCCGCGCGGTCTCCACCGGCTTCCTCCGCGGCCCCGAGGTGTCGCCGGAGGAGGTCGAGGCGCGGACCGGCGCGATCGACCCGGACCGCACCCAGGGCGTCTTCGACGAGGGCCGGTGCGTCGCCACCTTCCGCACCACGCCGCAGCAGCTCACGGTGCCCGGTGGTGCCGCGCTGCCCTCCTGCGCGGTCACCAACGTCACGGTCTCGCCCACCCACCGGCGGCGCGGGCTGCTCTCCCGGATGACGGCGCGCGCCCTGGACGCCGCCGTGGAGCGCGGGGACGCGGTCTCCACCCTGATCGCCGCCGAGTACCCGATCTACGGCCGGTACGGCTTCGGCCCGGCCGCCTGGACCGCCGAGTACGAGGTGGACGTCCCCCGCTCCGGCCTGGACCCGCGCTACGCCGGCCCGGACCCGGCCGCCGGGCGGGTCACACTGGCCGACGCCGCCGAGGTGCGGCGGATCGGCCCGGAGCTGCACGACCGTTTCCGCGCCGGGGCGCACCGGCAGGGCGCCATCGACCGGGACGCGCGCTGGTGGCTGCGGGAGACGGGCGGGCTCCGCTTCCCGGAGGACGGCTTCCGGCTCCCGTTCTTCGTCGTGCACCGGGACGCGGCGGGCGTGCCGCAGGGGATGGCCGCCTACACGTCGGACGACGTCTGGCACGGGAAGCGCCCGCACCACACCCTGACCGTGCGCTCCCTGATCGCCGTCACGCCCGAGGCCGAGCGGGCGCTCTGGCACTACCTGCTCTCCGTCGACTGGGTCACCACCGTCCGGTCCGGGCTGCGGCCGCCGGACGACCTGCTGCCGCTGCTGCTGCCGGACCCGCGGGCGGCCCGGCCGACGGCGGTGGCGGACTTCCTCTGGCTGCGGCCGCTGGACGTGCCGCGGATGCTGGAGGCCCGTACGTATCCGGTGCCCGGCACCCTGGTGCTCGACGTACGGGACCCGGGCGGCCCGGCCGACGGCCGGTACCGGCTGGAGGCGGGCCCGGACGGGGCGACGTGCACGCGCACCGGCCGTCAGGGGGAAGCCGCCGGCCTCACACTGACGGCCGGCGATCTGGGGACGCTCTTCCTGGGTGACGAGTCGGCGCAGCGACTGGCGGAGCTGGGCCGCGTCGCGGAGGACCGTACGGGCGCCGCCGGGACGGCCGACGCCCTGTTCCGGACCGCCCGGCGCCCCTGGTGCCCGGACGTCTTCTGACCGGGACCGCGGACCGGCGCGGCGGTCACCGGGCCACCGGCCGGCACCCCGGGGAGGGCGGTCACCGCGCGGCGGTCACTGTACGAAAAGCATGGTCAGCACCGCGGCGCCGACACAGCTGCAGGTGACGTTCTTCGCGTGCCACCCGACGGTGAGGAACGCGAGGCCGAGGACCCCGAGCACCCCGAAGTGCGACTCGACGAGCTGCTCGAAGCCGACCACGAAGACGGCGAAGACGATCGCGAGGGCGGGCATGGCGTTTCCCTCCTTCCTTCCGGCGCAGGCGGACGGGCCTGCACCCCGAGCGGTGCGGGGGGCGCCCGTACGCCGTCGGACGGGCGGGAAACCAGTGCCACGTGGCGGCCAACTCCATCCCCCCTCGTGAAGTTGGCCGCCAACTCCACCGAACTTATTCCCGGTTGGCGCAAACTTGAAAACACCTGACCGACAACTCCCGCGACAAGTCGCGAAGTTGTACTGTCATGTCGTGAGCCCTGAGACGACTTCCGTGACCGGCGGCCGCACCACCCCGCCCCGGGAGCGGGTGGCCGACGCGCTGCGCCGGCGCATCCGCAGCGGAGAACTCCGCCCCGGCGCCCGCCTCCCCACCCAGCAGGACCTGGAGCACGAGTTCGGCGTGAAGCGCACGGTGGTGCGCCAGGCACTCGGCATCCTCCAGGAGGAGGGCCTGGTCACCATGGGCCGCGGCGCCCCGGCCACGGTCTCCGCCCCCGCCGTCCCGGGGCCGGGAGCGGAGGGGCCCCGTCCGGCCGGTGTGCTGCTCGTCGACCGGGTGCGGGCCGCGCTGACCGCCGAGCACGTCACCCTCGACGTGTTCTCCATGACCGCGGAGACCCTGCACTCGGCGCTCTCCGCCGCCATGCCGCAGATCACCAGCGGCTCGCTCTCCCCGTCCTCGGTCTCGGTGCGAGTGCTGCTGCCCAGCCCGGAGGCCCGGCTGGCCTTCCCCCGGGTGGTCTCCGGAGCCGGGGACCCTGCCGGGACCGACCCCGCGCTGGAGCGCGCGCACGGCAAGGTACGGCTCTACGCCACCACCCTGCGGGACCAGGTGCACGCTCTGCGGGACCTCGGGCTCGTGCCGGAGGTCTCCGTCGACATCCGGACCGTCCCCATCACGCCGGTGCACAAGCTCTACCTGCTCAACGGCCGGGAGTCGCTGATCGGCTACTACCAGCTCGTCGAGCACTCGGTGGAGTTCGGCCAGGAGGAGGTGGACATCTACGACTCGTTCGGCTTCCGGACCAAACTCTTCCGCTCCTCCAGCGGCCCGGACCGCCGCGACGACCAGGACGCGGCCTTCGTGGACGAGTCGCTGCTCTGGTTCGAGTCGCTCTGGTCAACCCTCGCCCGCCCCTTCACACTCGATTGAATGGACGACCTCCTCCGAGCCGCACAGACGGTGCTGTTCGACTTCGACGGCCCGCTGTGCCGGCTCTTCGCCGGGCATCCGGCGCCGGCCATAGCCCAGCGCATGCGGGACCTCATCACCGCGCACGGCGAGCCGGCCGCGCTCGGCCCCGAAGCGCGGCAGTCCGGCGACCCGCTGGTCGTCCTCCGCGCGCTGGAGCCGGGCGGCGAACTCGCCGTGCTGCTCGAACGGGCCCTGGCGGACGAGGAACTGGTGGCCGCCCGGACCGCGCTGCCCACCGCCTACGCCGACCGGCTGGTGCACACCCTGGCGGCCACCGGCCGCCGGGTGGCGGTCACCACGAACAACGCCCAGGAGGCGGTGGAGAGCTACCTCCACGGGCGCGGCCTCGCCCACCACTTCGCCGGCCGGGTGCACGGCCGGCTGCACGACGTCAGCCTGCTCAAGCCGCATCCGGACTGCCTGCGACGCGCCCTGACGGCGACCCGTACGCGCCCGGAGCGGGCGGTGATGATCGGCGACACGGTGGCCGACCTGGAGGCCGCGGCCGCGGCGGGCGTACCGTTCCTCGGCTTCGCCCACGGACCGGTCCGGCGCGAGGCCTTACGGGCGGCCGGTGCCCGGCATGTCGTCAGCTCACTGGAGGAGGTGCTGACGGCGGTCACCGCCGCCCCGTCCTTCCGCTGAACGACGGGGCCGGAGCACGCCGCCGGGCCGGGCCCGCCCCGCGAGGCCCCGGCGCGTGGGCTGCTCCTTCAGGTGACAAACCTGCGCGTTGTCCCTGCGGCGCCTCCGGGCCCCGGGATACCGTGCTCTTCTCCACCCGTCTTGATCACCAGCGTCCGGCTCGTCCCACCCACCCGAGATCCCGCCGATGACCGAGCAGTTCACGTATCAGGGGCATCACCGCATCTGGCATGTGCTGGCGGACCGGGACGGACGGGGGCTCACCAAGTTCAGCGAGCCGCGGGAGGACGTGCTCTGGTTCGACCGGCGCTGCTTCACGGCGGAGGAGCCGCTGCTGCGGGAGCTGGCCGCGCTGGGCGACCGCCGTGTCCCCTCGGTCCGGGTGCTCCGGGACGACGCGTCCGGGAAGCCGCTGCTGCTGCAGGACTTCATCGAGGGGCGCCCGCTCCTGGAACTCGCGCCTCCGGGCACGCCCGTCCCGGCCTGGTGCCTGGACGCCGTGCTCGACCGGTTCCGCCGGCTCGCCGCCCTCCGTCCGGACCGGATCCGCACCCCACGCTGCTGTGCGCCGGAAGAGCGCGCCGGGGACGGGCAGAGCAGCAGCTTCTTCCGTACGCTGATCGGCTTCACGCACCGCCGGTGCTATCTCGGGCGCCGCGCGGGTCACGGCGCCCTGTTCGACGCCCTCGGGGTGCCGCACGCCGCCCTCGCCCCCGGCTCCTGGCTCGACAACGAGGCGAAGGCGCTGACCCCGCGCCCCTTCTGCCTGCTCCACGGCGACCTGCACCGGGCCAACCTGATCGTCGACCCCGCCCACCGGCTGTGGACCATCGACTGGGAGCTGGCCATGATCGGCGACCCGCTCTACGACCTCGCCACCCACCTGCATCTGATGGAGTACCCGCCCGGGCAGGAACGGGAGGCGATCGAGGGCTGGCGGGCGGCGGTGGCCCCGGCGCTGCCCGGCGCGGACGCCGGGATCGCCGCCGACCTCCCCCGTTACCGCGACTACAAGCGCGCCCAGTCGGTCTTCACCGACGTGGTCCGGGAGGCGCAGAAGCTGGACACCGCCTCCCCGGGCGAGCGGACCGCACAGCTCCGCGCGACCGGGGAGACGGTCGCGCGGCTGCTGACGCGGGCCGCCGGCCCCCTGGGGATGGCCGCGGTGCCCGGCGCCGGGGAGGTGACGGCCGTCTACGCGGCGTGGGCGGCCGGCGAGCTCGGCGGAGACCCGGGCGGCCCCGCGGCCCGCGGCGAACCCGGCGAACCCGGGGCCGGCGGGCCGGGCGGGCCCGGGTTCAGCGGTGCTCCAGGCGGACCCGGGGCAGCACCCGGGCCAGCGGACCCGGCAGCCACCAGGCGCGACGCCCGAGGAGCTGCATCACCGCGGGCACGATGAGGCAGCGGATCACCACCGCGTCCAGCAGGATCGCCGCGGCCAGGCCCAGGCCGAACTGCTGGAGCATCCGCTCCGGGCTCAGCATGAAGGCCGCGAACACCACGATCATGATGGCCGCCGCCGCGGTGATGACCCGGCCGGTGTGCGCCAGGCCCTCGCGGACGGCCGCGGCGGGGTCCCGGGTGCGTTCCCATTCCTCGTGGATGCGGGAGAGCAGGAAGACCTCGTAGTCCATGGAGAGTCCGAAGACGATCGCGAAGATCATCACCGGGATGAACGCCTCGATCGGCCCCGGCGTGCCTCCGAACCAGCCGTGCTGGAAGACCAGCGTGATCACGCCGAGGGACGCGCCGATGCTGAGCAGGTTCAGCACCGCGGCCTTCAGCGGGATGAGCAGGGAGCGGAAGACCGCCATCAGCAGCAGTGCGGAGAGCCCGACCACGATGGCCACGAAGAGCGGCATCCGGTCGGCGACCGTCGCGGAGAAGTCCTGCGCGGCGGCCGTGGACCCGCCGACCAGGAACTCCGTGCCGGTGTCCCGCTCCAGCGGCGGCAGCACGTCGTCCCGGAGCCGCTCGACGAGGTCGGAGGTGGCTTCGGCCTGCGGGGCGGAGTCCGGGTAGGCGATCACGGTTGCGGCGCCGTCGTCCCGGGCCGGGAGCGGTGGCGAGGCCTCGGCAACCCCCGGGGTGTCCAGCAGGGTCGTACGGAGGCGCTCCGCGGCCTGGCCGACGGGTTCGCCGGAGCCGTCCGCGACCACCACCAGCGGTCCGTTGAAGCCGGGCCCGAAGCCCTCCGCCAGCAGGTCGTACGCCTGGCGGGCGGTGCTGGAGGGGGCGTCGTTGCCCGCGTCGGCGAAACCGAGGCGCAGGTCGGCGGCGGGGACGGCCAGGGCGCCCACGGCGGCCACCGCCACCAGCAGCGCGGCCCACGGCCGGCGCTGCACGGCGTGACCCCAGCGGCGCCAGGCGGCACCCTCCGCCCGGTCGCCGCCACGGGCCGCGCGCCGTGCCGCTTGCCGGGCGACGCCCCGGTGCAGCCGGCGTCCGAAGACGGCGAGCAGCGCGGGCAGCAGGGTCAGCGAGGCGACCATGGTGACCAGCACCGTGAGCGCCATCGCCAGCGCCACGCCCTGGAGCGAGCCGAGCCCCAGCGCGAAGAGGCCGAGCAGCGCGATGATCACCGTGCAGCCGGCGAAGAAGACGGTCCGCCCGGCGGCGTCCATGGCGATACGGGCGGCGCGTTCCCGGAGCGCGGCGGCGCCGGGCGCGTCGGGACCGGCCGGGGCACCGGAGGCGGCGGCCCCGTGTGGGGCACCGGTCCGGTCGCCCGGCACGCGCGGGTCGCCGGCGAGCAGCTCGCCGCGGTAGCGGGAGAAGACCAGCAGCGCGTAGTCGATGCCGACGCCCAGCCCGACCAGCATCATCAGCGGCGGGGTGAAGTCGGCCAGCGTCACCACGTGCGAGGCCAGCACGATCAGGCCCAGCGTGCTGCCGACCGCGAAGAGCGCCGTGACCACCGGCAGCGCGGCGGCGACCAGCGAACCGAAGAGGAAGACCAGGATCACCAGTGCGCCCAGGATCCCGGCGCCCTCGGCGCCCCCGCCGCCGCCCTCCTCGGCGGCCCGTACGGCCTCGCCGCCCACCTCGACCCGCAGGCCGTCGCCGGACGCCTGCTGCGCGGTGTCGATGATCCGGCGGGTGTCCTCGGTGGGGATCTCCTCGGCCTTGCCGTCCAGCGTGACGGTGGCGTAGCCGATGGCCCCGCCCTCCGCGACGGCGCCGCGGTCCTCGTACGGGCTGCGGACCTGCGCCACGGAGTCGAGCCCCGCGACCTCGCCGAGCATGCCGCGGACCTGCTGCCGGGTGTCCGGGTCGCGCAGGCCGTCCGGGTCCTGGAGGACGATCTGCACGCTGTCCCCGGCCTGCGCGGCGCCGTGCCGCTCCATGACCTCCAGGGCCTGCTGGGACTCGGTGCCGGGGAGCGAGAAGTCGTTGTGGTAGGCGCTGCCGGCCACGCCGGAGGCGGCCTGCACCCCGATCAGCACCGCCGCCCACAGCACGAGGGCGCGCCACTTGTGGCGGTAGGCGAAGGCGGCGATCCTCTCGAGGATCCCGGGGCCGGGGGTGCCGCCCCCGGCGGAGCCTCCGGTGGAGTCCCCGGTGGGGCCCCGGCCGGCGCCCGGCGCGGATCGGGCCCCGGTGGACGTGCTGGACATCGTGCGCTCCTCGTGGCTGGTCGGACGTCGGCGGTGCACGGAGCCGCACGGCGCCGGGCGGCGCACGGGACATACGGCGCGGGGGCGCGCACGGCGTACGGCGCGAGGGCGCGTACGGCTCCACCGCGCAACGGTCGCCGGAGGGCGCCGCCCCGCACATCGCCCCGGGGGCGACAGCGCGCCTACGCCCGGGGTCGACGCGCCGCCGGGCGCCGTACTCCCGGGGTTGCGGCGGCCCTTAGGGGCCGGGAGCGGTGGCCCGTACACGGACCGCGGGCCGAGGCGGGGGCCGGCCGACCGCCTCTCCGTGCCGCTGCGCGCGGGCGCGCGCAGCGCTACCCCAGCCAGCCGGGCGTGATCATCCCCGACTCGTAGGCCAGCACCACGAGCTGGGCGCGGTCCCGCACCCCGAGCTTCGTCATCACCCGGCTGACGTGCGTCTTCGCCGTCGCGGGGCTCAGCACCAGCCGCTGGGCGATCTCGTCGTTGGACAGGCCCGTGCCCACCAGGCGCATCACCTCACGCTCCCGCTCGGTGAGGGCGTTGAGCTGCGGGCCGGGCTCGGGCCGCCGGACCCGCCCGGCGAACTCCGCGATCAGCCGCCGGGTCACCGCGGGCGCGATCAACGCGTCGCCGCGTGCGACCACCCGGATGCCGTGCAGCAGCTCCGTCGGCTCGGTGTCCTTGACCAGGAAGCCGGAGGCGCCGGCGCGCAGCGCCCCGTACACGTAGTCGTCGACGTCGAAGGTGGTCAGGATGACCACCCGCACTCCCTCCAGCCGCCCGTCCCCGGCGATCTCGCGGGTGGCCTCCAGACCGTCCCGGTCCGGCATGCGGATGTCCATCAGCACGATGTCCGGGCGGAGTTCGCGGGCGAGCCGCACCGCCTCCGCCCCGTCGGCGGCCTCCCCGACGATCTCGATGTCCTCCTCGTCCTCGAGGATCGAGCGGAACCCGGCCCGCACCAGGGTCTGGTCGTCGGCCAGCACCACCCGGATCGTGCTCATCGTGCGTCTCCCTCCCTGGCCGGCAGCCGGGCCTCCACCCGGAAGCCCCGCACGGCGCCGGCGTCGTCCGTGATGTTGCCCCAGGCGAGCGAGCCGCCGAGGGAGCGGGCGCGCTCGGCCATGCCGTGCAGCCCGCTGCCGGGCCCGGGCGACGGTACGGGCATGCCCGCACCGTCGTCCTCGACCCGCACCCGCAGCTCCCCGTCCGCCGCCCGCGTCACGGTGACCGTGGCGGCCCGGGCCTCCGCGTGCCGCACGATGTTCGTCAGCGACTCCTGCACGATGCGGTAGGCCGCGAGGGAGACCTCGGGCGGCAGCGGCGGCTGCTCCGGCACGTCCACCCGCGTCCGCACCCGCAACCCGCCGGCGCCCGCCCGGTCGGTGAGCTCGCCCAGCCGGTGCAGGCCCAGGTCGGCGGGGGTCGTCGGCGCCGCCTCGTCCACCTGGCGCAGCACGCCCAGCGTGGCGCGCAGTTCCCGCAGCGCCTCCCGGCTGGTGTCCCGCACGGCCTCCAGGGCGGGCACCATGCCGGCGGTGCTGCCGCGCCGGGCGTGCCGGTGCAGGGCCGCGGCGGACTGCACGTTGATGAGCGAGATGTGGTGCCCGAGCACGTCGTGCAGTTCGCGGGCGATGCGCAGCCGCTCCTCGGTGGCGGCCTGCCGGGCGCGGACCTCCTGCTCCCGTTCGGCGGCGGCCCTCTCCCGTTCGGCGGCGGCCTTCTCCCGTTCGGCCGCGGCCTTCTCCCGTTCGGCGGCGAGCGCGCGCTGTTCGGTCTCCCGGAGATACGCCTGCCGGGTGCGCTGCGCGTGCCCGATGGCGACCAGCCCCACGAACCAGCCCGTCAGCAGGAACAGCGCGACGTTGCCGATGTGCCGGTCGCCGACGCCTGGGCCGTACTCGCCGTACACCACGCCCAGCATGGCCGCCGCGGCCAGCGTCACGGCCGCCGCGAGCCGGCCCTCGGCGGCCAGGGTGAAGAGCATGAACGCGAACGCGACCATGAGCACCGGCCAGTCGCGGGTCACGAAGG
Organism: Streptomyces sp. JJ36; assembly: GCF_021696945.1. Lineage (GTDB taxonomy): Bacteria > Actinomycetota > Actinomycetes > Streptomycetales > Streptomycetaceae > Streptomyces. The sequence goes on from NZ_JACYHE010000030.1 coordinate 26,844, forward strand.
GGTAGTAGACGGCGGTGCAGACCAGCACCAGCACGGCGACCGGCACCGGGTGGCGCCGGCGCCACCACAGCGCACCGAGCCCGAGCAGGGTCAGTCCCCAGCCGAGCAGCGTGCGTTCCGGGGTGCTGTCGCCGCCGCGCGTCACGTCCCAGGCGACCAGCCCGGCGAGCAGCGCCGCGGCCACGCCGGCCTGGATCCGCTTCGTCCGCAGGGGCATGTCTGGAAGCGTACGTAAGGTGGGCGGCACGGGCAGTGCGCCGGCCCCCGGGGAGCCCGTGAGGGCACCGCGCGCCCGTACGGGAACCCGCGAGCCCCGTACCGGCGGCGCCCGGCCGGCGCGCGCACCGCGCAGCAGCGCACGAGGAGGAGAGACGCGATGACCGACGCCCCGCAGCCCGAGAGCAGCGAGCCCGCGCACGACCCGGAGGTGCTGGAGCTCGCCCAGAAGGTCTTCGACCTGGCCCGGCACGGGGAGACCGACACACTCGCCGCCTACGTCGACGCGGGGGTGCCGGCGAACCTCACCAATGACAAGGGCGACTCGCTCCTCATGCTCGCCGCGTACCACGGGCACCCCGGCGCCGTACGGGCGCTGCTGGAGCGCGGCGCGGACCCGGACCGCACCAACGACCGCGGCCAGTCGCCGCTGGCGGGAGCGGTGTTCAAGGGGGAGGACGAGGTGGTGGAGGCGCTGCTCGGCGCCGGCGCCGACCCGCGGGCGGGGACACCCTCGGCGGTGGAGACCGCGCAGATGTTCGGCAAGGAGGAGCTGGTGCGGCGGCTCACCGCCTGACCGGTGCGGCGGCGCACGACGCGGCGCACGGAGGCGCCGGAGCGGTCCGGGGAAAACCGTTGCGGCGGGCGCGGGGCCACGGTTAGCTTCTGCGGGTCGCGCCGTGCCGCGCACGCGGTGGCGGCGGGGCCGTACGGACGGAGGGGGTGTGGAGCGGATGCGTACGCTCGCAGCGGGGCTCGTTCCCGGACGCACATCAGCACGCCTCGGCCCTACGGAGCTCCCTTGTCCCCCGCGCACACTCTTCCCGAGCCCACACCGGACGGCCCCGCCCCGGAGGGCGTCCGGGCGCTGAGACCTTCGCACCCGGAACCCGGACCGGAGGCGCGGACCACCGCGTCCGCGGGCCCGGAGGCCCTCACGGACGCGGCGCCGGTCGCTCTGGTGCCGCTCACCGATCCGGCCCCGTCGGCCACCGCCCGCCGGTCGGTCTGGCTGGCCACCGACCCGTCCCGGAACCCCGTCGGCACGGCCTCTCTCCGGCTCTTCTCCGACCCCGGGCGGTCCCGGCTCGCCGAGCTCGACCTGCGCGTCCACCCCGCCGAACGGCGCCGCGGCGTCGGCTCCCGGCTGCTCGGCGCGGCGGTGGCCGCCGCCCGTGCCGACGGCCGGTGCGGCCTGCTCGCAGAGGCCCCGGACGGGTCGGACGCCGCGGCCTTCCTGGCCGCACGCGGCTTCCGCCGGGCGCTCGGCCTGACGTACGCGCGGCTGCCGCTGGCCGAGGCCGACACCGCGGCGCTGACCCGGCTCGCCGCCCAGCCGTGCCCGGGCTACCGGCTGGCGTACTGGGACGGCACGGTGCCGGCCCCGCTCGCCGCCTCCTTCGCCGCCTCCCGGCGCGCCATGGACGACATGCCCATGGGTGGGACGGGGCTGAACCCGCCCGCCTGGGACGTGGAGCGGGTGCGTGCGGCCGCCGAGGCCGTCGCCCGGCGCGGCGACCTGCTCTCGACCGTGGTCGCCCTGGACGCCACGGACGGTACGGTCGCGGGCTTCAGCGAACTCGTCGTCCCCGGTGACGGGCGGGGCGACGGCCTGCACCACGGCACCGCGGTGCTGCCCGGGCACCGGGGCCGCGGGCTGGCGCGCTGGATGAAGGCCGCGGTGATCCTGCGGGCCCGGGAGCGGCACCCCCGTCTGGAGGGGCTGTGCACCGACACCGCCGACGAGAACGCCCCCATGCGCCGCGTCAACGACGCCCTGGGCTACCGCCCGACGCACCGCGCCGCCCATTACCGGCTGGACCTGCGTTGACCGGCGCTTCCCCGGGCGGGCCCCGCTGAACCTCACTCCTTCCGGGAATGTCACGCACCGGATTCTGGTGCCTACGATCTGCTACGCAGCGTGAAGGGCGGTGTCGACCGCGACGGGGGCTCACGCCGTGTCCCCGCGTCGCGCCGGCACCTCCCGGATGCCGCTCCGGCCGACCACCGGAGCGATGCGGTACGACACAAGGAGTCGGAACATGCGCAAGGTACGCAAGGCGGCGCTGGCCGCCGTCGCGGCGGGGGCTCTGGCGCTGGGCACGGGGGCGAGCTCCGCACACTCGTCGGCGGGGACGCCGGCGAGCGACGCGGCACCGGCCGGCGTCGCCAACACCCAGGTCCACGCCTGGACCTACGCCAAGGTCCGGGAGCAGCCGAACACGCACAGCAGAGCCATCAGCCACGTCGACAACGGCTACACCTACGCGGCCATCTGCTGGACCTACGGCCAGAAGATCACGTACAAGGGCTACACCAGCAGCAAGTGGGTGCTGCTGGACCGCACCTGGCCGAAGCCGAACGGCTATGTGACGGCGATCGCCCTGAGCGGGGACAGCACCGGCGGGGTGCCCAACCGCTGCTGACGCCCGCGGAGCTCCACCTCGCGCGGCCCGGCCCCGGAGCCGGGCCGCGGCCGGGCCCGTACCGGTCCTGCGCCCGGGCCCGTACGGGTCCGCCGCCCGGGCCGCTGTCACCCGGCCGCCGCAGCGGCGAGCACCTCCCGCAGGTCCCCGACGCCGCGGAAGTGCAGGCCCTGCATTCCCAGTGCGACGGCGGCCGCCACGTTCTCGGGCTTGTCGTCGACGAAGAGGCAGCGCTCCGGCGACACCCCGGCCTGTGCGGCGGCGATCTCGTAGATGCGGCGGCCGGGCTTGGCGACGCCCACACGGGCGCTGTTGACGACGCCGGGCAGGAAGTCCGCCATGCCGAGGGAGAGGAGGTCCTCGTCGAGATCCGATGCCGCGTTGGTCACCAGGAGCACGGGCATGCGGTCGCGCGCCGCGCGCAGGAGCCCCAGCACCTCGGCGTCGGCCCGGAACGGCGCAGCGGCCAGCGCCATGCCCAGCGCCCGGGCACGTACCGCGGGGACCTGCCCGGTGAGTCCGGCCGCGATGGCGTCCACCCACTCCTCCCGGCCGATCCGCCCCAGCATCAGCGCTTCGCCCCGCTCGGGCGCGAAGGCCACCGCGGCGGTGGCGCCCGCGGGGAGGCCGGCGGCGCGTTCCAGCCTGGCCAGTTCGCCGGTGTCGTAGAAGCGGATCACGTTGTCCAGGTCGCACAGCACGGCCTCGAACGCGGCGCTCCCGGGGCTGCCGGTGCCACCGGCGCTCGCGGCGCCCTCGGCTCTCCCGGTGCTCGCCGCGCCTTCCGCACTCCCGGTGCTCTCCATGACGTCTCCTCGCCTCCGTGGCCTCGCGGCCCCACCCGTACGCGCCCTCTCCCCCGACCGCTCACGGGCGCGCAACGGCGCCCTACCCGGCTCCGACCGCGCCACACGCCCACGCCCCCGGAGCGCCGGAGTGATGCCCGGGGTGCGCCGCCGGCCCGGTGCCCTTCCCGTCGTGCCCCAGTGTCTTCTGTGTGTCTCCGGGCGTCCGGCCCTCGCAGGGGGCAGAGTGGCCGCATGGACGCAGACGACCGGACCCCCCTGGCCCGCGGGCGCGTGGCCACCCGGCTCCCCGCCCAGGACCTGGAGCGGGCACGGCGCTTCTACGCGGAGCGGCTCGGCCTGGAACCCGTCGACGAGCGGCCCGGCGGTCTGCTGTACCGCTGTGGCGGCGTGGAGTTCGCGCTGTTCCGGTCGGCGGGGGCGTCGCCCGGCACGTTCACCCAGATGGGGTGGGAGGTCGACGACCTCGACGCGGTGGTGGCGGACCTCCGGCGGCGGGGCGTGGAGTTCGAGGAGGTCGATCTGCCGGGACTCCGGACCAGCGACGGGATCGCCGAGGTCGAGGGGAACTATCCGAGCAAGGGGGCGCGGGGCGAGCGCGGCTTCTGGTTCCGGGACAGCGAGGGGAACATGCTGGGCGTCGGGCAGCCGGTGTACTGAGCGGCCGGCGGGCCGAGCCGGCCCTTCCGGTCCCCGTACGGCCGGTGGGGCTCGCGGCGGGTCCGGGGGCGCTCGGGGAGCACACCCGGCCTGCGGCACGGGGTTCCCGGGCCACGGCACGAGAGCCCAGGGCACGCGACGGCTCAGGGCGTGGGCCAGTTCCGCAACAGGGAGTCGAGGGCGTCCAGCACCCGGGACCAGGACTCCTCGGGGTCGGGGGCGCTGTGGGCGAACCCACCGCCCAACTCCAGGCTGACGTAGCCGTGGAAGACGCTGCCCAGCAGCCGGACGGCGTGGGTCTGCTCCCGCTCCGGCAGGTCGTAGCCGCGCAGGATGGCCCGGGTGAGCTGGGCGTGCCGGGGGCCGGCACTGGCGGCCGCCGTCTCCGGGTCGAGGCGCGTCCGGGCGGCGGCGTAGCGGCCGGGGTGCTCCCGGGCGTAGTCGCGGTAGACGTGCGCGAAGGCGGTCAGGGCGTCCCGGCCGGCGCGCCCGGCCACGGCGTCGGCGGCCCGGTCGGCGAGTTCCTCCAGGGCGAGCAGGGCGATCCGGGTCCGGAGGTCCTGAGAGTTCTTGACGTGCGAGTAGAGGCTCGCGACCTTGACGCCGAACCGTCTGGCCAGCGCCGAGACGGTGACCTGATCAAAGCCTGCCTCGTCGGCCAGCTCGGCGCCCGCCTGCGTCAGGCGTTCCGTCGTCAGTCCCACCCGTGCCATGTGCTGCCTCTCCTCCGGGGAAGCCATTATTGCATTTGCCTAATACCTTTAGGCAAATTAGCCTGCGGAGTCATGAGGCCGCTGACCGAACAAGAGATCCGCACCGCGTTCGTGAACTGCTCCCGGGGCGCGGCGAAGCGCCTCTCCGTCCCGCGCGACCTGGCCGAACGCCCCTGGGACGACCTGGACTACCTCGGCTGGCGCGACCCGCAGAACCCGGCCCGCGCCTGTCTCGTCACCGAGCTGGACGGCCGCATCCAGGGCCTGGTCCTGCGCTGCTCCGCGGGCGCGCCGGCGCAGGCCCGGCGCAGCATCTGCTCGGTCTGCGTGACCGCGCCCCTCGCCGGCGTCTCCCTGATGGTGGCGCCGAAGGCCGGGAAGGCCGGCCGGCAGGGCGACTCGGTGGGCGCCTACCTCTGCAGCGACCTGGCCTGCTCCCTCTATGTGCGGGACAAGCGGGATCCGGGACCCGGCGCCCGGCTGCACGAGTCGCTCACCCTCGAGGAGAAGATCCAGCGGACCGTGACCAACCTCGCCGCGTTCCTCGCCAAGGTGACCGCCTGACCCCGTTCCGCCGGCCCTCCTCCCTCCACTCCCCCGGACCACCGCTCCGGCCGTCACTCCGCGGGCCGGCGCACCCGCTTCACCTCGCGGGCGACCGCCCAGGCGTCCGCCACCGGCCCCAGATGACCGAGCTTGTCGGGGTTGAGCACGGAGCGGATCGCCTGGATCCGCCCGCCGAGCACCTCCAGGTCCCAGGTGGCGAGCACCCTCCCCTCCCGGTCGCGGAGGATCGCGCCCGGCTGACCGTTCACGTCGTGCGGCTCGACCGTCACGTCGACCCGGGTCAGCCAGGGGACGTTCGAGGCGAGCACCCGGGCCACCCGGTCGGCACCGACGACGCCGTGCGCGAACTGCGGTGCCTTGCCGCCGCCGTCCCCGACCAGGCGCACGTCGGCGGCGAGCAGCTCCCGCAGACCGTCGACGTCCCCCTCCCGGAGCGCGTCGAAGAAGCGTGCCGCCAGCCTCTCCCGCTCCCGGCGGTCCGCCTCGAACCGCGGGCGGCCCGCGTTCATGTGGCGCCGCGCCCGCGCCGCGAGCTGGCGGCACGCCGCCTGGGACCTCCCCACCGCCGACGCCACCTCGGGGAAACCGAACCCGAACACCTCCCGCAGCACGAAGACCGCCCGCTCCAGCGGACTGAGCCGCTCGAGCAGCAGCAGCGCCGCCGTCGACACCGAGTCGGCCAGCTCCACCGACCGCGCCGGGTCCTCGTACGGGTCGGTGAGCAGCGGCTCGGGGAACCACTGCCCGACGTAGGTCTCCCGCCGGTGGCGGGCCGAGCGCAGCACGTCGACGGAGATCCGGGTCACCGCCGCGGAGAGGAAGGCCTTGACGGACACCGGCGTCGTCGGGGAGGCCTGATAGCGCAGCCAGGTCTCCTGGACCGCGTCCTCGGCCTCGCTCACGCTGCCGAGGATGCGGTAGGCGATGGCGAACAGCAGCGGCCGCAGTTCCTCGAACTCCTCGGCCCGGGTCATGCCCCTCGTGGTGCCTCCGGTCATACCTCGTCCTTGAAGCCCTCGCGCCAGGTGGGGTACTGCAGCTCCCAGCCGAGTTCCCGCTTGGCCTTGGCATTGGCGTACGGGCGCCCCTCCGTCATGAGCGCCACCCCCATCTCGCCCGCCGCCAGCCGGGCCAGCCACTTGGGGATCCGCAGTGGCCGCTTGGCCCCCACGCAGGCGGCCAGATGGGGGAGCCATTCGCTGACCCGGGCCGGTTCGTCGTCGACGATGTTGAACACGCCTGTCACCTGCTGCTCCACGGCCAGCACGGTGGCCCGTGCGGCGTCGTCGAGGTGGATCCACGAGAAGTAGCCGGTACCGCCCCCGATGATCGGCATCCGCCGCTTGCGGACGAGTTCGATCTGGTCCTCGATGCCACCGCCGGGACCGTAGAACCCGCCGTAGCGCAGTGCCGCACCGCCCGCCTTGACCACCACGTCCTCCAGGCGGAGGAGCGGCTCCGCCATCACGCGGAACGACGCCGGCAGCTCCTCGGGAGCCAGCGGCTCCTCCTCGGTCACCGGGCCGCGCTCGGGGTGGGCGGGCCAGATGGCGAGGCTCTGCGCGACGACGTGGGACACACCGGCCGCCTCGGCGGCGGCCAGCAGGTGGTCCGTCCCCTCGGTACGCAGCCGGATGGTGGCCGCGCCGAACCGCTCGGGGCGCCGGAAGTCGGGCTTGCCGGCGTGCGCGAAGGAGAGCGCCGTCATCTGGTGCACCAGCGCGTCCGGCCGCGCGGCCGCCACCGCCTCGCCGACCGACGCCGCGTCCAGCCCGTCCATCACGACCGCCTCCGCGCCCAGCTGCCGCAGCATGTCCAGCTTCGCCGCACTGGTCGTCGTCGCCGTCACCTGGTGGCCCCGGGCCACGAGCTGCGGCACCAGCCGCCGCCCCATGGCCCCGCTCCCGCCTGCCACGAATACCCGCATGGTTCTCACTCTCCTGCCTCGGAGCCTCTCTCTCCACCCGAGACGAGACAGCCCGGCCCGCTGTGACACGAGAGGCCGGACAGGGGAGGAGGGAAGGACGGCCGGGTGCACCGGGTGCGCCCGGCTCCGGGCGATTCACCCGGGTGGCCGACACACTTGCAAGCGTGTTGCTTGCAATAGTTAGCACAGCGAGGCAGGGTGGAGGCATGGCTTCCCTGAAGGTGGGCGAACTCGGCGAGTTCCTGCGCGAGCAGCGGCGCAACGCGCAGCTCTCGCTGCGGCAGCTCGCCGACGCCGCAGGGGTGTCCAATCCGTATCTGAGCCAGATCGAGCGCGGCCTGCGCAAGCCGAGCGCGGAGATCCTGCAGCAGCTCGCGAAGGCGCTGCGGATCTCGGCGGAGACGCTGTACGTGCAGGCCGGGATCCTCGACGAGCGCGAGGCCGACCGGGACGGGCCCTCCGTGGCCGCCGCGATCCTCGCCGACGCCTCGATCACCGAGCAGCAGAAGCAGGCGCTGCTCCAGATCTACGCCTCCTTCCGCAAGGAGAACGGACACCCCGTCGAGCCGCCCGCGGAGGCGGAGGCCGGCCGGAGGCCCGAGTGACAGCCCCGCGAGAGTTCCGGGAGGAATCTCCGTCATGCCCCTGACGAACGACATCCGCAAGACCCTCACCGACCCCACCCCGCTCTACTTCGCCGCCGGCGTCATCGACAAGATCCGCGAGGAGGCGCCCGGCCGCTTCGCCGCGGTGCGGGAGGCCGATCCGAAGACGATGCAGACCCGGGTCACCGACCGCGCCCGGGAGACCCAGGCCAGGATGAACGAGGCGCTGGGCAACCTGGACGCCGACATCAAGAAGCTGCGCGAGCAGGCCCAGTCGCTGGCACTGCAGAGCGTGGGCATCGCCGCGGAGTACGCCGTGAAGGCCCGGGAGACCTACGACGAGCTCGCCGAGCGCGGCCGCGGAGCCGTGCAGAACTGGCGCAGTGAGGAGGAGGCCCCGCAGGTCACCATCGAGCGGGAGCCCGTGCGGGTGGCCGAGCCGCCGGAGCAGGGCGCCGGCAAGGGCGGTGCCCGCAACGGGACCCGGGCCGGCACGAAGACCTCGGGCACCCGGAGCGAGAGCGCCCGGTCCGGCACCGCCAAGGCCGGGGGCGGCAAGCCCGGCGGCGCTCCCAAGGGCGGCACGGCGCGGTCCGGCGCCGCCAAGGCGGCCGCGAAGTCCACCGGCACGAAGCCGGCCACCGCCAAGTCGGCCACGGCCAAGTCCACCTCCGCGAAGTCGGCGAAGGCCGCGGAGACGAAGTCCTCGGCGTCCACGGCGTCCTCGGCGTCCACGGCGTCCTCGGCGTCCACTGCGTCCTCGGCCGGCTCCACCGGCGGCTCCGGCACGTCGCAGAAGTCCGGCGGCAGCGGCTCCGGCAGCGCGAGCCGGTCCGCTCCGCAGAAGCCGGAGTCCTGATCCTGCCGGGCCGGGCACGGAAGGCGTGCCCGGCCCGTTGTAGGGGTACGGTGGCCGCGACGGGCCGGTACCGCCGGCGGCGTACTCAGCGATCCAGGATGTGAGCTCCATGTTGATGCAGGGCTTCGGGACACTGCTCTGGCTGATCAGCCTCGTGGTGCTCGGCATGGCCGTGTTCGCACTCATCGACGCCGCGCTGCGCCGCGAGGACGCCTATCGCGCCACGGGCAAGCAGACCAAGCCCTTCTGGCTGATCATCCTGGGGGTCACCGTCGCGGTGAACATCTTCCTGGGCATGATCATCCTGCAGATCATCGGCCTCATCGCGACCATCGTCTACATCGTGGACGTCCGCCCGGCGCTCAAGGGCGTCATGGGCGGCGGGCCGCGCCGGGGCGGCAGCAGCAGCGACGGTCCGTACGGGCCGTACAACGGGCGCTGACCCGGAACGCGCCCCCCGGCGCCCGCGGCCCGGCGGCTCGTCCCCGGGCCGGCCGGCCACGGCAGCGCCGCTCAGCCGCGGTCCAGCAGCAGCACCGCCACGTCGTCGGTCAGATCGCCGCCGTTGAGCCGGTGCACCTCGGCCATCGCCGCGTCCAGCAGCGGCTCGCCCCGCACCCCGGTGGCCAGCAGCCCGGCCACGATGTCGACCATGCCCTCCTGGCCCAGCCGGCGGCCGCCCTCCCCGACGTACCCCTCGATCAGTCCGTCGGTGTACATCAGCAGCGACCAGGCGCCGCCGAGCTCCACCTGGCGGCGCGGCCAGCGGGCGCTCGGCAGCAGGCCGAGCGCCGGCCCGCTCTCGTCGTACGGCAGCAGCCGCGGCTTCCCGCCCCGGCCTCCCGCGATCAGCGGTGAGGGGTGCCCGGCGAGGCACACCCCGGCCCGCCGCCCGTCGGGGGCGATGTCGACGGTGCACAGTGTGGCGAAGACCTCCTCGCTGGGCCGCTCGTGCTCCAGCACCTTCTGCAGGGTGCCGAGCAGTTCGTCGCCGCAGAGCCCGGCGAAGGTCAGGGCGCGCCAGGCGATGCGGAGTTCCACGCCGAGCGCGGCCTCGTCCGGACCGTGCCCGCAGACGTCGCCGATCATGGCGTGCACGGTGCCGTCGGCGGTGCGCACGGTGTCGTAGAAGTCGCCGCCGAGCAGTGCCCGGGAGCGACCGGGGCGGTAGCGGGCGGCGAACCGCAGGGCGCTGCCCTCCAGCAGCGGGGTGGGCAGTAGTCCGCGTTCCAGGCGGGAGTTCTCCTGGGCACGCAGCCGCGACTCGGTGAGCTGGCGCTGGGCGAGGTCGGCGCGCTTGCGCTCGACGGCGTAGCGGATGGCGCGGCCGAGCAGCCGGCCGTCCAGCTCGTCCCGGAAGAGGTAGTCCTGGGCGCCCACGCGCACCGCGGCGGCCGCCCGTTCCGCGTCGGCGCCGTCGGTGAGGACGACCACGGCGTGCCGGGGCGCCAGCCGCAGGACGCGGCGCAGCATGTCCAGTTCGTCCCGGTCGGGGGTGTCGCCCGCGGCAGCGCCCTTCGTCACGTCCGCGAGGTGCGCGGCGTCCCGGGGGCCGCCGCGCTCGGTCTCGCCGTCGCCCGGCTGCCCGGAGAGCGCGAGGTCGAGCAGGATGCAGTGCACGTCGTCGGTGAGCAGCCGTTCGGCCTCGGTGAGGTTCCGTGCGGTGCGGGTACGGATGGGCTTGCCGTCGGCGTCCTGCAGCGACGGCACGCTGAGTGCGCCCGTGGGGTCGTCCTCGATCAGCAGCAGGTTGAGTGCCGCGCCGCCCACCCCTTCCGCCCTGGAAGCGCTCTGGGACGGTATCGCCGTGAGCGGCGACGCCGTCGTGTCGTCCCGCTGCACGGGTACCGGCATGACTTCGTTCCTCTTCCCTCCCCCCGAGGGCGCGGCGCCCACGTCCGCCGGACGCCGGAGGCGACCATAGCGCCCCTGTGCGCCGGTACGGAATGCCTGGCCAACAACATGCCCGTGTCATATGACGCACGTCATGCCTGCGTCATGCGTCGGGCCGCACCACCCCCAGGATCGGCAGCGAGCCCGCGCCCTCGACGGTGATCTGCCGCCCGGTGCGCGGCGCGTGCACCATGGCACCGTCACCCACGTACATGCCGACGTGGCTGGCGTCCTCCTTGTAGATGATCAGGTCGCCGGGCCGCATCTCCTCGACCGGCACCCGCGGCAGCCGGCGCCACTGTTCCTGCGAGGTACGCGGTATGGTCACGCCCGCGGCCTCCCAGGCACGCAGCGTCAGGCCGGAGCAGTCGAAGGTCTCCGGGCCCTCGGCGCCCCACTCGTAGTCCTTGCCGATCTGTGCGGTGGCGTAGGCCAGGGCCTTCCGGCCCGGGGCACTGGCCTTGCCGTCGATCTCCTCCAGGATGCCGGTGCGGAGCCAGCGGAGCTGCCGCGCGTAGGCCGCCTGCCGCTCCAGCTCGCGCAGCCGCGCCCGCTCCTCGGCCTCCAGCTTCGATTCCAGCTTCTCGGCCTTCTCGAGCTGCGCCTCGACACGCTTCTTCGCCGCCGCCTTCTGCCGCAGGTCCTTCTCCAGGGCCTTGCCGCGCTGCTCGGCGTCCGCGGCGTAGGACGTCAGCCGCTCGCGGGTGCTGGTGAGCCGGGTCAGCACGCCCCGGGCCGCCTGCTGTCCCTTCCGCACCAGGCCCGCGTCCCGGAGAAAGGCGTCCGGGTCGTCGGAGAGCATCAGCCGGGCGGCCTCCGGCAACGCGCCGGAACGGTACTGGGCGCGGGCCATCGCGCCGGCCTGCTGCCGGAGCTTCTTCAGCCGGGCCTCGTTGGCGTCGATCTTCCGGGCGAGTGCGTCGATCTTCCGCCGCTGCTTCTTCGCCCGTTCCTCGGCGGCGTTGTACGCGTCCGTCGCGGAGCCGGCACGGTCGTGCAGGGTCTTGATCCGCTTGCGGATCTCCTCCAGACCGGGCTCCTCCCCGGCCGCGGGGCCCGCCGCGCCGGGCTCCCCGTCCGGCTCCCCGTCCCCGGAGGGGGCCGCCGCGTCGCCGCCCGGCCCGGCGGCGGTGTCCGCTCCGGCGTCACCGGGCGCCTCCGCGTCGGGCCGCCCTGCGACGGACGGTATCTCCTGCGGCGCCGGCCGCGGGGTGGAGGTCCGCTCGCCGCCCGGCCCGGCGCGCCGCGCCCGGTCCTCACCGGTGCCGCCGTCGCCGTCACCGGCCTCGCGCTCCTCCGGCGGCTGGGCCGGCACCCCTGGCGACGGTGCCGGACGCGGCTCCTCCGCATACGCCCCGGCCACGGCGGGGCCGGCCAGCACCCCGAGTACACAGGCCACCGCGAGCACCGTGCGGCGTCCGAGCACCGCCGCCCTCGCGCGCTTCCCCTGCCCCTGCACCGGCCCCCCTCGACTCCTGGTCGGCTCGCTGTTCACGACTGCCTGGGATAGTGCCACGCGCGGGCGCGGAGGAACAGACCGGCTCCGGGCCGTCGCGGCGCGTCACCGGCAGCGTGACGGAGGCGGACCGGAGGGTCACCGGTCGTCACCGGGTACCGCCGGTGCGCCGCCCAGGTCTCGGCCAGGTCACGACGGCTACCGCGTTGACGGGTGAGGTTCACTGCCAGTTCATCTTCGGCCGTCGGCGGCTTCACCTCTTCTGCCTAATTTCAGCCTTGCAACCGGCGCGCCGCGTGGACTTCGGCGGAGCGCGCGACAGAGCTGACAGAGCTGACAGAGCAGACGAAAACCTCACCTCAGCGCCTGCCGACCCGTTCGGGGGCCACAGGAAGGAACGGAACGACAGTGAAGCTTCAGCGCACCACTCGGCTTCGCGCCCTGGCCACCGGCGCCGTCGCGGTCTCCGGTGCCCTCGCCCTCACCGCCTGCGGAACGGACGACAACACCGGCGGCGGCTCCGGTGACGCGAGCAAGGCGGCCGGCAACATCACGTGCGCGGGCGAGGGCAACCTGCTCGCCTCCGGCTCCAGCGCGCAGAAGAACGCCATGGACGTCTGGGTGAAGAACTACCAGGCGGCCTGCGGCGAGACCCAGATCAACTACAAGCCCACCGGCTCCGGCGCGGGCATCCAGGAGTTCCTGCAGGGCAACACCGCCTTCGCCGGCTCCGACTCGGCCCTGGAGCCGAAGGAGGTCCAGGCCTCCAAGAAGGTCTGCGAGAGCGGGCAGGCCATCGACCTGCCGATGGTCGGCGGCACGATCGCCATGGTCTACAACGTCTCCGGCGTGGAGGACCTGGTCCTCGACCCGGCCACCGCCGCCAAGATCTTCGACTCGAAGATCACCAAGTGGGACGACCCGGCGATCAAGAAGCTGAACCCGGACGCCGACCTGCCCTCCACCCGGATCCAGGCCTTCCACCGCTCGGACGACTCCGGCACCACCGACAACTTCACCAAGTACCTGAACGCCGCCGCCCCGGACGCCTGGCCGTACGAGCCGGCGAAGAAGTGGGCCGGCAAGGGCGGCCAGTCCGCGGACGGCTCCTCCGGCATCGCCACCAACGTGAAGCAGAACGACGGCGCCATCGGCTACGTCGACCTCTCCTACGCCACCGGCAACGACCTGGACACGGTCAAGCTCGACACCGGTGTGGGCGAGCCCGTGGAGGCCGGCACCGAGAACGCCACCAAGGCGCTCGGCGAGGCCAAGATCGTCGGCGAGGGCAAGGACCTGGCCCTCGAGCTGAACTACACGCCCAAGATCGAGGGCGCGTACCCGATGAACCTGGTCACCTACGAGATCGTCTGCGACAAGGGCAACAAGCAGGACACCCTCAAGGCCATGAAGTCCTTCCTGTCCTACACGGCCAGCGAGGACGGCCAGGCGGCCCTCAGCGAGATCGACTACACCCCGATGCCCGACGACATCATCACCAAGGTCCGGGAGACCGTCGACGGCCTGTCCTGACCCGGTGACGAGGGGCTCGGCAGCCCCGACACGACAGCAGAAGAGCGTGCCTCCCGCGGCCCCGCGCCGCGGGGGCACGCACCCACCATCCGGTGCACCGCCGCCCGGGGGCCCGCCCGCAGCAGGACGCGGGCTCCCTTCCAGACCGGAGAACCCCATGCCTACTGACTCCACTCCCACCCGCACGCCGGGAGAGCCGTCCGCCCCGGAGACGCTGCGGGCCGGCACGACCGGCACCACGGCGCCCGGCGAAGCCACGTCCGGCGAGGCCGCGTCCGGCAAAGCAAAGACACGCCCCGGCGACCGCATCTTCAGCGGTCTCTCCCGCGGTGCCGGGATCACCCTGCTGGCCATCATGGCCTCCATCGCGGTCTTCCTGAGCTGGCAGGCCAGCACCGCGCTGGCCGAGAACGAGGGCAACTTCCTCACCACGTTCGAATGGAACGTCAACGCGGACCCGCCGGTCTTCGGCATCGCGGTCCTCGCCTACGGCACCCTCGTCAGCTCCGTGATCGCCATGGTGCTCGCGGTGCCCGTGGCCGTCGGCATCGCCCTCTTCATCTCGCACTACGCCCCGCGCAAGCTCGCCTCGCCGCTGGCGTACATCATCGACCTGCTCGCCGCCGTGCCGTCCATCGTCTACGGCCTGTGGGGCGCCCTCTTCCTGGTGCCGCACCTGACCGGCCTCTACGAGTGGCTCGACGACTACTTCGGCTGGACCGGCATCTTCGAGTACAACGGCGGCGCCGCGCGCTCGCTGTTCACCGCCGGCATCCTGCTGGCCATCATGATCCTGCCGATCGTGACCAACGTCTCCCGCGAGGTCTTCCGGCAGTCGCCCAAGATGCAGGAGGAGGCCGCGCTGGCCCTGGGCGCCACCCGCTGGGAGGTCATCCGGATGTCGGTGCTGCCCTTCGGGCGCTCCGGCGTGATCAGCGCCTCGATGCTCGGCCTCGGGCGTGCGCTCGGCGAGACGATGGCGGTGGCCACGGTGCTCTCGCCGAGCTTCGTCATCAACGCCAGCCTGCTGAACCCGGGCGGCGGCACCTTCGCCCAGAACATCGCCTCCTCGTTCAAGGAGGCCTCCCCGGGCGGCATCGGACGGGAGGCGCTGATCGCCTCCGGCCTGGTGCTCTTCGTCATCACGCTGCTGGTGAACGGCCTCGCCCGGCTGATCATCGCTCGCCGCAAGGAGTACTCGGGGGCCAACGCATGACCGACGTGACGATGCACAAGACCCCCGTGGACGAGTCCCCACTCCCGCACGACACCCTGCACCACCCCCGGCTGCCCCGCTGGGCGCCCTTCGCGCTGGCCCTGCTCTCCGCCGGGCTCGGCTGCGGCATCGGGCTGCTCGCCGGGCTGGCGAGCCGCATCCAGTGGGGCCTGATCGCCGCGCTCCTCTACGTGCTGGTCACCTACGTGCTCACCACGGCCGTGGAGGGCAAGCGGCAGGCCAAGGACCGGCTGGCCACCAGCGTGGTATGGGTCTGCTTCCTGATCGCCGTGGTCCCGCTGGCCTCCCTGATCTGGGAGACCCTGGCGCGCGGCATCGGGGTGCTGGACGGCTACTTCCTCACCCACTCCATGCAGGGCGTCATCACCCTGCGGCCGGGCGGCGGCGCGTACCACGCGCTGATCGGCACCCTGGAGCAGATCGGCCTGGCGACCGTGATGGCCGCGCCGATCGGGCTGCTCACCGCGATCTACCTCGTCGAGTACGGCCGGGGCAAGCTGGCCAAGGCCGTCACCTTCTTCGTCGACGTCATGACGGGCATCCCGTCGATCGTCGCCGGCCTCTTCATCCTGTCCTTCTGGATCCTGATCCTCGACTTCGGCTACTCCGGCTTCGCCGGCGCGCTGGCGCTGGCCATCCTGATGGTGCCGATCGTGGTCCGGTCCACCGAGGAGATGCTCAAGCTCGTGCCGAACGAGCTCCGCGAGGCCTCCCTCGCCCTGGGCGTACCGAAGTGGCTGACGATCCTCAAGGTCGTCATCCCCACCGCGATCGGCGGCATCACCACGGGCATCATGCTCGCGGTCGCCCGCATCGCCGGTGAGACGGCACCGATCCTGCTGCTGGTCTTCGGCTCCCCGTCGATCAACAACAACCCCTTCGACGGGGCGCAGTCCTCGCTGCCGTACTACGTCTACGAGCAGTGGGCCCTCGGGAACGAGGCCTCCTACGACCGCGCCTGGGCGGCCGCGCTGCTGCTCATCGCGATCGTGATGGCCCTCAACCTGGTGGCCCGCGCCGTCGCCCGCTGGAAGGCGCCGAAGACCGGCCACTGACGGCCCCGCCCGGACCCGAAGACCTCCCGGGGCATGCCCCCGGACCCCGAAGAGAGTGATGGAACATGGCCAAGCGCATCGACGTCAGCGGCCTCACCGCGTACTACGGCTCGCACCGTGCCATCGACGACATCTCGATGAGCGTCGAGCCCCGCTCCGTGACCGCCTTCATCGGCCCCTCCGGCTGCGGCAAGTCCACCTTCCTCCGCACCCTGAACCGGATGCACGAGGTCACCCCCGGCGGCCGCGTCGAGGGCAAGGTGATGCTGGACAACGAGGACCTGTACGGGCCCAGCGTGGACCCGGTGTCCGTGCGGCGGACCATCGGCATGGTCTTCCAGCGGCCCAACCCCTTCCCGACGATGTCGATCTACGACAACGTCGCGGCCGGGCTCAAGCTGAACGGCCGGTACAAGAAGTCCGAGCTGGACACCGTGGTGGAGAAGTCCCTCCAGGGCGCCAACCTCTGGAACGAGGTCAAGGACCGGCTGAACAAGCCCGGCTCCGGCCTCTCCGGCGGTCAGCAGCAGCGGCTGTGCATCGCCCGCGCCATCGCGGTCGAGCCGCAGGTGCTGCTCATGGACGAGCCCTGCTCGGCGCTGGACCCGATCTCCACGCTGGCGATCGAGGACCTCATCGCGGACCTCAAGTCGACCTACACGATCGTCATCGTGACGCACAACATGCAGCAGGCCGCCCGGGTCTCGGACCGCACCGCGTTCTTCAACCTGGCGGCGGTCGGCGAGCCGGGCAGGCTCGTCGAGATCGACGACACCGAGCGGATCTTCTCCAACCCGTCGGTGCAGGCGACCGAGGACTACATCTCGGGCCGCTTCGGCTGACGGCGGACTCCGCCGCCCCCACCTCCCGGCGGCCCGTGCTCATGGGGCCCGGGCCGCCGGTGAGCCGCCTCGCGGTGCTGCATGGCGGTGCCACCGCAGGGCGACCGGCCCGTCCCCGGCTCCCGGGGACGGGCCCTCCGCATGGCCCGTACGGGACGGGACGGTGGCCCGGCGAGCGGGCTCCGGAGTGGCTGCGGTGTGTCCGGTGTGCGGCTCTCTCGGGATACGGCTCACTCGGGCGCGCCCGTTCACGGGCACAGCACGTTCGGGGCGCGGCTCAGGAGAGCAGCACGACCAGCCCGTAGCAGAGCCCGGCGACCGCCGCCGCGGCGGGCATGGTGATGAACCACCCGAGCACGATGTTCTTCGCGACGCCCCAGCGCACCGCCGAGACCCGTTTCGTCGCCCCCACGCCCATGATCGCGGAGGTGATCACATGGGTGGTGGAGATCGGCGCGTTGAAGAGGAACGAGGCGGTGTACATCACGGAGGCCGCCGTGGTCTCGGCGGCGAAGCCCTGCGGCGGGTCCAGCTCGATGATGCGCCGGCCCAGCGTCCGCATGATCCGCCAGCCGCCGGCGTAGGTGCCCAGCGACAGCATGCCGGCACTGGCGATCTTGACCCAGAGCGGGATCTCGTTGCTCTCCTGCACGTCCGCGATGGTCAACGCCATCACCACGACGCCCATGGTCTTCTGCGCGTCCTGGAGACCGTGACCCAGCGCCATGCCGGCCGCGGAGACCGTCTGCGCTATCCGGAAGCCCCGCTTCGCGCGGCCGGGGTTGGCCCGTCGGAAGAGCCACATGATCGCCGCCATCACCAGATAGCCGAGGCCCATCCCGACCAGCGGGGACAGGAACATCGGCACGACGATCTTCTCCAGCACCCCGGACCAGAAGACGGTGATGCCCCCGGCCAGCGCCGCGCCCACCAGGCCGCCGAAGAGGGCGTGGCTGGAGGAGGACGGCAGCCCGAAGTACCAGGTGACGAGGTTCCAGACGATCGCGCCCACCAGTCCGGCGAAGAGGATCGCCATGCCGCCGTCCCCGGCGGGTGTCTCGATCACGCCCTCGCTCACCGTCTTGGCCACACCGCTGCCCAGGAAGGCGCCCGCGAGGTTCATCACCGCGGCCATGACCAGCGCCGCCCGCGGGGTCAGGGCGCGGGTGGAGACGGAGGTGGCGATCGCGTTCGCCGAGTCGTGGAAGCCGTTGGTGTAGGTGAAGAAGAGCGCGACGCCGATGGTCACGACCAGCGCGAACGTGTCCACGGGCGGTCAGGACTCCTTGACCGCGATCGTCTCGACGGTGTTGGCGACGTGCTCGAAGGCGTCGGCCGCCTCCTCCAGGACGTCCACGACCTGCTTGAGCTTCATCACCTCGATGGCGTCGTACTTGCCGTTGAAGAGGTGCGCCAGCAGCCTGCGGTGGATCTGGTCCGACTGGTTCTCCAGGCGGTTGACCTCGATCCAGTACTCGGTGAGGTTGTCCATGGTGCGCAGGTGCGGCATGGCCTCGGCGGTCAGCTCCGCGGCCCGCGCCAGCACCTCGATCTGCTGCTCGACGCCCTTCGGCAGCTCCTCGATCTGGTAGAGGACGACCAGGTCGACGGCCTCCTCCATGAAGTCCATGATGTCGTCGAGGGAGGACGCCAGCTTGTAGATGTCCTCGCGGTCGAAGGGCGTGATGAAGGAGGAGTTGAGCTGATGGAAGATCGCGTGCGTCGCGTCGTCCCCGGCGTGCTCCGCCGCCCGCATCCGTTCCGCGATCTCGGTGCGTGCGGAGGCATCCGCCCCGAGCAGTTCCATGAGGAGCTTGGAGCCCGTGACGATGTTGTCCGCGGAGGCGGCGAACATGTCGTAGAAGCTCGTCTCCCTGGGGGTCAGACGAAAGCGCACAAGGGATCCTCGGGGTGAAAGGTCGGGGACTGAACGATGCTAGGCGCATCATCCGGCCACGGCGAAGCGGCGTCCACCAGTGTCACCCATCGGACTCGCGCCTCGGCAGATGCCTCCGGAAATTCCGCGACCCCATACCCACTAGGGGTATACTTGTGCCTACATCGCACAGAGTGTCCCCTCCGACCCGCACCGGGAGGACCCCATGACCACGGCCGAGAGCACCGCCGCCGGCACCTCCGAGGCCGGAGCGGACGCGGCCGAAACCTGCTCCGCGCACGCCGCCACCGGCGAGCACGGCTACACCAAGGAGAAGGAGGCCCACCTGAAGCGGCTGCGCCGGATCGAGGGACAGATCCGCGGGCTGCAGCGGATGGTCGACGAGGACGTCTACTGCATCGACATCCTCACCCAGGTCTCCGCCTCCACCAAGGCCCTGCAGTCCTTCGCGCTGCAACTCCTGGAGGAGCATCTGCGCCACTGTGTGGCGCACGCGGCCCAGGAGGGCGGAGCCGAGATGGACGCCAAGGTGGCGGAGGCCACCGCGGCCATCGCCCGGCTGCTGCGCACGTAGCGGCATCGCCCACGCGTCCGGGCTCCGCGCGGGGAGCCGGACTGCCACAGTCCTCGCCCGGCGCGGGAGCCGGACTGCCACAGTCCCGCCCGGCAGCGCCGCGTACGTGTCCTCAGGTGCGCGGCAGCGCGAGCCACTCCTCCCAGGTGAGGTCGCGGCCCGGGTAACGGGGCTGCCGGAAGGGCCAGTCGGCGGCGCTCAGCACCTGCCGCGGGCGGGGTCGTACCGATGCCGCGGTGACGGCGGTGCGGATTCCGCTTCCGCCTCCCGCTCCGGCTCCATCACCCGGAGCACCTCGTCGATACGGGCCGGGCTCAGCCGCTCCTCACCGGCCTCGGCCGCCGCCGAGGCGGCGATCATCAACTCGCCGCACAGCTCTATCTCGGCCAGCGCCACGTGGTCGTGGACCAGTGAGCCCCGCGGCCCGCGGGAACCGCCGGGCGCAGGCCCGGAGACGGATACTGGCACACACACCACCTCCTCGTGCTCCGAGAGCGGAACACCCGGATTCCCAGAGTAGGGAGGAGCCCACCCAGCGCGCATGGCCCTTCCGAACCATTTCCCGGTCCTACCGCGCCGGCGGCCCCGAGGGCTCCGGCGGCTGCGGCGGGGAGGCGATGGTCCCGGTGTAGATGTCCTCCGGATCCGGCAGCTCGACGCGGACCGGCACCCCGAAGTCGTACAGCGTGGTCGTCGACGTCACCGCCGCGGCTCCCCGGCGCACCGGGCCGGGGCCCGGCGAGGTGTCCTCCGCCGCCACGAACCGGTACCGCACCTTCCGCAGCCGTCCCTGCACGTCGAAGTAGGCGTCGAAGACCACGTCCCCCACGGAGAAGCCCTCCGCCGCCGCGGCCAGCTCGTCGCGGGAGCCCTCCGAGGCGGCCCGCGCGGCGGCGGCCAGGTCCGCGGTCCCCCTGAAGTGCCGTACGCGCACGCCCTCGATCCGCTTCCGTCCCTCGTAGGAGACCGTACGCGCGCCGCGCAGCAGCTCGGCGGCGCGCAGCGGATCGGTGGCGCCGCTGCTGACCAGGTTGCCGTCCGGCAGCCGGCCGGTGTCCATGCGTACCCACTTGCCCGCGGGCACGCCCGCGCCGCGGTTCTTGAGGTAGAGGGCGTTCGGGGTGATCAGCTCGGTGATCGGGTCACCGGGGGGCGCGCCAGGGGCCTCCCGGGGCAGTGTGACGCGGAGCGTGCCGCGCTGCCGGGCGTAGTCGAAGGCGCCCCGGCCGTGCACGGTGACCCGCGTGCCCCCGCTGGCCGTACGGACCGCGGTGCGGGTGCGTGAGGAGCCGGCCCGGGCCAGCACGTCCGCCGCCTCCCGCACCGTCGTCAGTGCGCCGGAGGACGGCCCGCCGTCGGCCACGGCGCCGCGTTCGGCACAGCCGGACACCGTCCCGGCCAGCGCGGTCTGCACCGCCGCGACCGCGGCGCACAGGGCCGTCCTCCCTCGCCCGCGCCGTCGCGCCTTCATCTGCAGACCCCCCGGCTGGCCGGTCCTGGGAACAGTTCTGCTTCCGCTAACGAGGGGTCTCGGCGACCGTCACGCCGCGCGCGCGGGATGCCCCCCGGGGGGTGCCGCCCGGGACACGAGGCCGCTCCGGGTACCGCCACCGGGTGAGCCGGCCGCCGCGAGGTGGACGGGGGCTCACCCGGCGGGCGGACGCCGCTAGCGTGGTCGCGTGCGCGACGAGGACGACGGCAGCAATGTCAGCGGCGGGACGGCCGCCCCCGCCACCGAGGAGGAGGCGCATCTGCTGTCCACCGTCGAGCGGGGCGCGTTCGCGCACGCCTCGTGCAGTTGCGGGTGGCGCGGGCCCGCGCGCCGGGCGCGCGACCGCGCCCGCGCCGACGGCGCCGCACACCTCCCGGAGTAGCTCAGGCGGCCAGGTCGCGGGCCCGCCCCCGGCCGGGGCCGCGGTCCGGGTCCGGATCGTGCTCGGGACCGGTGGCGTACGACGGCTCCGTGGCCTTCCGCGCCCGGTCCGCCCGGGCCCGCGTACCGGCGGCGTCCGTCCCGGCGTCCTGCGCGCCGCCCCCGTCCGTACCGCCGGCGGCGGCCCCGCGGCGCGGTGCGACGCCTCCGGGCGGGCCCGCCCAGACGAGCGCGCCGGCCCGCGGCGAGCTCGCGACGGACTGCGCGAGCGGGGTCAGCAGCCAGAGCGCCACCGGCGCCAGCAGCAGGGCGACGGCCGTGCCCAGGGCGATCCCGCCGAGCACGTCCGTCGGGTAGTGCACACCCATGTACACGCGGCAGAAGCCCTCGAGCGCGGCGAGGGCGATGCCGATCAGGCCGAAGCGGCGGTTCACGATGAAGAGGCCGACCGCGAGCGCCATGGCGAGCGCCGCATGGTCGCTGACGAAGGAGTAGTCGCGCTTGCCGTCGACGAGCACCTCGAGGCCCGTGTGGTCCACGAAGGGCCGGGGTCTCTCCACCAGCCCGCGAACGGGGATGTTGACCAGCACCGCGACCCCCGCGGCCAGCGGGGCCCAGAGCAGTCCGGCGAAGCCGGCCGCCGCAGCCTCCCGGGTCCGGCTGCGGCGCCGCACGGACCACCAGGCCCAGCAGCCGAGCAGCGCCAGCGCGAGGAGAATGCCGTACTCCCCGACGTACTCCATGACGCGATCCGCCCAGCCGGGGGCGTCCCTGGCCAGGCCGTTGATGTCGTAGAGCAGGTCGACGTCGGGGTTGTCCCATCCGGCCATCGGTACGGCCCCTTCACTCGGTCGGTCGAACTGCGTGCCGCCCCGTAACCCCGTGTCCCCGTGCTCGCATGGTCCTGATAGCGGAATGCCCGTTCCGCACCACACAACGCGCGGTGCTCCCTCTCGCGTTCCTCCCTCCACCGAAAGATCACCACGACGTTATCGAAGGGTGACCGGAAGACGCAGCTCAGGGCCTATGCCTTACGCAGCGTCACCCTGTCGGACGGGAATCCCGGGACGCCTCCGCGCGCCGTTGCGCGGTGCTCAGCCGGCGGTGGGGCGGGTGGCGCCGAAGTAGTCCGGCGTGTCCACCGGATCGAAGCGGATCTTCGCCCCGGTGTACGGCGCGTCGATCATGTAGCCCCCGCCGACGTAGATCCCCACGTGGTGGATGGAACGCGGGTCGGAGAGATCGTACGCGAAGAACACCAGGTCTCCGGGGAGGAGTTCGTCACGATCCGGATGCGGGCCGGCCGTCCACTGATCGTTGGCGACCCGGGGCAGCTCGATCCCCACGGAGGCGTACGCGGCCTTGGTCAGGCCGGAGCAGTCGAACCGCCCGCCGTCCTCGGGGGTGCCGT
Organism: Streptomyces sp. JJ36; assembly: GCF_021696945.1. GTDB lineage: Bacteria > Actinomycetota > Actinomycetes > Streptomycetales > Streptomycetaceae > Streptomyces. Next base: position 49,394 of record NZ_JACYHE010000030.1, read on the forward strand.
CGCCGCCCCAGAGGTACGGCGTGCCCAGCTTCTGCTGCGCGTAGTGGATCGCCCCCGCGGCCTGCCGCGAGGGGTCCACGCGGTTCTGCGGGGCGGCGAAGCTCTGCTCCAGCTTGCGGATGGTGGCGACGTAGTTCTGCGTCTCGCGGTAGGGCGGTATGCCACCGTACTGGATCACCCGGTACGCGCCCGCGTTGTACGCCGCCAGCATGTTGTCCGTACGGTCGCCGGGCACGTCGGCGACATAGTCGGCCAGCTTGCAGTCGTAGGTGGCGGCGGAGGGGATGGCGTCCTGCGGGTCCCACACGTCGCGGTCGCCGTCGCCGTCGCCGTCGATGCCGTGCGTCGCCCACGTACCGGGGATGAACTGCGCGATGCCCTGCGCCTGCGCGCTGCTCTGCGCGTTCTCCCGCCAGCCGCTCTCCTGGTAGAGCTGCGCGGCCAGCAGGGCGGGGCTGATCTCCGGGCAGAGCCGCCCCCAGGTGTCGACGAGCTGACGGTACGCCGCCGGAACGGCGCCCTTCGCCAGGCCCGCCGCCTGGTGCACGCCGCCGCGCAGTCCGGCGGCCGCAGTGAACGTGCCGACGACGAGTAACGCCATGAACCCGGCGAACACGCCGGTACCCGCTGCGAGACCCCACCACGCTTTCCGCACCCCCCAACCATCCATGGCGGCACCGGAATGCCACAAGTCGGCGGTAGAGTCATGAGGAGCACGGTCTCCTCCGTGCCGGGCCCGGGCGCCACCCGGACCGACCAACCTCGCGAGCGGGGCGGTGAGTTACGACATGTTCCTGGCAGCCGAAAAGGGTGACATCACCACCATCATCGGTGGAATCGCCCCGGACTGGGGCCCGTTCGGCAGCCTCGGCCACGAGGCCCGGGTGATGATCGAGGTGGTGATGGCCGTCGCCATCCTCCTCTGCCTGGGCATCGCCGTCTGGGGTGCCGCCAAACAGCGCATCGGCGCCACGGCCCTGCGCGACACCTTCAGCGCCGAGCAGGGCAAGGGGCTGATCGTCGCAGGTCTGACGGGCGTCTTCATCATCGGTTCCCTGGGCACCCTCTTCACGATCGTCTACGGCATGGCCGTCTGACGACCGGACGAACCCTCACCGGACACGCCGTCACCGGGCGGCGCCGGGTGACGGTTCCGGGCTGTCCGGCCTCCCGGCCCGTCCGGCACCCCGGCCCGGCGAACGGCCGCGGAACCGGCAGCGGACTGCGGCCGGGCGGCGCGCACCGCCGCAGAGGGAACCGGCGACCGCGACGACACCCTTCGCGCCGCCCGCGACAGGCGGACCGCCCGGCGCACGGACGGCGCAGCGAGGCACGCCGCCGGGCCGGCGCCCGCCGGACCACCTGCCCGGGCGGCACAGCGCCACGCACGCCGCCAGGCGGCGGCTTCGGACACGACGGGCTCGGCGCGGCGCGCTCCGCGCCGCCGCCCGGCCCCGGGGCGCCGCCCGGCCGCCGGGCGCCCCGGCCGCGTACGCTCCCGCTCATGAGCCTCGACATCGTCAACCCCGCCCTGGACGCGTACCTCAGCTCCCACTGCACCCCCGCCGACGCCCTGCTGCGCGAGCTCGCGGAGGAGACCCAGCGGGTCGCCCCCGGCACCACCATGCAGATCTCCCAGGACGAAGGCGTGTTCCTGTCCCTGCTGGTCCGGCTCACCGGTGCCCGGCAGGCCGTCGAGGTCGGCACCTTCACCGGCTACTCCGCACTGTGCATCGCCCGCGCACTCCCCGCCGGCGGGCGGCTGCTCGCCTGTGACGTGAGCGAGGAGTGGACGGCGATCGCCCGCCGCTACTGGGAGCGTGCCGGGGTCTCGGACCGGATCGACCTGCGCATCGCGCCCGCGCTGGAGACCCTGCGCGCCCTGCCGGCCGAGGAGACCGTGGACTTCGCCTTCATCGACGCCGACAAGACCGGCTACCCGGAGTACTACGAGGAGCTGGTCACCCGGCTGCGGCCGGGCGGGGTGCTCGCCCTGGACAACACCCTCCAGGCCGGGCGCGTCGTCGATCCCGCGGACGACGACCCGAGCGTGGTGGCGATCCGCCGGGTCAACGACGCCGTCGTCGCCGACGCGCGGGTGGAGTCGGTGCTGCTGCCCGTGCGGGACGGCGTCACGGTGATCCGGAAGCGTTAGGCACGGCACCGTACGGACAGTGCGGGCTGCGCGACGGCCGTACGGACGGTGCCGGCGGCGCGGGCTGCGCGTCCGGTGGAAATGCGGATGCCCGGGGCACGGCCGGCGCCTAGGGTGCGCGCCATGCAGACCCACGAGCACGCCTCCGAGGGCCCCGCGAGCCCGGCGCCCCGCCTCGCCCATGAGCGCTACTGCGCCGAGATCACCGAGCAGACCCGGCTGTTCCGGCAGGCCCTGGCCGGCACCGACCCGGACGTACGGGTGCCGACGTGCCCGGACTGGACGCTGCGGGAGCTCGCGGTGCATCTGGGCGGGGCACACCGCTGGGTGCACGAGATCGTCCGTACCCGGGCCCGGGAGGAGGTGCCGGCGGAGTCGGTGCCGGGCTTCGCGGGACCCGCCCCGGGCCCGGACGGCACGCTCCCCGGTACGGCGGCCCTGGACGCCTGGCTCGCCGAGGGCGCCGGGCTGCTGACGGAGGCGCTTCACCTGACCGGGCCCGGTGAGCCGGTCTGGAGCTGGTCCGCGGCGCGGCAGCACACCGGCTTCTGGGCCCGCAGGATGGCGCACGAGACGGTGATCCACCGCGCCGACGTCTGCGCGGCGTCGGGACGTGACTACACCGTCGCGCCCGAGGTGGCCGCGGACTGCGTGGAGGAGTGGCTGGAGATCCTCGCGAGCCCGGAGGTGAGGGCCTACGACCCGGAGCTCCGGGAACTCGGCGAGCGGGCCGGGGAGACCCTCCACCTGCACGCCACGGACGCCGGAGGCGCAGGAGGGCCGGAGGCCGAGTGGCTGATCGAGCTCGGCGCCGGCGGGGAGATCCGCTGGAGCCGTGCCCATGCCAAGGCCACCGTGGCCCTGCGCGGCCCCCTCACGGAGGTGCTGCGCGTCTTCTACCGCCGTCTGCCGCCGGACCACGAGAGTGTGGAGGTGCTGGGGGACGCGGGACTCCTGGACTTCTGGCTGCGGCGGGCCAGTTTCGGCGGCTGACCACGCCGGGGCCCGGAGACGGGCCCGGGGCCCGGAGAGAAGGGTCCCGCGCCCGGAGACGGCCCTAGGCTGGGCCCATGACCGACTGGGACGCCCTCGACTGGGTCCGGGCCACCGACGACCCCGACCCCGAGGCCGAGTGCATCGAGATCGCCGAGGGCGAGGGCGACCTCGTCCATCTCCGGCAGAACACCGACCCGGCGAACGTCGTCACCACCACCCGGGCCAAGTGGGACGCGTTCGTGCTGGGGGTGCGGAACAACGAGTTCGACCACTTCGTGGAGGACGTCCCGGCCCCCGGTGCCGTCCCGGGAGAGGTTCCGGGCCGCACCCCCGTACGCGATCCCGGCGGGCCCGCGGCGGAACCTCCGGCTCCGCTCTGAGTACCCTGCGACGAGCGCTTGAGTACCCGCGCCCAGTACGCCCGAAGCCGCTGTTCGTAGGCTGCATGCCATGAGCGACACTCCGAGAGCCGCTGACACCCCCTCCGACGGTGCGGGTGGGTGGGCGGGCGCCGCTGCCCCGGCCGGACCCGGCGGGCCGGGCGACGGCGGCGGACATCTCGTCGGGCACATCGCCCTCGCCCTGGGCTCGGTGTTCCTCGCACTGGCCGCGGTGGTCTTCTACGCGGTGCACGACCTGGAGGAGGAGACGGACGCCGTGGAGGGCGTACGCCTCGATCACTCCCGCGGTGACGTTCTCGACCCGCTGCTCGGCCCCGGCACCGCCCGCTACGAGGACGGCGTCGAGGTCACGGTGACCGAGCCGCGCCCCGCCCGCGACCGTACGGGCGACGGCGGACCCGGGCCCGACACCCGCACCTTCGCCTTCTCGGTGACCTACGCCAACCGCAGCGACGCCCCGCTCTCCTTCGCCTTCGCCGCCCCGATGGAGGCCTGGGCGGGCGGCGTCGACCGGCAGGGCGACGAGTCGGCCGCGGCCGCGGTCGACCACGTCAACGACGAGGACGCCGCGCGCCGCCTCCCCGAGAACCTCGCCCCGGGCCGGAGCCTCACCATTCCGTTGCGCTACCGGGTCGCCGCGGACGTGCAGCAGCTGACCTTCATGTACGGGGCGGGCGACCTGCGCGAGGACGCCTACTGGGAGCTCTCGCTGCCCCTCTGACCGGCCCGCGGCGGTGCGGGGCGGTGCCGCGGGGCACCTGCCGGGCGCGGTTCCCGGCGGGGGCCGGAAGCGGCGCCCCCGGTCAGTAGCCGCCGGTGTCACCGCCCGTGTCACCGTTCCCGCCGGTGTCACCGCCGGTGCCGCCGTCCCCCTCCTGCCGGTCGCCCTCGGTCACCCGCTCTCCGGAGGCGTTCACCACCCACCACTCGGCGCCGAACTGGTTGAACCCCTGGCCGGTGGCGTCGCCGGGTTCGTCGTCGCTCACGAAGTAGTAGAGCGGGTGCCCGCCGTACGTCACCTGCTGCGTGCCGCCCCGGCGCTCCGTGGTGCCGAGCAGGTCCTTCCGGACGCCCTCCCCGGTCACCTGCGGCTGCCCGTCGGTGGTCAGCGGCGGCCAGGCCTCGGCGCAGGCGTCGTAGCAGGTGGACTCGGCCGACGTGTCCTTGGCGAAGAGATAGAGGGTCCGCCCCTCCTCGTCGGTCAGGATCCGGCCCAGCTCACCGACCGGACGGAGCTGCACCGTGGCCGCCTCCGTCGGCGAACCGGTGGGCCCCGGGGAGGTCTCGCCGGGCGAGGCCGTACCGGTCTCCGCGGTGCGGGTCGGGGACGGTGAGGCCCCGCCGTCGCCCCCCTCGTCGCCGTCGCCGCAGCCGGTGAGCACCGCGAGCAGCGCCGCCGTGACCGTGGCCACAGCGGCCGCGCTTCTGCTTCCCATGGGAACTCCTTCCACGTCGCGGCGTACGCCCGCCGCCGGTACACCTCCTCCGACTGTTGCCGCCGCGTGCAGCCCCCGTCGGCAGGCGGGCCGGATGCCGGAGCCGGTCGACCCGTTCGGCCTATGCCGCGGCCCGGGGGTGCCCGGGCGGCCGTAGGGCGAGCGCCGGGGCGCCGGACCGCGCGAGCCGGGGGCGGCGTGCGCGTGTGCGCCCTTGACGCACACTTCCCGGTCCGTTCATCACACGAGTTGTCCCGCTCTGTGGAAACGGAGGACCCACACGACCCGTGACCCCGCTAACGTCGTGTGAGGAGACAATGCACTGACGGCGGTTGACCGGAAGAAGGCTGAGGGGGCGCGCCCGGCATGAGCATCGGCGGCGACGAGTACGACGAGCGGGGTCGTACGGGCGGGACGGACCCGTCCCTGCGGCGTGGCTCGGCCCGCCTGGCGACCCGCACCCGGCTGCCGGGGGAGGACGGCGACGTCTACGGCGTCGGCAGACGATCCGCCGGCCGGCCCGGCCGCAGCCTGCTGATGGTGATGTCCGTCGTGGTGCTGCTCATCGCCGCCATCGCCTTCGCCAACCGCGGCGGCGGCACGGACGACGACGGCGGCGACGGGACGGGCGAGGGCCCCGCGGCCGACGCCCGCCCCACGGCACCCAGCGGCGAGCGGCCCGCCGGAGGTGAGGACGGCGTCACGGGCATCCCCACGGGTTACGCCCACACCGAGCAGGGCGCGCAGAGCGCCGCGGCCAACTACGCGGTCGCCCTCGGCGGGGACCAGATGTTCCGCACGGAGAGCCGGCACGCCATCGTCGACGCCGTCTACACCCCCCAGGCCGCGCCCGGGGTGAAGCAGCGTCAGGACGAGGCGTACACCCCAGGTTTCCTGCGCCGTCTCGGCCTGGAGGAGAACGGCGCGGCCCCCGACGGGCAGACCTTCGTGTCCCGCGCCATCCCGGTGGGTACGGAGCTCCGCGAGTACAGCGCGGAGGAGGCCACCGTCGCCGTCTGGTACACGGGCCTGATCGGCATGGCAGGAGAGGGCTCACAGAACCCGGTGCGCACCACGTGGCAGACCTGGACCTTCCAGCTCGACTGGACGGGCTCCGACTGGAAGATCGCCGAGGCGAGCCAGCAGGAAGGCCCGGCACCGGTCCCCGGGGACGTCCCCGCGGCCGGCGCCGAGGAGATCAGCAAGGCGGTCCAGGAATACGGAGGCTTCACCTATGCCCGGTAGTCGCCGTCGCGCGCTCTCGCTCACCACCGCACTGCTCGCCCTCCACGCCGCGCTCACCGGCTTCGCCACCCGCAGCGCGGCGGCGCCCACCGAGCCGGACCCGGACGTCGAATGCGAGGACCTCTACGGCCCCGCCCGGGACCACTGCACCGGGGACGCGGGCGACGACTCCCGGCGCGGCGCGGACGTCCAGGACCCGACCGGCGTCCTGGACCCGCTCTCCTCGCTCGCCAAGGGCTGCGCGGAGGCCGCCTCCTGGACGATCCGGAAGCTCTCCCAGCTCGTCAACGAGACGACCCGGGTGGACTTCACCAACGAGGCGTTCCTCCGGCAGTACGCCGTCGTCTTCGCCGCCTCCACCATCCTCACCCTGGTGCTCTGGCTGCTCGCCGTGGCCAAGCGCGCCGTCCGCGGCGTGCCGTTCGTCGAGGCGATCACCGAGGCGGTCGGCTTCCTCTGGCTGGTCGTCCTCGCCTCCGCCTTCACCCCGCTGATCCTCTACACCGTGGTCACCGCGACCGACGCGGTCACCGAAGCCGTCTCCAGCGGCTCCCGCAGCGACACCGACGCCTTCTTCGGCACCTTCGCCGAGGCCCTGGAGAAGGGCGAGGGCATCGGCGGCGGCCCGATCATGCTGATCGTGGTGTCGCTCATCTCGATCGTCGCCGCCAGCGTGCTCTACCTCGAGCTCGTGGTGCGGGCCGCCCTGCTGTACGTCGGAGCGCTGCTCGGCACCGCCGTCTACGCCGGACTGGTCGACAAGAACCTGTGGGGCCATGTGCGCCGCTGGGCGGGCATCATGATCGCGGTCATCCTGGTCAAACCGGTCATCATGATCGTGCTGACCCTCGCCGGGGCCCTCGCGGCGGACGACGGCCCGGACGCCTTCTCGGCGATCGTCTCCGGGCTGGCCATCATCCTGCTCGCCATCTTCGCCTCGGCGATGATCTACCGCTTCGTGCCCGGTTTCGGGGACGACATCGTCCAGCACCGCAACGCCAGCCAGGACGCCGCCTCCCGCACCGCCGTGGCCGCCGTGGCCTCACCCGCGAGCCTGCTCCGGCAGGGCATCACCACGCACGGCGCCCGCGGCGGCGGGACCGCCGCCCAGTCCGCGAGCGGGGACGGCGGCGCCGCCTCGCGCCCCGCCAACCCGGCCTCGGGCGGCGTGGCCGCCCACAGCACCCGCGGTGGCGGAGAAGGCGGCGGCAGTCCGGCGCCCGCCGCCCCGCCGGCACCGCGGGAATCCACCGACACGCCGCACCGGGACCGCCCCGCGCACTCCCGCACGCCGCACAGCAGCCGCACCTCCGGAGGTGATCGCGGGTGACCACCCCGTCCCACACCGCCTCACACGCCGCCGCCCCCCGCCGCACGTACCTGATCGGCCGGGCCCGCCCCAACGCGATCGTGGGCAAGAACCGCGAGACGGGCGAGATCGCGCTGATCGTCGTCGGCGCCTTCCTGGGCATGATGAGCGGGCTGCTGATCCCCGTGCTCTCCGTGCGCATCCCCGCGCTGGTCGGCTTCCCGATGATCGCCCTCGCCGCGGTCTACGTCCCCTACCGCGGACGGACGTTCTACCGCTGGTTCGAGATCGACCGCTCGTACCGCAGGCTGGTGCGCCAGGGCGGGACGTACCGCTCCGCCGCCCCCGAGGCCGGCACCCGGCTGGACGGCCGCGAGGTGGAGATCGGCCCGCCGCCCGGCGTGGGGCGCATCACCTGGCTCTCCGCGCCCTTCGGCCCCGACGAGCTCGCCGTACTGCTCCACGCCGACCGGCGCACGGTCACCGCCGCCATCGAGATCGAGGGCCCCGGTGTCGGACTGCGCGACAGCGAGGACCAGGAGGCCCTGGTCGACCGCTTCGGCACGCTCCTCAAGCACGTCGCCAACGGCGACGGCTTCGTGACCCGGCTGCAGATGCTCGCCCGCACCCTGCCCGCCGACCCGGACGCGCACGCCAAGGACGTCGCGGTGCGCGGCGACGCACGTGCGGCCCCCTGGCTCCAGGAGTCGTACGAGCAACTGCAGTCCATGGTCTCCACCTCCAGCGAGCAGCACCGCGCGTACCTCGTCGCCTGCATGCACCACGGCCGTGAGCTGGCGGCCGAGAGCGCCGCCATCGCCCGTGCCTCCCGCGCCTCCGCGGGCGGCGTCCGCGACCGCCGGATGACCAAGGACGAGGGCCTCGCCGTGATCATGGCCCGCGAACTGACCGACATCTGCGCCCGCCTGGCCGAGGCGGACATCCGGGTGCGTCAGCCCCTCGGACAGGCCCGCCTGGCCTCCCTGATCCACTCCATGTACGACCCCGACCACCCCATCGACCACATCCAGGCCATGACCCGGCGGAACGCCTGGCCGGCCGAGCTGGACGCCAGGGAACCGACGTACGTGCAGGCGAAGACCCGGGAGTCGGCCACCCGCGCCCCCTGGTGCCACGCCACAGCCTGGGTGAAGGAGTGGCCGATGACCCCCGTCGGGGTGAACTTCCTGGCGCCCCTGCTGGTCCACACTCCTGACGTGATCCGCACGGTGGCCGTGGTGATGGACCTGGAGCCCACCGAGCTGGCCATCGAGCGGATGCTCACGGAGAAGACCAACGACGCGGCGGAGGCCAGCCGCGCCGCCAAGATGAACCGCACCGTGGACCCGCGCGATCTCGCCGCCCAGGGCCGCGTCGACCAGCGCGGCGAGGATCTGGCGAGCGGCGCGGCCGGGGTGAACCTCGTCGGCTATCTCACGGTCTCCTCCCGCTCCCCCGAGGCCCTCACCCGGGACCGGCGCACCATCCGGGCCTCGGCCGGCAAGTCCTACCTGAAGCTGGAGTGGTGCGACCGCGAACACCACCGCGCGTTCGTCAACACCCTGCCGTTCGCGACCGGCATCCGGCGCTGAGAGGACCTTCCCGTGGCCGCACTGGACCCCCTGAACGCCCTCACCGAGGCCTTCACCAGCTTCCTCTTCGGCAGGACGGAGACCACCCGGCTGCCCGTCCGCACCTCCACCGGCCAGGCCCAGGCCGTCTACCTGCCCACCGCGGCGCCGGGTCTCGGCGACTCCGGCGTGATCATCGGCCGCGAGGTCTACAGCGGCAAGGGCTACATCTACGACCCGTTCCAGCTGTACGGGCAGCAACTCCCCGCCCCGCACTGGCTGGTCCTCGGCGAGTCCGGCAACGGCAAGTCCGCGCTGGAGAAGACGTACGTGCTCCGGCAGCTCCGCTTCCGCGACCGGCAGGTCGTGGTGCTCGACGCGCAGGGCGAGGACGGCGTCGGCGAATGGAACCTCATCGCCGAGGAGATGGGCATCACCCCGATCCGGCTCGACCCCACCGCCGCACTCGACCAGGGCATCCGGCTCAATCCGCTGGACCCGTCCATCACCACCACCGGCCAGCTCGCCCTGCTGCGCACCATCATCGAGGTCGCCATGGGCCACGGACTGGACGAACGGGCTGGTTTCGCCCTGAAGGTGGCGCACTCCTATGTGAACTCCACCATCGCCGACCGGCAGCCCGTCCTGACCGACATCGTGGAGCAGCTCCGTCACCCCGAGCAGGAGTCGGCGACGGCGATGAACGTCGACCTGGAAGACGTGCGCGCCTGGGGCCTCGACGTCGCCCTGGTGCTGGACCGGCTGGTCGACGGCGATCTGCGCGGCATGTTCGACGGCCCCACCACGGTCGGGATCGACCTGGAGGCGCCACTGATCGTCTTCGACCTCTCCCACATCGACCGCAACTCCATCGCCATGCCCATCCTCATGGCGATCGTCGGCGTCTGGCTGGAGCACACCTGGATCCGCCCGGACCGCCGCAAGCGGATCTTCCTTGTCGAGGAGGCCTGGCACATCATCAACAGCCCGTTCGTGGCGCAGCTCTTCCAGCGGCTGCTCAAGTTCGGTCGCCGGCTCGGCCTCTCCTTCGTCGCCGTCGTCCACCACCTGTCGGACGTGGTGGACGGCGCCGCGGCCCGGGAGGCCGCCGCGATCCTCAAGATGGCCTCCACCCGGACGATATACGCGCAGAAGGCGGACGAGGCCCGGGCCACCGGAAAGGTGCTGGGCCTCCCCCGGTGGGCCGTGGAGATCATTCCCACTCTCTCCCCAGGCATCGCCGTCTGGGACGTCAACGGCAACGTCCAGGTGGTCAAGCACCTGGTGACCGAGGCCGAACGCCCGCTGGTCTTCACCGACCGGGCGATGACGGAGTCCTCGGCATCCCACTCGACCAGCGAACAGCTCGAGGCACAGCTCGAAGCGGAGGCGGAGGCACGCGCGATGGCGATGGAAGGGGCACCCTACGGCCGTGGCGGACCCGGCTCACCACCGGGCTCGGCCCCCGGTTCGGCGTCCACGGTGGCCTGACCGTGGCGGCGTACGGACCGAAGCACAGACCCGGGGGCGGCACCACGCCGAGCGCCCACGAGGGCCGCGGCCCGGCGCCGGGGAGCCGCGGCATCCCCGACGGCCTGCTGGTCGGCGTCCTCAGCTTCCTGCTGGGCCTCACGGCCCTCATCTGGACGGCGACCGGCCTCTCCGCACTGCTGGCGCACGGTTCCTGGCCGGACGGTCTCCGCTTCACCCGCACCCCGCTGGCGATACGCGCGCTGGCCACTCAGCCGGACGACCTCGCGGCAGCGTGGCCTGGCACGCCCCCTCCGCAGCTCTCCGGCTACGGGCTCTTCTGGGGCCTCTTCATCAGCCAGCTCATGGTGCTGACGGTCCTCACGGTGTTCGTGCTGGGCACCGTGACCCGCTGGCGCGCCGTCCGAGCGGCGCGCCGGATGCGCGCCGGCACGACGCCGCAGGCTCCGGCGGCGCCGCAACCCGCCCCGGACGGCCCCGCCCGCCAGGAGCCTGCTCCCGCGGCGGAGCCCGGCCCCGCTCCCGCCGCCCCGGAGGCCCTGCCGGCACAGCGGGAGCACCGGGCCGCACCACCGCCCCCGGAGCCCACGCCCCGGGAACACCGGGCGCTACTCGGCGCCGAACACGGCGCGGTACCCCGCACCTCCACGCTGCACTACACGTCCCGGGGTGACACCGACGGCGCTGAGGCGCTCGTACGAGCCGTCGAGGACGCCGAGGGTGCGCTCCTGGTCGTGACGGCCGACCCCGCACTCCACGCCGGAACGGCCGGCGCGCGCGCCAAGCTGGGTCCGGTCCATGTGTACGACCCGGGCCAGCGCACCGACGCGCCGTCCCGGCTGCGTTGGGACCCGCAGCGGGGGTGTGGCGACATGGACACGGCCCGGCTCCGCGCGGCGGCCCTGCTGGCCCCCGTCCGCAGCCCGGCCCGCACCGACTCGGCCGTGCACGACGCTGCCGAGACCCTGCTGCGGTGCTGGTTGCACGCCGCCGCCCTCGCCGGCGAACAGTTCCGCCAGGTCCACCGCTGGGCCCAGAGCGGTTCCTCCAAGGACGCCGTACGCGTCCTTCGCACGGACGCCGCTGCCGCCGCCGGAGCGGCCGGGGAGCTGGAGGCAGTCCTGACGGCCTACCCGGAGCGGCGTGAGGCGGCGACGGAGGTGATCCGGCGGGCGCTCCGCTCCATGACACAACTCCACATCCGGAACGCCTGCGCCGCCGCGCGAGCCGACCGCCTGGCGCAGGAATCCTTCGTCACCGAAGGGGGAACGCTCTATGTGGTGGGCGAGCCCGTCGAAGACCCGCACCGAGGGGATCCAGCCGCAATGCCCCTGGTCACGGCGCTCACCTCAGCCGTGGTCGAGCACGGCCGCCGCATGGCCGCAGGGTCATCCGCCGGCCGGCTCGACCCACCACTCACCGTGGTGCTGGACCAGCCCGCCACGGTCGCTCCGCTTCCCGAACTCCCCGCCCTGCTGGCCGACGGGGAAGCGGCCGGGCTCCTCACGATCGCCGTTCTCCGCTCCCCGGAGCAGACCCGTCGCTGGTGGCCGGAGCTCACTCACCGCACGGGCCATCTCGCCTGACCCCCGAGGGAACCCCGAGAACCTCCCCGGAGCACCCCTCGGAGAAAACCCCCCGGAAACGCAGAAAGGCCCCGCCGGCATCACACCGGCGGGGCCTTCCCCACGAATTGTTCGGCGGCGTCCTACTCTCCCACACACTCCCGCATGCAGTACCATCGGCGCAATGAGGCTTAGCTTCCGGGTTCGGAAAGTAACCGGGCGTTTCCCCCACGCTATAACCACCGAAACACTATGAAACACACAAACCAGCCATACTGGTTGCTGTCTCAGAAACCACACAGTGAACGCGAGCACCTACGGACAAGCCCTCGGC
>NZ_JACYHE010000031.1 GCF_021696945.1 Streptomyces sp. JJ36
AGCACGAGACACCTTCCCCTGCGACACCGTGGCCTCACGCGCGTCGCTCACAGCATCACCAGCTTCCGGCGGCGGCACAGAGCGAGGAAGAGCGGTGCGCCGAGGAACGCGGTGATGATGCCGACCTGTACCTCGCCCGGGGAGCCGAGCACCCGGCCGAGCACGTCCGCGCCGACGAGCAGCACCGGCGCGATCAGCATGGAGTACGCCAGCACCCACCGCTGGTCGGGCCCGACGACGAACCGGGCGATGTGCGGCACGGCGAGCCCCACGAAGCCGATCGGCCCGGCCGCGGCGGTCGCGGCACCGCACAGCAGCATGACCGCGGCGCCGCCCAGCGCCCGGGTCCGGCCGACGTTCACCCCCAGGGCACGCCCCACCTGGTCGCCCATCCCCAGGGCGTTGAGTGCGGGGGCGAGCAGCAGCGCGGTCAGCAGCCCCACGGCGATGAACGGCAGGACGACCCACACCACTTCCAGGTAGCGCCCGGAGAGCGACCCCACCGTCCAGAACCGGAACTGGTCGAAGGCCTCCGGATCGAGCAGCAGCACCGCCGAGTTGAAGGCGTAGAGCACCGCGGTCACCGCCGCGCCCGCGACGACCAGCCGGTCGGGGGTGGCGAGGCTGCGCCCCGAGGAGCCCAGCAGGTAGACCACGGCCGAGGCGACGGCCGCCCCCAGGAAGGCGAACCAGACGTAGCCGAGGACCGAGCCGATGCCGAGGAAGGCGATGGCCACCACCACTCCGGCGGAGGCCCCGAGGCTGATGCCGAGCAGCCCGGGGTCGGCGAGCGGATTACGCGTCAGGGCCTGCATCAGCGCGCCGGAGAGGCCGAGCGCCATGCCGACGAGCAGCCCGAGCACGGTGCGGGGGATGCGGTACTGGTGGATGATGATCGAGGTCTCGGTCCCGTCCGGGTTCCACAGCACGCTCCAGGTGGAGGTGAACGGGATGCCGCGGGTGCCGACCCACACGCTGAGCAGCCCGACCAGGAGGAGAGCGCCGAGGGCCAGCAGCAGGCCGGCGCCCCGCAGGGCCGCTCCGGTCCGGCCCGCCCGGGGCGCGGCCGGAGCGGCGGCTGGCCCGGTCCGGCTTCCGGGCGCCGCCTGGGCTTCGACCGACAACGACAACTCCCCCTGGCGGCGGTGCGGATGTCCTGAGAGAAGGTGGGGTACGACCGTGGCGGGCGCACCGGTCACGGCCGGCGACGCCGGACGCGATCAGGACGATCACCACATAATACTTAGGTGAGGCTAACCGAAGGTCCCCGGCCGGTCAACGCACGGACCCCGGCCCGCGGAGGCGCAGGGGCACACCCGCGAGGAACGCCCGGAGGCCCTGGTGACGCACAGCACGACCACTTGATAAGAGTAGCCTTACCTAACTGTCTTCCGACCGTCCGACCACTGTCGCGGAGGGGCCCACACAATGTCCGCTGGAGGACCGACGGGGGCACACGTCCTCCGCAGAGCGATCCGAGGCCAACGACGCCGTGTCGTCGCGGCGTCGTTGCTGGGCATGGCCCATCAGGGCTGCGAGGCCATGGTCCCGGTGGTGATCGGCGCGGCCATCGACTCGGCGGTGGCGACCGGCTCCTCCGGCGCCCTGCTGCGCTGGCTGCTGGTGCTCGCCGGGCTCTTCCTGGTGCTCTCCACCTGCTACCGCACGGGCGCCCGCATCACCGAGGGGGCGGGCGAACACGCCGCCCACCGGCTCCGGCTGGAACTCGGCACCCGGGTGCTCGACCCGCGCGGCGGCGCGGACACCCACCGGCTGCCGGGCGCCCTCACCAGCATCGCCACCAACGACGCCCGCCGGGTGGGCGCCGCGACCACCGTGCTGCCGTACGGGGTCGCGGCGATCGCCGCACTGGTCGTCAGCGCGGTGGCGCTGCTGCGCATCTCCGTGCCGCTCGGCCTGCTCGTGCTGCTCGGCATCCCGCCGCTGCTGTGGCTCGGGCACCGGATCAGCCGGCCGCTGGAGCGGCGCAGCGAGACCGAGCAGGAACGCGCCGCCGACGCCTCCGGCGTCGCCGCGGACCTGGTCTCCGGATTGCGCGTACTCAAGGGCGTCGGCGCCGAGTCGGCCGCCGTCGACCGCTACCGCGGCACCAGCCGGGAATCACTCGGCGCCGCCCTGCGGGCGGCCCGCAGCCGCGCCGGGCACGAGGGCGCGGTCCAGGCGCTGACCGGCGTCTTCATCGCGCTCATCGGGCTGGTGGGCGCGTATCTGGCGATGGACGGCAGCATCAGCGTCGGCGACCTGGTCGCCGCGGTGGGCCTGGCCCAGTTCCTCCTCGGCCCGTTCCAGCTCCTCACCTACGTGAACGCGGAGTTCGCGCAGGGCCGCGCCTCCGCCCGGCGCATCGCGGAGGTGCTGACCGCGCCCGCCGCCCTGGAGAGCGGGACGGACGCGCCCACGGCCCCGGCGGCCGGTCATGTCCGGCTGCGCGGCACCACCCTGGGCGCACTGCACGACGTGCACCTCGACCTGCCGCCCGGCAGCGTCACCGGCGTCGTCGCCCGGGACCCGGCCGCCGCCGAGGACCTGCTGCGCTGCCTGGCCCGGGAGGCCGACCCGGAGGAGGGCGTGATCGAGCTGGACGGCGTGCCGCTGACCGCGCTCGATCCGGACGCGCTGCGCCGCGCGGTCCTGGTCGCCCCGCACGACGCGGACCTCTTCGAGACCAGCCTGCTGGAGAACGTACGGGCCGGGGCCCGCGACGAGTACGGGCACCCCGAGGACGACAGCCCTCCCACCGGAGCCCCCGGCGTCCCTCTCGACGGCGAAACAGCCGGCAGCACGGACGGCAGCCCCGGCCGCCCTCTCGACGGCAGCCCCCACCACGCCGCGGAAGGCGACGCCGTCACCGTCGCCCTGGCCGCCGCGGCGGCGGACGAGGTCGCCCGGCTGCTCCCGGACGGCGCGGACACCGTGCTCGCCGAACGGGGACGCTCGCTCTCCGGCGGCCAGCGCCAACGGGTGGCGCTCGCCCGGGCCCTGGCCGCGGACCGCCCGGTGCTGGTGCTGCACGACCCGACCACCGCCGTGGACACCGTCACCGAGTCGCGGATCGCCGCCCGGCTGCGGGAGGCACGCCGGGGCCGCACCACCGTGCTGGTGACCACCAGCCCCGCGCTGCTCGCGGTGACCGATCGCGTGGTGGTGCTGGAGGACGGCACGGTGACCGCCGACGGGCCGCACGGCGAACTGGTCGCCGCCGACGCGGCGTACCGCGCGGCGGTGCTCTCGTGACGGCCGCGCAGCAGCCGTCCGGGCCGGACCCGGGCGCGGCCCCGGGCGCGGACCCGGAGGCGACACCCGCCGACGCCGCCCCGGCACCGGACACCCCGGCGCCCGGCGCCACGCACAGGACACGAGCGGCGCAGGCGGCGCACGGGACACAGACGACGCAGACAAAAGAGACCATGAGCGGAACCAGCACGGAGCGCCCCATTCTGCCGACCGCCGGCGGCGCCGAGACCAGGGCGGCCCTCCGCGACGTGCTCCGCGGCCACCGGCCGCTGGCCTTCGGGGCGCTCGCGGTGCTGACCGCCGGTACCGGCATCGGCCTGCTGACTGCGCCGCTCCTGGGGCACATCGTCGACCTGGTGGTGCAGGACCGGGGCTCGGGCGCGCTCACGCTGCCGCTGGTGCTGCTGGTCGCCGTCGCCGTCGTCCGCGGCGCGGCCACCGCGGTCGGCAGCTTCCTGGTCGCCCGGCTCGGCGAGACGGTGCTGGCCGCCGTGCGCGAGCAGTTCATCGAACGTGCCCTCCGGCTGCCACTCGAACGGGTCGAGGCGGCCGGCTCGGGCGACCTGGTCTCCCGGGTCACCAGCGACGTCACCATGATCGCCAAGTCGGTGCGGCAGGCGCTTCCGGAGTTCTCCCGTTCCGCCCTGACCATCGTGCTGACGCTCGGCGGGCTCGCCGTGCTGGACTGGCGGTTCCTGCTGGCCGCGCTGCTGGCGATGCCCGTCCAGGTGCTGTCGGTCCGCTGGTACCTGCACCGTGCCGGGCCCGTCTACGCCGAGCACCGGATCGCCACCGGCGCGCTCCAGCACCAACTGCTGGACAGCGTCGGCGGGGTGCGGACGGTACGTGCCTTCCGGCTGAACGACGCGCACACCGCGCTCGTGGACCGGCGTTCGGGGGCGGCGCGGGACCTGGCGCTGCGCGGCATCCACATCGTGACCGGCTTCTTCTCCCGGCTGAACCTCGCGGAGTTCCTCGGGCTCGCCGCTGTGCTGACCACCGGTTTCGTGCTGGTCGGCAACGGCTCGGTGAGCGTCGGTACGGCGACCGCCGCCGCGCTCTACTTCCACAGCCTCTTCAACCCGGTCAACGCCGCGCTGTTCCTGCTGGACGACGCGCACCAGGCCGGTGCGAGCTTCGCCCGCCTGGTCGGCGTCTCGCACCTCCCCGCCGAGCCGCCCGCCGGGGAGCGGACCGCACCCGCCGACGGTTCCGTCACGGTGTCCGCGCTGAGCCACGCGTACGAGGGCGGCCGGCCCGTGCTGCGCGATGTGGAGCTGGAGGTCCGCGACGGGGAGCGGGTGGCGCTGGTGGGTGCCAGCGGGGCCGGGAAGACCACGCTGGCCAAGCTGATCGCCGGGGTGCACCGGCCCACCGCCGGGACCGTCACGCTGGGCGGGGTGGACGCCCGGGAACTGGGCCCGGCCGGGGTGCGCCGGGCGGTGACGCTCATCAGCCAGGAGGTCCACGTGTTCGCCGGTCCGCTGGCGGAGGATCTGCGGCTGGTCCGGCCGGAGGCGACGGACGAGGAACTGCGCACGGCCCTGGAGCGGGTGGGCGCCCTGGGGTGGGTGGACGCGCTGCCCGAGGGCCTGGACACGGTCGTCGGCGAGGGTGGCCACCGGTTGACGGTCTCTCAGGCGCAGCACCTGGCGCTGGCCCGTCTGGTGCTGGCGGATCCGCCCGTCGCCATCCTGGACGAGGCCACGGCCGACGCCGGCAGCGCGGGCGCCCGGGTGCTCGAGGAGGCCGCGCTCCGCGCCCTGGAGGGGCGCACCGGCCTGGTGGTGGCGCACCGGCTGCCCCAGGCGGCGACCGCGGACCGCGTGGTCGTACTGGACCAGGGCCGGGTGGTGGAGACCGGCACCCACGAGGAGCTGGTGGCCGCGGACGGGCCGTACGCGGCGCTCTGGGCCGCCTGGTCGGACAGCCGCCGGGAGCCCGCCGGGAAGGTGCCGCACCCGGCGACCCCCGCCCCCGCCCCGGCCGGCTGACAGCCGGGCGGGGGCGAGGGCGCGGCTACCGGCCAGGCGCGGCTGCCAGCCAGGCGCGGCACCCGCGCCCGCAGCATGAACGCGCCCCAGCAAGGCACCCCTCCCCCCGTAGCCCGCCAAGCAGTGACCGTAACCACCCACCGGCCCGCACCCGGCCTCCGCGGAGGCAATCCCCTCCGCGGAGCCGCACAGCGTCGCGCCGGCGGATGGCCGCACCGCGCGGCCGCCCGCGGCGCGTCCTCCGGGCGCCCGGTGAAGCCGGCTCAGCCCTGCCGGGCCACCAGGCTCGCGGGGCGCAGGTCCGTCCAGTGGGACTCCACATAGTCCAGGCAGGCCTCGCGGGTGTCCTCGCCGAAGACGGTCCGCCACCCGGCGGGAACCTCGGCGAAGGACGGCCAGAGCGAGTGCTGGCCCTCGTCGTTGACCAGGACCAGGAAGCGGCCCTCGGCGTCCTCGAACGGGTTGGTGCTCATCGGTGTCACTCCTCGTGGACGGTGTTCTGGGACGTGGCGGAGGTGGCCGGGCCGGCCGACCCGGCCGACCCGCCGGACCCCGCGGACCCGGTCGGCCCGCCGGAAGCGGCCGGCATGGCGGTGGACAGCTCGGAGAGGGTGCGTCCGGGGTCGGCGGTCGCGGCGCGCAGCAGCGCCTCGATCTCCCCGGCGAGCCGCCGGGCCTTGGCGGTGCCGAGCAGTGCGGTTGCGTAGGTCAGGGCGCAGTGCACCGGCCCGTCGCCGCGCGGCTCGTGGAAGCCGAGGGTGAGGTCCGCCCGTGCCGAGCCGGTCGGCAGGGCCTGGAGGGAGCCCATGCCGCCCTCCAGCCGCTCCAGGTCGGCCTGTTCGTGGTGGATCACCATGACCTGCGGCCCGTGCGGGGAGAGTCCGGCGGCGCGGGCCACTGCGTCGTACGGGACGTCCTGCCCGTCCAGCGCGCTGAGCACGGTCTCCCGTACCCGGGCCAGTAGTTCGGCGAAGGACGGGTCGCCGCCGGTGTCGGTGCGCAGCACCACGGTGTTGAGGAAGCAGCCGACCAGGTCGGCGAGGCGGTCGTCGGTACGGCCGGCGACCATGGTGCCGATCGGCAGGTCGGTGCCCGCTCCGTGCGCGGTGAGCAGGGCGGACAGGGTGGCGTGCAGCACCATGAACATGCTGGTGCCGGTCTCCCGGGCGAGCCGGTCCACGTCGGCGTGCAGCCGCTCGTCCAGCACGAAGCCGACGTGGCCCGCTTCCCCGCCCGGGTGCCGGTCCGCAGGGTGCGGCCGGTCCGTGGGGAGCGCGAGCTCCCGCGGCGCGTCCTGGAGGGTGTGCCGCCAGCGGGTGAGCTGCCGGCCGCCGTGGCTCTCCGGGTCGGCGAGGTCGCCGAGGACCTGGCGGGCCCAGCGGGCGTAGTCGCCGTAGCCGACGGGCAGCGGCTCCCACTCGGGGGCCCGGCCCTCCGTACGGGCGGCGTAGGCCGTGGTGAGGTCGCGGAAGAGCGGGACCACGGACCACTCGTCCGCGGCGAGGTAGTGCAGGGTCAGCAGGACCGCCTGCGCGCCGCCGGGGCCGGTGAGCAGCCGGGCCCGCAGCGGGGCTTCCCGCTCCAGGTCCGGTGTCGCGGCGGCGAGTTCCGCCAGCCGCGCGTCCAGGTCGGCGCACTCCTCCACGGCGAGGGCCGGGGCCTCGGCGGGCCGCCGGAGCAGTTCCCCGTCCCGTTCGGTGAAGGCGGTGCGCAGCGGTGCGTGCCGGGCCGTCACATCGGCGAGCGCCGCGGTCAGCGCCTCCGCGTCCAGTCCGCCCGGGGAGCGCAGCGCCAGCGCGTGGTCGAAACCGGCCCGGCGCCGGTAGGCGTCCCACTGCGGGCGCTGGACGGGCGCCGCCGGCTGTGGCACGCCCTCCTGCTCCGGCTCCGCAGCGGGGCGCAGCGGCGGCCGGGCCGCGGCCGCGCCGTCGAGCTTGCCGGCGAGCCCGGCGACGGTGAGCGCGTCGAACACGTCCCGGATGCTCAGTTCGACGCCGAACTCGGTGCGGATGCGGCCCAGCAGCCGCATGGACGCCATGGAGTGGCCGCCGAGCGCGAAGAAGTTGTCGTGCACGCCGACGCTCTCCAGCCGCAGGATCTCGCAGAACAGCTCCGCGAGCCGGGCCTGGGTGGGGGTGGCCGGGCGGGCGTCGCCGGTCATGGCGGACCAGTCCGGCGCGGGCAGCGCCTTGCGGTCCAGCTTGCCGTTGGGCGTGAGCGGCAGCGGGCCGTCCAGCGGTACGACGAGCGCGGGCACCATGTACTCCGGCAGCACCCCGGCGACGTGGGCGCGCAGCTCCTGCGGGTCGAGGGGCCCGTCCTCGGGCACGGCGTAGCCGGTCAGGCGGACGATGTCGCCGTCGCGGTCGGGCACCACGGCGGCCTGGGCGACGGCGGGGTGCCCGGCGAGGGCGGCCTCGATCTCGCCCAGTTCGATCCGGAAGCCGCGGACCTTCACCTGGGTGTCGGCGCGGCCGAGGAAGTCCAGGTTGCCGTCCGGGCGCCAGCGGGCGCGGTCGCCGGTGCGGTACATGCGGCTGCCGGGCGGCCCGTACGGGTCGGCCAGGAACCGTTCCGCGGTCAGCCCCGCCCGGCCGAGGTAGCCGCGGGCGAGGCCGCGCCCGGCGACGTACAGTTCGCCGGTCACGCCTGGCGGGACCGGGCGCAGGCGCTCGTCCAGCACGTAGCAGCGGGTGTTGGGGTCGGGCCGGCCGATGGGGGCGCGGCCCGGGGCGCGGCCGCCGTGTTCGCGGGCCACCCACAGCGTGGAGTTGACGGTGGCCTCGGTGAGTCCGTACGCGCAGACGAGGTTCGCCGCGGCGAAGCGCGCGAAGAGGTCCGGCGGCACGGTCTCGGTGCCGACCAGCACGGTCGCGTCAGCGGGGAGTTCGCAGCCCGGCGGCAGCGCCGACACCAGTGACGGCGGCAGGATCATGTGGGTGATCGCCTGCTCCGCGAGGAAACCGGTGAGGGCCGGCCCGGCGACCCGGGCCTCCTCGGGGATCAGCACCAGCCGGCCGCCGTGGCACAGCGCCATGGACAGCTCGAAGACGAAGACGTCGAAGCCGGTGGAGGCGAACTGCAGCACCCGGCTGTCGCGTTCCAGGCCCATCCGGTCGACCGCGGTGGCGACCAGGCTGGCGACGCCCTCGTGCGGCACCACGACGCCCTTGGGGCGGCCGGTGGAGCCGGAGGTGTAGATCACGTAGGCGGCCGCGTCCAGGGCGGGCGCCGGTCCGGCCGGCGGCGTGGCGGGCAGGGCGTCCAGCTCGGCGGCGGTCTCCGGGGCGTCGAGCAGCACCAGGGGCACCCCGGCGGCCGCGGGGATCTTCCCGGCCACCGGTTCGGTGCCGACGACCAGCGCCGCGCCGGAGTCCTCGATCATGTAGGCGAGCCGGTCGGCCGGGTGCACCAGGTCGAGCGGCAGGAAGGCGGCGCCCAGCTTCATCGCGGCGAGCACGGTGGCGACGGTGTCCACCGAGCGCGGCACGGCCACGCCCACCACGCTCTCGGTGCCCACGCCGCGGGCGGCGAGCAGCCGGGCGATGCGGTTCGCGCGGGCGTCGAGCTGCCCGTAGGAGACCGTGCGTCCCCGGTCCACCACGGCCGGGGCGTCCGGCCGTTCGGCGAGCCGCCGGGCGAACAGGCCCGTCAGGGTGTCCTCGTCGACGGTGCGCGGGGTGCCGTTGAAGTCCTCCAGGACCAGCCGCCGCTCCTCGGGCGCGAGGATCTCCGCCTGCGAGACGGGCCGTCCGGGCGCGGCGGCGAGCGCCGCGACCAGCCGGCGGAGCCGGTCGCCGAGCCGTTCGGCGGTCTCCGGGTCGAACAGTTCGGTGGCGTACTCCAGGCGGCAGTGGAGGGAGCCGCCGTGGGCGTCGGTGCCGTCCGCGCCGCCGGTGCCGCCTTCGGCGGCGAGCTGCTCGGTGAAGCTGAACACCAGGTCGAACTTGGCGGAGCGGGTGCGGAAGGGCACGTACTCGGCGCGCAGCCCGGGGAGTTCCGGGCCGTCGCCGGTGCGGGCGTGGTAGCCGACCATCACCTGGAAGAGCGGGTTCCGGGAGAGTGAGCGTGTCGGGTTGAGCTCCTCGACCACGGACTCGAACGGCACGTCGGCGTGCGAGAACGCGGCCAGGTCGGTCTCCCGCGCCCGGGCCAGCAGCTCGGTGAAGGAGGGGTCGCCGGACAGGTCGGTGCGGAGCACGAGCGTGTTGACGAAGAAGCCGACCAGGTCGTCCAGGGCCTCGTCGCTCCGCCCGGCGATGGGCGCGCCGAGCGGGATGTCCGTGCCGGCGCCCAGCCGGTGCAGCAGCGCGGCCACGGCCGCGTGCACCACCATGAACATGCTGGCGCCGGTCTCCCGGGCGAGCCGTTGCAGCCCGCGGTGGACCTCGGGGCCGAACTCGACGTCCAGATCGGCGCCGGAGAACGCCGGGCGGGCGGGCCGCGGCCGGTCGGCCGGCAGCTCCAGCTCCTCGGGGGCGCCCTCCAGCGTGCCGCGCCAGTGGGCGAGCTGCCGGGCGGCCAGGCTGCCCGGGTCGGCGGGGTCGCCGAGCAGCCGCTGCTGCCAGAGCGCGTAGTCCGCGTACTGCACGGGCAGCGGCTCCCAGCCGGGCGCGGTGCCGGCGCGGCGTGCGGCGTACGCGGCGGACAGGTCGCGCAGGAACGGCCGGTCGGACCACTCGTCGGTGGTGATGTGGTGCAGCAGCAGGACCGCCACGTGGTCCTCCGGGCCGACCCGCACCAGCGTGGCCCGCAGCGGGAGTTCGGCGGCCAGGTCGAACGGGCGGTTCACCGCCAGGTCGACGATGCCGGGCACCTCCTCCTCGGCGGCCTCCAGGACCTCCACCTCGGGCCGGGCCTCCCCGGCGGGCAGCACCCGCTGGTACGCCTGGCCGTCGCGCTCGGCGAAGACCGTGCGCAGCGCCTCGTGACGGTCCGCCACATCGGCGAGCGCGGCGCGCCACGCCTCGGTGTCCAGCGGGCCGCGCAGCCGCATGACCAGCGGGAAGTTGTACGCGGCCGAGGTGCACTCGATCTGCTGGATGACCCACAGCCGCTGCTGGGCGTGGGAGAGCGGCAGTTCCGCGGGGCGTTCCCCGGCGCTGAGCGCGGGCCGGGCGGCGCGGCCCGTACGGGCGGCGCGCTCCACCAGCTCGGCGACCGTGGGCGCCTCGAAGAGGTCGCGGATCGCCAGCTCCGTGCCGAGCGCGGTGCGGGCCCTGCTGACCAGCCGGGTGGCCAGCAGCGAGTGGCCGCCGAGCGCGAAGAAGTCGCCGTCGATCCCCACGCTGCCCGCGGGCAGGTCCAGCACCTCGGTGAAGAGCCCGCAGAGCGTCTTCTCCTCCGGGGTGCGCGGCGGGCGGCCGGCTCCGGCCGCCCCGAAGTCCGGGGCGGGCAGCGCCCGGACGTCCAGCTTGCCGTTGACGGTCAGCGGCAGCGTCTCCACGGGCGTCAGGGCGGCGGGCACCATGTAGTCCGGCAGCCCGGCCTTCAGGTGGTCGCGGAGCCGCCGCACCAGTTCCTCACCCGGCTCCACACCGTCCTCCGGGACGACGTACCCGGCCAGGGCCTTGCCTCCCGGGCGGGCGGCCGCGACCACGGCGGCGTGCGCCACGTCGGGATGGCGGGCGAGGACCGCGGAGACCTCGGCGGGCTCGACCCGGTAGCCGCGGATCTTGACCTGGTCGTCGGTGCGGCCGAGGAAGTCCAGCAGCCCGTCGGGGCGCTGCCGCACCAGGTCGCCCGTGCGGTACATCCGCTCGCCGGGCTCCCCGAACGGGTCGGCGACGAACCGCTCGGCGGTCAGCCCCGGCCGGTCGTGGTAACCGCGGGCGAGCCCGGTGCCGGCGATGTAGAGCTCGCCGGGCGAACCCGGCGGGACCGGCCGCAGCATCGCGTCCAGCACATAGGCCCGGGTGTTGCGGATGGGCCGGCCGACGGTGGGTGTGGCGCTGTCGGTGGTGGAGCCGCCGAGGGTGTTGATCGTGTACTCGGTCGGGCCGTAGAGGTTGTAGCCGTAGGTGCCCTCGGTGTCGCGCAGCACGCTCCACACGGTGCCGGAGACGGCCTCGCCACCCAGCAGGACCAGTGCGGGGCGGTGCCGACCGGCGCCTTGCGGGGCGCCGGCGGCGTCCTCGGGACGCCCCTGCTCCAGCAGCCCCTCCTCGACGAGGAGCTGGGCGTAGGTCGGCGTCACGTTGACCACGTCGACCCGGTGCCGGTCGCAGTAGGCCACCAGCGCGGCGGCGTCCCGGCGCAGCTCCTCGTCGCAGACGTGCACCTCGTGGCCCTCGACGAGCCAGAGCAGCTCCTCCCAGGACATGTCGAAGGAGAAGGAGACGGTGTGCGCGATGCGCAGCCGCCGCCCGCCGGCCGCCGCGATGGCCGGGTCGAAGATCTCCTTCTGGTGGTTGAGCTGCATGTTCGTCAGCCCGCGGTACGGGGTGACGACGCCCTTGGGGCGGCCGGTGGAGCCGGAGGTGTAGATGACGTACGCGGGATGCTCCAGCCTCCCCGGCAGGCCGCGGGCGAAGCGGGGCCGCTCGGCGTCGGCGAGGTCGCCGCCCGGGAGGGCCGCCAGCTCCGCGGTGAGGTCCGGGTCGTCCAGCAGGACCTCCGGTGCGAGCGGCCCGTCCTCCCCGTGCAGGGCGGGGGCGACGGCGCGGGTGGAGACCAGGCACAGCGGCCCGGTGTCCGCCAGCATCAGCCGCAGCCGGTCGGCGGGGTGGTCGAGGTCGAGCGGCAGATAGGCGGCACCGGTGCGGAGCACGGCGAAGAGCGCGGCCACCGTCTCCACGGACCGCGGCAGCGCGAGCGCCACCACCCGCTCCGGGCCCGCACCCCGGGCGAGCAGCAGCCGGGCGAGCCGGTTGATCCGCGCGTCCAGCTCGGCGTAGGTGAGGGACTGCTCCCCGCACACCAGCGCCACCGCGTCCGGCGTACGGGCCGCCTGGTCGGCTAGCAGGTCGGCGATCGTGTCGTCCGGCACCGGCTCCCGGCTGGTCTCCCAGCCGGCGCGCAGCGCGGCGCGTTCGTGCGGCAGCAGCAGATCGACACCGACCGTACGGGCGGCGGCCGGGCGGTCGCCCGTACGGGAGGCCGCACCGCCGTCGCCGCCGTCCTCACCGCCGTCGCCGCCGTCGCCGAGGGCGTCCGCCAGCCGCTCCAGCACGGTGGTGAAGCGGGCGAGGACGGCCCGCGCCTGCTCCGCGCCGAACACGTCGGGCCGGGCGGCCAGGGTCACCCGCAGCCGGGTGTCCGGCGTGACGATCAGGGTGAGCGGGAAGTGCGTGCCGTCCACGTTGGACACCCCGGTGACGCCGTGCCGCTCCCGGAGCGCGCCGGCCCGGTCCTCGCCGTCGGCGGCCCGCAGCACGAACAGGGTGTCGAAGAGCCGGCGGTGGCCCGTCTCCTGCTGGAGGGTGCCGAGTCCCACGTACTCGTACGGCATCACGGCAGCCCGCTCGGACTGCATCCGCCGCAGCAGGGCGGGCAGCGGCTCCTCCGGGGAGAAGGCGACCCGGGCCGGCACGGTGTTGAGGAACATGCCGATGATGCCGGCCACCTGCGGCACCTCCGCGGGGCGCCCGGCGACCGCGGTGCCGAAGGCGACGTCGTCGCGGCCGGTGAGGGCGGAGAGCACCATGCCCCAGGCCGCGTTCAGCACGGTGTTGAGGGTGAGTCCGTGCCGGCGGGCGAGGGCGCGCAGCCGGTCGCTGGTCTCCGCGGTGAGCTCCGCGTCGTGGTCCTCCGGGATCACCGGGCCGGTGTCCCGGCCGGACGGCGCGACCAGGGTCGGCTCGTCGAAGCCGGAGAGCGCCCGGCGCCAGGCCTCCACGGCGGCCGTGGTGTCCTGGCGGTCCAGCCAGGCCAGATAGTCCCGGTAGGAACCGGGTGCGGGCAGGCCCGCGGGGTCGCCGTTCCGCTCGTACAGCGCCAGCAGCTCCTCCAGGAACAGCCAGGCGGACCAGCCGTCCCAGAGGATCAGGTGGTGGGTCACGACCAGCCGGTCCCGGCCGTCGCCGAGCCGGATCAGCAGCAGCCGGCACAGCGGTGCCGCGGTCAGGTCGAAGCGGCGCCGGCGGTCGGCCGCCAGCAGCTCCTCGGTACGGGCCCGCTGCTCCTCGGCGGGCAGGCCGGAGAGGTCCGCCTCCTCCAGCGGGATCTCCGCGTCCGCCACGATGAACTGCACCGGGCGGGGCAGGCCGTCGCTGCTGAAACCGGCCCGCAGCCCGGTGTTGCGCTCCAGCAGGGTGCGGCAGGCGGCCCGCAGACGGCCGGCGTCGACCCGCCGGTCGAAGTCCAGGGTCTCCTGGGAGAGATAGACGTCGAGGGCGTCGCCGGCGTCGTAGGTGGCGTGGAAGTACATGCCCTCCTGGAGCGGGGAGAGCGGCCAGACGTCCGCGACCGGACGCCCGGCGACGGCCGCCACCCGCGCGGTCTCCTCCGCGGTCAGCTCCAGGCCGCCCAGCGGGGGGAGGGCCGCTGGGGCGGCCCCGGCAACGGGCTCGGGTGCGGCGTGCCCGCGGCCGTCCGCGGAGGCGTGCCCCCGGGCCTGCCCAAGCCCGCCCGAGGACGCACCGTCCACGGCGCTCCCGGGCCCGTCCGCAGAGACACGCCCCCGCGCACGCCCGGCGGCACTCACCGGTGACGCGCCGGACGCGCCGGGCGCGTCACCGCCCCGGGCGTGCCCGGGGGCGCCCGGGGAGGCGGTCCCGGGGGCGTCCGCAACGGCGCTCCCCGAGGCGTGTCCGGGACCGTCCGTGGTGGCGTGCCCCTCAGCGCCTGCGGACGCGTCCGGGAAGGCGTTGCCCCGGGCGTGCCCCGAGCCGTCTGCGGGGGCGTGTCCGGGTGCGTTCCCGGAGGCGTCCGGCGCGGGCTGCGGCGCGGACGCCCGGTCGGTTCCGGCGGCGGCGGTGAGGCGGCCGAGGAGCGCGCGCAGCGCGGGGTCGGCCTCGCCGCCCCGCCGGCCGTCGAGCAGTGCCTGCAGCGCCGCGGCGGCCTCCCCGGCCTCCGCGGCGGAGACGGTCACGCCCCCGGCGTCCGGAGCGGCGGACGGAGCCCCGTCCCCGGCGTCCTGCGGAGCCTCCGCCGGGCCCGAAGCGTCTCCCGCGGTGGCTCCGGCACCTCCGGAGGAGCCGCCCTCCGCACCCGCCGCGGCGCCGGCGGAACGGGGCCCGGAGTGCCCGGAAGGGGCCTCCGCCGACGCGGTGCCGACGAGCGGAGCGCGGGTGCCCGCGGCCCCGGCGACCGGTTCGGCCGCCTCGCCCCCGGCGCCCGTGGGCACCGCACCCGCCGCCGCGGCGAGCGCGGCCGGCGTACGGCACTCGAACACCTCGCGCGGGCCGAGGGCCAGCCCCCGCTCCCGGGCGCGGGTGGCCACGGCGATCGAGGTGAGGCTGTCGCCGCCCAGCACGAAGAAGTCGTCGTCGGCACCGACCCCTTCGACGCCCAGCACCTCGGTGAAGATCGCGCACAGGGCCCGTTCCCGCTCGTCGCGCGGGGCCCGGCCGCCCTCCCGTGGCGCCGCCTCGGGGACGGGCAGGGCGTTCTGGTCCAGCTTGCCGCTGGGCGTCAGCGGCAGCGCGTCGAGGGCCACCACCGCCCCCGGCACCATGGTGTCCGGCAGGGCGCCGGCGAGCGCGGCGCGCAGCGCGCCGGTGTCCGGGGCGTCGGCGCCGGGGGCGGGCACGACGTACCCGACGAGCGCACCGTCGCGGACGACCACCGCTGCACGGGCGACCCCGGGCTGCGCCGCGAGGGCGGCCTCGATCTCGCCCGGTTCGACGCGGTTGCCGCGGATCTTCACCTGCCGGTCGGTGCGGCCCAGGTACTCCAGGGCGCCGTCGGCGCGGCGCCGCACCAGGTCGCCGGTGCGGTACATGCGGCTGCCGGGCGGTCCGAACGGGTCGGCCACGAAGCGTTCCGCGGTCAGTCCCGGCCGGTCGTGGTAGCCGCGGGCGAGCTGGACGCCGGCGAGGTGGAGCTCGCCGGGCACCCCGTCCGGCACCGGCCGCAGGAAGGGGTCCAGCACGTGCAGCCGGGTGTTCCACACCGGCCGGCCGATCGGCACGGTGGACCCGGTGGGCTCGGGGCCGCCCTCGTAGGGGTGGTAGGTGACGTCCACGGCCGCCTCGGTGGGCCCGTAGAGGTTGTGCAGCGGCACCGGGCCGGTGCCGGAGCGGGCGGTCAGTTCCGCCCAGCTCCGGGCGTCCGCGCCGGTCAGCGCCTCGCCGCTGCAGAACACCCGGCGCAGGCTGGCCGCCCACGCGGCGGACTCGCCGCGCTGGGCCTGCACGAAGGCGGCCAGCATGGACGGCACGAAGTGCAGCGTGGTGATCCGCTGTTCGCGGATGAGCCCGGCCAGGTACGCCGGGTCGCGGTGGCCGTGCGGGCGGGCGAGCACCACGGCCGCCCCCCGGGTCAGCGCCCAGAAGAACTCCCATACGGAGACGTCGAAGCTGGACGGGGTCTTCTGGAGTACCCGGTCGTCCGCGGCGAGACCGTAGGCGCCCTGCATCCAGGCGAGCCGGTTGACGATCGCCCGGTGGGTGACGGCGACGCCCTTGGGGCGGCCGGTGGAGCCGGAGGTGTAGATCAGGTACGCCGGGTGGTCCGGGCCTGCCTGCGGCGTGCCCTCCGCGCCGGGGCGCACTCGCCGGTCGGTGTCCTCGCCCGGTGCCTGCACCGGCTGCGCCTGCTCGTGGCGCGGCTCGCGCGGGTCCTCCTCGCCGTCCAGGAGCACCCGGTCCGGCCCGGGCACCCCGGGCAGCCGCTCGGCGGCCTCCGCGGTGGTGACGACCGTCCGCGCGCCGGAGTCGCGCAGCATGAACGCCACCCGGTCGGCCGGGTAGTCCAGGTCGACGGGCAGATACGCGGCCCCGGACTTGAGGACGCCGAGCAGCGCCACCATCAGCTCCGCGGAGCGCGGCACCGCGACCGCGACGTACCGTTCGGGGCCCGCACCCCGCGCCCGCAGCCGCCTGGCCAGGGCCTCGGCCCGCCGGTCCAGTTCGGCGTAGGTCAGCGTGCTGCCCTCGAAGACCACGGCGGTGGCCTCCGGGGTGCGCGCCGTCTGGGCGGCGACGAGCGAGGCCAGGGTGGCCTCGGGGACCGGCCGGTCGGTGGTGTTCAGCTCCGCGAGGTGCTGCCGCTCCCGCTCGGAGAGCAGGCCGGTGCGGGCGACCGGGCGGCCGGGGTCGGTCACCAGCGTCCGCAGCAGCGACAGGAAGCGCTTGGCGAGCACGGCGACGGTCACGTGGTCCAGCCGCGCCGCGTCGTGCTTGAAGCGCAGCAGCAGCCGGCCGTCGTCCGGCTCCACGACGAGCGCCAGCGGGTAGTGCACGGCGTCGAACACCTCGGTGCCGGTGAGGCGCAGCCCTCCGGGCTCCCGGCCGGAGCCCGGGTCGGCGGCGGGCTGGTTCTCGAACACCACCAGGGTGTCGAAGAGTTCCCCGCCGCCGGCGAGCCGCTGGATGTCGGCGAGGCCCAGGTGCTGGTGGTCCAGGAGCGCGGCCTGCTCGTCCTGGACGCGCCGCAGCAGCCCGGTGAGCGACTCGCCGGGGCGCAGGACGACCCGGGCCGGGACGGTGTTGATGAACAGGCCGACGGCCGCGTCCAGTCCCTCGACCTCGGTGGTCCGCCCGGAGACGGTGGTACCGAAGACGACGTCCTCGCTGCCGGTGAGCCCGCCCAGCAGCAGGCCCCACAGGCCGTGCACGACGGTGCTCAGGGTGAGGCCCTCGGCGCGGGCGTACGCCGTCAGGCCCGCGGCGAGGTCCTCG
The DNA here is from genome assembly GCF_021696945.1 of Streptomyces sp. JJ36. GTDB lineage: Bacteria > Actinomycetota > Actinomycetes > Streptomycetales > Streptomycetaceae > Streptomyces. The sequence goes on from NZ_JACYHE010000031.1 coordinate 17,033, forward strand.
GGCAGCCGGGTGTCGACCCGCTCGGGGCGCGCCGGTGCGCCCGCCCCGCCGCCGGGGACGGCAGCGGAGCCGGAGGCGGAGAGCGCGGGAAGCCGGGTGGGCCCGTCCAGGCCGGCCAGCGCCCGCCGCCAGGCGTCGCGCGCGGCCTCCCGGTCCCGGCCGGCCAGCCAGGAGAGGTAGGCGTACGGGTCGGGGGCCTGCGGCAGTTCCTCGTCCCGGTAGGCGGCGGTCAGCTCCCGCAGCAGGACGGAGACCGACCAGCCGTCGGCGACGATGTGATGCAGGGTCAGCAGCAGGCGGTGGCGCGCTCCGTCCCGCAGCAGGGCGGCGCGCAGCAGCGGCGGCCGGGCGAGGTCGAACGGCTCGTCCCGGTCGGCACGGAGCACCTCCTCCAGCGGCGTGACGCTCAGGTCGGTCTCCCGCCAGGGCAGCGTCACCTCCTCCGGGAGCCGCTGCACGACCTCGCCGCCGGGGAGCTGGCGGAAGGAGGCCCGCAGCAGCGGGTGCCGGTCGAGGAGGCGCTGGAGCGCGCGGCGCAGCCGGCCGGGGTCCACGGTCCCGTCCAGGTCCAGCAGTTCCTGCACCACGTACGCGTCGGCGGAGGCCGGCTCCCCGGTGCTGTGCCCGGCGTGCCCGGCGTCGTATGCGGCGTGGAAGAAGAAGCCCTCCTGGAGCGGGGAGACCGGGAGCGCGTCGGGGTCGAGCTCCGCCCGGGGCGCCCGGGCGGGCGCGGGCCCGGCGGGGCCGGCCTCGGCCACGGTGCGGGCGAGCGCCGCCACGGTCCGCTGCCGGAAGACGTCGCGCGGGGTGAGCGCGAACCCCGCCGCGCGGGCGCGGTTCACGAGCTGGAGGGCGACGATGCTGTCGCCGCCGAGCTCGAAGAAGCTGTCGTGGACGCCGACCGAGGGCAGGCCGAGCACCTCGGCGACGAGCCCGGCGAGCGCGGACTCCTCCGGGGTGGCCGGCGCGTCGGCGCCGCTCAGCGCCGTCCAGCGGGGCTCGGGCAGGGCGCGGCGGTCGAGCTTGCCGTTGGGCGTCAGCGGGAGCGGGCCGCCGAGCACCACCACCGCGGACGGCACCATGTGGTCCGGCAGGGCCTCCGCCACCCGGGCGCGGGCGGCCGCCACCACGGCGTCGGCCCCGCCCGGCCCGGCGGTCCGGCCCGGCTCGGCGGTCCGGCCCGGCTCGCCGGTTGCGCCCGCGGTGGGCTCCGGCGTCCCGGGCTGCACGGGCCCCGCGGCCGCGCCGCTCTCCCCCGGCGCCGCGGTCCCCGCGTCCGCCCCGGGCACGAGATAGGCCACCAGCCGCTTGACGCCCCGGTGGTCGTCGCGCGCCAGGACGGCCGCCTGGACGATGCCGGGACAGGCCATGAAGGCGCTCTCGACCTCGCCGGGCTCGATGCGGTGACCGCGGACCTTGAGCTGGCCGTCCGCGCGGCCCAGGAACTCCAGGTCGCCCTCGGCGTCCCAGCGGACCCGGTCGCCGGTGCGGTACATGCGGCTGCCGGGCGGCCCGTACGGGTCGGCCACGAACCGCTCCGCGGTCAGCCCCGCCCGTCCCAGGTAGCCGCGCGCCAGGCCGCGCCCGGCGACGTACAGCTCGCCCTCGGCGCCGGCCGGCACCGGCCGCAGCGCCGCGTCGAGCACGTAGCAGCGGGTGTTCGGGTCGGGCCGGCCGATGGGGGCGGGCCCGGGCCGGTCCGGGTCGGCTCGCCAGAGGGTGGAGTTGACGCTCGCCTCGGTGAGCCCGTAGGCGACGACCACGCGGAGCCGCCCCGCCCAGCGGGCGATCAGCTCGCTCGGCACCGCCTCGGTGCCGACCACCAGCACGGCGCCCTCGGGCAGCTCGCACTCCTGCGGCAGCGCGGAGACCAGCGACGGCGGCAGGATCATGTGAGTGGCGCGGTGCTCCGTGAGGTACGTGGTGAGCGCGGGCCCGGCGACGCGGCGCTCGGTGGGGACGAGGACGATCCGGCCGCCCACGCACAGCGACATGATCAGGTCCCAGACGGCCACGTCGAAGCCGACGGAGGCGAACTGCACCACGCGGCTGCCGGAGTCGACGCCCAGCCGGTCGGTGGCGGTGGCGATGAGGCTGCCGACGCCGTCGTGGGAGACGACGACGCCCTTCGGGCGGCCGGTGGAGCCGGAGGTGTAGATGACGTACGCGGCGTCGTCCAGGGCGACCGGCACCCCGGGGTCGGTGTCCGGCTGCGCGGCCCGGGCCTCCGCGACGTCCGGGTCGTCGAGCAGCAGGCGGGTGACGCCGGGGGTGTCCGGAAGGGCGCCGTCGTACTCCCGCACGGTGAGGACGGTCCGGGCGCCGGCGTCGGCGAGCATGTAGGCGATCCGGTCGCGGGGGTGGTCGGCGTCCAGCGGCAGGTAGGCGGCGCCGGACTTCAGCACCGCGAGCAGCGCCACCACCAGCTCCGGGGTGCGGGGCAGCGCCACGCCGACCACGCTGCCGCTGCCCGCGCCGCGGTCCACGAGCAGCCGGGCGAGCCGGTTGGCCTCCGCGTCGAGCCGGGCGTAGGTCAGTTCGCGGTCCTCGTACGCGAGGGCGACGGCGTCCGGCGTACGGGCGACCTGCGCGGCGAAGGCGGCGGGCCAGGAGAGTTCGGGGACCTCGCGTGGCGCGGTGCCGAACTCCTCCAGCAGACGGGCGCGCTCGGCGGCGGAGGTGAGGTCGAGGCGGCCGAGGGGGCGGTCCGGGTCGGTGGTGAGGGCGAGCAGCAGGGCGCGGAGGCGCCGCTCGTGGTCGCGCAGGGTCTCCGGGTCGCAGGCGCCGGCGTCCGCGTCGAGGTGCAGGCGCACGCCGTCGCCGCCGCGGCCGTCGGAGAAGGTCACGGCCAGGTCGTGGACGGGGCCCAGCCACTCCGGGTGCAGGTCGAACTCGTGGTCGGCGAAGCGTACGCCCCGGGGCCGGGGCAGCACGTTCACGGTGGGGCCGGTCAGCCCGGGCACGCCGTCCGCCACGCCCAGTTCCCGGGCCAGGTCCTCGGCACGGTGACGCCCGTGCTCCACCGCCTCCTCCACGCCGTCGCGGACCGCGGCCACCAGCTCCGCGCCGGTGGTGGCGGGGCGTACGGTCAGGCGCAGCGGGACGATGTTGGAGACCATGCCGGGTACGCGCGCGGACACCGCGTCCCGGCGGGCGGCGACGGGCAGCCCGAGCACCAGGTCCTGCTCGCCGGAGACCCGGTGCAGGTAGGCGGCCACGGCGGCGATCAGCACCCGGGACGGCCGTACGCCGGCGCGCTCGGCGGCGGACCGCAGCGCGGCGAGTTCCTCGCCGGTCAGGTCGGCGGTGCGCCGCAGGCGGCGGGTGGTGGGCGCCGCGGGGCGCTCGACGAGGCGTACGGGCTCGGGCCGGCCGGCCATCCGCTCCCGCCACCAGGCGCGGTCCGCGTCGTGCTGCGGGGAGGCGCGGTAGGCCCGGTCGGCCTCGACCAGGTCGCGCAGGGACCAGTCAGGGGGTTCCGGGGCGTCCGCGTCCTGCACGGCCGCGGTGTAGAGCTCGCCGGCCCGGCGGGTGAGCAGGGCGACGCCCATGCCGTCCAGCACGATGTGGTGGTAGCGCTGGTACCACCAGACCCGGTCGTCGGCGAGCCGCAGCAGCGCCTGGGCGAAGAGCGGGCCGGCGGCGAGGTCCACGGGGCGGTCGCGTTCCTCCGCCGTCCACGCGGCGGCAACCTGCTCGGGGTCCGCGGCGTCGCGCAGGTCGACGACGGGGACCGCGCAGGGGGCGGGGGCGGGCGTCTGCCGCGGGGCGCCGTCCTCCTCGGAGAACGCCACCTGGAGGCATGCGGCCTCCTCCACGGTCTGCCGGACGGCGGCGGCGAGGCGGTCGAGGTCGACCGCGCCGCGGAGTTCCAGGGCGAACACGATGTTGAAGGCGGAGCTGTCCGGCTCGATCCGCTGGGCGAGCCAGACGCCGGATTGCCCGCCGGTGACGGGTATCCCGGAGGCGGGGGTCCGGTCCGACGCGACGTCACACATCGTTGGCAGTGGCCTTTCCCTGGTGGTCCGTGGGGTGGTGTCGTTCCGCCCGGCCGGTGCGCGGGCCGGGCGGCGGCGGGGGCCGCCGCGGCAGGCGGACCGGGCGGCGGCGTGGCGGCTTCCGCTGCACGCCGCCGCCCGGTCACCGTTCGCCGGGGCCGGTCAGCGGCCCCGCACCGTCACTTGATCTTCTCCAGCATCGGGACGATCTCGTCGATGGCGTACGGGATCGACAGCACGGTGTTGAAGGAGAACGCGGCACCGATGTCCGGGTCCTGGTACGGCACGAACAGGTCCCGCTTCTCCTGGTGCACCTTCAGCTTCGCGTACAGCGGTTCGTCCTTGATCCGCTCGTTGGCGTCGGTGCTGGAGGTGACCCACACCAGCCGGTCGACGTCGAGCACGTTCAGCTTCTCCGCGCTGAGCTCGGCGACGTTCCAGCCCGGCTTGGCCATCTCGTCGATCTTCGGGTTGAGCTGGAAGCCCAGCTCGGAGAAGAAGATCGACTTGGGGTCGGTCCCGGTGAAGGCCGAGTACTTGCCCGCCTCGAAGCTGTCCGCCACCGTCAGCGTCTTCTCGGCGAACTCCGGGTGCTCCTTGCGCACCTTCGCGAACCGGGCGTCGACGTCCGAGATGAGCTTCTCGGTCTCCGCCTCCTTGCCCAGCGCCTTGCCGATCTGGCGGGTCATGACCTGCCACGGCGCGGCGTAGTCCTCGTGGCCCTTGGGCTGGGCGACGACCTTGGTGAACTCGGAGAGCGTCTCGTACTGCTCCTTCTTCATGCCCGAGTACTGGGCGATCACCAGGTCCGGCTCCAGCGCGGCGATCTTCTCGATGTTGTACTCGTCGCGCTCGCCGACGATCTCCGGCGTGTCCGAGCCCCACTTCTCCTTGGTCCACGGCCACTTGCCGTACGGGCGCTCCTTGAACCAGTCGACCGAGCCGACCGGCTTGACGCCCAGGGCCAGCACCGCGTCCTGGTCCGAGAGGCCCAGGGTGACGACCTTCTCCGGCTTCTCCTCGATGGTCGTCTTGCCGTACTTGTGCTCGACGGTGACCGGGAAGGCGCCGTCACCGCCCTTCCCGGACGACGCGGGCTTCTCCTCGGAACCGGAGTCGTCGTTCCCGCCCCCACAGGCGGACAGGACGAGGGCTGCCGCTGCGGCGACGGCCACCTGGGGGACGTTTCTGACGAACCGCGCGAACGCGGGACGTGCACCAGTGGACACGGGACTTCCTTTCACGGGGTTGCACAGTGCGGTCCGCGCCGGCCGGGTACGGCGCCGTCGGGGAACGACGCCTCCGGACGGGCACGGCACAGGGGTGTGGGGGGAGGGTCTGGATGCGGGGCGGCCGGGGGCCCGGGGCTCACCGGGCGGGCTCCGGGGTGCTCACCGGGCGGGCTTCCGGCAGCTCCGGGTGGCTCCCTGCGGGCTCCGGGCCGCCGCCGTACGGGGCCGGGACCGGCTCCGGGCGGCCGCCGGGGCGCTAGCGGGCCGTACCGATGCCGTCGGCGACCGGACGCACTGCGTCGGGCGCCTCCTTCAGGCCCCGCTCCAGGACCGAGTCGAGGATCTCGCCGACCCGGACCGCGGTGTTGGAGAGCAGGGAGGAGGTGATGCCGTGGGTGTGCTCGGTGCCGCCCTGGAGGTAGATGCCGCAGCGCAGCGCGGGGTCGGTGGCGATCCGGTAGTCCCGGCCGACGCGGAGCCGGCCCTGGTCGTCCCGGTGGCAGCGGCCGGCGACCTCGCCGAGGAGCGCGGTGGCGTCGGCTGGGCGGTAGCCGGTGGCGTAGACGACGACGTCGGCGTCGAGCGTGGTCTCCTCGCCGGTGACCAGGGACTGCACGGTGGCGCGTACGGTGTCCCCGGTCTCCTCGACGCGGGAGACCCGGGAGACGTTGAGGAAGCGCAGCCGCTCGGTGCCGAGCACCTTCTCCTGGTACGCCTGCCGGTAGAGGTCGTCGATCAGGTCGATGTCCACCACGGAGTAGTTGGTGTTGCCGTGGTACTCCATCAGCTTCCGCTTCACGTCCTCGGGGGCGGTGAAGTAGTCGTCCACCGCACCGGGGTCGAAGATGCGGTTGGCGAAGCCGCTGTCGTCGGAGGGGCTGTAGCCGTAGCGGGAGAAGACGGCGCAGACCTCGGCCTCGGGGAAGCGGCGGTGCAGGTAGGCCACGTTCTCCGCGGCGCTCTGCCCGGCGCCGACCACGACGAACCGCTTCGGGTCGGTGCCCTCCAGTCCCTCCACCTTGGCCAGCAGCTCGGAGTTGTGCCAGATGCGCCCGGACCGCTCCACGCCCTCCGGCATCCGCGGCCGCAGCCCGGTGCCGAGGACCAGGTTCCGGGCCCGGTGTGTCACCAGCTCGCCGCCGGAGCGGGCGGTTACGTCCAGGTACTCGATCGCCCCGTCCCGGAGCACCGGCTCCACGGCGACCACCTCGTGGCCGTAGGAGACCATGTCGTCCACCTTGGCCGCGGCCCACTCGAGGTAGTCGTGGAACTCGATGCGCAGCGGGAACAGGTTCTTGTGGTTGACGAAGTCGATCAGCCTGCCCCGGCTCTGCAGGTACGACAGGAAGCTGTACTCGCTGGCCGGGTTCCGCAGCGTCACCAGGTCCTTGAGGAAGGACACCTGCATGGTGGCGTCGTCGATGAGCATGCCGCGGTGCCAGCCGAAGGAGGGCTGCCGCTCGAAGAAGTGGGCCGTGACCGCGTTCTGCCTGCCGACGCGGGCGTTGTGCTCGCTGAGCGCGATCGCCATGGCCACATTGGACGGCCCGAAGCCGATGCCTATGAGGTCGTGGATCAGAGGTGCGTCGCCAGGAAGAGCCTGTGCCATGTCACTCCCATCGTGCGGGGCGGTCGCCTGTCGGGCGGGCGGGGACGGTCCGCCGGGCACACCGGTGCGCGTGCCGGCCGAGCGAACTTAGGTAAAGCTAACCTGACTGCGGCGCCCTGTCGACGGGACGAAACGGACAAGCAGTGGGGTAAGACGGCGAACACGCCCGAGAATCCGGCCCGTTGCACCCGTTAGGTAAGCCTTGCTTTACTGGGGCGCCGGTCCATCGCACTCCGAGGAGGAACCTTCATGCGGGTCGTCATGTTCGGCTATCAGACCTGGGGCCACCGCACCCTGCAAGCGCTCCTGGACTCCGAGCACGACGTGGCGATGGTCGTGACCCACCCCAAGAGCGAGCACGCGTACGAGAAGATCTGGAGCGACTCCGTCGCCGACCTCGCCGAGGAACACGGCATACCCGTCGTCCTCCGCAACCGGCCCGACGACGAGGAACTCTTCGAGCGGCTCAAGGACGCCGACCCGGACATCATCGTGGCCAACAACTGGCGCACCTGGATCCCGCCGCGCATCTACGGCCTGCCCCGGCACGGCACGCTCAACGTCCACGACTCGCTGCTGCCCGCCTACGCCGGCTTCTCCCCGCTGATCTGGGCGCTCATCAACGGCGAGCCCGAAGTCGGCGTCACCGCCCACATGATGGACGAGCAGCTCGACGCCGGCGACATCGTGCTGCAGCGGGCGGTCACCGTCGAACCGACGGACACCGCGACCGACCTCTTCCACAAGACCGTCCCGCTGATCGCCCCCGTCACCACCGGCGCCCTCGACCTGATCGCCTCCGGGAAGGCCGAGTACACGAAGCAGGACCGGAGCAAGGCCAGCTTCTTCCACAAGCGCGCCATCGAGGACAGCCGCATCGACTGGAACTGGCCCGCCGAGGACCTTGAGCGCCTGATCCGCGCCCAGTCCGACCCGTACCCGAGCGCCTTCACCTACCACAAGGGCAAGCGGCTGGAGATCGTCAGCGCCGTCGTCTCCGAGGGACGGTACGGCGGCACCCCGGGCCGCATCTTCTACCGCGAGGGCGACGGCGTCGTGATCGTCGCCGGCGCCGACGCCCGCACCGGCCGCAACCACGGCCTCGCGCTCACCCGCGTCCGCACCGAGGACGGCCGCGACCTCCCGGCCACCGAGTACTTCACCGCCATGGGCGGCTACCTCACCAGCCACGCCTGAGCGGGGCCCGGGGCGGGGGGCCGGGCCCGGCCCCCCGGCCCCCTGGACGGGCCACGGAAACCCCGGATACCGGGAGGGGCGAGCTCGGCCCCTCGGCGCGTTGGCCCGCGGGCCGCTCCGGCTGGGCCGACAACGCGGAACGGGCCACGGAAACCCCGGATACCGGGAGGGGCGAGCTCGGCCCCTCGGCGCGTTGGCCCGCGGGCCGCTCCGGCTGGGCCGACAACGCGGAACGGGCCACCGATGCCAGCCCGGCCCACCCGGCGCGCCGCAAACCGCGGGTCCGGGGCGCGTGCCGGGCGCCCCGGACCCGCCCCAGGGCCGTGGCCGCCCCGAACCCCCTGCTCACCCCGTGATCGCACCGCGGGGTGACAACCAAGACCACCGACGGAGAGGCATCCGCTACCCTGTCAGGGGTCGGCCGGGCCTCTCCGCCACGGCACCCGCCCCGTACCGGGGCGAACCGTACGGAACCCCGCCCGGCCTCCGGGTTCGCCGCACGGCCCAGGCCCCACCGGGCCCGCCCTGCACAGCGAACCCCCGCCTCCGTAGCTCAGGGGATAGAGCACCGCTCTCCTAAAGCGGGTGTCGCAGGTTCGAATCCTGCCGGGGGCACCAGCGCGAACGCCCCGGACCGAGCAAGGTCCGGGGCGTTCGACATCCAGCCCCGGCATCAACGGCGACGGTCGTTGCGCCGCGTCAGCAGCCGGGCCATGTGGCTGATCGCTCACCGCTGGTCCGAGGCAGGGAACCACGCCGGCCGCCATCAGCAGGGTCGCGCAGCAATGCCGGGCATCGTGCAACCGGACGACGCGGAGAGCGTGCCGGACGGACGGCAGACAGTACGCTGAGGCCAGGGGGATCAGGTCCGCAGCACAGCGTCCAGGAGGTGCTTCATGACGGCCGAGATGACGGCCCCGGCGTGGATGCATGAGCAGATCACGGCGGAGGAGTACGAGTCCTGGTCCGAGGAGCAGTGCGCCGGTATCGAGATCGTGGACGGGATGGTCGTCGTGAGTCCGAGTGCGTCCAAGCGACACAACCGGCTGGCCCGGATTCTGGCGAACGCCCTGGACGCCGCCGCGGGCCTGGAGTGGAACGCCGACACGGACTTCGACGTCCGGCTTCAGGACGTCCCGCTCACCAACCGCCGTCCGGACGTCATCGTGTACCGCGCAGACACTCTCGACATCACCCCCACCCGCCCTGAGCACGTACTGCTTGTCGCGGAGGTGGTGTCGCCGGGCTCGGAGACCACCGACCGGATCGTGAAGGTCGACCAGTACGCCAAGGCAGGCATCAGTTTCTACTGGCGGATCGAACAGGCCGCGACGGGCGTTCCTCTCGTGTACACCTACGTTCTCGACCCCGCGACGAAGACCTACCGGGACGGAGACGTGTTCACCGGCGTACTCAAGGTAGCGGCCCCCTTCGCGGTGGAGATCGACCTCGGCCAGGTCTGACCCACGCGCAGCATTCGGCAGCACGTGAGCGATGCGGAATCGGACTGCCCGGTGCAGGGGGAAGTAAGCCTGATCAAGTGCTCCCCAGGCTTCCCCGGGTGCGGCGCGTGACGCCACGCAGCTTCCGCCGGGCGAGCCGGGGCCGGCAGGTCGAGCGCGCCCTGCCGACCGGCCTTGGGCGAGCACCTCCCGGCCGGCGTCGCCACCCGCAGTGCCGGTCTCGCCGGCCGGTGCCCTGCCCCGCGCAACCCGCGCCCCTCAGCCCCCGCCGGTCAGCGCCCGGGCGAGGTCGTGCGCCGTGGCCGGGCCGCCCGGGACGAACGGCCCGTCCGCCCGGTGGGCTGCGTCCAAGGCGGGGGTCAGGCTGCGGGCCCGCTGGGCGGGTACGCGCTCCAGCACGGTGGTCCCGGTCTCGGCCTCCAGCGCGGGAGCGTATCCGGCGGCCCGCAGGGCGGCGAGGGTCTCCTGCTCTCCGGCGGTGGAGATGAGCACCGTGGGGGCGATGCGTCGCAGCCGCAGCCTGGCCAGTCCGCGGGCGCGTACGACCTCCTCGAGCAGGCTGGTGTCGTCGGAGCGGACGCAGCACGGCGATCGCACGACGCGGAGCCGCCCGTGGCTGCGCGCGGTGTCCTTGAGGGTGTAGGCGAGCGGCTGCGGCAGTTCCCCTCCTTCGGCGACCTCGCGGAGGCGGGCGTGTACCTCGTCGGCGTCCCATCCGGCGTCGTACGCCCGGCGCAGCGAGGCCGGGGTGATGCGCCAGACCACGGCGTGCCCCTCGGACTCGATGTCGCCGACGGCGGAGAGCAGTTCGCTCAGCCCGGGCGCGGGCGTGCCGGTGACGGTGGCGGTGGAGTCGGCCTGGAAGCGTGCGGTGGTGGCCGGAGCCGGCAGCATGCGGTGCAGTGCGGCGCGGACGCCGGCCAGCGCTTCGGCCAGCCTGGGATGGGAGGCGAGGTCCGTCCCCAGCCCTTCGGTGCCGGGCACTCCGGCGACCGAGGGGTCGGCGTACGCGCCGGGCACGGCGGGGTAGTGCCGGGCGGCGCCGGCGTCGAGGAGCCGGGTCACCGCCCGGCCGGCGTCGGTGAGCGCGCCGTGTGCCACCAGTCCCAGGAGTCCGGCTTCCGCGAGGGTGGCGTCGAGCCGCCGGTGCAGAGCCGCACCGAAGGGCGGCAGGCCGTCTGCGCCGCTGCCGTCGTCCCCGCCTTCCGCGTCCCCGCCTTCCGCGTCCCCGCTTTCCGCGTCCCCGCTTTCCGCGTCCGCGCCTTCCGCGTCCTCGCCTTCCGCGTCCTCGACCAGCGTGTGCAGCACCGGCTCGAACCAGGCCGCGCAGGCGAGCAGTTCCTCGCACGCCGCCCGGTCCTGCCGCAGACCGTGGCCGTCGGGCAGGGTGGCCAACGCCCGGAGCACGCCGTGCCGCAACGGCACCGCGAGCGGATCGTCGGGGGCGACCAGGGCGACTGGCGTGTCGCCGTCGTCGGGCCAGTGGCTGAGGGTCTCCGGCAGCACAGCCCATGCGGAGATCAGCGGCAGCAGTTTGGCCGCGGGCCCGGCTGCGGACCAGGCGTCGTATCGCTCGGTGGGCAGCACCCTGGCCGGCGGCCGCCGGCTGCCGCCGCGCGCTCCGCCGCGTCCCCGGTCCCGTGCCGGTTCGTCCGCCTCGGCCTCCTGCGGAGCGGCGAGCCCGGCGTGCGCCGCCAGGTCCAGCCACAGCCGGGCGTGCGCTTCGTCAGCCCCGGCCGCCTTGGCCAGCCGCCGGGTGTCGCGCACCGCGACACCACCCGCCTTGCGTACGGTGACGGGGCGCGCTGCCAGCTCGCGCAGCACCAGCTCCGCCCGCCAGGCGGCGGCCCCGGCGGCGACCGCCCCCTGACCGTCCCACTCGCGCGGCAGCGGCACGGTGCGGGTGAGCGGCTCCGGGTCGAGGCGCAGCACCGGTGTCCACCCGTCCCGCAGGGCCCGGCCCACCTCGTACGGCAGCTCCACCAGGTCCTCGTCGACCGGCACGACCATGCCGTGGGCCGCCAGCCAGTCGGTGCCCTCGTCACCGCTTCCGCCGTCCCGGAAACCGAACTTCGGCTTCGAAGCGCCGTACGGGCCGCCGTAGAGGCCGCCGCCCAGCCGCTCGAAGCAGTGCGTCAGCATCCACGGCGGGCCCGGGGCCAGTCGCTCCAGCAGGTCGTGCGCCGCCGGGGGTGCGGCGGTCAGCAGGTCCCGTACGAGGTACGGGTCGCCGAGCATCCGGCAGATGTGCTGCTGTGCGGCGTCGCGGGTACGTGGCTCCTCCGCACCGAGCACGGTGGCGATCTGCTTGATCTCCGGGGCGTTGAACGAGCGTGTCAGCAGGGTGTCGACCGGCCGGCCGTACGCCGCGAGGTCGGCGGCCTGCGCGTGCAGCGCCGCGGGCAGCGCCAGCCGGCCCGCGGGGGCGGGCAGCAACAGCGCCCGCGCCCGCAGGCGCTCCGTCACCTCGGTGAGACGCTCCCGGGTGACCCCCTCGGCCTGGGCGAGGTAGTCCAGCACCTCGGTCTCGGGCAGCAACCGGTCGTACGGTTCCACCTCCGGAGCGGGTGGCGCCCCTCCCGCGTACGCGGAGAAGGGCGGCGGCGGCAGCGGCCCGTGCCGTTCGAGAGCGAGTTCGGTGAGGGCTGCGAGCAACTGCAGTTCACCGGCTGTCAGGTGGTCCAGGCCCCGCGCCACCGACGCGTCGGTCAGGAGATGGCCGGCCAGCGCGTCGAACGAGGTGAGCCGTACGTGTCCGGCCGCTTCCGGCAGCCGGCGCTCCTCGAGGAGCTCGGTCAGGCGGGGCTCCGGGAGGTCCCGCAGCCACTTCTTCAGGGCGGTTCGCGCATGCACGATCTCCGAGCGTAGAGCAGGAGGGGATACGGCATGCCGGTCCTCAGCCGCTCGGCCACCGGGCAGGGGAGGGAGCCGGACCCGTTGCCTCCCGAGGGCCGGCGCACCCCGGCCGTGCGAGCAGGCACTGCTGCTCCCTGACTCCGTCGACAAGGCCGGGACGGCTGATGATCGCCCCAGCCGTATGGGGGCCGGACCGGAGCGGCGAGGCCGACGGGAGCTGGGGCGCGACAGGGGAGCGTCCGCGCGCCAGGGGGCCTGTGTACGCCCTTGCCAGGCGTGAAGCGGACACGTCACTCTTACTGTCATGCCGGGGGGAGTGGACACGCGTGGGCTGGCGTTGTCGGGCAGCCACTTACCGGCGATGTTCCGGTCGGCGGATCAGGCGTCGCTCAGCGGGCAGAGGGACACCGTGCGCTGGTCGGCAGCGCAGTTGTCGTTGCTCATCGCCGCTGCCGTGCTCAGCGCGACAGACCTCCGCGCGGGTGAACACCTGAATGTCGGCGACCTGTTGGCAGCCGCGGCGCTGACGGGCTCGTTGCTTCCCGCCGTGTGGCTTGCGTCGAGCGTTCCCCAGCGGCGGTGGTATCAGGGCCGGGCGGCAGCAGAATCGGTGAAGACGCTGGCCTGGAGGTATGCCGTCCGAGCGGAGCCGTTCACCGACTCCGAAACCGCGGACGAGAAGTACCTCGGCAGGCTCGAGGAGATCCTGCGGAGCTTACGGGACCTGGACTGGGCACCGGCCGCCGGCGAGCCGGCCGAGATCACCGCACGCATGCGGCGGCTCCGCAGAGCACCGCTGGAGGTGCGGCAGAAGGTCTATCTCCAGGGTCGTCTCGATGACCAGTACGCCTGGTACACGCGAAGGGCACGCCGCTTCGGCCGGCTGGCGCGGGTCTGGTCGACGGCAGCGGGCGTGACCACGGCGCTGGGTCTCCTTGCGGGTTTTCTGCAGGGCTTCGGCCTGCTTGCCTTCGATGTGCTCGGCACGGCGTCCGCGATGTCCGCAGCAGCAACCGCCTGGGTGCAGCTGAAGCAGTTCCAGCCCCAGTCCACCGCCTATCTCCTGACCAGCCACGAGTTGCTGCTCGCCCGGACCCGGCTCACTCCTGACTGCAGCGAGGAGTCATGGGCCCGGTTGTGTGGAGCGACGGAGGACGCGATCTCCCGCGAACACACGATGTGGCTGGCGCGGAGAGTCGTATGACGTCAAGGAGGCCGATCCGTTGAGAGACGTCGAGCAGGACGCCGGGAGACCGGACATCGTGGGATTCGGCGCACTGAACGTCGATCTCATCGCGGGTTCTTCCGGGCTGAGCGCCCACGCTGCCGAGCACGTCACGGAGTCGATAGCGCGCTTCGAGTGGAACAGGGAGACCCCCGTCGACGAAGGGACGATCCTGGAAGTGGTGGACCGCCTGGACGCAGCCTCGTTGAGCGCGTCACTCGGCGGATCCGCATGGATCACGCTCTTCACATTGGCGCAGATGCGCGCAGGTCTCCGGCTCGGATACGTGGGAGTGGTGGGACGCATGGTCAAGCCGGGGCTGTCCTTCACCGGGCAGATGGACAGGCTCGCCATCGACCGGCGGTGGGTGGCGCAGGTGTCGGGGCGCTCGTGCGGGATCTGCCTTTCCTACATCGACGACACCGACCGCGTCATGCTGACCCACCCGGGCGCCAACTTCGAGATGGGGGCGTATTTACGGCGCCACTCGGTGCAGATTGCGGAGTACCTGGCGTCAGCGCGGCACGTGCATGTGACCTCCTTCCTCGACGAGGAGACCCCGGGCGAGATGGTGCGCATATTACGCAAGGCCAAGCAACTCGACCCGCTGCTGCGGGTCAGTTTCGACCCCGGCTACGACTGGGCGGTGCACAGAAGCCGCGACATCGCAGGACTGCTGGAACTCGCCGACCTGGTGTTCGTCAACTACCGCGAGTTCAAGGCACTGGGAGAGTACGCGCACGGGGAATCCGACGAAGCGATAGCCGACAAGGCTCTCGGCCGGTGCGCACCGCGGTGTGTCATGTTCGTCACCAAACGCTACGACCTGGTCCAGGTGTTCCGGCGCGGGCCAAATGGCATCTCTGCGCGCAAGTTCCACTTGGAGAGACCGACGCGGGAGACCGACATCGAGGACGCGACAGGAGCCGGCGACGTCTTCGCCGCCGGAGTTCTCGCCTCGGCCTCGTCGGCCCGCCTCCGCTTGGAACTCGGTGCTTACCTGGGTCTGAGCCTCGCTCGCTACAAGGCCCAGCAGAGACCCGGCCGGCCCGTCGTTCTTCCCGACCTCTCGAACGGATTTCTGCAACAACGTGAGTCGCTGCCGCCCAGCGGCCGACGCCCCCCGGGCGTGCTCCTGGTGCACGACGGTCATCCCCAGCGGCACGAGCTCCGTCACTTCATCGAGCGACGCTGTGGGCTGCGCCTTTACGAACTCACGTCGGAAGTGGCATGTGGCCGGGAGGCCGAGTCGGCATTGCGTGACCATCTCGACCGCTGTTGCTTCGCCGTGTGTCTTCTCAGCTCGCAGGAGTCGTTCCCCCGCAGTGAACGCTACCGATCCGATCAAAGCATCATCCACCAAGCTGGTTTACTCCACGGGCGCTACGGATTCGATCGCGTGGCCATCCTCGCGGAGCACGGGTGCGACACTTTCTCCAATATCGCCGGACTGATCCGTCTGGACTTTCCGAAGAACCGGGTACACAGCGTCTTCCTGGAGCTGGAACGCATGCTGGCCAGGGAAGGAATGTTGCGAGGAGGCAGGAGTGATGGATGAGGCGCAGGAGAGATCCGGCCCCGGGTCGGACACGGCAACCCCCACGTTGGACGTCGTCGGCATCGGCGCCCTGAATCTCGATTACATCGCCCATGCCACAGCCGTTGCACAGGACCCCGACGCCTCCTTGACCGCGCGTATCGCGGCTACCGTCGAACGTTCCGGTACGCCGCTGGAACTGGGCACGGAAAGCCACGTGGACGAACAGACGATGGATTCCGTTCTCGAACTCGTCGGAGGCGTGACCTCACCCAGTACGGTGCTGGGCGGTTCCGCCTTCAACGCCATTCACGCCATCGCCGAGACACGCGCCGGCTTACGCCTGGGCTACGTGGGGGTGGCCGGGCGCGTGCCCGTGCTGGGAATGTCCGCGCTCCGTCAACTGGAGGCGCTCGGAGTGGACGCCGAGCACGTGCTCAGCGACGCGCACAGCCTGTGCGGCGTCTGCTTCTCCTTCGCCGAGGGCGGCGAGCGGACGCTGCTGACCCACGCGGGAGCGAACGCCCGCATGGCCGACTACCTCAGAGAGTCGTTCTCCAGCATCGTGGCGTACCTGGCGCGCGCCCGCGTCATCCATGTGACGTCCTTCCTCGACGACGAGACCGCGGGCCGCCTGCTGGACGTACTCGACGCAGTGAAGGCCAGAAACCCTCTCACGCGCATCAGCTTCGACCCCGGTCACGTCTGGAGTACCGCGCCCCCTCCGGAGATCGACGGCCTGCTGGCCCTCAGCGACTACCTCCTGGTCAACTACCGGGAGTTCCGGGAACTCGGGGGAGGTGACGAAGGAGCCACCGACGACGACGTCGCGTCCCGTCTGCTCGGCAGACTGCGGGCGGACCAGCCCGCCGTCCTCGTGAAGCGGCCCTCCGGTGTGCACGCCTACCGCGTCGAACGGGGGAAGGCCGTCGGGGACTTCTACCCACAGCTCCCGCTGGCCCAGGACGAGATCGAGGACGCCACCGGAGCAGGCGACGTCTTCGCGGCCGGCCTCCTCACGGTTCTCGCCAGCGACCGGCTGCAGGTGGAGCTGGGATCGCTCCTCGGAATGCGCCTGGCCAGACACAAGCTGCGCTATGTCGGCAGTCAGGGCACCCGGTTCGAGGCAGTGGCCCACGACTTCATCGCCTCGCTGGACTCCCAGCGCAGAGTGGACGCCTTACCGCGAGGCGTCTTCATCGCCCACGGCGCAAGCCCGGAGTGGGTGGCGGCCAAGCTGTTCATCGAGGAGCGCCTCAACATCCCGGCGTACTCCTTCGAGTCGAGCAGCTGGGGCGGTCACCAGGTGACCGAAGCCCTGACCGACTGCCTGGATCGCTGCAGCTTCGCGATCTGCGTGCTCACGGCGGAAGACCTCACCGAGGACGGGCGCCGGCTGGCCCGGCGCAACGTCGTTCACGAAGTGGGGCTCTTCCAGGGCCGGTACGGGTTCGACCGGGTGCTCATGCTGGTGGAGGACGGCTGCGACTTCGTCCCCCCGGTCGCCGAACCCTACGCACTCCGCTTCCCGCGGCACGCCGTTCAGCACACCTTCTACCAATTGGAGGCCGCTCTCGCCGAAAAAGGGCTGGGGCACCGGGAGTGGAGCGGGTCGTAGCCGTCCTGTCCGCCCGCAGCCGAGTCGGCCCGCCGTCGGATCATCACGCCGGGTGACTGTCACGTCGTCAGAGCGTCACCGGCGGTGTACGCTGCCGGTGCACGGGTTGCCTCAGACCGGACACGAGGCGGCCCCCGGAGGTGCTACCAACACCGGCCGAGGGCCTACACCCAGAGGACTTACGGCAAGGAGTCCCCGGAATGCTTCGGCATGCTATCGCGCCTGCGCGCGCCTTCGCGCAGACCCCGAACGCCATCCTCCGCCACCCGCGCCTGTCGCCGGACGCGAAGACGCTGCTGACCTGGCAGCTCTCCCTCCCGGCGGGCGAGAAGCAGTGTCTCAGCACGACCGCGGAGAAGGCAGGGATTCAGGAAGGGCCCGTTCCAGCGCGCCAAGAGCCAGCTCCGCGAGGAGGGTTACCTTCACGAGTGGCGCCTCCAGGCCGCCGGCGGACGGTTCCGCACGGTGCAGCTGGTGTCCAACGTGCCGCTCAGCGCCAAGGAGGCGCTGGCCGTACGGGACGGGCGGCGGGCGGCGCCGGACGGCGCCCGGCTCGCGGCCGGCCCGCGTGCGGGCGAGCGCGGCGATGCCCCGCGTCAGGGTTCCGTGCCCCCGAGTGCCGCCCGGCCGACCGCCGGTGAGCCGACGGGCCGGTCCACCGGCCGTCAACCAGAGAAGAACACCGGAGAGAACACCCTCCAACCCGCCGCCGAGCCGGAGGTGCGGGAGGAGGACTCGTCGGCACGGGTCGGCGGCGCAGGCCGTCGCCAGGCGGGCCCGCCCGCTGCGCACTCCGCCGCGGAGCTGTTCCTGCGGTCGCTGGTGCACGACGGCCCGCACCTGGCCATGTCGACCACGGTCGTTCGCCGCCTGGCGCCCCTGGTCGAACGGTGGCTGGCGAGCGGACTTCCGCTCGACCAGATCCGCAGGACCCTGACGCAGGGGCTCACCACCGGTGTCCGGTCGGCGGTGGCAGTGCTGAGCTGGCGACTGGAGCACACGCTGCCCGCGGTGCCGCCGCCCGCTCCCGCAGGGCACCGGCCGGAACCGCGCGTCTTCCGGATGAGGGAGTGCGCGCGGAGCGCGTCGCACACGCAACCGCGGCTGTTCACTCCGCCGCCGGGTTCCGGCGAGCTGCTCTGCCCCGACTGCCGTGCGGACCCGCCTGCGGCGGCCCCGGCAGACGCGACGCCGGAGGCACCGCACGCGGGCCCGGGCTTCGCACGGTTCCGCGCGGCGCGGCGCCGCCGGCGCACGGGGTAGCGCCCACGGGATAGCGCCCACGGGGCACGCGCGTACCGGCACGCCGCTTGTGGGTGACGGGCGCCGTCCGTCCCCACGGCGAGCCGCGCGAACGCGCCCCCGCCGGCAAATCCGGTGCTCACCGCGCCCGAGGTGCCGTAGCGTTCCACGCACCGACCGCTCGGAAGGGAACGTATGACACTGCAGGACGGGGACGAGATCCACTGCCGCATCTGCGGCTACAGCGACGAATCGCTGCTCTGGGAAGACGGCTGGCCGAACCACGTGATCTGCGACTGCTGCGGCAACGAATCCGGGCTCGGCGACACGGGGACCCCCGGCGACTGGAACGGCCTCTCGGGTATCCGTGCGTACCGCGGCTACTGGGTGGCCAGAGGCGCACAGTGGAGCGCCTCGACCAGAAGGCCGGCCGACTGGGACCTGCTGGAGCAGCTCGGGAACATTCCCCCGGAGTGGCGGTAGGCGCGCCGCGCGGCGGCGCAGGGTGTGCGGTCACGGCGGAGGGCGGTCACCGTCGCCCTGTTTCACGGCCCGGGCATAGTGGTGCGCATGGCTTCCCTGGTGAGACACGTGACCATCGACTGCGCCGACGCCTACGCCCTCGGCGGCTTCTGGGCCGCGGCGCTGAACTCCTCGCTGGCCGAGGACGACTATCCGGGCGACCCGGAGGCGACCGTCGAGTCGCCGGGGGCCACGCTGCTGTTCGTCACGGTCCCGGAGCGTAAGGCCGCCACGGTCAAGAACCGTGTGCACCTGGATCTGCAGCCGCAGGACCGCACCCGGGACGAGGAGGTCGAGCGGCTGCTGGCCCTGGGAGCGACCCTCGTGGCCGACCACCGCCGCCCGGACGGCACCGGCTGGGCGACACTGGCCGACCCCGAGGGCAACGAGTTCTGCGTCGAACGCAGCGCCGCGGAGCGTGCGGCCGGCGCAGGACAGGTCCCGCGGCCGTGAACGACTCGAGCAGCGCCCTCTTCCCGGCACCCGGGCTCCCGCAGCGCACGTTCGGCTCCCCGCG
Source organism: Streptomyces sp. JJ36 (assembly GCF_021696945.1). GTDB lineage: Bacteria > Actinomycetota > Actinomycetes > Streptomycetales > Streptomycetaceae > Streptomyces. The sequence continues at coordinate 36,049 of NZ_JACYHE010000031.1, forward strand.
GTGAGGTGGGCGGGGCCCGGCGAGAGGCTCTCGCCGGACCCGCCCACCGGGGTCGCCGGGGCCCGGGCGGCCCAGGCAGGCGGGGGCGACGTCCGCGATGCGGTGCACCGCGCCCGGTATCATACCCATGGGGGTATGTAACGAGGAGGAAAGCCGTGGAGCTGGACATGACCACCGACGACCTCAAGGCGGCGGTGAACCGGCTGCGCCGCGCCCAGGGGCAGCTCGCGGGCATCATCCGCATGATCGAGGAGGGGCGCGACTGCGAGGACGTGGTCACACAGCTCGCGGCGGTCTCCCGAGCGCTGGACCGGGCCGGTTTCGCGATCATCGCCACCGGACTGCAGCACTGCCTGACCGAGCAGAACTCGGACGCCGCCGACCAGCAGGAACTGCGCGCCCGACTGGAGAAGCTCTTCCTGTCACTGGCCTGAAGCAGCCCCGGGAAGCCGCCGGAGGGCCGCCGCGCCTCCGGCGCACCCGCACGCCCGGACCGGAACGACCCGGCGGCGCCCGCGGGCGGGGTGCGCCCCCACTCCGCGCGCGCCGCACATGTGTGACGCATCTCACCCTTGATACCCCCGGGGGCATACAGCCACAAGCGTTACGGTGACAGCACGATACCCCCCTGGGTATCTGCAGAACCGAGCTCGCTCCACCGAGGAGAGCAGATGATCACCGTTCTTCCCCTCGACACCCCGGGGCTGGGGGACCGCTCCTATCTGGCGCACGACGGCTCCGTGGCACTGGTCGTCGATCCGCAGCGCGACTACGACCGCATCACCGCGCGGGCCGACGCGGCAGGGGTCCGCATCACCCACGTGTTCGAGACCCATATCCACAACGACTACGTGACCGGCGGCCTGGCGCTGGCCCGCGCGGTGGGTGCCCGGTACCTGGTGAACGCCGCGGACGAGGTCTCCTACGAGCGCACCCCGGTCCGCGACGGCGAGGTCGTCGAGGTCGGCACGATGCGGGTCCGCGCCCTGCACACCCCCGGCCACACCCACACCCACCTGTCCTACGCGCTGGAGGCGGACGGCACTCAGGTGGCGGTGTTCACCGGCGGTTCACTGCTGTACGGCTCCACCGGCCGTCCCGATCTCCTCGGCCCCCGGCACACCGGTGTCCTCGCCCGGGCGCAGTGGCGCTCGGCGCGCCGGCTGGCGGAGGAGCTGCCGGACGAGGCCGCCGTCTACCCCACCCACGGGTTCGGTTCCTTCTGCTCCGCCACCCAGTCCGGCGGGGTCTCCAGCAGCATCGGGGCGGAGCGCGCCACCAACCCCGCGCTGACCAGCGACGAGGAGACTTACGTCGAGCGGCTCCTGGCCGGCCTCGACGCCTACCCCGCCTACTACGCGCACATGGGCCCGGCCAACGCCGCGGGCCCCGGCGCCCCCGACCTGTCGCCCCCCGAGGCGGCCGACCCCGCCGAACTGCGCCGCCGGATCGAGGCCGGCGAGTGGGTCGTCGACCTGCGCGACCGTACGGCCTTCGCGGCGGGCCATCTCGCCGGAAGCCTCAACTTCGGCCTGGACGGCCAGTTCGTGACCTATCTGGGCTGGCTGATCCCCTGGGGCACCCCCGTCACCCTCCTGGGCGAGAGCCGCGAACAGGTCGCCGGGGCCCAGCGCGAGATGGTCCGCATCGGCATCGACCGCCCGGCCGCCATGGCCACCGGCACCCCCGCGGACTGGACGGGCGGGCAGCCGCCGGCCGTCCTCGACCGGGCCGTCTTCGCCGACCTGGCCGCAGCACTCGACGGGCCCGACGCCCCGGTCGTCCTCGACGTGCGGCGGGACCAGGAACGCGCCGAGGCGCACATCCCCGGCTCGCTGCACATCCCGCTCCACGAACTACCCGGCCGTCACGACCGGATCCCCGCCGGCCGCACGGTCTGGGTGCACTGCGCGGGCGGCTACCGCGCCTCCATCGCGGCCGCGCTGCTCCAGGCGCGCGGACACCGCGTCGTCGCCGTCGACGACGGCTTCGGCACCGCCCTCGACCTGAGCCTGGCCACCGTCCCCCAGAACACCGCCACCGAAGCCGACACCGAAGAGGAGATCCCCGCATGACCGCCCCCGCCACCCCCCGCGGCCTGGACGCGGCCGAGCTGCGCGAGCAGCTGGCCTCCGACCGCCCGCCCCGCCTGCTCGACGTCCGCTCCCCCGCCGAGTTCGAGGCGGCGCACATCCCGGGCTCCTACAACGTCCCGCTGGACACCCTGCGGGAACACCGCGAAGAGCTGACCCGTCACCTGGACACCGACGTGGTGCTGGTGTGCCGCTCCGGCAACCGCGCCGGTCAGGCCGAACGCGCCCTCGCCGAGGCCGGGCTCCCCGGGCTGAGCGTCCTGGAGGGCGGCATGACCGCCTGGGAGAAGGCCGGCGGGGCGACCAACCGCGGCCGGGAACGCTGGGACATGGAGCGGCAGGTCCGCCTGGTCGCCGGCTCCCTCGTCCTGGCCGGGGCACTCGGCAGCTTCCTCGTCCCGGGCTTGCAGGCCCTGTCGGCGTTCGTCGGCGGCGGGCTGGCCTTCGCCGCCCTGACCAACACCTGTGCCATGGGAGTGGCGCTCTCGCGGATGCCGTGGAACCGCACCCCCTCGTACGACCCGCACAAGGCCGTCATGCAGCTCGCCGACAGCGGCCGGTGACGTGATGACCCTGACACTCGTCCTGGCGCTCGCGCTCCTGGTTGGCGTCTCGCTCGGGCTGCTCGGCGGCGGCGGGTCCATCCTGACCGTGCCGCTCCTGGTCTACGTCGCCGGGATGGACGCCAAGGAGGCCATCGCGACGTCGCTCTTCGTCGTCGGGGTCACCTCCGCCGTGGGCGCGATCGGCCACGCCCGCGGCGGCCGGGTCCGCTGGCGGACCGGCGTCCTCTTCGGTGCGGCCGGCATGGCGGGCGCCTACGCGGGCGGCCGGATCGGCGGCCACATCCCGGAGGGAGTCCTGCTGGGCGCGTTCGCGGTCATGATGATCGGCACCGCTCTCGCGATGCTCCGGGGCAGGCGGCGCACCGACCCGGAGGGGGCGCACCGGCAGCTCCCGGTCTTCCGCGTGCTGCTGGACGGAGCGGCCGTGGGCCTGGTCACCGGCCTCGTCGGTGCGGGCGGCGGGTTCCTCGTCGTTCCCGCGCTGGCGCTGCTGGGGGGCCTTCCCATGCCGGCGGCCGTCGGCACCTCCCTCCTGGTCATCGCGATGAAGTCCGGAGCCGGATTCGCCGGCTACCTGGCCACCGTCCCGATCGACTGGGCTCTGACCCTGGCCGTGACCGGCGCGGCCGTGGCCGGCAGTCTCGCGGGCGCCCGGCTGGCCGGACGCGTCCCCGCGGCGCTGCTCTCCCGGATCTTCGCCTGGTTCGTGCTGGCCATGGGCGCTTTCGTCCTGGTCCAGCAGGCCCCCGAGGAGCTTCGGGTCCCCGCACTCCTCGGAGCAGCCTCGCTCGCCGCCACGGCCGGCCTCTGCTACGGCCTCGTCAGCCGGTGTCCGCTGCGCCGCGTCGTGCACAGCCCGTAGGGCTCCGGTCCGGGCGTGCCCCTGGCCACGCCCGGACCGGCGACCGCTGCGGAAGCGGCGCCGTGGTCGCCCGGCACGATCGTTGCCTCGGGGCACGGGCGCCGCCATGGCTCATCGGCCCGGAGGCCGGTCGGTCACGGTCGCAGCCGGCCTGCGAGCAGGCGTACGGTTGGCGATCCAGACGGTGCCGATGACGAGGGCACAACCGCACAGTTGGGTGACCGAGGGCTCCTCGCCGAGGACGATCAGCCCGAAGCCGATCGCCATGACGGGCTGCAGGAGGAGCAGCGCGGCCGCGGTGTCCGGCGCCAGGCGGGGGCCGGCCTTACTGATCAGCAGCCAGGCCGCCACCTGGCCCAGCAGCGCCAGCGCGGTGATCCAGCCCCACGAGGCGACGGGAACGCTGAGCGGCAGGCCGGTGGTCGGCAGGCTGATGAGCCCGGCGGCGACGGCAGCCGACGCGGTGGAGAGGCACACCGGGCTCGCGACGTGCTCGGGCGAGTGACGTCCGGTGACCCGCATCAGACACAGGTAGCAGGCGTAGGCCACACCGGCGGCGACGCCGAGGACGGCGCCGCGCACCGGATGCTCGGCCCGATCGCCGGACTCCAGCGCGCCGGCGGCGAGGGCGATGCCGGTCAGCATCAGCGGACTGGCGTACAGGAAGCGGGACGGGATCGGTGTCCCGCTGAACAGGCGGGCCAGCAGCGGGAAGACGAGCACCTGTACGTTGATCAGTACGGTGGCGATCGCCGCGCCGACGTCCAGGATGCTCATCGTCCACATGACGTAGTCCGCGCCGAGGAAGAGGCCCGCCAGTAGGGCGTAGCCGTGCAGAGGCCTCCGCAGCGGGCCCCGGCGCCGGGTCTCGTGGACCAGCATCGGGACGAGCGGCACCAGGGCGACCGCGCAGCGCAGGAACGCCGCGGTGCCGGCGTTGACGTCGGCGAGCTTGACGAACATCGCGGAGGCCGACAGGCAGGCGGCTCCCCCGACGACCAGTGCGACGGCCGTCGCGGGCACCGCTGCCTTCGCCGGCGCAGCGTGCTCGGCCGGAGTGCTCGTCTTCGGTGCCACGTCCACGCGCCTCAGCATCGCAGCGCACACCCGACAGCACTACTTATCGTTGATGCGCCGTGATGTGTAGTATCCCTTAGGTGTTGTCGTGGGAGAGGCTGCGCGTGTTCGAGGCGGTGGCCCGGCTGGGATCCGTCCGGGCGGCGGCCGAAGAGCTGTACGTGACGGGTTCGGCCGTCTCGCAGCACCTGCGCCGCCTGGAGCGCGAGGCCGGCTGCCGGCTGGTCGAGGCCGACGGGCGGGGCATCAGGCTGACCCACGAGGGCCGCGTGTTGTCCGTCTCCGCCCATGAGATGGTGGCCACCGCCACCCGGGCACGGCAGGACCTGGCAGCGATCAGCGGACTGGTCGCCGGCCCGCTCCGGGTCGGGGCCGTCGCCTCCGTCCTCCGAGGTCTGCTGCCGCAGACGCTCGTGGCTCTCACCCGTAGGTTCCCCCGGCTCGAACCCCGGGTCCGGGACGGCGAAGCAGCGGACATGCTGCCGGAACTCCGTACCCGGCAACTGGACGCCGTCGTCATGGAGAGCTGGGCCCACGCCCCGACCACCATGCCTCCCGGCACGCACACGCACACCCTCGCCAGGGAACAGGCCCTGCTCGCGGTCCACGAGACCCACCCGTTCGCCGGCCTGGAGGAAGTGCCGGTCAGCACGCTTCACGAGCAGATCTGGACGAGTTGCGCGGCGGGAAGCGACGCCCACCACTCGCTGCTTCAGCTTCTGCGCCAGCACGGAGTGACCGACGCCCAGGTCCGCTTCTGCGTGGCCGACTACGCCACCCAGCTGCAACTGGTGGCCGCCGGGCTCACCGCCGCACTCATCCCTCAGATGGCCGTCCCGGCCACGCACGAAGGGGTACGGCTCATCCCGTGCCGGCCGGCGGTGACCCGTACCCTCGCCGTGGCCACCGCACCTGCCACGGAGACTCCCGCGGTCCACGCCTTCGTCGCCGAGATGAGCCGCGCCGCACACGATCTTCTCTGAGAGGGGCCCAGGTTCGAGGCTGCGGTGCGGGTACGGCTCGCCGGCCGCCCCGCGCCGGCCGGCCCGAGGAGGCACCGTGCACGCACCGGGCGCCCTCCGGGCCCGTCTGACCTCCAACCACCCCGGCTCATCGGCGGGGACTGCCGCCGGCGTCGGCGGCCCCCGTGGCTGACGGCGCACCGGGGCATGCGGGGAGCAGCGCGCCGAGGACCGCGGGGGCGTCGCGCCGCCGGGTGCCGACAAGGACGGTGCGGTCGCCGTCCCGGCATTCGACGACCACGCAGTCGTGGTTGTAGGCGCCCATCCAGCCGTCGGGGTCCCCGGGCTGCAGCGCCCGCACGTCCCGGACGGTCAGTGTCTCCGGAAGCGTCCGGCAGGCGATGCGCCCGTCCGGATCCGGGGTGGCCGCCGGGCGCCCGTCGCCCAGTACCAGGTGTCCGAAGCCCGCCACGCTGTACGGGACGTCCCCGTGCACACCGGCACGCACCACCCGCCTCCCGTCGGGCGGCACCGGCACGATGCCGCTGGTGTCCGCGACCCGCCGCGCGCGCCGCCGCAGCCACCACGCCAGCAACACCGCGAGGCACCCGACCGGCGGCACGCCGGCCAGTGCGATGAGCAGAACCTCCGGTACGTCGTCGCCCGCCAGGGCGGCGAAGAACCCGACGCCGCCGTGCGCCATGCCGGTCAGGAAGCCCACGCTGAGCTGCCAGGCGTCGGCATACGGGGCGGAGGGATAGCGGTTGTGCTGCCACCAACTCGTCCACAGCATCCCCAGTCCGAGGGACACCAGAGCGAGACCGGCGCCCAGCGATATGCGCCAGTCGTCCACCACCGACGCCTTGGTCTCCTGGACGACGCCGCCGAGCCCCACCCTGCGGATCTCCCCCCGCCAGTACGTCACGGTGATCTCGTCACCGGCGCTCAGGCGTTCGTACACCGGGTCCGCGTCGGCCATACGGATACGCTGCACGGAGTCGTCACCGCGCTCGGTGAAGTGCAGCCAGTAGCGGACGCCCTTGCCGTAGGGCTGGGTCTCGGTGGCCTCGACCGTCGCGGGGACGGAGTTCGTACACGCGTCCGCGTGTGTCCCGGCCGGGCACGCGGACGCAGCGCGGTACGCGCGCTCGTCCGCCAGGTCGTCCCGTGCGACGAGGAACAGCACGCCGGACCCCAGCAGAAGCAGCACGCCGATACCTGCGGGGACGAGCGACTTCCACGCGGGCAGCGCCTTCCGCCTCCGGTCCGCCATGTCCCCACCCCCGTGCCGCAATCGCTCGTCCTCGTGCACATTCTGCCGTGGGGCTGACCGGAACGACGCAGGCAGGCGCTCCGTGTCCGCGCGTCTGGGCGGCCGACGGGTGCTACCGCATACGCCGCCTACCGGCGTCGGTGCGGGCGCGGCGTTCGGAGGCGAAGCCGGCGGCGATGGCGAGGCTCGCGGCGGTCAGGGCGAGGGACGCGGCGGCCGGGTTGACGTAGCCGGGGACGTCGTGCGTGGCGTAGCCGCCGCCGTCGCTGGTCTCGCAGAAGAAGCGCAGGGGCACGAAGTCCACGGTGTAGTCGATGACGTGTCCGACCTCCTCCTCGCGGCCGGCGATGCGGCAGGGCGGCAGCGGCGCCGACCCCGCGCCGCCGTCCTCCGCCTCGAGGACCGCACCGGCCACGTAGAGCGTGCCCCACAGGTAGACGGCCGTCGCGACGGCTCCGGCGAACGCTGCACCGGCGCGCAGGACGGGGACGGCGCCGGAACGCCGGACGCCGTGGCGTACGAGTGTCTGGATGCCGTAGCCGAGGAAGCCGAGGACGGCGGCCACGCCGGCCAGGAAGACCGCCGGGAAGAGGAACAACATCATGGTCACCACCCGCCCGGGACGGAGAGTTGCGCGGCGGGTGGATCGGCGGGAGCTGGTGGGGGCATGGAGCGAGTCGAGCAGGGCTGATCGCGGGCTCGCTGTGGTGGAGCCCACACTTCCGGCAACAGGGCTGTCACAGCTGCCGGGTTGCCGTGCGGTGTCGCGGCCGGGGCAGTGGCGGGTGCGTTGCCGGGTGCGGCCGCTTCCGCCGCGACACCAGGGCCACAGGAGAACCCGGCAGAGGTCGGGCACAGGCGGGCACCCGGAGGGCCGGTGGACTCACAGGGGGCACTCGGCCCAGACCGTCTTGCCGGGGCCGTTCCGCTCCCGTACGCCCCAGCGCACGGCCAGTGCCTCCACCAGGAGCAGCCCGCGCCCGTGCGCCGCATCCGAAGCCGGCGGCAACCGTACGGGCGGCGCCGGATGTGTGTCGGAGACCTCGACGCGGAGGACGCCGCGGTCGGCGTCGTGCGCGAGCCGCAGGGCGAAGTCCCGTCCGGGCACCCGGCCGTGGAGCACGGCGTTCGAGGCCAGTTCGGCGACGACGAGCGTCGCGGCGTCGTGTGCCGCCGTGCCGCGCGGCACGCCCCACTCCGTGAGCTGGTGGGCGGCGAGCAACCGGGCGAGGCGGGCGCCGCGCCTGGTGGCGGAGAGCCGCTGGACGAACGTACGGACGGGAGTGGGGGTTTGGGGATGTGGTGCGGTCATGCCGAGCAGCGTCGCGGAGGGAGGGGCGCGCGGGAAGGAACGGCACCCATACAGCTTCCGCTGTATCAGTTCCTCCGCTGGACTGGGCGGATGACCGCGCGTGACCATGGAGACACGGAACGGGACTGCGTGCGGAAGGCGGGTGCGATGGGGACGGACCACCACGGCGGCGGGGTGCCCGGATGCGGGGGCAACGGCGAGCCGGAACTGTCGGACAGTCTCAAGACCTTCGGGGCGGTCCTCAAGGCGCTGCGGGACGAGGCGCGGCTGACACAGGAGGAGTTCGCGCCGCGGGTCAGCTACTCCGCCGCGTACGTCGCCAAGATCGAGCAGGGGAAGCGTTTCCCGCCTCGCGACCTCGTCGACCGGTGCGAGGACGTCCTCGGCCCGCCGGCCGCCCGCGTGCTCGGCGCCGCGGCCCGCAGCCTCACCCGGAAGGTCGGCCTCGCCTCGTGGTTCCAGCACTGGGCGGCGATCGAGGAGGAAGCGGTGTCCCTGTACGCCTACGAGTGCCGGGTGATCCCGGGGCTTCTCCAGCCCGAGTGCTACATCCGGGAGTTGTTCCGGCGACGCCTGCCCCCGCTGAGCGAGGACCAGTGCGAGCGCCAGGTGGACGGACGGCTCGCACGTCAGCGGCTCCTGGTGGAGCGGCCGAACACGGAGTTCTGCTTCCTGGTCGAAGAGGCTCTGCTCCGGCGCGGTTTCGGCGGCCCCGGAGTGTCCCGGGCACTGCTGGAACACCTTCTGGTACAAGGAGACCGGCGCAACGTCGAGATCCAGGTCATGCCCCTCGAACGCCCCGATCACTACGGCTTCGAAGGACCCATGTACCTGGCCGAGTCCCCGGACCACCGCTGGGCCGGCTACGTCGAGGGCCACGAGAACAGCATGCTGATCACTGCCCCGAAGTCGTCCAGCGCCATGCTCCAGCGCTATGGAAGGATGCGTGCACAGGCTCTGAGCCACCAGGACAGCATGAGCCTGCTGGAGCGGATGCGAGGGGCACTATGACGACGACGGACCTGGTCTGGGTGAAGAGCACCTACAGCGGAGGCGGCGGGGACAACTGCGTCGAGGTCGCGGTACGCCCCGGGGCCGTGCTCGTCAGAGACACGAAGGACACGCGGCGGCCGCCGCTCTCCGCGAGCCCCGAGGCGTGGTCGGCCTTCGCCGCCTACACGGCGGCCGGACGCAGCGCGCACTGACCTCGCGCCCGGCCCTGATGGGCCCTACACCTCCTGCACTCCGAAGAGTTCGCGGCAGGGTTCCAGGCCGGTGAGCTGGACGGGGACGGTGCGGTGGGAGTCCCAGTCGGCGCGGGAGAGGCGGAGGCGCTGCACGGTACGGGCGCGACCCTGGACGGAGGCGGTGACGATGCCGTCCGGCCGGTAGCCGAGCTTCCGGGAGACGGCCAGGGAGGCGGCGTTGCCGGTCATGGCGCCGGAGGTGACGTGGCGGGCGTCCAGCCCCGCGAAGGCCAGGTGCAGGACGGCCGCGCGCATCTCGGTGCCGAGGCCCTGGCCCTGGTGGGCCAGGCCGAGCCAGGACCCGGTCTCGCCCTCCCGGGTCACGGCGAAGTCCTCGGTCGAGAGGTCCTGCCGGCCGACGACCTTCCCGTCGTGCAGCACCGCCAGGGTCAGCGTCCACTTCTCCGGGTGCCAGCCCGCGACGGTGCCGAGCACGTGCTGGAAGGTCCCGCGGGCGCGGGTGGCGGGGCCGCCGTCGGTCCAGGGCACGGTGAAGGGCATGTCCCCCTCGGCGTGGACGCCGTCGGCGGCGACCGCACAGAGTTCGGTGAGCAGCCGCATGCCCGGGAGGCGCAGCTCCAGGCGCGGGGTGGTGAGGCGGAGCCCGTACAGGGGCCAGACATCGGCTGTCATGCAGGGAGCCTGCCGGAGCGGGCCGCGGCCGTCGAGCGAATAAGACGGCCGTCGCGGGGCCGCGGTGCGGTGCCGGTCCGGGCGCAGGCGCCCGCGCGAAGCGCGGCGGCGCCGCACCGTGCACGCACGGGCTCCCTGCGCCCGGCCGGTCACTCTTCGGGCACGGCCATCTCGCCGAGCAGGGACCAGTCGTCCTGCGGGACGGTGGTGTTGATCACCCGCGGGGTCTCGGCGAGGTGCTGCGGAAGGTGCTGCTGGGCGGCGCGGAAGTGGTCGGACTGCACGTGGGCCGCGCCGGCCTCCTCGTCGCGGAAGGCCTCGACGAGGGTGTACTCGGCGGGGTCGTCCACGCCGCGGGACCACTCGAACCAGAGGCAGCCGGGCTCGGCGCGGGTCGCCTCGGTGAACTCGGCGGCGATCTCCGGCCAGCGTGCGGCGTGCTCCGGGCGGACCTTGAACTTCGCGGTGATGAAGATCACGTTCTGGGCTCCTTCGTCGGGCGGTGTTCCCATTCTGCGCAGGCCGTACGGGTGCCGCGGCGGCGGGGCGGCGCGGGCGAGTCCCCGGGTGGACGCGGCCTGCGGGTGCCGCGGTTGCCCGGCCCCGGACCGTTTCGTCCGGCGCCCGGAGCCGTATCGCCCGGCCCGGCGCGTACGCGCCGGGCTCCGCGCGCTCCCGGCGTCGCTCCCCTCGCTCGGCGCCGCGCGGCCCCGTCGTCCGGCGGTGCCCGGCGGCACCGGAACGACGCGCGGACGTCTCCGTATGGTCACGAGCGGATAACAACGCTACCCTGACGCGGCACCCCCGCTGACCACGGGAACGGACAGGCCGACGCGCGAGCTAGGGAACGGATGAGTACGCGAGAGCCGACACAGGGTCAGGTACGCAGGTCGGGCGGCGGGGCGCCGCACCGCTCCCCGGGAGCCGGCGCGGAGGCGGGCCCCGGGCCCCGGCCGGACCCCGGCGCCAGAGCCGGAGCCGCAGCCGGAGGAGGAGCGGCGGCCCACCGGGGCCACGGCTTCCGGCCCGATGTGGAGGGGCTGCGGGCGCTGGCGGTGGGCGCGGTGCTGGCGTACCACGCCGGGGTGAACACGTTCGGCGGCGGCTATGTCGGCGTGGACGTCTTCTTCGTGATCTCCGGCTTTCTCATCACCGGTGTGCTGCTGCGGGAGCTGGAGCGCAGCGGCACCCTCTCGCTGCGCCGTTTCTACGCGCGCCGGATGCGCCGGCTGCTGCCGCTGACGGTCGTGGTGCTGAGCACGGTGGTGCTGCTGGCGTCGTGGCTGATGTCGCCGGTGCAGCGGAAGGGCGTCTTCGAGGACGTGATCGCGTCCGCGCTGTACGTCGTCAACTGGCAGCAGGCGCAGCAGGCCGTGGACTACTCGGCGGCGGGCACCGAGGCGAGCCCGGTGCAGCACTTCTGGTCGCTGGCGGTGGAGGAGCAGTTCTATCTGGTGTGGCCGCTGGTGCTGCTGGCGGTCTGCTGGTGGTGCCGTCGCGGCCGGCGCCGTGAGGATCACCTGGACGGCCGGACGAGTGAGCGGCTGGGCGCCGGCCCGGGTTTCCGCCGCCGGCTCGCCCTGGTGCTCGGGGCGCTCACGGTGGCCTCCTTCGGGTACGCCGTGCTGCTGACCGCGCGGGAGGGCGGCGCGGCCTACTTCTCGACGGCGGCCCGTGGCTGGGAGCTGGCCGTGGGCGGGCTGCTGGCGCTGGTCCCGGCGCCCCGGCTGCGGCCGCGGCGGGTGTCCGCCCGGTCTGCGGCGACGGTGCTGGGCGCGGCCGGGCTGGCCGCGGTGCTGGGGGCGGTCGTCTGGTACGGCGAGGACACCCCGTTCCCGGGGACGGCCGCCCTGCTGCCGGTGCTCGGCACGGCGGCGGTGATCGCGGCGGGGGCGGTCGCCGCGGACTCCCCGGTGGGGCGGCTGCTGACGCTGCGGCCGGTGCGGTACGTGGGGCGGATCTCGTACTCCTGGTACCTCTGGCACTGGCCGGCGCTGGTCTTCGCCACGGTCTGGCTGGGTGATCTGCCCACCTCGCTGGCGCTGGCGGTGGTGGTGCTCTCCTGGGTCCCGGCGGCGCTGACGCACGAGCTGGTGGAGAACTACTTCCGCGGCGCTCCGCGGTTCGCCCCGACGGGTGCCGCGCTGCGGCTGGGCATGGCCTGCACCCTGGTGTCGGTGCTGGTGGCCGCGCTGCCGTGGAGCCGGGTGCCCACGGTGCCGCTGGCCTCGCCCGAACAGGTGAAGGGCGCCAAGGCACTGGAGGAGGACCCGACGCCGCAGCAGCGGGCCGACGCGCTGCGGCCGGTGCCCGCGGAGGCGACGAAGGACAAGGGGAAGGTGCACGCGGACGGCTGTCTGGTGCCGCAGCGGGACACGGAGTCGCCGGACTGCGTCTACGGGGACCCCGCGTCCGGCACCACCGTGGTGCTCTTCGGCGACTCGCACGCGATGCAGTACGCACCCGCCCTGGAGCAGGTGGCGGAGCGGCGCGGCTGGCGGCTGGTGGTGCTGACCAAGTCGGCGTGCACGCCTGCCGAGACCACGACGTACAACCCGCAGTTCAAGCGGGAGTACACGGAGTGCGGCGAGTGGCGGTCGCGTGCGATGGAGCGCATCGAGGAGGAGAGCCCGTCGCTGGTGATCACCGGTAACCGTGCCACCACGAAGGCCGCGGAGGCCGGCAAGCCGCTGGACCGGAAGCGCAGCGCCGAGGCGGTGCGGGACGGCTTCACCACGACGCTGCGGGCGCTCCGGGACACCGGCGCCTCCGTGGTGACGCTGGCGGACAACCCGCATCCGCCGGAGGACATCCCGTCCTGCGTGTCCAACTCACTCGAACGGCTTACGGAGTGCGCGTTCGACGAACGCGTCGGACGAGGCTTCGAGCGGGTCAACGCCGAGGCGGCGGAGGAGTTGCCGGACGTGGAGCTGGTGGACCCGCTACCGGTGCTGTGCCCGGACGGGACCTGTCCCGCGGTGATCGGCAACGCGCTGGTCTACCGCAACGGCGCCCACATCACCGCGACCTACATGGAGACCCTGGGCGACTGGCTGGACGAGGCGCTGCCGCAGACGGTGTGACGCCGGGCGGTGTGACGCCGGGCGGTGTGACGCCGGGCGGTGTGACGCGGGGCGGTGGGCACGCGCGGTGACGGCCGGCCGCTCGCGTCACCCGGACGGCCCCTACGGCACCGCGGGCGGCAGCAGGTGGTCGAGGGCGCCCGACTTGGCCTCGGCGACGAGGGACCCGAACTGGTCGGCGCTCATCTGCACGCGCTGACCGAAGTCGTCGGTGAGCAGGACCCGCTTCTCCGCCGCCGCCGACGGGTCCACGAAGAGCTGGGGGCACCCGCAGTCGCAGTTGCCGCAGAACGTGGCCACCGGCTCCGGGTGCGAGGGCTGCGTCCCGTGCGTCATGGTCGTGCCGCCTTCCGTCGTCTGTCGGTCGTCCCCGCCGGCGCGCGGGCGCGCCGACGGGCCGGCGACAAGGGGTTACCCGGGCAGGCGGGGCGGGAAGCCGCGCGGGGCCCCAACGCGGGGGCGCATCGCGGCACGTACGCACATACCCGCGCTCCCCCGTGCCGCCTCCGCGCCGGCGGAGCGCCCCCGGGAGCGGGCGGCGCCGGGCTCAGAGCCGGGCGCGCATCCGGGTGAGCAACGCGGGCGTGGCCGACGCCGGTTCGGCGTCCACCGCCAGGTGGTTGAGCAGGTCCCAGTAGCGCGCCACCTCGGCCGGGCGGTCGGGGTAGACGGCGGTGGTGAGCTGCTCCAGGTAGACGACGTCGGGGAGTTGCTCCCCGGGCGGCCGCAGCATGGTGACCGGCCCGCAGAGCGCTCCGTGGCCGCCCGCCGCGAAGGGCAGGATCTGCACGGTGACATGGGGCAGGGCGGCCATGGTGCGGAGGTGGTCGAGCTGCGCACGCAGCACCGCGCGGCCGCCGACGGGCCGGTGCAGCACGGCCTCGTCGAGCACCACCCACAGGTGTGGAGGGTCGGGGCGGCTGAGGACGCCCTGGCGCCGCACGCGGAGTTCGACGCGCCGGTCGAGCTCCGCGGGAGGTGCCTCGGGGTGGCCGAGGCGCGCCACCGCACGGGCGTAGTCGGGGGTCTGGAGCAGCCCGGGCACGAACTGCGACTCGAAACCGCGTATCACCTCGGCCGCCTGCTCCAGGCCGAGGTAGTCGTGCAGCCAGGACGGGATGACGTCGCTGTACTGCTGCCACCAACCGGGGGTGTTGGCCTGCCGGGCGAGCTCCCGCACCATGGCGCGCTCGGTCTCGTCCCCCGCGCCGTAGAGCTCGAGCAGAGCCTCCACGTCCTGCTGTTTGCAGCCCGTACGGCCCAGCTCCAGGCGGCTGATCTTGGACCGGGAGACGCCGAGGGCCGCGCCGGCCTCGTCACGGGTGAGGCCGCGCTCCTCACGAAGTCGCCGCAGCCGCGCCCCGAGTGCCATCCTGGGCACGGTCGGTCCCGCCTGCCGCAGGTCCAGCGCGTGGCCGCGCGGCGGGCGTCGGCTCGCGGTCGGGCTCTGGTCGCGCACGATCCTCGTGGTGTCCACGTGTGCTCCGTCGTCGATGCGGGGGGCTGCCGGGGCACGCCGTGCCGCCCCGGGTTCCGCAAGTTTCCCATGGCACTTGCGAAGTGCACGAGACCGCACAACGGAACCCCGGCCGGCCGGCACTCCGGCGCGGTGCTCCGGGGCCCGCCGGGGCAGCCGTACCGGGGCCCGTACCGGGACCGGTTGAGGGAGCGGTCCGGGGCGGCGTGGGGCGCTCCGGGCGCCGCGGGGCGGGCGTCACGGGGTGCCGGACGGCGGCGTACGCCGGTGAGATGCGCCACGGTTCGGACGGAACCGGGAGCGCCGATCGCGTCGCCGTGGTGGCCTTGTCCCGGGGCACATGCCCGGTGAACGCGCCGCACCGACCCTTCCTGAGCTGCGAGTTCGGGCGGAACGGACGCCGGGGCACGTATCGGCGCGTTCCCGGGGCGGGCCCCTCGGGGGGCGTATCCGGGGCGTCCTGTTCCGAACGCAGTGGGTGAGAGAAGTCGGTCGCCTCCTCTAACCTTGCACACATGTCCACTCCCCCTTCACCGCCTCCGTCCCGCTTAGCAGCCGAGGACGCGAACGCGGCGATCCGTGCCTTCGTCGCGGGCCGCAAGGTGTGGACGCCCGCGGATCTGGCCGAGTTGGCCCGGCTGCGACGCGCCTGGATGGACGCCGTCCGCTACGGCGCGGTGACCGAGGCGGCCTGAGAACCCCCTGGGGCGCGGCCCGTTGAGCGCTCCGGCGCCGCAGGGGGCCCGCCGCCCGGGGCTCCTCCGCCCGCCGCGCCGCCCGTCCCCCGCACCTTCCGGCGCCCTTCCGCGTGCGCCCGCTCCGCGCCGACCCGTCCGCCGCTCTCGCTCCTTCCCCCTCCCCCTCCGCCTGCCGGCACCTCCCCCGGGCCCGCTTGTCCGCGACGGCCTTACACAGGGTGACAAGTTGCGTGCCCAAATGGGTCTATTTACGGTGAATCACACGCCGGGGTGGCAGGTTCACCACGCATCGTGATGCCCCGGCGGCGCCGGAGAGGGCCTCGGCCCGCTTTCCTACCGGACCGGGCCGAGGCCCCGGTCGACCGACACCGGCGTGACCATCGACTCCTCCTCGGGAGGTGGCAGATGCTTCCGCAGTCCACTTTCGGCAAGATCGCCCTGACCACCGCGACCGGCGTGCTCGCGGCCGGCACCGCGGCGGGTCCCGCCCTCGCCAACCAGGCGGTGCCCGACGACGGCCCGTACAAGGGCCGCGTGATCGCGAAAACCGGTCTCAACGTCCGCACGGGTCCGAGCACCCGCTTCCGCGTCGTCGACGTGCTGCCGTTCGGCACCGTGGTGGGTATCCGGTGCAAGGTCAGAGGCGAGGTGATCGACGGCAACCCGCGCTGGTACAAGCTGAACGACGGCCGGTTCGTCGACGGCTTCTCCGCCGCCCGCTACATCACCAACATCGGCCCGGCACCGCGCTGGTGCCACGACAAGGGCCGCGCCAAGTTCAAGGGCCAGGTCATCGCCCGCTCCGGTCTGAACGTCCGCTCCGGCCCGAGCACCCGCTTCCGCATCGTCGACACGATCCCCTTCGGCACCATCGTGGGCATCAAGTGCAAGGTCAACGGCCAGGTGATCGACGGCAACCCGCGCTGGTACAAGCTCGACGACGGCCGGTTCGTCGACGGCTTCTCCGCCGCCCGCTACATCCGCAACATCGGCCCGGCGCCCACCTTCTGCCGGCGCTGACGGGGACGGGACTCCCCCGGCGTCCCGCACGCCGTACGGACTGACGCACCGGTGAGAACCGGACCGCGCAGTGCACGCACGCCCCCGGACGGGTCACGGCCCGGACGGGGGCGTGCACCCGCGCGGTTCTGCCGCGGCCCCACGAGGGCGAGCACGGCCGGACGTCCCGCCCGGTGGTGAAGTGCAGGTGCGGCGGCACCCGGCGACGCCGCGTGCGGGTCTTGCGGCACCCGGCGGACGGGCAGCCGACGCGCGGACGCGGGCCCGTCAGCGGTCGGCCTTGCCCGGGGGTTCCTCCGGCCCGGTCTGGAAGGGCTTTCCCTTCGGGTCCCCCGGGGGCCCGCCGGGCTCGTCCTCCGGCTCGGACGGGGAGGCGGCCACGGCCCCGGACGGCGAGGGCGCGGCGCTGCCGTCCGTCGCCGTCGCACCGGGAGCGGGGTCCTCGTCGTCTTCCGCCGCACCGGGAGACGTGGTGGCCGCGGGCTCGGCGGCCGGGGACTCCCCGGCGCCCGGCGTTGCGGAGCCACCGGCGGCGGGCGCCCCGGATTCCCCGGTCCCGCCCGGCAGCGGTCCGCCCGGCAGGGAGGGGGTGACCGGGGCGACCGGGTCGGCCGGGGAAGGGCCGGTTCCGTCCCCGCCGGCGAGCCGGCTGACCGCGAGGAGGGAGAGCGCCAGCACGGCGGCCGCCACGGACCCCGCGAGGACCGGGCCACGGCGGCCGCGCCGCCGGCGGCGATGGGAGGGCGGCCGCCCGGCCGCCGGCACGGGCGCCGTGTCCTCCTCGGGCAGGGGCCCGCCGGGCGACGGTGCGACGCCTGCGACGGACGGTACGGGTCGCCCCGTACCGGAAGGCCCGTCTGCGGAGGCAGCGGCGGGCGCGCCAGCCACGCCTTCGCGGCCCGCCGCTCCCTCCCGGCCCGGGGCCCCCGGCGCCTTTCCCAGGGCGCCCAGGCGGTGTGCCACCTCTCCTGCGGTCGGCCGGTTCCCCGGCTTCTTGGCCAGCATGGCCAGAACGAGTTGCTCCACCTCCGCCGGGACCTCCGCACGGAGCCGCCGGGGAGCGGGGGGTGGGGTGTGCACGTGCTGGTACACCACGGCCGCCGGGTCGTCACCGGTGAAGGGCGTCCGGCCGCAGAGCAGTTCGTGGAGCACACAGCCGAGCGCGTAGACGTCGGCGCCCGGCTCGGCGGGACGGCCGAGCCCGCGCTCCGGGGCGAGATAGGCGCCGGTGCCCACCACCTCGCCGGTGGTGGGCAGGGTGGTGCCGGCCGCGCCCGAGACCTGGGCGATGCCGAAGTCGGCGACCTTCACGCCGTCCTCGGCCAGCAACAGGTTGCCGGGCTTGACGTCCCGGTGGACCACGCCGGCCCGGTGGGCGGCGTCCAGTCCCTGCGCGGTCTGGCGGACCAGTCGGCAGGCCTCCTCGATCGCCAGCGGCCCGCCCCGGGCGGCGAGGGCGTCCCGGAGGCTCGGGCCGGGCACGAACTCCATGACCAGATAGCCGCGCCCCTCCTCCACGCCGAAGTCGTGAACGGCCAGCAGGCGGGGGTGGTTGAGGCGCGCGGCGGTCAGCGCCTCCTGCCGGAAGCGTTCCACCGCCTCCGGCCCGGCGGCCGCCTCCCGCAGCAGCTTCACGGCCACCTCGCGCTGCAGCGAGGTGTCCTCGGCCCGCCACACCTCGCCCGTACCGCCGCGGCCCACGATCTCCCGCAGCCGGTACCGGCCGGCGGCCAGCGCGTACACCCGCACCACCTTCCGTACCGGCCGGTTACTCGGCCTCGGCCACGTCCCGGGACATCGCGTCGCGCTGGAGCCGGCCGAGGACGGCCTTCGGGTCGCCCTTCTCCAGCACCGCGCTGCCGATCCCGGTCTTCAGGTCGTGCAGCACCGGCCCCCAGGAGGTCTTGCCGACCGGGTAGAAGCGGGCGGTGTCCAGCGCCTCGAGGAACTTCCAGAGCGGCTTGTACTGCGCGTCGTCGCGCATGGCCTGGGTCGCGGGTGTGGTCACCGGGAGCATGTCGTAGGTGTCGGCGTAGGAGGTGACGTACTTCTCGCCGTAGACGAAGTCGAGGAAGCTGCGGACGTGCTCCTCGCGTCCCTCGCCGTTGTCGAAGGCCATCAGCCAGTCGGCCACGCCGGTGGTCGTCTCGACCGGCCCGTCCTTGCCGGGCAGGGGGGCGGTGCCGAAGTCGATGCCGTTCTCCAGGGCCAGGCGCATCAGCCCGGGGTGGCCGTTGAGCATGGCCACATCGCCCTGGGTGAAGGCGGCGTAGGCGGCGTCGCGGTCGGTGGTGGCCGGGTCCTCGTTGGTGAGGCCGGCGCCGACCAGGTCGTCCCGCAGCCAGGTGAAGGTGGCGACGTTCTGGGGTGAGTCCAGGTCGTAGGCGCCGCCGTCGTCGGTGTAGTTGCCGCCACCGCCCAGCATCCAGTTCAGCGTCTCGGCCTGCGCCTCCTCCGGGCCGAGCGGCAGCCCGTACGGGGACGGCACCCCGGCGGTCCGCAGCGCGCGGGCCGCCTCCAGCAGCTCCTCCCAGGTGCCCGGCGGCTCCTCGACGCCGGCCTCGGCGAAGAGCTTCTTGTTGTAGAAGAGCATGCGGGTGCTGGCGGAGAACGGGATGCCGTACTGCACCCTCCCGACCGTGCCCGCCTCGGCCAGCGACGCGACGAACGAGCCCTGGGTGAAGGTGGAGAGCACGTCGCTCGCCCGGTGCAGCTTCTCCCGCTCGGCGTACTCGGCGAAGGTGCCGGAGGTGATGGCGATGTCCGGCGGGTTCCCGGCCTCGGCCAGCTCGGCGACCTTCTGGTCGATGCGGCTCCGGTCGTAGACGTCGACGTCGACCTCGACGTCCCCGTGGTCGAACTGGTACTCGCCGATCAGCTTGTCCCACCAGCGTTTGGAACTGTTGCCCGAGCGGTCACCGTGGTCGATCGCGACCACCTTCAGCGTGGTCCGGTCGCTCAGCGGGCCCGTGTCCCCGCAGGCCGTGAGCGTGGCGAGGAGGCCGGTCACCAGCCCCGCCGCGACCAGGCCCGCGTACCGTCGTCTGCGCTGCACTGCCAGTACCGCCTCTTGCTCTTCGCGTCGTGCTCCAGCGCCGGCCCACCGGGGGCGCGGCGGAGCGGAGTCTTCCGCGCCCGGTGCGTGACGTCCAGATCACCGCACGTATCGCTTCGGTATCGTCTGCTCCGTGTGGTCACGCCTTCACCCCAGGTTTCTCACCGTGAGGGCAGGGCGGGGGCACACCGGGCGGTACGACGGGCAGGGGGGAGGCGCGCCGGGACACCCGTCCGGCGTGCGGAGGGCCGACGGCCGTGCGCGGGCCGGCGGCGCTCAGTCGCGGTGGCGGAGCAGCAGCATCGCGGCGTCGTCGCGCAGCGGCCGCTCCACATGCGCGAGCAGATCACGGCGCATCGCGTCCAGGGCGCTCTGCGGGTCGGGGTCCTTGAGCAGGGAGGCGCGCTCCGCCAGCGGATAGAAGCGGTTGGCCGGGTCCCGGGCCTCCGTCACCCCGTCCGTGTAGAAGAGGAGCTGGTCCCCGGCGGCGAAGCGGACCGGGTGCGGCTGGGCGGTGTAGCCGCCGAGGGCGCCCAGGCCGAGCGGCGGCGCGGGGTCGGAGGGCTCCACGAAGCCGGTGTCGCCGTCCCGGCGGATCAGCAGCGGCGGCGGATGGCCGAAGGTGAGCAGCGTCGCCGTGCCGTCGGCGTGCAGTTCGGCGAGGACCGCCGTCACGAACTTCTCGTCGGAGAGGTGCCGTCCGAGGGCGCGTTCGAGGCGCTCACCGACCGAGAAGAGGTCCTTCTCGTCGTACGCCGCCTCGCGGAAGGCGCCGAGCACCACCGCCGCGGTCTCCACCGCGTCCAGGCCCTTGCCCTGGACGTCGCCGACGATCACCCGCAACCCCGCCGGGCGAGGTGACCACCTCGTACAGGTCGCCGCCGATGCGCGCCTCGGCCACCGCCGAGGTGTACGAGACGGCGACGCGCAGATGACCCGCGGTCAGCGGCACGGGGCGCAGCAGGACACGCTGGGCGGCCTCGGCGATGTCACGGACGCTGGCGAGTTCCGCCTCGCGGCGCTTCCGCCCCGCGGTGGCGAGCAGCCCCGCGAGGGAGACGCCCGCGACACCGATCAGCGCGGTGTTGCCGCGGCGGTCGGCGAACTGGCCGTTGAAGACGCTGAGTCCCAGGCAGAGCAGCAGGGCCAGCGCGCTGATGGCCACCGTGCGGCGGAACCCTCCGGTGAGCCCGGCGAAGGCGGGGCCGAGCGCGATGAGCGGCAGGAAGCCGACGTCCGGGCCGGCCGTGAGGTCGACGCAGGCGACCACGGCCATCGCCGCGAACGGAAGCCACGACAGCACACCCCGGTTGAGGCGGGATACGTCGGCCAAGGGATGCTCCGGCGGGTCGGCGAGTGCCGCGGTGGCGGCCTTCGCCCACCAGCTTTGCAGCGTTGGTGTGCCACAGACAAAGAAATCCCGTACTCGCCCCCGTCCACGGGCAGTCGTCCGGCACGCGGAGCCATGGCGGGACGCCGTCGGCGACGGATGCGCACCCCCGACCGGAATCACCCGATCGAGTGAGGGCGCCGGGCGGTGAGGGCGGTTCCGGCCGGTGCTCGACCGGTGCCGGCCGCCCCGCGCGCCGGGCCGCGTGCCGTCAGCCGGCGCCGCCGCCCTCCGCGGGACGTACGGCGTGCGCCGCCGCGGCCTCCCGCAACCACTCCGGCTCGCGCGCGATCTCCAGCAGCAGGAAGAGCCGGGTGAGCGGGTCGTCCCAGGTGCGCTCCACCGGTGGGCCGGGGGCGGGCGGGGCGGCGCCGGGCCGCGGGGAAGGTGGTGCCGTCATCACGGACTCCGCGAGGGGTCGGAGGGCCGGCCCGCGCCGGTCGGGCCGGCCGGGCCGCGGGGGACGGGGCACACGGGGGTGCGTGCCGGTAACTGCCGCCATCATCCCCGGGAGTTCGGTCCTCTGCAAGGACATCTGTAAGAACGCATGCAAGTACAGGTGCAAGTACATCGAGGTGTGTCATGGTGGTGCCATGCACATCGACCACGCAATGCAGGATCCGCGGCTCCAGGGCGTCGCCTGGCGCAAGAGCCGGCGGAGCAACCCGAGCGGAAACTGCGTCGAACTCGCGGAACTGGAAGGCGGCGGAGTGGCCGTCCGCAACTCGCGGCACCCCTCCGGCCCGGCGCTCATCTACACGCCGGCGGAGATCACCGCCTTCATCCAGGGCGCGAAGGACGGCGACTTCGACGACCTGCTGCTCCCCGGGAGCTGACGCGGAACACGACACGGACGCACCGGACACACCCGCAACGACCCGCCCCGCACGATCCGCCCGCGCCGTGGTGCACATGGCGCGGGTACGTGCTTCCGGCCTGAGTGCGGCTGTACGCCCGTCCCCGGGGATGGGACACTGAGCATCCGGACCATTACGCAGGGGATATCTCAGGGGAGCAGGGGCAGACGTGAGGGCAGCAGAGCCGGATCGCGGCGACCGGTCGTCGGTGCGCCGCATCCTCGACCACCCGCGGGGTGGTCCGACGATCCTGCGCATCGTGCTGGGGACGCAGCTCCGCCGCCTGCGGGAGGCGCGCGGCATCTCGCGGGAGGACGCCGGGCACGCCATCCGCGGCTCGCACGCCAAGATCAGCCGGCTGGAGCTGGGCCGCACCGGCTACAAGGAGCGGGACGTCTCCGACCTGCTCACGCTCTACGGCATCGAGGACCCGCAGGAGCGCGACGAGTTCCTGGCACTGGCCCGCCAGGCCAGCGTGCCCGGCTGGTGGCACAAGTACAGCGACGTGCTGCCGCCGTGGTTCGAGCAGCTCATCGGGCTGGAGGAGGCAGCCTCGGTGATCCGCACCTACGAGGTGCAGTTCGTCCCCGGCCTGTTGCAGACCGAGGAGTACGCCCGGGCCGTCACCCGGCTCGGTCACCCGCGCGCCCCGGAGAGCGAGATCGAGCGGCGGGTGCGGCTGCGCCGGGAGCGTCAGCAGGCGCTGGAGCGCAGCCACGGACCCCGGCTGTGGGCGGTGCTGGACGAGAACGCCCTGCGCCGCCCGCCCGGCAGCTCCCCCGGGGTGCTGCGGGAGCAGGTGGACCACCTGCTCCACATGGCGCAGAAGCCCAACGTCACCATCCAGATCGCGCCATTCCACATCGGTGGCCTCGCGGCGGCGGGCGGCCCGGTGACGATACTGCGGTTCCTGGAGCCCGACCTGCCGGACGTGGTGTATCTGGAGCAGCTCACCACGGCGCTCTACCTCGACAAGCAGGAAGAGGTGGAGCACTACATGGTGGTCATGGACCGGCTCTGCGCGGTGGCCGATCCACCCGCCAAGACGCTGGAGTTCCTCCGCGACTTCCGCAAGGAGCTGTGAACCGCACCGGTCGGTGAGCGGGGCCCCGGTGCGCGTGCCCAGGACGACGGGCACGCGCCGGGGCGCGGCGGCCGGCGTCAGGGCTTGCGGGCCACGCCCCCGAACTCGTACCACTCGTCGGTGAGCTGCTTCGGACCCAGGTCGGAGTCGGGACGCCAGTCGTTGATCTCACCCAGGC
The DNA here is from genome assembly GCF_021696945.1 of Streptomyces sp. JJ36. Lineage (GTDB taxonomy): Bacteria > Actinomycetota > Actinomycetes > Streptomycetales > Streptomycetaceae > Streptomyces. Next base: position 58,916 of record NZ_JACYHE010000031.1, read on the forward strand.
CCGGCTCGAGTATCTCCAGGCCCTCGAAGTACTTCTCCACCTCGTGGGCCTCGCGGACCCGGCCCCAGTGGTCGTTGGTGCTCTCGTTCATGAAGGTGGTGACGAAGTCCCGTGTCTCCTGGTGCTCGCTGACGAGCTGGTTGATCACCAGGAAGCTGCCGGAGGGCAGCCGGTCGACGACGCGCTCGAGGAGCTGCTCGGGGTCCGGATCGGGGATGCAGTGCATGACGGAGACGAAGAGCGCGGCGACCGGCTGCGAGAAGTCGATGAGCCGCCGGGTCTCCGGGTGGTCGAAGATGGCGTCGGTGTCCCGCATGTCCGCCTGGATGACGGCGGTGCGGTCGTCCTCCTGGAGCAGGGCACGCCCGTGCGCGAGCACGATCGGGTCGTCGTCCACGTAGACCACGTGACTCTTCGGGTCCACCCGCTGCGCCACCTGGTGCACGTTGTCCTGGGTGGGCAGGCCGGAGCCGTGGTCCAGGAACTGCCGTATTCCGTGGTCCTCGGCCAGCCGCCGCACCGCGCGCTGCAGGAAGCGCCGGTTGTTGATCGCCAGCGGCCGGGTGCTCGGCGCCATCTTGTCCAGCTCCGCCACGGCGGCCCGGTCCACGGCGTAGTTGTCCTTGCCACCCAGATAGTAGTCGTACATACGGGCCACGCTGGGCACCGTCACATCCACCTCGGGCGACAGCACCCGCGCCGTCCCCGACCCCTGGGATGCTCCGGCCGTCCCGGGAGTCCCGTGCTCCTGCGCCATGCTGCCTCACTTCCGCACGCGCCCCGTGCGCGCGCTCCGTAACCGGGCGGTCGCCGAGAATCCTCCCACGGCCTGTCGGGTTGACGCCACGTCAAGTGAACATCAGGCCGGTCTCGTTGGTCTGGCGCCCGGGCGTGCGAGGCGGCGCGCGCGGTGCGGCGTTCCTGCTCCGCGCACGCCCGCTGCGCGAGGATGGCGTCATGCTGCTCGCCGACATCGCGCGCACCTCACGGGAGGTCGCCGCCGCCTCCGCCCGTACGGAGAAGGTGGCGCTGCTCGCCGCGCTCTTCCGCACCGCCGCCCCAGCCGAGGCACCGGTCGCCATCACCTATCTCGCCGGGCGGCTCCCGCAGCGCCGGACCGGCATCGGCTGGCGGTCGCTGGGCGACCGCCCGGCACCCGCCACGGCGGCCCGGCTGACCGTCGCCGAGGTGGACCGGGCGCTGACGGAGATCGCGGCCGTCTCCGGCAAGGGCGCCCAGGCGGAACGACGGCGGCTGCTGCACACGCTGCTGGCCGCCGCCACCGCGGAGGAACAGGACTTACTGGTCCGGCTGATCGGCGGCGAGCTGCGGCAGGGCGCCCTGGACGCGTTCGCCGTGGAGGGGCTGGCCGCGGCGGCGGACGCGGACCCCACGCAGGTACGCCGGGCGGTGATGCTCGGCGGCTCGCTGGGCGCCGTGGCCGAGGCGCTGCTGGCGGGCGGCCCCGAGGCGCTGGCCGGCTTCCGGCTGGAGGTCGGCCGTCCGGTGCAGCCCATGCTCGCCCAGTCCGCGGCGGACGTGCAGGAGGCGCTGGACCGGCTCGGGCCCTGCGCGGTCGAGGAGAAGCTCGACGGCATCCGGGTGCAGGTGCACCTCGACACGGCGGCGGCCTCGGTACGCATCTGGACCCGCACCCTGGACGAGATCACCGAACGGCTGCCGGAGGTGGTGGAAGCGGTGCGGGGGCTGCCCGCCCGCCACGCGGTGCTCGACGGCGAGATCGTCGCCCAGGGACCGGACGGACGGCCGCGCCCCTTCCAGGAGACCTCGGGCCGGGTCGGCTCCCGGCTGGACGTCGCGGGCGCCCAGGCGTCCCTCCCGCTCACCGCGGCCTTCTTCGACCTGCTCTCGCTCGACGGCCGGGACCTGCTCGACCTGCCGGTGCGGGAGCGGCATGCGGAACTGGCGCGGATGGTCCCGGAGGAGCTCCGGGTACGGCGGATGGAGGCCGCCGACCCGGCGGCCGAGGCGACCCGCCGGGCGGCCCGCGCCTTCGCCGAGGAGGCGCTCGCCCGCGGCCAGGAGGGCGTGGTCCTCAAGGCGCTGGACTCGCCCTACAGCGCGGGGCGGCGCGGAGCGTCCTGGCTCAAGGTGAAGCCCGTACACACCCTCGACCTGGTGGTGCTGGGCGCGGAGTGGGGCCACGGGCGGCGCCGCGGCCGGCTCTCCAACCTGCACCTGGGGGCCCGGCGGGCGGACGGCACCTTCGCGATGCTCGGCAAGACCTTCAAGGGGCTGACGGACGCGCTGCTGGAGTGGCAGACCGGGCGGCTGCGGGAGCTGGCGGTGCGGGAGGAGCGGTGGGGCGTGCTGGTGCGGCCCGAACTGGTGGTGGAGGTGGCCTTCGACGGGGTGCAGCGGTCCTCGCGGTACCCGGAGGGGGTGACGCTGCGGTTCGCCCGGGTGGTGCGGTACCGGGAGGACAAGCCGGCGGAGCAGGCGGACACGGTGGAGACGGTGCTGGCCGCCCTCCGCTGACGGCCGGCCGCCTCAGGTCTCGGTGGCGCGGCGCCGCTGCACGGCCCGGAACGGTGACGCCCCGGCCGTACGGACCGGCGGCGCGACGGCGCCGCGGCGCCCCGCCACCCGGCAGCCGCGGGCGGCCCGGGGTACCCAGGCGGCCCGGG
>NZ_JACYHE010000198.1 GCF_021696945.1 Streptomyces sp. JJ36
GGCGGCGGAGTCCGAGCCCGCGGCCGAGCCCGCAGCACGGCCCGCGGCCGAGTCCGTCGCCGGGCCCGCACCGGAGCCCGTCGCGGCGGCGGGTGCGGGGGAGGCGGGCTCCGGGGAGGAGCCGCGTAGCCGGTCCCGCAGGCGGGTCACCCGTCGTGTCTCCGCCCCCGCGGCGGCCCCGGCCGGTGCCGGGACCGCGGCCGAGGCCCCGGAGGCCGCCGAGGCCGGGGAGTCCCCGGAGGCAGCGGTCCCCGCCGAGGCACCGGCGCCGCCCGCCCCCGCGCGTACGAGGCGTCGCGCGGCCCGCAAGGTCTCGGCTCCGGCGGGTCCGCCCGCCGAGGACGGTGGTGAGGCCGTGGGTGC
>NZ_JACYHE010000032.1 GCF_021696945.1 Streptomyces sp. JJ36
TGAACGCCACGCTGGCCGCCCGCGCCGCGGCCGTCACCTCGGGCCACGGCTGCGGGCAGGCGGCCGCCGCAGCGGCCGCCGCCACCAGCACCGGCGCGGCACGGGCCCGCCGGAACGCGTCCGTACGCCCGCCCACACCGAGCCCGTCCTCACCCAGCCGCCGCTCCAGCCAGCTCGGCAGCTCCCCGGACGCCCGGAAACCGGCACCGTCCGGCAGCTCCAGACCCGCCGCGACCCGCCGCTCCACCTCGCGCCCCACCAGCAGCGCCACGATGGGCCGCCGCCCGCACAGTGCGACCATCCGGTCCCGCCCCAGCTTCCGCACCGCCGTCGGCGCCCGCGCCTCCAGCGCGGAACCGGTGACCTGGAGCTGGAACGCGTCGTCCTGCCGCAGCTCCACCTCGTCGAAGACCTCGTGCAGCAGCGCCCGGTCCGTCCGTTGCAGCCAGCCGGGCCGTACCGAGGCCAGCAGCGCCACCACCACGCCCCGGCGCGCCGCCTCCGGCAGGAAGCGGTGCCGGATGGCGGGCAGGTCGAGCGAGGAGTCGTTGAAGTAGTCGACCACCACCAGCACCGGGCCGGTCTCCGCGAACGCCTCCTCCGCGATGCGGTCCAGCGCGTGCGCGTCCTCGCCGGGCAGGCTGTGCAGCACCCGCCAGCCCGCGGCCAGGGCACAGCGGCCGGTCTCCAGGCCCGTACGGGTCTTGCCGGTGCCGGCCGCGCCGACCAGCAGGACGCCCCGGTCGGGGCGGGTGACCAGGCGCTGGAAGAGGTTCTCCGGGTCGGCCGGGTGGTCGCTTCCGGGGCTGACGAAGGGGAGCCGCTCCGGAGTGAGGTTCTTCTTGAAGTCCGCGAAGCCCTCGACGAGTTCCTGCTGGGCGAGGACCGAGCGCAGCGGGTCCGGGGCCGCGGTGCCCGGCACCTCCACCGGCACCGGGGCCGGCGGCACGCCCTCGCGGGCCAGCAGCCCGCGGAACTCCGGGTCCGCCAGCGCCGCCGTCACCGGCTCGGCCTCCGCGCTCCGGGAACCCGCCGCCGGCAGCCGGCTGCCCTGCACCCCTACCAGCACCGCGCCGTCCTCCACGAACAGCGCCGCGCCGGACATCCCGCTCCACGGGTCCGGGCCGTTCCCGCTCCGCTCGACGGGCGGGGCGCTGGTGACGGAGAGGTCCAGCAGTCCGGACTTGAGATTGGAGCCGAGCTGGATCGCACCGTCGATCCGGCGGCTGTCCCGGCGCTCCAGCCCGCGTAACCGGGCGTCGCCGGAGCGCTGCGCGTACGCCGGGAAACCGATCGCGGCGAAGGGCACACTCCCGGTCACGCCGGCCGGCAGCTCGCCGAGGACCGCGGGCCGTACGGTGCCGGCCGCCGCCGCGTCCTCCGCGGCCAGCCGCAGGAGGGCCAGGTCGGGGCCGTCCGCGCGCCACACCGGCTCGGCGGTCAGCGGTTCGGGACGGCCGCCGAGGCGCACCTCGCAGACCGGGCCCGCCCCGGAGCGTGCTCCGGCCGCGTCCAGCAGATGACCGGCGGTGAGCACCAGCCGGGCGCTGATGCGGTACCCCGTCCCGTACGCCCTGCCGCCACCGACGACGACCTCGGCGACCCTGTCGGTCTGCACCCCGGACGCCGCGGCTCAGTCGCCCGCGAGCAGGCCGGAGACGTCGTCCCCGGTGAAGACCGGCCCACCGGACGCCGTCTCCGCGGAGAGGCTGAGCCGTACGACATGGGTGTCCGTGGACGTCTTCGTGCCCTTGCCGCCGAGCGACACCACCCAGAACCGCACTCCCGCGTCCGCCTCCCGGGTCCGCTCGACCGCCACCTGCAGCTCCAGCTCCACGTCGTCGATGCGGAAGCGTACGTCCTCCCCCGCCGCGTCGAGCTGCGCCCTGCCGATCTCCCGGCGCAGCGCCCGCAGCAGGTCCGCCAGCTCGATGTCCATCCACGCCCCCCACACGACGGCCCGAGATCGACATCGTAGGGCGCCCCCTCCCCGCGAGAAAGCCCCGGTCTGCGCCGGCCTCGCCCCCGCCGCCCGCAGGCCTGTGCCTGCGGGGCCCTGCGGCCCGTCCGCGCGGCTGCACCCTCCGTGCCCGTCTGCGACCATGGATCCCATGCGCGCGCGATACGGAATCCCCCTGGGCATCACGGCCGGCGTCACCGCACTCGGCGCTGCGGGCCTCGGCTACGCGGCGGGCATCGAGGCCCGGTCCTTCCGGCTCCGGCGGGTGAGCGTCCCGGTGCTGCCCCCGGGCATGCACCCGCTGCGCGTCCTCCACGTCTCCGACATCCACCTGGTGTGCGGCCAGCGCAAGAAGGAGCGCTGGCTCCAGTCCCTGGCGGGGCTCCGGCCCGACTTCGTGATCAACACCGGGGACAACCTCTCCGACACCGAGGCCGTCCCCGAGCTGCTGGACGCCCTGGGGCCGCTGCTCGAGTACCCGGGGGCGTACGTCTTCGGCTCCAACGACTACTACGGGCCGCGCCTGCGCAACCCGGCCCGCTACCTCCTGGAGAAGGCCAGCGGCCGCCACGGCCTCAACGGCAACCCCCCGGTCACCGGCGCGGTCCACAACCCCTGGGAGGACATCCGGGACGCCTTCGACGCGGCCGGCTGGGTCGGCCTCTCCAACAGCCGCGGCCGCATCAAGCTCGGCGGCGGCCGGGAGGTCGCCCTCACCGGCCTCGACGACCCGCACATCAAGCGGGACCGCTACGGCGAGGTCGCGGGCGGCCCGGAAAGCGGCGCCGACCTCTCCCTCGCCGTCGTGCACGCGCCGTACCTGCGGGTCCTGGACGCCTTCGCCGCCGACGGCTACCCGCTGATCCTCGCCGGGCACACCCACGGCGGACAGCTCTGCGTCCCCTTCTACGGCGCCCTGGTCACCAACTGCGACCTGGACACCCGGCGGGTCAAGGGGCTCTCGGCGCACGAGGCCGGCGGCAACCGCTCCTACCTCCACGTCTCGGCCGGCTGCGGCACCAACCGGTACACCCCGGTCCGCTTCGCCTGCCCGCCCGAGGCCACCCTGCTCACCCTCACCGAAGCGGTCTGACCAGGCCCGCAGCCCCTCCGGGCGGCCGCCACGGCCCCGCACCCGCCCCCTCCGACGTGCCGCCCGAAACCGGATTTCGTCTCAGCGACGACCTGGGCTAGAGTAGTCGTCGTTGCTTCGGGGTGTGGCGCAGCTTGGCAGCGCGCTTCGTTCGGGACGAAGAGGTCGTGGGTTCAAATCCCGCCACCCCGACAGAGGAATCACCAGGTCAGGGGCCTGATCCGCATCGCGGGTCGGGCCCCTGAGTGGTTCCTGGAGATCGCTTGGGAGAAATCTGGGAGAAGACCTTGGTCGGCTTCTCCCAGGAGCAGTCTCCAGTGCCGCAGGAAGAGCGGCGCCTACGCGCCCTCGGCCCTGCGCGTTCGCGAATGAGGGCTCGTAGCTGACCAGGAACACCGCGGCGGGCCACCCCAACGGTCGTTAGGAGCACCGCACATGGCAGGTCATCGCTCAGCGCCTCCCCACGACCACGCCCGTGCGCTCGCCCAGCGGGTACGTGCGTTGCGTGAGGGCCGCGGGTGGACGCGGGAACGGCTGGCCAAGGAGGCGGGCATCGGCGTCGGGGCGTTGGGCCGTCTGGAGAGCGAGGGAGCTATCCAGCCAGGTTTCTTCACCGTCGGCGCGGTGGCCGAGGCTCTTGCGGTCTCCCTCGATGATCTGTACCGGGCGGCCCAGATCCCGCCCGTCACGCCCGGTCTCTGGTCAGCCGGATACGAAGGGCGGGACATCGACTCGTTCGTCGCCTCGCTCGTCGACAGCCACATCGGTGTCGTGGCGGATGTACGGCTCACCCCGATCAGCCGCAAGAAGGGCTTCAGCAAAACCCGCCTCGGGGAGGCTCTGGCCGAAGCCGGCATCGAGTACACGCACCTGCGTGGCCTGGGCAATCCGAAGGACAACCGGGAGCCCTTCTGGGACGGCCGCGTCGAGGTGGGACGGGCGCGCTTCCGTGGTCTACTGCAGTCCGAAGAGGCCCAGGCCGACCTTGACCGCCTCGCAGAGCACGCCCGAGCGTCGCGGGTCGCGGTGCTGTGCTTCGAGAAGGACGAGAGCCGCTGTCACCGGCAGATCGTCCTGGAGACGGTCCGTAACCGGGTCTCAGTGTCGGTGAATCCGTTGGCCTGACTTCGTCCCCGGCTTACGCACGCGCCCTTGCCAGCGGTGCATGCCTCTCTTCCAATCAGATCGGGGAGATCGATGGAGGGGGCACACCATGGCGTCGTCGGCATTCGCGAAACGGCAGCGCGCACGGATCATGATCACGGTCAAGACGTATCCGGAGCTGTCCAACAAATGCCGCGAGACCAGCTGCGTGGCCGGCATACGCCTGGACCAGGGCGCGCCGCAGCACGTGCGGCTCTTCCCAGTGCCCTTCCGGCTTCTGAGCGAGGACGCCCAGTTCTCCAAGTACTCGATCATCGAAGTCGACGTCGAACCGCATCGTCCGGAGCGGGACTCCCGCCCGGAGAGTTTCCGGCCCGACCTCGACACGTTGGAGATCGTGGGTGAGGTACCGTCCGACGGCGGCTGGAAGAAGCGGTACCGGTATGTGGAGCCGCTGGTCGCCCCGTCGCTCTGCGCCATCAAGCGGGCTCAGGAGAATCAAGGAACGTCCCTCGGCGTCTTCCAACCCGCCGAGATCACCCGCTTCCGGCTGGAGCCCGCCGAGCCCTGGTCCGTCTCCAAGGCCGCCCTGGCCGACCAACTCGACTTGTTCGAGCAGGAACTGAACCGCCTGGAATGGGTGCCGCTTGACTTCCGCTACAGCTTCCGCTGCGCCGACGACGACTGTCCGACCCACGACATGGGACTGAAGGACTGGGAGGCCGGCCAGTCATACCGCAAGTTCCAGCGCAAGTACGGCGAGCGTGGGGTCCGTGAGGCACTACGCGAGACTTGGTACGACCGGATGTGCGCCCCGAACCGGGCCGTCCACTTCTTTGTCGGCAACATAGCGGCCCATCCCAAGACCTTTATGCTGCTGGCTGTCTTCTACCCGGAGCGGAAGGTCGTCGAGAACGTTCAGGAGAGTCTGTTCGGTGAGTGATGCGCTCCTGCCGGAGACTCAGGCGGACTTGGTCACGTCTTCTGGAGTGGTGTAACGGCGGCCACTCGGTGCTTCGTAGTTGAGGTTATGCGGTCAGTTCGGTCGGTGGTGCAGATTCATCTCCTTCTCCGTCGATCGGGTGGAGACGGGCCTTGGCGAGGAGCTCGCGGCCCATGTAGCGGCGGGCTTCGGTGCACTCGTCGTTCTGCTCGGCCAGGACAGCGCCGACCAGCCGGATGACGACCGCCCGGTCGGGGAAGATCCCGACTGTCGGCGCGGCGCCGGACTTCCCTGTTCAACCACTCTTGAGGTTGTTGGACCAGACCTGCCGCCAGATCTCCCGCGGGAGGCAACGAACGCCAGCAGATCGTGCCGGGCCTCATCGAGGCGGGCGGCAGCCTTGGGGAACTTCGCCTCCAGCGCGTCCAGCACGTGATTGACCTGCGCATTCACGGCTTCGGCGTCGGGCTGCTCGAAGACCGTCCGCAGCAAGGTCGCGACCCAAGGCTGAGCCGATATCGGTACCTGCGAGAGCAGGTTGCGGGCGTAGTGGGTGCGGCACCGCTGCCAGGACGTCCCCGGCAACACGGCGCCGATCGCTTCGACTAGGCCGGCGTGGGCGTCGGAGATGACCAGCTGGACTCCGGAAAGGCCGCGGGCGACCAGTGAGCGGAGGAAGGCCAGCCAGCCGGCGCCGTCCTCAGCGGTCGCGAGGTCGATGCCGAGGATACGGTGACCAAGAGCCCTCAATAGCCGAGGTCGTCAGTTCTGCTCTCCGGGCCGCTACCCGGCAACTTTGCTCCGCCGGAACCATCGAGCGCGGCCACCACTCCCCGCACAACGCGATGGGGTGTAGATCTTTTCACGCCGGACCGCGCGTTGGTATATCTGGTTGCAGTAGGGGGTGGCTGGCCACTTCCGCCGTGCCGGAAGGGCGGGCATCTTGATTACTGCACCCATATGCGGCTACTGCCGCCAGATCGTCGGACTCCGGAGCGGGATCATCATCCCGCATTGGAGAGAGGATTTCTCTTCTTCCCTGTGTCCTGCGTCCTACCGCGAGTCCACCCATGTCCGCTGGCTGAGGGGCGAAGAGTTAGAGCACTACCAGCTCAACCGGGCGAGGAAGGCCAACCGCCGCCGCCAGGAGCTTCGGGCCACCCACGCCGCTGCTCGCCGCGCCATGAACCCCTACGACGACGACCCGGTTCCAGCGCCGGAATTGCTCCCCATGCACGAAGGCCGCCGCTACGTGGCCGTCATGCTTCCCGGCTCGGGCCCGGCAGATGTATGGCTCCCGGGCAAGACCCGAGGGGAACAGCGGCGCTTCATCGGCCGCTTCCTGCCGAGCACACACGGCCTCAGGTGGAACGAGAAGCGGGGCTGCTGGAGTGTGCCTACCCGTCACTTCCTCGAGCTGGCTCGGCACCTGCTGCGCTATAACCAGATGATCATGCTTGGGCGTGAGTTCAACCCGATCGAGAAGTGCAACGGAGCCTGCCGTCACGCAGCAGGCCCGGACTGTCAGTGCTCATGCCGGGCGAAGTATCACGGTCAAGGGCAGTGGAAGGCAGGATGGATTGAGGTGAACGAGTTCGACACCGACTACCACGGGAACTCTTGGCACTGGACCATCTTCAGCCGCGATACCGACAGGCGATAGCACCTCGAGCAGAAGACCGAAGCACCTGGCGAAAAGCCCACACTACAGGTGCACCAAAGCGATCGGCCATTTCATCCTCCTATCCTCGTCGACCAGATAAAGGCGGACGGTCGCGCCCGCACTCCCGAGGTGGAGGCCGCGCTGCGCCGCCGTCGCATACCTCACCCGTCACTTTTCAGACCGGACGACGCCCGAGGGCGGCAAGCTCTGGGAGTTCGGCGTCATCGGCCACCAACCTGGCAGCGACGCGCTGGTGGCACAGGTCGCTGACGCGGTGCGCACCTGGGAGCGTGAGTATCGGGGGTACGGGGCCACGTTCGAGCTGCAAGACCTGACAGCTACGCAAGCGGAGCCGAGGCTGGCAGATTCGCCCTGGATACGCCGCTGAACCGGGTCGTCGTCGACTTCGGCTGACGGTCACACCGCCCTACGTCCGGTGCCCGTCGGCATCACGACGTCCGGTGTCCGTCGGTATCGCGCCTGGTCGCAACCTCGCGCGACTCCGGGTTCGCGCGGGCTGCGGCGACAAAAGACCGACGGCGCCTCCTCGTCCTGTACTCAGCAATCGGCACCGGCACAGCCGTCCGCTTCGAGGACATCGCTGTCCCGCCGACCTCACCGTGGCCGATGACGATCGTCAGGAAGTGCGTGCCTGGCTGTGGCGTGTACTCCTCACCGACGGCACTCGCACCCTCACCGCCCAGGGCCGCTGGGACGATGGGCGGCTCGCTCGCCGTCCCGTCTCCAGTGCGTGACCGGAAAGTTTGCCGGGGCGGGATGACACGTCCGTACGGCCTGGAGGGAAGAGCGCCTGATGCCTCACCTTGGACTCGTGACCGTTGTCGTGCGTGACTACGACGAGGCCATCGCCTTCTACCGGGACGTCGTCGGGTTCGAGCTCCTGGAAGACACCCGGATCGACGAGGAGAAGCGGTGGGTGGTGGTCGCTCCACCGGGGGCGCGGGAGACGGCGGTGCTCCTGGCCAGGGCCGTGACTGGAGGTCAGGAGGCCCGTGTCGGGGACCAGACCGGCGGCCGAGTCGGCTGGTTCTTGAACACCGACGCGTTCGACCGCGACTACGAGCGGATGCGGGCAGCCGGGGTCGTCTTCGAAGAAGCGCCCCGGCAGGAGGCGTACGGCACGGTCGCCGTCTTCCGGGACCTGTACGGGAACCGCTGGGACCTGATCCAACTGGACCGGCCCGTAGGCACGGGACGGTAGCAGGGCGCTCGGGAAGCCGGGAGTCAGGTCGCCGGGTCCGGGGTGTGGAGGTCGGGGTAGGTCGTCACACGGGGGTGGCGGTGGGCCCAGTCCAGGATCTCGGGGCCGGGGGTGCCGTAGATCTCGGCCTGGGTCATCTCGGCGCACGCGCCGACCTGGCGCAGCAGGTCCGCCGCCCGCTCGTTGTGCGTCACCGCGGCCGCGGTGTCGGCGTACTCCTCCAGGACGACGTAGCCGCCCTCGCCGGCGAAGAACCACCGGTAGGTGAGGGTGCCGGGTTCCTGCCTCGCCTGGGCGCACAGGACCCGCAGTAACTCCTCGAAGCGGGGACGCTGTTGCCGGGGGACGTCGAACCGGGCCCGTACGAAGATGCTCATGGGCGGTAGTCAAGCGCCCCGGCGTGGGCTGCGCCAGAGGCACCGCCGGCCGCACCGGGCCCCGGACGGCGGGAGGTCCGGCCCCGCCCCGCTGGGCTCCGCCCTCGTGTTCCGCCGTCGCGGTGTACCGAGCGTCGGCGGCGCGCCGGTCGCCCGGCGGTGCCCGGGGGCGGGCTGCGCACCCGGCCACCGGGGCTCGGGTGGTAGTCCCGTGGTCCGGGCCGGGTGACAGGCCCGGGGCCCAGGGCCCAGGTGCCGTGCCGGGGCCAGGTGGACCGGCCCCCCGGCCCCGGGGTTCAGGCGTCGGTGGGCGTACGGCCGGTGTGGGTGACGCGGAAGGTGAGGCCGGCGTCGAGGAGGCGCTGGAGGAGGGGCCGGCCGAGGGCGACAGCGGGGGTGAGCTGCCCGGAGAGCGCCGGGAGCTCGTCGAAGGCGAGGCAGAGGGCGGACTCGGCGAGGATCTTGGAGGTCTCGTCGTAGCCCGGGTCGCCCCCGGCGACCTCGGTGGCGAGGCGCCGGCCGCCGCCCTCGCCGAGGAAGCGGAGGGAGAAGCTGCTGCGGGCCCGGCGCTCCTCGCTGGGCCCCTCGCCGGAGCCGAGGCGGCTGGTCAGGGCGCGGCGTACGGCGGGGAGCTGGGCCGCGCCGAGCAGGGCGCCGGCGCCCGCGACGCCGCCGAGGGCGACGGGCAGATGGCGGACCGCGGCGGCGTGGCGATAGCGGAAGTCCGGCCCGTACCGGTCCAGGGCGGAGGCGGAGCGCGCCACGATCTGCGGGTCGATCGTCGGCAGCGGGACGGCCCAGGCGTCCAGCAGCGGGACGCGGCGGAGGCCGCCGGTCGGGGTGGAGATGCGGCGGTCGGCCGGGCGTGGCTCTGCGGCACGCCGTTCCCGGGCGGCCCGGAGGGTCTGCGGCCCGCGGGCGAAGGAGTCGAGGGCGGAGGCGAGGGTGCCGCCGGAGATGGTGGCGTCGGCGCGCACGTAACCGTCGATGCGGAGCGGCACGCCTTCCGGGAGCCGCTCCACGGTGTACTGGACGCCGAGGTCGTACGGGACGGAGTCGAAGCCGCAGGCGTGCAGGAGCCGGGCGCCGGTGCGCCGGGCCACGGCGTCGTACCGGAGGTACATGGTGTCGACGAACTCCGGTTCGCCGGTGAGGTCGAGGTAGTCGGTGCCCGCCTCGGCGCAGGCGGCCACCAGGGGCTCCCCGTGGCGGAGGTACGGCCCCACGGTGCTGACCACCACGCGGGCCCCGGCGGCGAGCCGGTGCAGCGAGGCGGGGTCGCCCGCGTCGGCCTCCAGGAGCGGGAGGTCCGCGCATTCCGGGCGCAGGGCGGCCAGTTCGGCGCGGACGCCGGCCAGCTTGTCGCGGTTACGTCCGGCGAGGGCCCAGCGGCAGCCGGGCGGGGCGTTGCGGGCGAGGTAGCGGGCGGTGAGGCGGCCGGTGAAGCCGGTCGCACCGTAGAGGACGAGGTCGTGGGGCTCGGTCTCGGTGGGCGGGTGCGCGTCGGCCTGCGGCACGGGGTCCTCCGGGCGAGGGTCGGGGTTACCGGCGGGTTGCGGACAGTCCGACCGTACGCCTTCCGCGCGGGTGGTGTGCGGTGTGCCCCGTCACGGGGCGCAGGCGCGCTTCCTGTCCCGCGGGGGCGGGCCGCCCGGCGTCGCCGTCAGCCCGGGTCGGGGGAGGCGAGGAACTGGGTGGCGGCGAGTTCGGCGTAGAGGGGGTCGGCGGTGACCAGTTCGCGGTGGCTGCCGACGGCCCGCACCGTGCCGGCGTCCATCACCACGATGCGGTCCGCCATGGTGACCGTCGACAGCCGGTGGGCGACGACCAGCACAGTGGTCCGGCCGGCGACCTCGGCGACGGTGTCGCGCAGCGCCGCCTCGTTGACCGCGTCGAGTTGCGAGGTGGCCTCGTCCAGGAGCAGCAGCCGCGGACGGCGCAGCAGGGCGCGGGCGATGGCGACGCGCTGGCGCTCGCCGCCGGAGAGCTTGGTGCCGCGGTGGCCGACGCGGGTGTCCAGCCCCTCGGGCAGCCGCGCCGTCAGCCCGTCGAGCCGGGTGGTGCGCAGCACCTCCTCCAGGGCGTCGTCGGTGGTGTCGGGGGCGCCCAGCAGCAGGTTGTCCCGGAGGGTGCCGGAGAGCACGGGGGCGTCCTGCTCGACGTAGCCGAGGGCGGAGCGGAGTTCGGGGATCGGCCAGTCCCGGACATCGCGGCCGTCGAGCAGCACCCGCCCCGCCTCGGGGTCGTAGAACCGCTCGACGAGGGAGAAGACGGTGGTCTTGCCCGCGCCGGAGGGGCCGACGAAGGCGGTCATGCCGCGTGGCGGCACGCGGAAGCTCACCCCGTGGTGGACGTACGGGAGGTCCGGTCCGTACCGGAAGCGGACGTCCTCGAACGCGAGCGCGGCCGGCGCGGCGCCGGGCGCCGGCAGCGGGGCGGGGGGCCGCTGCGGCTCGGTCGGCAGGCGCCGGGCCTCCTGGATGCGGGCGACGGCGGCCGCGCCGACCTGGTACTGCGTCACCGCCTGGACCAGTTCCTGGAGCGGCGACATGAGATAGAAGACGTAGAGGAGGAAGGCCACCAGGGTGCCGATGTCGATGGCCCCGGTGGCGACGCGGGCCCCGCCGAAGCCCAGCACGGTGAGGAAGGCGACCTGCATGGAGAGCCCCGCGGTGTTCCCCGCCAGGGCCTCCCACTTGGCCGCCCGTACGGCCTGCCGCCAGGACTCCTCGGCGGCCGCGTGCACGGCCTGCTCCTCGCGGTGTTCGGCACCGGACGCCTTGACGGTGCGCAGGGCGCCGAGGATGCGTTCGAGGGCGGCGCCCATGAGGCCGACGGACTCCTGGGCCTGACGGCTCGCCCGGTGGATACGGGGCACGATGAGGCCGATCACGCAGCCCGCACCGGCGATGACGGAGACCGTCACGGCCAGCAGCACGGGATCGACCACGGCCATCATGACCAGCGTGGCCAGCAGGGTGAGACCGCCGGTGCCGGCGCCGACGAGGGAGTCGGTGGTCACCTGGCGCAGCAGGGTGGTGTCCGAGGTCACCCGGGCCATCAGATCGCCGGGCTCGCTGCGGTCCACGGCGGATATCCGCAGCCGGAGGAGGAAGGAGGAGAGCGAGCGGCGGGCCGCGAGCACCACCGACTCGGCCGTGCGGCGCAGCACGTACGCACCCAGCGCGCCCACACAGGCGTTGGCGATCACCAGCGCGGACATCAGGAACAGTGGGCCGGTGATGGACCGGTCGTCCGCGAGATCGTCGATGAGGGCGCGGGCGACCAGCGGCAGGGCGAGCCCGGTGGCGCCGGTGACCAGGGAGAGGACGGCCCCGGCGAGGAGGGCGCGGCGGTGCGGGCGGACGTGGTGCAGGAGCACCCGCCAGGCGGGGGTGCCGGGGGCCTCGGGCCCTCCGGTGTCGCCGGGCGCCCCGGACGCGGGCTCCCCGGACGGGCCACCGGGTGTCCCGGAGGTGCCGGGCGGCCCGGACGGGCCACCGGGTGGCGCGGACCTGCCGGGTGCTCCGGCGTCGCCATGTGCCGACGGGCCGGGGACGCGGGCGGTGGGGGAGGTGTCGGTGTCGTCGGGGGGTTGGGCGCCGGATGATGTGGTGTCCGTGTCCACGGCACTCCTCGGGTGCGCGCCGGGTGGTCGCTCTGAGAGCGTAACCCGCCGTGCCCGGGGGTGGGTTCACCCGAAGGAGGGGTTACGGGTCAGCGCTCGGGCCGGTGCCAGGGGGTGGTGGCCAGGCGGCCGGTGGTGCCCAGGTCGAGGCCGCCGTCGGGCGTGAGGCGCTGGGCGGGGTCGCCCTCGGCCGGGGTGACGTCGAGGTGGACGCCGGTGTCCGCGGACCCGTCCCCGGCGGTCACGGTGTTGCGCCAGAAGAGCTCCGTGACGGCCTCCTCGCCGGGTTGCAGCACCAGGGTCCCGACCGGCGGGGAGTCGTACGCGGTGATCTCGTCCGGGTCCCGCAGGATCTCGACGTCCAGCGGCTGCCCGTCACCGTTCAGGACCCGCAGTCGGGGGTGTCCGGCGACCCGGTACGGACGGTCGCCGCAGTTGGTCAGGGTGACGCTCATCCCCCGCAGTCCCATGGCGGCGTTCACCAGGCCGGCGTGGAGCCGTACGCCGGTGCGCGGGCAGGTGCCGGGGACGGCGGGGCGTGGCTTCCCGGGCCGACCGGGCTCGGCGTGCGGGGCCGGGGGCGGGGTCGGCGCCTCCGGTGCGCCGGCCGCCGCCGAGGCCGGGGGCTCCGGAGCCGGCTCGCCGGGAGCGGAGTCCGTACGGGCGGGGTCGCGCTCGCGTTCGATCTCCGCGGCGAGGCCGCAGCCGGAGGCCAGCCCGGCGGCCAGCCCCGCGGCGAGCACGAGGGAGAGCGTGCGCGGGCGCACACGCGGGGCGCGGTGACGGAGCGCGGGAAGGATCACGCGCCCGATCCTCGCACGAGGACGCGCCGGCGCCCCGGGCCGGAGCAGCGCCGTCTCCGCCGGGCCACGCCACCGCGCCCCCGGCCTCGCGGAAGGAGGCGAGGGGCCCGAGCCACCCCCGCGAGCCCGGGCCCCTCGCCCCTCCGTGGTCCTGCGCTCCCCCGCAGCGCGGGACCGCACGGGACGGGCACGCGTCACGCGCGCCCGGTCCCGCCGTCAGTCCGCCTTCCAGAAGACCGGCTCCTTGTCGAAGTCGGCCGTGTACGTCACCACCGACGGCCGCTGCCCCTTCGCGACGAGGAAGACCAGGCAGCGGGTCTGCTCGGTGCCCGCGGAGAGCTCGTACTCCCCCTCGTTCACGCACTCCGTCACCTCGTCGTCGACGGTGACGAGCTCGTCGGCCTCCTCGCCGCGGGCGTCCCGGAGGCCGGTCGGGGTGAAGGGGTGGGCGACCGTCTTCTCCCCGACGTTCCTGAACGTCATGGTCACGTAGTACGGCACCTTGGCGCGCTGCTCGGCGTCCAGCCGGACCTCGTCGAGGTCGCTCATCGCGCCCTTCTCCACGGAGTCGGCGGTGAGCTGCAGGGTGCCGGTGCGGTCGCCCGCCCGCTTGTACGACACCGTGGTGGGGGTGCCGAGGTCGAGGGTCCTGCCCAGGTCGGCGTCGACCGGCTTGTCCGCGTCCGCGGTGGCGGAGGGCGACGCGTCGGTGGAGGGGTTCTCCTCGGGTACGTAGTCCTCCTCGCAGGCGGTGCCGAAGAGCACGACCGCGCCGGCGAGCAGGACGGCGGCGGCAGGACGCACGGCGGGTCGCGTCGCAGGGCGCGTCGCGGGTCGCGCGGCGGGACGTACGGAACGCATGGGTGTCACTCCCCCGGATCGGCATACGGGCCGCACACCCCGGTGCGGTGGGGCGGGCGGCGGTGCGGGACCAGCATGGCCCCGGAAACGCCGCAGTCGGGCGGCTGTCACCGACCGGGGAAGATCCTGCGACGCGCCCATGCCAATGCAACGGAGCGGTGCCGGGACGGCACCCGGCGGCGCGCGGACGAGACCGCCGGTCGGCCCGGTGCGCGGACCCGCCGTCCCACAGCGCGGGCACCCCGTGGACACGGCCCGGCCTGTGGACACGGGACGGCCCCCTCCGGCGGCGGACGCCGGAGGGGGCCGCGGGGAGGGCCGTCGTCAGTGGACGTTGTTGGCGTTCCCGGCACCGTTCTGCGAGATGATCGGGAAGTCCTCCAGGAGGTGCGACAGCGGGTCGTCGCCGTCGCTGAGGCTGGAGTTCTCCGTGCAGGTCTGGTGGTTGGCGCTCGTCAGGATGTCCTGGACGCCGATGTTCAGCAGGGCCGCGATGCTCTGCGCGTTGAGCTTGTTGAACGGCACCGCGATGCAGGGCTTGTTCAGCGAGCCGTTCACCAGGCTCATGTTGGGGCTCATGTAGCCGCCGGTGGTGGTGTTGCCGTAGGCCTGCTTCGAGCCGTTGCCGTTGGCGGACTGGCCGCCCCTGTCGTCGCTGGTCGCCATCGCGGGGGTGGCGGCCGCGCCGGTGGCACCGACGACCGAAGCCGCTACAGCAGCCGTAGCAAGAACCTTCTTGAGCACGAGTCTTCCTTCCGGATCATGGAGGTGCCCCGCTGCCGGAGCGCCCTGGACAACTCCTGGGATAGACGGAAGTTCTCGCGGTTCACCCGATCGGCTCCGTTTGATGCCCTTAACGGACGTAGTTCACCCCGCGGACCGTAACGCGACGGCGCACCGGACAATGGGCGCATGACGACGACGCAGACGGATGGCATGCCGGACTGGGAGAAGCGGTTCCGGGCCCCCCGGGTGAGCCTGCCCGAGTGGGCCGAGGACGCCCCGGACCGCTCCCTGTTCGTGTCCAATGCGACGGGCACCTTCGAGCTCTACGCCTGGGACCGCGCCACGGGCGAGCAGCGGCAGGCCACGGACCGTCCCCACGGCACCACCGACGGGGTGCTGGCGCCCGACGGCGAGACGATCTGGTGGTTCTCGGACACCGACGGTGACGAGTTCGGGGTCTGGATGCGCCAGCCCTTCGGCGGCGGCCCCGACGAGCCCGCCGCCCCCGCCCTCGCCCCGTCCTACCCGGCCGGACTGGCCCTGGGCCGGGACGGCACCGCGGTGATCGGCCGCTCCACGGACGAGGAGGGCTCCACCCTCCACGTCCTGCGCCCCGGGGAGGAGCCCCGGGAGATCTACCGGCACCAGGAGTCCGCGGGCGTCGGCGACCTGAGCGACGACGGCACGCTGATCGCGGTCGAGCACACCGAGCACGGCGACGCGATGCACTCCGCGCTCCGCGTGGTGCGCCGGGACGGGAGCACGGTCGCCGAGCTGGACGACTCCGAGGGCGGCACCCGGGAGCTGGGCCTCACGGTGCTGGGCTTCGCCCCGGCCCCCGGCGACGTACGGCTGCTCGTGGGCCACCAGCGGCGGGGCCGCTGGGAGCCGATGCTCTGGGACCCGCTGAGCGGCCGCACCACGGACCTGGAGCTCGGGCTGCCCGGCGACGTCAGCGCCGAGTGGTACCCGGACGCCGGCGCGCTGCTGATCGTCCACAGTCACCAGGCGCGCAGCGAGCTCTACCGCTGCGCGATCTCCGCCGAGGGCCGGCCGGGGCCGCTGGAGCGGGTGGAGACGCCCGCCGGCTCGGTCTCCGGGGCGACGGCGCGCCCGGACGGCACCGTGGAGTACCTGTGGTCCTCCGCCGCGCGCCCGCCCCAGGTGCGCTCCACCCGGGGCACCGTGGTGCTGGACCCGCCGGGGATGACGGCGCCGCAGTCGGTGCCGGTGGAGGACGCCTGGGTGGAGGGCCCGGGCGGCACGGTCCACGCGCTGGTGCAGCGGCCCGCGGGCGAGGGCCCCTTCCCGACCGTCTTCGACGTGCACGGCGGCCCCACCTGGCACGACAGCGACGCCTTCGCCGCCCAGCCGGCCGCCTGGGTGGACCACGGCTTCGCCGTCGTACGGGTCAACTACCGCGGCTCCACCGGCTACGGCCGGGAATGGACGGACGCGCTCAAGCACCGGGTCGGCCTGATCGAGCTGGAGGACATCGCCGCCGTACGGGAGTGGGCGGTCTCCTCCGGGCTCGCGGACCCCGGGCGGCTGGTGCTGGCCGGGGGCTCCTGGGGCGGTTACCTCACCCTGCTCGGGCTCGGCACGCAGCCGGAGTCCTGGGCGGTCGGGCTGGCCGCCGTGCCGGTCGCGGACTACGTCACCGCCTACCACGACGAGATGGAGGCGCTGAAGTCCATGGACCGCACGCTGCTCGGCGGCACCCCGGAGGAGGTTCCGGAGCGCTATGCGGCGTCCTCCCCGCTGACGTACGTGGACGAGGTGCGTGCCCCGGTCTTCATCTCGGCGGGCGTGAACGACCCCCGGTGCCCCATCCGGCAGGTGGAGAACTACGTCCGGCGGCTGGAGGGCCGCGGTCACCCGCACGAGGTCTACCGCTACGACGCCGGGCACGGGTCGCTGGTGGTGGAGGAGCGGATCAAGCAGCTCCGCCTGGAGATCGAGTTCGCCCAGCGCCACCTACCCCGGCGGTAGTGCCCCCGGCGGGCGGCTCTGACGGGGCCTCCGGGTCGCCCGGGGCGCCCGGGACCTCCGGGCCGCCCGGGACCTCCGGGTCGCCCGGGAAGCCGGCGGCCTGCTCGCCGGGGTCCCCGGTGCCGCCCGCACCGGGCGGCGCGGGAGCCGGGGGTGTCAGGCCGAGCGCCGCGTCCCGGGCCGGCTCGGCGTCCCGGCGGAAGAGCCGGTACCACATGAAGAGGACGAAGCCCGCGAAGACGAACCACTCGGCCGTGTAGCCGAGGTTCTGGAACGCCTTCATGTCCAGGCCGGTGCCGGCGGCCGCGACCGGCGGCACCGGCCGCAGCGGCGCCTCGGTCCGCTGCACGGTGATCCACGCCTCGTGGACGTCGTACGGCACCACGTTCACCAACGCGGCGGCGCTGACCATGCCGAGCTGTCCCTCCGGCAGGCCGCCGGCCGTCCGTACGCCCGGGCTGCCCTCGGTCTCGGGGGCCTGCAGCGCGCCGCGCACCGTCACCTCGCCGCGCGGCGGCGCGGGCGCCCGGTCCGGGTCGGCCTTCCCCGGGAGCCAGCCGCGGACCACGGGCAGCGCCGGGCCCGCGTCGGTGCGGAGGAGGGAGAGGACGTAGAAGCCGCGCTCGCCGTCGAGCATCCGGTCCGGCACGAGCAGGGTGTGCCGGGCGTCGTAGCGTCCGGTGGCCTCGGCGGTGCGGCCGCTGGTCCGCTTGTCGACGGGCAGCAGTGAGGTCAGCGGCTCGGCGCGGGCGCCGGAGGGCTGCTCGCCGGCCTGCTCCTGCTGCTCGCGGTGACTGTCCACCCGGGCCTCGAAACGGGAGAGCTGCCAGCTCCCCATGAAGAGGCAGACCGGGATGGAGAGCACGACGAAGACGTTGATCGCCCACCATCGCGGGGCCAGCAGAAACCGGTACACGCCCCCACGGTACGGGGCACGCCGCGCGCCCCGGCGCTCCGGGGGCCGGTGCGGGGACGCCGGGACGCCGTGGTGCCGCACCCGGCGGCGGGCGCCCGGCGGCCGCCGGCCGTCCCCTACGACGCCGGAAGGGCGCCGGTGCGGTAGAGGGTGCCGGCGCAGGCGCCCTCGACCACGGTGGTCGCCGCCACGGGGTCGCCGACGTCCGGGGTGTGGCTGACGGAGATGCCCGGCACCGGGTCGGCGCCGGTACCGCCGGTGGCGTCGCCTCCGGTCGACCCGCCGCCGGTGGCGTCGCCCCCGGACGAACCGCCGGAACCGCTGCCGCCCGAGCCGGTGCCACCCGAGCCGGTGCCGCCGGTCTCCTCCTCCGGGGCGCCTTCGCCGCCCTCGAGCCCGTCACCGGTCTCACCGTCGCCGCCGCCGCTGGTCGTGGTGGAGCCGGACGCGCTCATCGGGGAGGTGCCGTCGCCGGACCCGCCGGGCGAGGGCGACGGGGAGGTGGAGCAGCCCGTCGTGCCGCCCCCCTCCCGCGGGATCCACGCGAACCGGACGACGTACGCCTGCTGCGCGCCCAGCACCACGGAGTCCGGGGCGGTGGCG
Source organism: Streptomyces sp. JJ36 (assembly GCF_021696945.1). GTDB lineage: Bacteria > Actinomycetota > Actinomycetes > Streptomycetales > Streptomycetaceae > Streptomyces. The sequence goes on from NZ_JACYHE010000032.1 coordinate 17,892, forward strand.
GGGTCCGGCAGGCCGGTGGCCGCGTCACCGGTGGTGTGGTCGAGGACCTGGATGTTCTCGCTCTGGGCGCCGCCCGTCGCGGTGACGGACACCAGTCCGTCGCCCTCGACGGTGCAGGGCTTCTCCGAGACGTTCACCACCCGGAAGGAGCCGTAGACCCGCCCCTGCGGGTCGGGCTCGCCCGTGGTAGCGGTGCCCTGGCCGAGCTGGTCCCGGGTGCAGGTCGGCGAGACGGCGCCCAGCGTGCTGCTCGGGTCCGGCCCGGCGGACTGCCCGGTGCTGGGCGCGCCGGCGTCCGCTCCGCGGTCCTGTCCGCCGCCCTGCCGGCCCTCCTGCCGGCCGCTGTCCGTCTGCCCGGACCGGGCGCCGTCGGGGGCCTCGTCCTCCGGCTCGTGCGACTCGCTGTGCCCGGCCGCCCGCATGGGCTTGTCGCCGCGCCCCGGCATCAGGTCAGTGTGCAGCAGGGCCGGGATGGTGGCGCCGCCCAGCAGGACGGCGGCGGCCGCACCGATCATCACCTGGCGCCGGCGGGCACGCCGCGCCGGGACGGCGCGGTGCAGCTCCTCCAGGGAACCGGGGGAGGGACGGAGGTCGCTGACGCTGTCCCGGAGGAGGCGCCGCAGGGCGTCCTCGTCGAGGTCCCCGCCGGAGGCGCCGGGAAGGGGGTCGCCCGCCGGGCCGGAGGCGGGGTCGCCCCCCGCTGCGCGGCCCGTGCCGTGGCCGGCCCCGGGCGCACCCGGCTGACCGGGCATGGCGCCGGGGTGCCGCGCGTCACCCTGGTGCGCGCCCTCGTGGGGCATCCCCTCGGGACGTCCCTCCTCGGGATGCCCGCCCCGGGCGTCCGCCCCCTTCGGGGGCGTGCCCTCGCCGGGCAGGGGCTCGTCGCCCTCGCGCCCGCCGTGCCAGTCGTGCGGTTCCGTCATGACGCCGACCCCATCGCGACCCGTAGGGCGGCGATCCCGCGGGAGCCGTATGCCTTGACGGAGCCCAGGGAGATTCCGAGCACCTCCGCCACCTGAGCCTCTGTCATATCGGCGAAGTAGCGTAGCACCAGGACCTCGCGCTGCCTGCGCTGGAGGCCGCGGAGCGCCTGCTTCAGCTCGTCCCGCTCCATGCGGTCGTAGGCGCCCTCCTCCGCGCTCGCCATGTCGGGCATGGGCTTGGAGAGCAGCTTCAGGCCCAGGATGCGGCGGCGCAGCGTGGAACGGGAGAGGTTGACCACGGTCTGGCGCAGATAGGCGAGGGTCTTCTCGGGGTCCCGGACGCGCCGGCGGGCCGAGTGGACCCGGATGAAGGCCTCCTGGACGACGTCCTCGCAGGAGGCGGTGTCGTCGAGGAGGAGGGCGGCGAGCCCGAGCAGCGAGCGGTAGTGGGTGCGGTAGGTCTCGGTGAGCTGGTCGACAGTCGTGCCCGCGGTCATCGCGCCGTCAGATTCCCCGCGTCCTGTCGGGACCTGTGCGGAGGGCGCCGGGCGGGCGGCCGACCAGGGGGCGATCACCGGCATACCTCCCCCGCCGCGAGCCACGCGGGGGCGGGGGGCTGTCGCAATTCCGAGTACTTCTGCCACGCCTGTTGGACACGCATCCCCCCGTCAGGGTTGTACGCGGGAGCGATCCGTCTCGGCGTCGCGACGGGCGCCGATGCGGCGGAACTCCTCATGCGTACCAGCTCTTCCCCAATGACTCGACTCGCAGCAGCGCCCCGGAGTCCGACGGCGAGGCGTCGGCACCCTGCAGGACGCGGTTCGCGCGCCGCCGGTTCCGGCAGGCACGAAGGCTCGATTCTCGCCCAACACGCAGGTCAGGGCTACCGGACTGGACCATTGCCCCGATTACAATTTCTTCACAGGAAGCGGAACGCGGCCTGCAGCCTGTGGATTCGGGGGAACTGCGCCGATGTGACCGTTTCGGCGGGTCAGTGACCGTTCGCCACGGATTCGGCGATCTGCACCAGGTTGAGCGCCGTGCCCTTGCGCAGGTTGTCCCCGGAGACGAAGAACTCCAGTCCCCGCGGGTCGTCCAGGGAACGCCGCACCCGTCCCACCCAGGTGGGATCGGTGCCCACCACGTCCGCCGGCGTCGGGAACTCGCCCTGCTCCGGGTCGTCGCAGACCACCACGCCGGGCGCCCCCGCCAGGATCTCGTGCGCGGCCCGTACCGACACCTCGCGCTCGAAGCGCGCATGGACGGCCACCGAGTGGCCGGTGACCACGGGCACCCGTACGCAGGTCGCCGTCACCCGGAGCCGCGGCAGGGAGAGGATCTTCCGGGTCTCGGCGCGTACCGCCAGCTCCTCCGAGGTCCAGCCGTCCTCGGCGAGCTCGCCCGTGAAGGGCACCACGTTCAGTGCGATCGGCGCCGGATACGGGCCGGTGTCCCCCACGGCACGGCGTACGTCCCCGGGCTTGGTGCCGAGGTCCGTCCCGGCCACCTCGGTGAGCTGCCGGCGCAGCGCGGCCATGCCGTCCCGGCCGGAGCCGGAGACCGCCTGGTAGGAGGCGAGCACCAGCTCGTCCAGGCCCCATTCGGAGTGCAGCGCGCCCACGGCCACGATCATGGCGAGCGTGGTGCAGTCCGGGCCCGTCACGATGCCGCGGGGCCGGGCCCGGGCGGCGTGCGCGTTGATCTCCGGGACGACCAGCGGCACGTCCTCCGCCGTACGGAACACCGCCGAACCGTCCACCACCACCGCACCCCGGGCGGCGGCCACCGGCGCCCACTCCGCGGCGACCTCACCCGGCACCGCGAACAGGGCCAGGTCGACGCCCTCCAGGGCCTCCTCGCCGAGCGCGAGGACCTCGACCTCCTCGCCGCGTACGGGCAGCTTGCGCCCGGCGGAACGCGGCGAGGCGATGAGCCGGATCTCCCCCCACAGGTCCCGGCGTTCCGAGAGCAGCGCGCGCAGCACCGACCCGACGGCGCCGGTCGCCCCGACGACCGCCAAGGCCGGCCTGTCACGCATGCCGCTCATCGGAGATCACCCGTTTCGTGGGAGGGTCACCGCCGGGGGCGCCCGGTCACCTGCCGGTGCCTCCGTAGACGACCGCCTCATCGCTCTCGCTGTCCAGCCCGAACGCGGTGTGCACGGCGCGCACCGCCTCGCTGACGTCGTCCTGCCGGGTGACGACCGAGATGCGGATCTCGGAGGTGGAGATCAGCTCGATGTTCACCCCGGCGTTGGAGAGCGCGTCGAAGAAGGTCGCGGTGACACCGGGGTTCGTCTTCATGCCGGCGCCGACGAGCGAGATCTTGGCGATCTGGTCGTCATAGCGGAGCGACGCGAAACCGATCTTCTGCTTCGCCTTCTCCAGGGAGGAGATCGCCTTCTTGCCGTCCGACTTCGGCAGCGTGAAGGAGATGTCGGTGAGGCCGGTGGACGCCGCCGAGACGTTCTGCACGACCATGTCGACGTTGATCTCCGCGTCCGCGATCACCCGGAAGATGGCCGCGGCCTCGCCCGGCTTGTCCGGCACGCCGACGACGGTGACCTTGGCCTCGGAGGTGTCGTGTGCGACACCGGAGATGAGCGCCTGCTCCACTGGCATTTCCCCTTGTCCGCTGTATCCGCCCTGCGGCTCGCTGCTGACCCACGTCCCGCTCAGCCCGGAGAAGGAGGACCGGACGTGGATCGGGATGTTGTAACGGCGCGCGTACTCCACACAGCGGTGCAGCAGCACCTTGGACCCGGAGCTGGCCAGCTCCAGCATGTCCTCGAACGAGATCCAGTCGATCTTCCGGGCCGACTTCACGACCCGCGGGTCGGCGGTGAACACGCCGTCCACGTCCGTGTAGATCTCGCAGACCTCGGCGTCCAGCGCGGCCGCGAGCGCCACTGCGGTGGTGTCCGAGCCGCCGCGGCCGAGGGTGGTGATGTCCTTGCTGTCCTGGGAGACGCCCTGGAAACCCGCGACGATCGCGATGTTGCCCTCGTCCACGGACGACTTGATGCGGCCCGGGGTCACGTCGATGATCCGCGCCTTGTTGTGCGTGGAATCCGTGATCAGGCCGGCCTGGCTGCCGGTGAACGACTGCGCCTCATGGCCGAGGGATTTGATCGCCATGGCCAGCAGGGCCATGGAGATGCGCTCTCCGGCGGTCAGCAGCATGTCGAACTCGCGCCCGTCCGCCACCGGGGACACTTCACCCGCGAGATCGATCAGCTCGTCCGTCGTGTCACCCATCGCGGAGACCACCACGACAACCTGGTTGCCGTTCTTCTTGGTCTCCACGATTCGCTTGGCAACGCGCTTGATGCCCTCGGCATCGGCAACGGAGGAGCCGCCGTACTTCTGCACGACAAGGCCCACGTGTGCTCGCTCCTCGTAACTCACCGGGGCCCATTTCGGCCGGGGCCCCGCGTTCGGCTCATTTTACCGAGCGGACGGGATCCGTCCGGCCGCTCTCACGGTGTGAGACGTCCGGCTCACACCGTGGAAGACGAGCGCCCTTTCGCACCCGTCCAGCGACGACCCCTGCCCGCTCGCGTCCGGAGCACACGAAACGTGACCGAAACGTGCGGCAGGTCACACGGGCGAACGGGCGGGAGACGGCCCCGGTGGGGCGTGTGGCGTACGGGTTTGCGGGGGTGACCCGCGGGGTGCGACGGGGCCGGAGCAGCCGGTGGGGCCACGGAGCGTGGCCGGGGCGCGGGCGGTGCGTGAGGCCGGGCACGCGGGGCACTCGCCGTACGGCGCTGCGGACACCGTGTCGCCACGGCCCGACCCCCCGGGAGGCAGTCATGCGTCCTCGCCGAGCCCGTCTCCGGGCGGCCACCGCCGGCGGCCTGCTGGCCGCCGCGCTGTCGCTGCCGGTGACCGGCGCCGCCTGCAACGAGGAAGAGGACCGCGACTGCCGGGACTTCTCCAGCCAGGAGGCGGCGCAGGAGGCGTACGAGGCGGACCCGGACGACCCGGGCGTCCTGGACGCCGACGACGACGGCCGGGCCTGCGAGAAGTGGCCTCCCGGCCCCGGCGACCCCCGCGAGGACACGGACCGGCACGTGGGGTGAGCCCTCCGGGCCGGACCGGGGCGGGGGTGTGCCGGGCGCCGAGGCGGCCCCGGGTGCGGGTACGGGCCCACGCCGGGCCGCGCTCACCGCTCGGGCCCGGGCCTCGCAGACCCCCGCAGGTCCTGCACGGGCGCTGACTCCCGGCCTGTGCCGAGCACTCAGCCCTTGAGCTTCTCGGTCTCCAGGGTGACGCCCACGGGCTCGGGAAGGTGGACGGGCTTGCCGTATGCGGAGGACTCCAGCCGCCGGTAGGCACCGTCGCGGGGCTCACTGTAGACGCTGACGGAGCAGTCCTCCCGGTCGACGAGCAGGTAGACCGGGATGCCGGCGGCTGCGTAGCCGTCCCGCTTCTCCCGGCGGTCCCGTCGATCGGTGTCGCTGTCACGAGAGGTGATCTCAACGGCCATGAGGACACCCTCCGGCTCCGCCCACTCCCCCTGACCGGCGAAATGGTCCTCCGGCGCGAGGGCGCCGTCGGGGCGGGCCCGGTCCTGCCGACGGCTCCCGGTCCTGAGCCCCTGTCCGGGGTAGAGGCGCAGGTCGGGGCGCCGGTGCAGGAAGCGCGTGAGCAGCCACATCCGGATGGCCCCGTGACTCCCGTCCGGGACCGGCTTGACCTCCAGCTTTCCGCTGATCAACTCCAGCGTGACCGTCTCGGGGGAGGAGCGGGCAAGCTCCTCGAACTCCCCGACCGTCATCTGCCGACGACCGGCACCGAAGCGGGTCATGGCGCCGCCTGGTCCCTGCGCCTCGCGGTTTCCACAGGCTGTGGGCGACCGCCGGCGCGGACGAGGGCGCGGAGGCGGGCCACGCGTTCGGGGACGCCGGTCGCCGTCTTGGGCTGCCTCCCCGGGCCGGGCCGGCCGCGACAGGCGGCGCAGACGCCTCCCGGCAGGGCGCCGGCGCGCCCCGGCGCCCGGCAGACGGCGCACTCGACCAGGCGCAGGGGCGTACGGGCCGGCACGGCCGGTGGGGTGACGGGCTCGGGCGGGAGCTTGGCACGGAGGCGGGAGCGGAGGAGCCCGCGCGGGCTGTGCACCGGTACCGGGAGCCCGGCGGTCAGCGCCTGGACGAAGCGCTCGGGCGACGGATCGCGCCCCAACCACACGGCGGCGAGGGGCTCCAGGGCCGTGCAGTCGGCGGCGGAGAGCGTCAGCCGGGGGTCGGCGCGGGAGAGGGAGGCGAGGGCCCGGTAGGCGGGCGAGGGTGCGCGTACGCCGCGTGGCGGCGGCACGGACGGCTCCGGGGAGGCGTCCTCGGGGTCCGTGGTGCGTCCGGCTTCGGCAGGACGCGGGGCCGGCTCCGCGACCGGGGGCTCCTCGGGCAGCCGGCCCGCCTGGAAGTCGGCCCACCAGGCGTCGTCGCGCGGGGTGCGGGTGAAGTACGTGCGCGTGACCCAGCGGGAGCCGTCCGGGTGCACGAGATGCTCCCGGAAACGGCGCAGGTGCCCGGCCTCCGACAGCCGCCGCAGTGCGGTGAGGCAGGCGGCCTGCCCGTAGAGCGGGTGCACGGCGGCGAGGGACTTGCCGTCCACGGCGGCGCCTTCCGGCAGCCGGTCGATCAGCGCGGCGAGGGACGCCTCGCGTGGGGGCAGGTGTGCGAAGTCATGCCCCGTACGGGGGAGTTGCAGCGGTGCGGAGCGCTTTCCGTAACCCGGATTGGCCATCGGGTGTGCGTCGCCGGGCAGCGCAGGGCTAAGGTCGGTGTCAGCCACAGGATCGGCCTTCTCGATCTTGTCGGTGAGACCCCCACAGGTGTTTGCGGCATCTGTCGGGGGTCGTTCTGTCTGCGAGGACGCTAGACAGGTCGACCGCCCGTGTCAAAGCGGTGACGATAAGTCATATGAGCTGGTCAGTGCCCATGCACTCAAGGGTGGGCGGGCGGGTGGACAACCCTCAGCCCATTCCGCAGAAGCAACGCTCGGCCCCCGGCTTCCGGCGCTCGGAACTCACTCCCCGGCCGTACGGTCCGGCTGCCGGGGGCCCTCCTCACGCCCGTACCGGTCAATGAAGGGCGGGCCGGTAGACGAGTTCCTGAAGCTGACCGTCGAGCGTGCGGTTCTCGACCAGCTCCAGGTCGAAGTCGGCCGCGCCCCGGAAGACCCGGTCCAGTCCGGTCCGACCGGTGACGACGGAGAGCGTCACATCGAAGGCGTAGGTCGCGGTCACGTCGTGCTCCTTCTCACGGGTTCGGGGCCGGCATGGCCGGTGCGTACTCCGGGCGGCCGGCGGGCCGGTAGACGTGGATCGTCACCCCTTTCGGGGTGGCCCGCGAGTCGACCAGGTCGAGCGCCGTGTCCGGGCCGGTGCCGGGGAACAGCCGCGTGCCCTGGCCCACGACCACGGGATAGGTGAGCAGGATCATCTCGTCGACCAGACGATGGGCGAGCAGCCGGCGGACCAGCCGTCCGCTGCCGTGCACCTGCAGTTCACCCCCCGGCTCGGCCTTCAGCTCGCGGACGGCGCCGGCGAGGTCACCGGAGAGAACGGTCGTCCCGGCCCAGCGCGGTGCGGTGAGCGTGGTCGACGCGACGTACTTGGGCCGGGTGTTCAACGCCCGTGAGATCGGGTTGTCGCCCTGATCCGCTCCCCAGGAGCCGGTCCCCCAGGACCCGGCGAAGATCTCGTAGGTCCGCCGGCCGAACAGGAAGGCGTCGGCGCGCTGGTAGACCCGGCTCACGAACCTCTCCGCCTCGTCGTCGAACAGCGGCAGCGCCCACCCGCCGCGCCCGAAGCCGCCCCTGCGGTCCTCGTCGGGCCCGCCGAGTCCCTGCATCACTCCGTCGACGGAGACGTTCGTGAGGGTGGTCAGTCTCATGGCGCGCAGGTCCCTTCTCGCTGACACCCGTCGTCGTGCGCTGCCGGCTCACCGGCCGTTCCGCAGAGACAGACCTCCCGGGCGGGAGAAACTCATCGTCCGGCGGCCCGGGCCGCAAGCGGGGGAGGCTCCCCGACGGGGTGTCCCCGGGCCACCCGGCGGCCCGTGCACCGCAGGGCCGGCGCGTGCAGCACGCCGTGCGCCCCTCCCGGACGCCTCACCTCCCGGGAATGACCACGAGTCGTGGAGGGCCTGGTGTCACCGGCAGGCCGGCTTGGCGCTGCGCTCAGGCGGGCGGGTCGGTGAGGGCCGTCGCGAGGCGGAGGACGGGGTTGCGGAAGGGGGCGGCGCCCGGGGTGTGGACGGCGCGGTTGAGCAGGCGGGCGAGGCGGGCGAGGCGCTGGGTGGGGCGGCGGCGCTGCGCGTCGTACGCCGCGAGGGCGTCCGGCACCCGGCGGTGCGCGGTGAGGACGCGGGCGAGGGTGACGCCGTCGAGGAGGGCTTCGCAGGCGCCCCGGCCGAGGTCGGGCGTCATGGCGTGGGCGGCGTCGCCGACGAGAGCGATCCGGCCGTGCACGTACGCGGGGAGGGGGCGCGCGAGGTCGTGCAGGTCGTGCCGGAGGATGTCGGGCTCGGGGCTCGCGGTGAGGTCGTCGAGCACCCGCCGGACGTCGGCGTGCCAGTGCCCGAAGCAGGCGCGCAGGGCGGCGAGTTCGCCACCGCGTGCGACTGCGCGCTCGGGCGCGCGGACGCAGGCGAACCAGTTGGTGCGCCCGCCCTCGTGCGGGGTGATGCCGAAGCGGGCGCCCTGCCCCAGGGTCTCCGTCAGGCTGCCGGTGTCGCCGTCCAGAGTGCCGCGCCAGCAGGTGACGCCGGTGTAGCGGGTGGTGTGGGCGGGCCCGAAGAGCCGGGTGCGGGTGGGGCTGTGGAGGCCCTCGGCGGCCACCACGACGTCGTACGCGCCCTCGCGGTCCGCGGCGACGGCGTCCGGTACGGGCGTGCCGAAGCGGATCACGCCGTCGTCCGGCGCGGTGGTGAGCGGGGCGGCGAGGGTGTGCAGCAGGGTGGGGCGGGAGACGAGGTGGACCGGGTCGCCGGTGCGGCGGCGGAGGGCGTCGGCGTCGACGTCCGCGATGCGGCTGCCGTCGGCGCGGCGGAACCCGCCGGCGGTCTGCGGGCGGCCGGCGGCGCGTATCGCGTCGCCGAGGCCGATCTCGTCCAGGGCCCGCAGCGCGCTGGGCCAGATGCCGAGGGCGGTGCCGGTCTGCGGGAGAGCGCCGCTCCGCTCCCGTACCTCCACGTGCCAGCCGTCGTTGCGCAGCCGGACGGCGGTTGCGAGACCGCCGATCCCGGCACCGATGATCAGTGCAGTCCGGGTCACGACGACCAGGGTACTATGTTTGTAGTAGCGCGACGGCAGAGGGAGGCGGTGCCGGTGTCCGGCAGGAGGCACCAGGTGCTGGACGCGGCGATCGAGGTGCTGGGCTCCGGCGGGCTGCGCCGCCTCACCTACCAGGCGGTCGACCGCGCCGCCGCGGTCCCGCCGGGCACCACCTCCAACCACTTCCGCACCCGTACGGCCCTGCTGGACGGCGTCGTCGCACACCTCGAGAACCTGGACCGCGAGGACTGGGACGCCGGAGCCGTCCCCACCCCGGCGACCCGCGAGGAGCTGGCCCGCGGACTGGCGGAGATGGTGCGGCACCTGCTGGGGCCCGCCCGCAGCCGTACGGCCGCCCGGTACGCGCTGCTGCTGGAGGGGACGGCACGCCCTGCCGTTCAGGAGCCCCTGGCCCGCGGACAGGACTCCCTGGCGCGATGGGGCGCGGAGATGCTGCGGCGGCTGGGCTCGCCCGCCCCCGAGGAGCACTGCCGGACGCTGATGGCACTGCTGGACGGGATGATGCTGCATCAGCTCTCGTTGGAGCGACCGGCCTTCGATCCCGAGCCGGGCATCCGTACGGTGCTCGCGGCGATGCTGCCGGAGCGGCCGCCCGCGCCTCCGGGCGGCGCGAAGCCCGGCGGCGACCGGCCCGTGCCCCGCTGACCGTTCCCCGTGACCGGCCCGGCTCTCCCGTACGCCACTGACGCTCCCCGCGGCCCCTGCCCCTGCCCGTCGCCGGGGCCGCCCCGCACCCCGCCGCCCGCCGGCTCCGGCGCGGCTCCCGTCACCCCGCCTCGACGAGCCCGTGCGGCGTACGGCTCACCTCGCGCTCCTCGGCGGCGACCGCGCGGGCGAAGGCGGCCGCGTCGAGGACGGCCGCGCCCCCCGGGTCGTTGTTGAAGTACACGTACACCTCCGCCTCCCGCGGCCACGTGGCGGCGATCCGCCGCGCCCAGGCCCGGAGGGCCTGCCGCCCGTAGCGCGGCCAGGGCGCGGCCCGGCCCGCGTGGAAGCGGACGTATCCCCAGCCGGCGGTCCGCCACAGCGGCGTCACCGGCCGGGAGTCCCGGTCGGCCCAGCAGAGCGCCGCGCCGTGTTCCCGGAGCAGCGCCCGGACCTCGTCCGACCACCACGACGGGTGGCGCGGTTCCACGGCCACCCGTACATCGCGGGGGAAGACCCGCAGACAGGCGTCCAGAGAGGCCGGGTCGGCGCGCAGGGTGGCCGGGAACTGGAGCAGGACGGGGCCGAGCCGCGGCCCGAGCCCCGCCGCACGCGTCAGCAGCCGCTCGACGGGCTCCTCCGGGTCGCGCAGTCGCTTCATGTGGGTGAGGAAACGGCTCGCCTTGACGGCCATGACGAAGCCCTCCGGGGTGCGGTTTTCCCGCCAGGCGGCGAAGGTCTCCGCGGAGGGCAGCCGGTAGAAGGCGTTGTTGTTCTCCACGGTGGCGAAGCCCCGGGCGTACCCCTCCAGCCACCGGCGCTGCGGCAGCTCCGCGGGATAGAGGACGCCGCGCCAGTCGCGGTACTGCCACCCCGACGTCCCCACGAGGACGGCCATGGGGCCAGTGTCGGCCCGCGCACGCCGTACCGCGAACCCGGCGCGGGCGTACGCGTGGGGCGGCGCGCACGCACCGGGCGGACTGCCGCCCGCACGGAGCCCCGGGGCCGCCGCGGCGCGGGACCGGCCCCGCCGCGGGCTCACCGTCCGCCCGGGCGCCGCGCCCACAGCCGGCGGCCGGCCTCGTACAGCCACGGGAAGCGGTCCTGCCGCCGCTGCGTGTGGCGGTCCAGCTCCTCCGCCAGCCGCAGGGAACGCTTCTCCACGTCGAGCTCGTCCAGCAGCCGGTCGACCTCCGCGAGCAGGGCGCCGTGCAGTTGCCACTGCCGGGGGTGTTCCTGCACCCGCGCGAGCAGCAGGTGCGCCACCCGTTCCCGGGCGGCCCCGCCGGCCGCCAGCTCGCTCTGCAGCCGGTCCTCCGCCTTCTCGGCCCGGGAACGGACCTGGCTGGTGACCACGACGGCGAAGCTGAGGACCGTCTCCGCGAGGTGCCGGAGCAGTTCCTCCAGGGCCTCGGCCACCTCCGGCGGGAACAGCGGCTCCTCGGTACGCTCCCTGGCCAGGTCGGTCAGGGTGCGGGACGCCACCCGGATCACCACCGTGCAGATCTCCAGGGTGTCCAGACCGGTCCGCAGCGCCACCCGGGTGAGCAGCCCCTCGCGGGCGGCGCGCGGATTGAACCGCAGGCTCTCCTCGGCACGGCTGAGCTGGGTGTCGACGTCCGCGATGTCGTCGTCCAGCCGACGGGCCGCGTGCAGCCTGGCGGCGGCCTCGTGCACCGGCGTGTGGCTGCCCAGTTCCTCCCCCATGTGCCGGAGCAGGGAGGACATCCGGCGCGCGAGGTCCAGCACGGCCTCCTCGGCCGGCTGCACCCACACCGGGGGCACGAAGACGACGTTGAACAGCAGTCCGACCGCGGCGCCGATGAGCGTCTCCACGATCCGGCTCAGGGCGAGGTCCGTCGCGTGGGTCACGCCGAGCACGAGCATGGCGCTGATGGCCGCCTCCGGCACGAACTGGTGTGCCCGCACCGCGTGCCCGAGGGTCAGCGCGACGAGGATGAGCAGCCCCAGGCTCCACCAGCTCAGACCCACCACGGAACTGAACCCGACGGCGACGGTCACGCCGGCGACCACGGCGTTCACCCGGCGGATGCCGCTGGTCAGCGTGGCGTACAGGGTCACCTGCACCACGAGCAACGCGGTCAGCGGCGCCAGCAGCGGAGCCCGGGCCTCGGTGAGCCATACGGCCACCGCATAGGCGAGGGTCGCGGCGGCCGTGGACCGCAGGGTCTGCGCCACGGCCGGTTCCCGGGCCCACCGGCGGGTCCGGGACCCGAGACTGCTGCGATTGCCGAACACGCCGGCCTTCCTTCCCGCTCCGGGGGTGTGGTCCCCGGCCGGGTTTCCCGCATGACCCGAGTGGATCGCCCCGGGTGCGGGATCGGCCGGCGCGTACCGGCGGGGAACGGGCCGGGCGGGACCGGGCCGGGTGCGGTGCCCGCGCCGGCACCGGGCCCGGGGCTCGGGGCTCGGGGCCGTGCGGCCCGGTCCTCGGTCCCCGGACGGAGCCCCGGACCCGCCGGAGGACGGATTGCCCGGCCCGTCCGGCCGCGCGACTCTGAAGGAGGGGCCGCGGCCCGCCCGCAGCGACACGCCTCCGTGGCACACATCGCGCACCGAGGAGAGCACGGCATGACCGTGGAGCTGAACCACACCATCGTCCGCGCCACCGACAAACACACCTCAGCCGCCCGGCTCGCGGAACTCCTGGGGCTGGAGGTGCAGCCCCAGACCGGCCCGTTCGTGCCCGTCGCCACCGGGAACGGGGTCGCGCTCGACTTCGCCGACGCCGGTGACACGCCGATCGCGCCGCAGCACTACGCGTTCCTCGTCGCCGACGACGAGTTCGACGCGATCTTCGCCCGCGTCCGGGACGCGGGCCTCACCTACTACGCGGACCCCGGGCACCGGCGCCCCGGGGAGATCAACCACATGCACGGTGGCCGCGGGATCTACTGGTCGGACCCGGACGGCCACAACATGGAGATCCTCACCCGCGCCGGGTAGCGCGCCCGGCCCCGGGGCCGGGCGGCCAGGAGCCGAGCCCGCGCCGATCACCGGGCCACAGGGGCCACAGGCCGCCGACAGGGCCCAGGCGGGGCACACGCACCGCGTGGCCGCCCGGCCCGGAAGCCGCGCGGCCGAGAGCCGAGCCCGCACCACCGCAGGGCCGCCAGGACACAGGGCCGCAGGCCCGCAGCCCGCAGCCCGCAGCCCGCAGCCCGCAGCCCGCAGAGCTGCGAACGAGACCCCGGCCGGCCGCGCCCGGGGAACGCCGCGCCGGGCCGGGCCCGGCCCGGACGCAGCCGCACCGCGGGCCCCGGGGCCCGGGGCGACGGGGCTCCGGGGCGACGGGGTGCCGGTGGCACCGTCAGGGCCGCTCCCGCGGGGGTGGGGCGGCCCGGCGGGCCCTCCCGGAGCGCCAGGCCGCACCGGTGGCGGTGTCGGCCGGGCGGCGCATACTGGGCGGCATGGAGCGGCGCACGCATCCCGGCGGCCCTGGCGCGGGGCACACCGCGGGGCGCGCGGCACCGGAGCCGGCGCCGTACGAGTTCGTACGGGCGCCGCGCCGGCTCGGGGCCCTCGTGCCCAGCACCGTCGGCTACCGCGCCGCGGAGGAGCAGCCGCGGCTGCACCGCGGCCTGCCGTCCCCGTACCTCACCCTCGTCTTCTCCCTCGACGGGCCCGTGGTCTGCGGAGAGACCCCCGAGCACGCCCGGGGCCCGGACGCGTACCGCGCCGGGGTGCTCTTCGGCGGTCTGCACCGGACCCCCGCCTACATCGCCCAGCCCGCGCGGCAGAGCGGCGTGCAGCTCGCGCTGCACCCGCTGGCCGCCCGCGCGCTGCTCGGGATGCCCGCCGCCGAGCTGAACCTGACCGCCGTGGACGGCGCCGCGCTGCTCGGGCGCGGGGCCGCCGAGCTGCTGGAACGGCTGCAGGAGCAACCCGAATGGGAGGAGCGGTTCGCGCTCCTCACCGGCTATCTGCGGGACCGCGTGGACCGGGCGGCCCGGCGTCCGGGCGTACGCCCCGGCGTACGGGCGGAGGTCGCCGAGGCGTGGCGGTGGCTGGCCCGGAGCGGCGGCGCCGGTCCGGTGGACGCGCTGGCGCGGCACGTCGCCCTTAGCCCGCGGCAGCTCGGCGCCCTCTTCCGCCGGGAGGTGGGCATGGCTCCGAAGCAGATCGCCGGGCTGATGCGGTTCGAGCGGGCACGGGGGACGATCGCGGCGTCGGTCGCGCAGGGGCGGCCGCCGGACCTGGCGGACACCGCCGCGCGCTGCGGCTTCTACGACCACTCCCACCTGGTCCGGGACTTCCACCGGTACACCGGGCTCAGCCCGAGCGGCTGGATCGCCGAGGAGCACCGGAATATCCAAGCCGGGGGCCACCGCAACGGCGAAGAGTGGGCCCCATGAGCACTTCCGAGACCCAGCACGAGAACCACCCGCCCGCGCCCGACACCTGGCCGATCATCCAGGCGCAGGACGCACCCGCGCTGATCGACTTCCTGACCGGCACCGTCGGCTTCCTGCGCACCGCCGTCCACACCGACGGCGACCTGGTGGCCCACGCCCAGCTCGACTGGCCCGAGGGAGGCGGCGTCATGCTCAGCTCCGTACGGGAGGACGGGCACTGCGTGTCCCCGCCCGGCAGCGGGGCGACCTACGTCGTCACCGCCGACGTCGACGGGCTGTACGAGAAGCTGCGGGCCGCCGGGGTCCGGTTCACCGCGGAGCCGGAGGACAAGGACTACGGCGGCCGGGACTTCACCATGACGGACCCGGAGGGGAACACCTGGTCCTTCGGCACCTACCCCGGGGAGCCACGGGGCTGACCGCCGCCGGGCCGGCCCGGCGCACCAGGCCGGCCCGGGTGCCCCGCGACGGGCTCAGCCGCCGTTGGGCCGGATCCCCAGCGGTTCGCCGATCTCGGCGGCCATCACCGCGCCGGCCTCCGCCTCCAGCTCCCCGTCGTCACCGACGGCGTGGCTGTCCGTGTCCAGCCCGTCCAGCGCGCCGAGCGGCTGGTTCAGCCGTACGTGCGCCACCAGGGACTGGAGCGCACGCAGCGCCGCCGAGGCCGACGGCCCCCAGTTGGAGAGGTAGGAGAACTGCCACCACCACAGCGCCTCGCTGACCCGCCCCTCGCGGTAGTGCGCCATGCCGTGCCGCAGATCGGTGACGACGTCGGCCAGGTCGTCGGAGAGCCGGCAGGCCACCGGCGCCTTGCGCGGCTCGTACGGGTCGAAGACCTCCGAGTAGACGTCGATCGGCTCCAGAAGCTGCGCCAGCCGCTCGCGGAGCTCGTCCACGTCCGGCTCCGGGCCGGCGTCCGGCTCGTAACGCTCGTCGGGGACGATGTCCTCGTGGGCGCCGAGCCGGCCGCCCGCCAGCATCAGCTGGGAGAGCTCCAGCAGCAGGTACGGCACCGCGCTGTCCGGGTCGTCGCCCTTGGCGATCTCCGTCACCGCGACCAGGAAGCTCTCCATCTGGTCGCAGATCTGCACGGCGAAGTCGTTCGGGTCGTCCTTGATCGAGTCGAGTGTGGCGTCAGACATCCAGCGTTCGCCTCCCCTCGAAGGCCCGCCCCAGCGTGACCTCGTCGGCGTACTCCAAATCTCCCCCGACGGGGAGACCGCTGGCCAGGCGGGTGACCTTGAGGCCCATGGCGGAGACGAGACGCGCCAGATAGGTGGCCGTCGCCTCGCCCTCCAGATTGGGGTCGGTGGCCAGGATCAGCTCCTGCACGGAACCGTCCGCCAGCCTCGACATCAGCTCCCGTATCCGCAGGTCGTCCGGGCCGACGCCCTCGATGGGGCTGATCGCCCCGCCGAGCACGTGGTAGCGCCCGCGGAACTCCCGGGTCCGCTCGATCGCGACGACGTCCTTCGGCTCCTCGACCACACAGATCACCGAGGGATCGCGGCGCTGGTCCTGGCAGACCCGGCACTGCTCGGCCTGCGCGACGTTCCCGCACACCGCGCAGAACCGCACCTTCTCCTTCACCTCGGTGAGGGCGGCCGCAAGCCGCCGCACGTCGGCGGGTTCCGCCTGCAGGATGTGGAAGGCGATCCGCTGGGCGCTCTTCGGACCGACGCCGGGCAGCCTGCCCAGCTCGTCGATGAGGTCCTGGACCACGCCTTCGTACACGGATCGCTCCCGCTTCCTGCTCGGCCGGGCCGGCGAGCCCGGCGCCCGGCTTCTCCGTACGGTAGTTGTCGGCGGTCACCACGGCCAGGCAGTTGCCACACGGTGTCCGCCGGAGCCGGTCACCGGTGTCCGCCGGGCCCCGGCCGTCAGGGCATGCCCGGCATGCCTCCGAGCCCCTGGGCGAGCGGGCCCAGCTTCTGCTGCTGGAGCTCCGAGGCCGCCTGCGTGGCGTCCCGCACGGCCGCCAGCACCAGATCGGCGACGGTCTCGGCCGCCTCCTCCGCGGAGCCGCCCTCCGGGTCGACCGCCCGGGGGTCGATGACGAGATTCTGGAGCTCGCCCGAGCCGTTCACCGTCGCCTTCACCAGACCGCCGCCCGCGGTCCCCTCGACCGGCGTCTCCGCCAGCTCCTGCTGGGCCGTGGCGAGGTCCTGCTGCATCTTCTGGGCCTGCTGCAGCAGCTGCTGCATGTCGGGCTGGCCACCACCGGGAATCACGAGTTGGCTCCTGGCTCGTCGACGACACGATGTACGGAGCCGAGCCTACGTGTTCCCGCGCGCGGCGTGCCGGTTCGCGCCGGGTTTCCCGCGACCGGGGGCCGCTCGCACACGCGCGCGGGGCACCGTGCGCCCCAGCACCGTGCCGCCGCAGCTGCCCGGCCGGCCTGCCGGGGCGGCCGGGCAGCCGCGCCGGCCCGCCGGGGCGGCGCCGCAGCCGGGCGTCCAGGCGGCGGGCCGGGCCACACGGCCCTGGCCGGTGGTGTGGCTCGCACGGTCCGGCGCCGACAGGAGGGTGGCCGGGCCGAGCCAGGCCACCCTCCCAGGACGGGGATCAGTCGTGCTGGATCTCCTCCAGCACCGTGGCGCCCAGCTCACGGACGATCAGGTCGTGGCCGGAGAGAGCCCGCTCGTCGAGGTCCGGGTCGTCCTCGGCGGGCATGTCCTCCTCGTAGTCGTACGCCGGGGGCTCCGGCGGAGCGGGCTCCGGCTCCGCGGGGGCCGCCGGCCGGGCCTGGGCCAGGGCCTGCCGGGCCTGGCCCGCACCGCCGCCCGGACCCGGGCCGCCGCCAGGGCCGCCGGGCCCGCGGCCCTGTGCCGCACCGGGCCCGCCGGGGCCCTGGCCCTGCCCCGCACCGGGGCCCCCGGACGCCTGACCTCCGCCAGGCCCCTGACCCGGACCCTGACCCGCACCGGGACCGCCGGGTCCCTGCCCAGGCCCACCCGGCCGGGGCTGCCCACCGGGGCCGCCCGGACCCGAGCCGTACGCCGGGCCCTGCGGCGCAGGGCCGGGGGCTCCGCCCCCGCGCCCGCCCGGTGCGGCGCCGCCCGCACCGCCGGAGGGGTCGACCACCGCCTCGATCTGCCACTGGACGCCGAGCGACTCCTGGAGCGCCTGCCGCAGCACGTCCTCGCTGCCGCCGCCGGCGAAACTGTCCCGGGCACCGGCGTTCGAGAAGCCGAGCTGGAGGGTCGTGCCGTCGAAGCCGACGACCTGGGCGTTCTGGCTGAGCAGGATCCAGGTGAAGCGACGGCGGTTCTTGACCGCGTCCAGGATCTGCGGCCACATCTGCCGCACCTGGGCCGCACCCTGCGCGCTGTCCTGCGCCGGGGCGCCACCGCCCGGGCCGCTCCGGCCTCCGCCGGGCCCCTGACCCGGACCCGGACCGGGACCGCCGGGGCCCTGGCCCTGCGCCGTACCGGCGCCGCCGGGCGCCTGCCCCGCAGCGGGACCGCCGGGTGCCTGCCTCTGCCCCGCAGCGGAGCCGTGGCCCGGGCCCTGTCCGGAATCGCCCGGGCCGGGCGGCCCGCCGGGACCACCGGAACCGCCCGGCCAGGCGCCGGGCTGCCGCGCGCCCTGCTGCGGCGCGCCCGCCTCGCCGGAACCGCCAGGACCGCTCGCCCCGCTGCCGCCGGGCCACGCACCGGGCGCCCGCCCGTTCCGGGCACCGCCCGCACTCTGCCCGGGGCCCGCCTGACCGGCGCCCGTGCCCGGAGCACCCGCGCCTCCCGGGGCCGTGCCCCCGGGCCACGCCCCGGGGGGACGCTCACCCCCGGGCGCTGCGTGGCCGGCCTCGGCCTGCGGACCCGCGGCACCGCTCTGCCCCGGCCCCTCGCCGGGGGCACCGGGAGCGCCGGAGGCCCCCGGCCATGCGCCGGGCTGCCGCTCACCGTCCTGCTGCCCGGCGGGCGCACCCGCGCCGCCCGGCCACTGGCCCGGCTGCCGGGCGTCCCCGGCCGGGGCCTGCTCCGCGGGGCCACCGGGCTGCTGTCCGGCAGCCCCGGCCGGGCCTGCGGCCCCGGGCGCCGCCGCGCCCTCCTGCGGGGCGCCGCCTGCGGGCGCCGGGGCTCCCGTACCGCCCGGCCCGGCGGCGTCCGTACGGCCGCCGTTCCCGCCCAGCGCGGCCCGCGCCGCAGCGGGGCCCTCGCCGGGTGCCGGTGTGCCCGGAGGCCGTGCCCCGGGGGCCGGTGCACCGCCGGACGGCCCCGGGCCGGGTGCGGCCCCGCCCGCCGGCGGGAAGGCCCCGCCACCCGGCGCGACCCCGCGTTCCAGCCGGTCGAGCCGCGCCTGCACGGAGCGCTCGTCGCCGTAGGTCGCCGGGAGCAGCACCCGCGCGCAGATCAGCTCCAGTTGCAGACGCGGGGAGGTGGCGCCGCGCATCTCGGTCAGGCCCTCGTTCACCAGGTCCGCGGCGCGACTGAGCTCGGCCGCGCGGAACCGCCCGGCCTGGGCGGCCATCCGCTCCACGACGTCGCCGGGGGCGTCGATCAGGCCCTTGTCCAGCGCGTCCGGGACGGCCGCCAGCACCACCAGGTCCCGCAGCCGCTCCAGCAGGTCGGCGACGAACCGGCGCGGGTCGTGCCCGCCCTCGATCACCCGGTCCACGACCTGGAAGGCCGCTGCGCCGTCGCCCGCGGCGAAGGCGTCCACGACCTCGTCGAGCAGGGCGCTGTCCGTGTAGCCGAGGAGGGCGGTGGCCATGGCGTACGTCACGCCCTCCTCGCCCGCGCCGGCCAGGAGCTGGTCCATGACGGACATCGAGTCCCGTACGGACCCGGCGCCCGCCCGCACGGCCAGCGGCAGCACCGCCTCGTCGACGGGGATGGCCTCGCGCTCGCACACCTGCGCCAGGTAGTCCCGCAGGGTGCCCGGCGGGACGAGCCGGAAGGGGTAGTGGTGGGTCCGCGAGCGGATGGTGCCGATGACCTTCTCCGGCTCCGTCGTCGCGAAGATGAACTTGAGGTGCTCCGGCGGCTCCTCGACCACCTTCAGCAGGGCGTTGAAGCCCGCCGACGTGACCATGTGGGCCTCGTCGATGATGTAGATCTTGTAGCGGCTGGAGGCGGGGCCGAAGAAGGCCTTCTCCCGCAGCTCGCGCGCGTCGTCCACACCGCCGTGCGAGGCCGCGTCGATCTCGATCACGTCGATCGAGCCGGGGCCGTTCCGCGCGAGGTCGCGGCAGGAACGGCACTCTCCGCACGGGTCCGGGGTGGGCCCCTGCTCGCAGTTCAGGCAGCGGGCGAGGATGCGGGCGCTGGTCGTCTTCCCACAGCCGCGCGGGCCGCTGAAGAGGTACGCGTGGTTGACCCGGTTGTTGCGCAGCGCCTGCTGCAACGGGTCGGTGACATGCTCCTGCCCGATGACCTCGGCGAAGGTCTCCGGGCGGTAGCGGCGGTACAGGGCGAGGGACGACACACCCCCGACGATATCGGCCCCCGCCGACATCCGGACGGGCCCGCCGGGGAGAGCCCCCGCACACGCCCGCACCCCGCCAGGGCGTGCGCCCGCAATGCCGTGCGCGTGACACACGGCACGCACGGCTCCCGCCCCGCACCCGCTCCGGAACCGGCGCACGAAGCCCCGCGCACCACCGGGCGTACGCGACCGGTCACCTTCCGCACCGATCAGCGAGCCGCACCGCACATACAAAGGGCCCCCCACGCACCCGCCAGAGCCCTCCTACCCTTGCTGCCTTCCGGCCCTGGGGGAGTTCAGAGAGTTAGCGCCGCGTGAGGGGCTGCGCTCAACCCTACCCGATGCCCGGACCCGGGATCGAGTTCGCACCCACCCGCCGACGTTGTGTACAGTTCTCGGCGGAGGATTCGCCTAGAGGCCTAGGGCGCACGCTTGGAAAGCGTGTTGGGGGCAACCCCTCACGAGTTCGAATCTCGTATCCTCCGCCCAGCCTTCACCGGGCTGACCGAAGGTCCCGACCGCCCAGCGGCCGGGACCTTCGTCGTTCGCCGGTCCCCGTCCTGGCTTCGGAACGACCGGCCGGGGGGATCGGTCAGGAATCGAGAAGCGCGGGTCGTGGAGGCGCTCTAGCGTCGTCGGTATGGACCTCACCATTCACACGAGCTTCCTCCCGCACGAGGACCCGGAGGCGTCGCTGGCCTTCTACCGGGACGCCCTCGGCTTCGAGATCCGCAACGACGTCGGCGAGGGCAGGATGCGCTGGATCACGGTGGGCCCCGCCGGCCAGCCCGGTACGTCGATCCTGCTGGCGCCGCCTGCGGTCGACCCGGGGATCACCGAGGAGGAGCGCCGCACCATCGCCGAGATGATGGCCAAGGGCACCTACGGCTGGATCCTGCTGGCCACCCGGGACCTCGACGGCACGTTCGAGCAGGTGCAGGCCGCGGACGCCGAGGTGGTCCAGGAGCCGACCGAGCAGCCGTACGGCATCCGGGACTGCGCCTTCCGCGACCCCGCGGGCAACCTCATCCGTATCCAGGAGCTGCGCTGAGCCGCACGGGAGCTGCGCCGGGCCGGTCCGCCCGGTCACGGGGCCCGGCCGTGCGCGCGGACCCCAGGCGACTCGCGGACACCGAGGAAGAGGAGTCCCCCATGTGCCACCCTCCTGGGGCCGCGCCCGCGCCGCGGCGCAGCGCCGGAACGACCTCGCGCGGCTGCGCCGGATACGCGACCGGATCGACCGGGAGTACGCGCAGCCGCTGCCTCCAGGTCCGGCGGGAGGAGGACGCGTGGCAGGGGGCGCGACCTGATGCGCGACGGCCGCCGGCTCGGCTGAGCACGACGTGCGGGGAGGTACGGGGCGCACGGTGCTCCGCGCTCTCCGCCGGCCCCCCGGGAGGCCGGGACTCCGCTCACCGGCACCGCGACCCCCCTTGACGCCGACCCCCCCTTGACGCCGTGCATATCGTTTCTCGATAGTATCGACAATCGATATGCACATCGCGAGTGTCAGGGGAGTCATGGGTAACAAGTCCTGGTGGAGCCGGACCGACAGCCGGCTGCTGGAGGCGGTGCTGGGCCTGGCGGCGGTACTGGCCGGTGTCTCGGGGGTGCTGTGGCCGGCGCTCGGCGTGGCCGGTCTCGTCGGCCCGGTGGACACCCGGGCGGTCGAGGCCGGGAGCACGACGCGGCTGCCGGACACCGCGGCCGACGCGGCGGCGAGCCCCGGCATGGCCCTCACCGGCACCCACCGGGCCGACCTGGTCTTCGCCGATCCCGACCTGGGCGAGCGCCTGCTGCTCGCCCTGCCGCAGATCACGGGCGGTCTGCTGTTGCTGCTCATCCTGGTCTTCCTCGTCCGGGTGGCCGGGACCCTGCGCGACGGAGACGTCTTCGTCCCGCGGAACGCACGACGCCTGAGCGTCATAGGACTCGCGGTGCTGGCGCAGGCCGTCCTCGTCCCGGTCCTGCCGGCGCTCACCACGCAGCTGCTGGTGAGCGGTACGCACCTGGCCGACCGGATCCCCTTCTCGGCCACCTTCGCCGGTGAGTACGTCTTGCTCGCCCTCCTCGTCCTGGCTCTTGGTGAGGTCTTCCGGCGCGGGACGAAGCTGCGCGCCGACACCGAGGGGCTGGTCTGATGCCTCCGGAGGAGGAGCACCGCGTCCAGGCCCACCTGGACCGGCTGCTGGCCGAACGCGGCATGACCCTCTCCGAGCTGGCGAGCCGGGTCGGGGTGACGGTGGTGAACCTCTCCGTGCTGAAGAACGACCGGGCCAAGGCGATCCGCTTCTCCACCCTCACCGCGATCTGCCGGGAACTGCGCTGCCAGCCGGGGGACCTGCTCAGCGTCCGCGACGACTGACCGCCTCCGGCAGCGCCGCCTCCGGGCGGACGCGGGCGAGCAGCTGCGCCGGGGCGGGGTCGCCGGTCGCGCACACCGGCGCTGCTCCCGGGCTCCGTACCGGTGTGCGGCAACTGTGGAGGTGCCGGAACTCCGTTGCGGCGGAGGCCCCGATGTGGCACGGGTTGCCGCGCACGCCCCGGGAGGAGGACGCGTGGACCGCCGGCGCGGTTGCCGGCGGTCCGGTGTTCTCCCGTTCCGCGCGCGCGGCCGGAGCGGGCGGTGCGGCGCCGCCCGCGGCCGGTGCGGTCAGCGGGCCTTGAGGCGTTCGACGGCCGCGACACCGCCGGCGGCCAGCGCGACCTGGAGGGCGAGCTGGATCCAGTCGATCCCCGCGGTGTCGGCGACCCCCAGCCCCACCGCGATCGACGTGCCGACGAACGCCGCCACGATGCCGACGGCGATGGTCAGCAGCACCCCGATGCGCTGGCGGCCCGGCAGCACCAGCCGGCCGAGCACGCCGATGACGATCCCGATGAGGATCGCGCTGATGATGCCCGAGATCTCCATGGCGTCTCCTCTCCTTCCCCGGGCCGCCGTGGGTCCCGTTGCGCGGACCCGGAGTGTCCGGCGTCCGGGTGCCCCGTGGGAGCCGGGCCACGCATCGTGACGGGCGGGCGGCGGGAGCGCTGCGGGGCGCCGGCGGGCCCGTAGGGGTGGCCCCGGGCCCGGCGCGGGAGCCCGGGGCCCGGGCGAGCGAAGGCGGAACGGGCCGGAGGGCCGGGAGCGGTGGCCGGCGTCAGACGGAGACCTTCTCCGGGGCGGCGGCCTCCGGCTCCTCGGCCTCCGGGCGGGTCCGGCCGGCGGCCGTACGGGCGTGGGTCGCGTAGAGGGTGAGACCCACGAAGGTCACCCCGCCGACGATGTTGCCGATCACGGTCGGGATCTCGTTCCACAGCAGGTAGTCCCCGAAGGAGAAGTCGCCGCCGAGCATCAGGCCGGAGGGGAAGAGGAACATGTTCACGACCGAGTGCTCGAAGCCCATGTAGAAGAAGACCAGGATGGGCATCCACATGGCGATGACCTTGCCGGAGACGGAGGTGGACATCATCGCGGCGACGACGCCGGTGGACACCATCCAGTTGCACAGCACGCCGCGGATGAAGAGGGTCAGCATGCCGGGCGCGCCGTGCTCGGCGTAGCCGACCGTACGGCCCTCGCCGATGGTGCCGAGCGTGCGGCCGACCTCGTTCGGGTCGGTGGAGAAGCCGAAGGTGAAGATCACGGCCATCATCAGCGCCACGGTGAGCGCCCCCGCGAAGTTGCCGAGGAAGACCAGCCCCCAGTTGCGCAGCACCGAACGCGCGGTGACGCCCCGCCGCCGGTCTATCAGGGCGAGCGGGACGAGGGTGAAGACGCCGGTCAGCAGGTCGAAGCCGAGCAGGTAGAGCATGCAGAAGCCCACCGGGAAGAGCAGCGCCCCGACGACCGGCTGCCCGGTCTGCACGGTCACCGTGACCGCGAACGCGGCGGACAGCGCCAGGATGGCGCCGGCCATGTAGGCACGGATCACCGTGTCCCGGGTGGACATGAAGACCTTGGCCTCACCGGCGTCGATCATCTTGGTGACGAACTCTGGTGGGCTCACGTAGGACATGACATCGCTCTTTCCCTGGCGGGCCTGGAGGGCGCCGCGTGCACCGGTCGATCGTGCCCGGGGCCCGGCTTCTCCGGTCGAGCCTGCGGACCGGAGGTTTCCGCCCTGTGAAGCGGCGGGGAGCATCGGGTCACACCGGGCTCACCGGGTCGGGCCCCGGTCTGTCAGGTTCGTCGCCCGCGCGGGGTCGGGCGGCACGCGACGGCCCCGGACCGGGGGATCATAGGGTCCGGGGCTCCATGGGGTCGATGTCCGCAGGGGCCTCGATGGTGCGGGGCCTCGATGTGCGAGGTCGTCGCTGTCCGCGGGTGTGTCGCTGTCCGCGCGTCGCCCGGGCCGTACGGCTCGCATGCCCGTACGGCCCGGGCGGCGCCCGGCGGGCCGTCGCCCGCGCTCAGCCCGTGGTGCCGAGCAGCTCGCCGCGCAGCCGGCTCAGGATGCGGGTGAGCAGCCGGGAGACGTGCATCTGCGATATGCCGAACTCCTCGCCGATCTCCCGCTGCGTCTTGTCCTCCACGAAGCGCAGCGCCAGGATGCGGCGTTCGCGCTCGGGGAGCCGGGCGATGAGCGGCTTGAGGCTCTGCACGTAGTCGACCGTGGCGAGGCCGGGGTCGACGCGGCCCAGGTGCTCGGCGAGGGTGTCGCCGGCCTCGTCGCCGTCGAAGGGGAGGTCGAGGGAGCCGGCGGAGTAGGCGTTGGCGGCCGTCAGGCCCTCGGCCACGGTCTCCTCGTCCAGGTCCAGGTGCTCGGCGAGTTCGGCGGCGGTCGGGGACCGGCCGTGCGTCTGTTCCAGCGCGGCGGCCGCGCGGTTCAGGTCGAGCCGGAGCTCCTGGAGCCGGCGCGGTACGCGTACCGCCCAGGTGGTGTCCCGGAAGAACCGCTTGATCTCGCCGAGGACGGTGGGCACGGCGAAGGTGGTGAACTCCACGCCGCGGGTGGGGTCGAAGCGGTTGATCGCCTTGATCAGGCCGATGGTGCCGACCTGCACGACGTCCTCGTACGAGTCCTCACGCGAGCGCATGCGGGACGCCGCGTAGTGGACCAGGTTGAGGTTGAGCTCGACCAGGGTGTTGCGCACGTAGGAGTACTCCTCCGTGCCTTCCTCCAGCTCCGCCAGCCTGCGGAACAGGTCGTGGGAGAGCGCCCGGGCGTCCGCCGGGTCGAGGCGCTCGCCGTCCGCTCCGAGCGGCAGCGCGGGGAGGTCCCCGGCGGGCGGGGGCGGTGCCGTGGCGTCGTCCGCGCCGGGTGCCGGGGAAACGAGGCCGCGGCCGGTGGTATGTCGCTCGGCGGTGTCGGCGGCGGGGACGAGGATGTCGCCGGCCAGGTCTGTCATGTCACTCCCGGAACGCTGAGGCGCTCCCCCGGTGAGAGCGCGTGTGTCGCTGCTGCTACCCGCCATCGTTCGTTATATTCCCGTGACTTGACGAAATACAGGGTCACCTGCTCCTCCGCGCCCCGCGTGCACCCGCCCGGCGTCCGGCCCGGGCATGCTCCCCCGCGGCCCGGGAAAGAGGCTGCGAGCCCCGGCAACGAGCCGGACGACACGAGGGGGAGTGATGCCGAGAACATCCCCGCCGCCCGACGACTCCGCGAAGGGGACGGGCGGGCGGCGCCCGAAGGGACGGAAGTCCTCCGGAGACGGAGGGAAGGAGCGTGATCCCCGGACGAGGCCCGCAGGAGGCCGCTGGATCCTCGGCAGCGGCAGGTCCGCGGCGGACGGCAAGCCGGCCGGGGGCGGGAAGTCCGCCCAGGACGGAAAGTCCTCGCCTGGGGCGAAGTCCGCCGGGGGCGCGCAGCCCGCGCGGGAACGGAAGTCCCGCGGCGGCCGGTCCCGCGCGCGGAGCTCCGGCGGCCGCGCAGGTGCCCGTACGGAGACCGCCGGCCGGAAGCGGAAGACCGGCCCGAAGGGCGCAACCGGCGGAAAGGGCACGACCGGCCGCAAGGGCACGACCGGCCGCAAGGGCGCCGGCGGCGCAGAGCGGCCCGCCGGTGCGGACCGGCCTGCGGAGGCCGCTGCGCAGCGCGCCCCGGCGGCGCCCCCGCCCTGGGTGCGGGTGCCGGCCATGCTGCTGGCCTTCGGGGCGATGGTGGTGTTCGCCGTGCTGCTGGCCCGGGTGACCCTGAACGAGTCCGCCGCCTCCGAGGCCCTGATCCACACCAACCTGCGCCCCGGCGACTCGATCCGGGCCTACCTCGAACGTCCCGGCTTCCGCGACACGGTCAAGCAGCTCGGCGGCAACATCGTGCTGGGCGTGCCGTTCGGCCTGCTGCTGCCGGTGCTGGTGCCCCGGGCGCGGGGGCTGCTGCGGGTGGCGCTGGTCACCGCCGTGGTGATGGTCCTGGTGGAGCTGGTGCAGGGCGCCCTCATCACCGGGCGCGCCTTCGACATCGACGACGTGCTGCTCAACACCACGGGCGCGCTGCTCGGCTATCTCCTGCTGGGCCGGCGCCTGGGCCGGGCGGTCCACCCGCGGCGCCGCCACTGGTGGCACCGGTTCACCCGGAGTGAGCCTCAGGGCTCCGCGCCGAAGTCCCGTGCGTAGAGCTCCAGAGCCCGCCGGTACTGCTGGACGGACGGATCGGTGCTGGTGGCCGCGAGCAGCCGCAGCAGGATCCGCAGCGACTCGTCCGCCTGCCCGGTGTGGAACAGGGCCATGGCCAGGAACGCCTGGAGGGCGCCGTCGTCCGGGTGGTCCGCCACGCCCCGGCGGAGCGTGGCGACGGCCTCCTCGTACCGGCCCAGCACCCGGTAGGTGCTGCCCAGCCCGAGCAGCGCGCCCCGGCGGTCCTCGTCGGGCAGGCCCTCGCCGGCGAGGGCGCGTTCGTAGAACGGGACGGCCTCGGCCTCCAGGCCCAGCCGGTCGTGGACCGAGGCCGCGTGATACGCCACCTCGGCGTCCCCGGGAAGCCCGGCGGCCAGCTCCGTCAGCCGTTCCCGTGCCTCCTCCAGGCGCCCCTGCTCCTGCAACGCGGCGGCCGCCGCCAGCACCTCGTCCCTGCTCGCTGCACTCATGCGCCCAGGGTGTCAGGCGGGAGGGCCCGGGCGGGGGTGCGGCGAAGCCCGGAACGGCGTGCGGGCGGGAGAGATGCGCCCTTGCAGAGCACTAGCAGTTAGGTTAGCCTCACCTGAATTTGCCCGGACGTGTGTGCGTCCGGGCCGCTCCACCGTCCCACGAGAGGCGCATCCGTACCCATGTCCACCACCGCCTTCCACCGCCGCGCCGTCCTGACCGGCACCGCCGTCGCCCTCGCCCTCACCGCCACCGCCTGCGGGGGCTCGGAGGACGGGAAGGGCGGTTCCCAGGACGCCGGGGGCGCGACCCACACGGTGAGCACGGCGATGGGCGAGGTCGAGGTCCCCGAGGACCCGCAGCGCGTGGTCGTCCTCGACACCGACGCCCTGGACTCCGCCGTCACCCTCGGCGTGCAGCCGGTCGGCGCGGTGGCCGCCGAGCCCGGCCGGCCCCTCTCCACCTACCTGCCCGAGAAGAAGCTGAAGGGCGTGGAGACGGTCGGCACCATCGGCACGCCCAACCTGGAGAAGATCAACTCCCTGGACCCGGACCTCATCCTCAGCAGCAAGGTCCGCGACGAGAAGAACTACGACAAGCTCTCCGCCATCGCCCCGACCGTCTTCACCGAGACCACCGGCCCCACCTGGCGAGAGAACTTCACATTGCACGCCGAGGCGCTGGGCGAGGAGAAGAAGGCCGAGCAGGTCGTCGCCGACTACGAGCAGCACATCGAGGAGGTGCGCGAGACGCTCGGCGGCCCGGAGCAGGCGAAGAAGTCCACCGTCGGCTTCGTGCGCTTCATCGAGGGCGCCGACATCCGGCTCTACAAGAACGACACCTTCATCGGCTCGATCTTCCAGGACCTCGGCGTCGGCCGCCCCGAGAACCAGGACGGCACCGGCTTCTCCCTCGACGTCAGCCCGGAGCAGATCGACAAGGCGCAGGCCGACATCATCTTCTACTCCACCTACGGCGACCCGGAGAAGGCCGACGAGACCAAGGTGACCCGGAGCGGCCTCTGGAAGGGCCTGGACGCGGTACAGAACGACCGGGCCTTCCGGGTGGACGACAACCTCTGGATGCTGGGCATCGGCTACACCGGCGCCGGGCAGATCCTGGACCAGATGGAGAAGCACCTCGGCGGCTCCGACGCCTGACCTGCGGGCACCCGGGGCTCCCGGGGCGGCCTCGCCAGGCTTCCGAGCGGCCCCCACCGACGCCCACGGCGGGTGTCCCGGTGCGCGGCGCCGGGGCACCCGCCGCCCGGGCGAACGGTGAGCGCGGCGCCGCGTGCCCGTCCGGCCTGCTGTGCGCGCACGACTCCGGGGCCCGGGGGCCGCGCGCCCACACGCCGTGCACGGACCGGCGCGCCCGCACGCCGTGCCCCGGACCGGCGGCTAGAGCCGTTCGAAGCCGCGCATCCGCTCCCAGTCGGTCACGGCCGTCTCGAAGGCGGCCAGTTCGGCCCGTGCCGCCTGCGCGTAGTGCGCGACGACGTCCGCGCCGAACGCCCGCACCGCCCGGTCGCTGCGCTCCCAGCGGTGCAGCGCCTCGCCCAGCGTGCCGGGCAGCCGGGGCACCGTGGCGTCCGCCAGCGCGTTGCCGGGGTGCGGGGCGGGCAGCGGCAGCCGGTGCTCGACGCCGTACAGCCCGGCGGCCACCGCGGCCGCGACCGCCAGGTACGGGTTGGCGTCGCCGCCCGGCACCCGGTGCTCGATCCGCAGCCCGGCCCCGGCGCCGACGACCCGGACCGCGCAGGTGCGGTTGTCCCACCCCCAGGCGATCCCGGAGGGTGCGAAGCCGCCCGCCCGCAGCCGCTTGTACGAGTTCACGTTCGGCGCCATGAGCAGTGCGAACTCCGGCAGGCAGGCGAGCTGCCCGGCCACGAAGTGCCGCATCAGGGCGGACATGCCCAGCTCCGCGTCCGGGTCGGCGAAGACCGGGGAACCGTCCTCGCCGCGCAGCGAGAGGTGCAGGTGGCAGGAGTTGCCCTCGCCCGCGCCGAACTGCGGCATGAAGGTGAGCGCCGCACCCTCCGCGGCGGCGATCTGCTTGGCGCCGTTCTTGAAGAAGACGTGGTCGTCGCAGGCGGCCAGCGCCTCCGCGTACCGGAAGACGATCTCGTACTGGCCCGGGTGGCACTCGCCGCGCGCGGTCTCCAGGGCCAGCCCGGCCCGTACCATCTCGCGCCGGATGCGGCGCACCACCGGCTCGACGCCCTCCAGCCCCTGGAGGGCGTAGTCCACGTTGTGCCGGGTGGCGGGGGTCAGCCCGTGGTAGCGGCGCTCCCAGGCCTCCCGGTAGGTGTCGAGGAAGACCAGGAACTCCAGCTCGGTGCCCGCGTACGCCCGCAGCCCGCGCGCGGCGAGCCGGTCGAGCTGGCCGCGCAGCACCTGCCGCGGCGCCATGCCGACGGGGGAGCCGTCCGGCCAGTGGGCGTCGGCGAGCACCTGGGCCGTGCCGGGGTCCCACGGCGGGCAGCGCAGGGTCCCCGGGTCGGGGCGCAGCACGAAGTCGCCGAAGCCGCTCTCCCAGGCGTCCACGGCGTAGCCGGGGCCGGTGTCCATCTCCACGTCGGTGGCGAGCAGGTAGACGCAGGCGCCGAAGCCCTCGGTGACCGTCTCCTGGAGGAAGTACGGCGCGGCGAGCCGGCTGCCCTGCAGCCTGCCCTGGAGGTCGGGGACGGCGACGACGACCTCCTCGATCTCGCCGGACGCCGCCCGGGCGCGCAGTTCCCCGTACGGGGCGTGGCGGTCGTGCGGGGCGGTCTCTTCGGCGGCGGTCATATCCGGCCTCCTGCCAGCGGGTTGGGAACGGTGCCGTGCACGACGTCAAAGCCCTCGTCCTTCTCCGCGCGGTCGTGGAAGGCGCCGCCGAGGAGCTGCTCCCGGTTGAGGGCGACGCGGCCGAACTCGGGGGCGAGCAGCCCGAACTCCGCGAACCGGTCGGCGAGCTGCGGGAACCGCGCGTGGTAGCGCTCGACCTCCGCCCGTACCAGCGACCAGAACTCCCGCTCCGGCACCTCCAGGGACTCCGCGACGAGCGGCGCGAAGTGCCGGAAGTGCCCGGCGAAGACCGCGCTGAGCAGCGAGTGCGCCAGCTCCCGGGCGGGCCAGCGGAGCAGGACGGCGTCCGCGTCCGCCGGCAGACCGGCGTACTCGGGCCGCGCCCCGGGCAGCAGGTTGACGTCCTCCGCGAAGTCCTTCACCGCGATGCCGGACGGCACCTCGCCGGCGTCGGAGAGCAGCACGGTGTTCTCGCCGTGCGGGCAGAAGGCCACGCCGTGCCGGTAGAGATGGTGCAGCAGGCCCGGGAGCAGCGCGGCGAAGAATCGTTCCAGCCAGGCGCGGGCGGGCAGCCCGGAGCGCGCGACCAGCTCCGCGACGAGGGTGCGCCCGTCGGAGCCGGTGCCGAGCAGGGCCGCCAGGGTGCGGGCGCGTTCGCCCTCCCGCAGCAGGCCGGCGAGCGGCTCCCGCCAGACTGCGCCGAGGAGCTCGTGGTAGCGGTACGGGGCGTCCGCGACCGCGTCGTAGAGGGGGTGCCGGACGGCCACCGAGGCGACCTCGCCGAGCGGGTGGAAGCGCAGCTCGTCCCGCAGGTACGGGTCGGCGGCGCGCAGCGCGTGCAGCCAGCGGCTCACCTCGGGGGCGGCCGCCGTCGGGCCGGGCGCCAGCCCGCGCCACACCAGGGTGTTGCGGATGAGCAGCGGCACCTTGACGTCCCGGCGGTGCGGGTGGTCGAGGTTGGTGAGGGTACGGACCGACTGGAGCGGGCGGTACCGGTCCGGCCCCTCGCCGAGCGGCACGATCCGGCCGTCGGCGAGGTAGGGGGCGAAGAGGGGGGCCACGGCCTCGTCCCAGTGGAACGGGTGCACCGGCAGCCAGACGAAGTCCGCGGCGGCCCGGCCGCTCTCCGCGCAGGCGGCGCCGAGCACGGCGGCGAACTCCTCCCGCACCCCCGGGTCCAGCTCCTCGGCCAGCAGCCGCTCGGCGTCCAGCCCGGGCCCCCCGGCGTAGCCGGCGAGGGTGCGGTGCACCGCGGCCCAGCGCAGCCGTACGGTTCCGGCGGCCTCGGGGGCGTAGGCGGCGCTGTCGGCGGCGGAGAAGCCCAGCCGGCCCTTGTTGAGCAGCATGCAGGGGTGGCCGTTCTGGTGGGTCTCCAGGTCGGCGTGGGAGAGGTCGGCGAGGGCGGCGGCGGGCACCGCGCGGGCGAGGACCCGGGCCTCGGCCTGCCGGGTGGCGGTGAGTTCGCGGAGCACCTCGGCGGTGGTGGGGCCGTCCCAGCCGAGCAGCGGGCGGGCGTCCAGCAGCAGCCGTTCCGGGCCGGCTTCCTCCCCGGCGGGCGGTGCGGGGTGGCGGCGCGGGGAGTCGGGGTCGACGCGCCAGGCGCCGAACGCGCCGCGGGTGGCGCGCAGCGTCCAGTGCACGCCGTCCGCGAGAGCCAGGCGGTACGCGCCGGGGGCGTCCGGCACCGGCTCGGGCAGCAGCAGCTCCTCGTACGCGAATTCCTCGAGCGCCTTGACCAGCAGCCGGCTCCCGGCCCGTGCCCAGAGGGCGGAGGGGGTCGGTGTCATGGGTGTGCCTCCTCGGGGGACGACGATTGCGGAGTGCGGGGCTCCCGCCCGGCCAGCCCGGAGCCGCCGTGCGTGGGGCGCGCTGCGCGGCGGCCGTCACCGGGGGGCGGCGGCACGGGGAACGGGGACGCGGGCGGAGGCCGGGGCACCGGGCTCCGGTGCCCCGAAGGTGGTCCAGGCGGCCCGCTCCGGCACCGGCACCACCGCCTTCCCCGCGACGGCGTTGAGGATGGTCGCGGCGCGCCAGGCGCCCAGGGTCAGGTCGGGGGCGCCCACGCCGTGGGTGTGCATCTCGGCGTTCTGCACGTAGAGCGCCCCGGTGACCGCCGGGTCGAGCGCCACCCGGTAGGTGCCGTCCACCCGGTAGCGGCCCTGGGCGTCCCAGTCCACGAGCCCGGCCAGCGGCTCCAGGAAGGCCGGGCGCACCGGCGCGTACCCGGTGGCGGCGACGACGGCCGAGGTGCGCACCGCGAACTCGGCGCCCTGCTCGACATGGCGGCAGACCAGCCGCAGCCCCCCGCCGGCCGCGTCCACGGCGCCCCCGGCATCCCGTACGCGGGGCTCCGCGGCGACCACCTCCACGCCCGGGTGCAGGGCGGCACGTGGTGCGGCCCCGCCGATCGTCCGCTCGTACAGTTCGTCGTGCAGCTCCGCCAGCGTCTCCTCGCTCACGCCCTTGTAGAGCTGCCACTGCTCGCGCACCAAACGGTCCCGCCGCTCCGCGGGAAGCCCGCGGAAGTAGCGGACGTAGTCAGGGGTGAAGTGCTCCAGGCCGATCTTGGAGTACTCCATCGGTGCGAAGGCGGGGGACCGGGCCAGCCAGCGCACGTACGGGCCGCCCTCCCCGTGCCCGTCCTGCCGGCGGAGCAGGTCGAGGGCCACCTCGGCGCCGGACTGGCCCGCCCCGAGGACGGTCACGTCGTCGAGGGCGGCGAGCGCCGCGCGGTGCGCGCGGTAGTCCGCGCTGTGCAGCACCCGTACGCCCGCCGGGGCCGGCCCGGGCGACCCGCCGGACGCTCCGGGGGCCCCGGCGAGGAACGGCCGCAGCGGCTCCGGCACCACCGGCTCGGTGCCGACGCCCAGCACCACC
Source organism: Streptomyces sp. JJ36 (assembly GCF_021696945.1). Lineage (GTDB taxonomy): Bacteria > Actinomycetota > Actinomycetes > Streptomycetales > Streptomycetaceae > Streptomyces. The sequence goes on from NZ_JACYHE010000032.1 coordinate 50,244, forward strand.
TGCCGCGCCCGCATCCGAACGCGCCCCCCGCCGGGGGTGCGGTGCTCGGCCACGAAGACCTCCGCTCCCGCGTCCCACTCCAGCGCCGTGACCTCCGCACCGAAGCGGCAGGACGGCAGCCGCTCGGCGACCCAGCGGCAGTAGTGGTCGTACTCGCGCCGCGGGATGTGGAAGCGTTCCGCGAAGAAGAAGGGGAACAGGCGGTCGTGCGCCCGCAGGTAGTTCAGGAACGACCAGGGGCTGGTCGGGTCCGCCATGGTCACCAGGTCGGCGAGGAACGGCACCTGGAGCACGGTGCCCTCCAGCAGCAGCCCGGGGTGCCAGGAGAAGGCGGGCCGGGCGTCCAGGAAGCAGGTGCGCAGCCCGGGGACGCCGTCCGCGAGGGCGGCCAGCGAGAGGTTGAACGGGCCGATGCCCACGCCGAGCAGGTCGTACGGCTCCCCGGCGGACCCGGCGGACGGCCCGGCGGCGCTGCGGTGGTGGTCGGTCACGGCGTGGCCTCCCGGAGGGGGTTGGGCAGGTCGAGGTAGACGGACTGGGTGTGGACGTCGCCGACGAGTTCGTCCCGCCCGTCCACGCAGGTCAGATAGTTGCCCTTGCAGCGCAGCGCGGGCGCGTCGAGGAGGGTGTCCAGCAGGCCCCGCGCGCCGGGCTCCGTGCCGCGCAGCGCGGCGAGGCGGTCCCGTACGCGCCGCAGCAAGGGCTCCTCCGCGGCGAGGCCCAGGGCGCCGAAGGCGCCGACCAGGCCGAGGAGGTTGTTGACGCCGAGGTAGTAGGCGATCCGCTCGTCCACCAGGGCGTCGTCGAAGACCAGCTCGACCCCCGTGGTGACACCGGGCAGCAGGCGTTCCGCCTCGCCGGCCCGGGAGGCGGCGACGTAGTAGCCCTGGCTGTCGCGGTACCAGCCCGCCCGGGGCAGGCCGTCGCCGGACAGTGCGAGCAGGGTGTTCTGGTGGTGCGGTTCCAGCGCGATGCCGTACCGGGCGTAGAGCCGGATCAGCGGTACGGCGAGCACGTCCAGGCAGCGGTCGAGCCACCGGGCGGCGGCCTCCGCCCGGCCGACGCCGTGCACCCGGGCCGCCTGCGCCACCGCGGCGGACAGCAGGGCGCGGTGCCGCGGCGGTCGGCCGTCGCCCGGGCCGGTGCGCTCGGCCAGCAGCCCGGCCAGGCACAGGGCGTCGTCCGGGCCGCCGCGGAAGGGGTTGTCGCGGATCGCGGTCTCCAGCCCGGACTCGCCGCCCGGCACGGCGTCCCTCCCCCCGGGCCCGCCGGGTTCCGGCGGGCCGGCGGACACCCAGGCGAAGTCGCGCAGGATGCCGAACTCCGGGTGCTCGGCGCGCAGCCAGGCGGCCGGCCCGGCGGCCAGCAGGCGCGCGGCGCGGACGCCGAGCCGCAGCTCACCCCGCAGGTTGTTGCGGCGGGAGTTGGTGATGCGCATACCGAGCGACAGCTTGAGCATCACCGCGGCGTCCGGCCGGTGCACGGTCCGCACCGAGGAGGTGGGCCACCAGGCCGGCCCGTACGGCCCGAGCGGGCGCAGCAGCCCCGCGTCCACCAGGGCGGCCGTCCCCGGCCGCCGCAGCACCTCGCGGGCCTGCCAGGGATGGGCCGGGACCGGCAGCATCCCGGGCGGCAGGTCGAGGCCCCGGGCGAGCGGGCGCAGCACCCCGGCGACCGTACGGCCGTCCGCGCTCTCGCCGGCCACCACGTCCGGGTGCGCGGCGAACCAGTGCAGCGGGAAGGAGCCGCGCATCTCCGGGGACCAGGCGTCGAGTTCCGCCTCCGTGGCCTCCTCCCGGCTCTTCGGCGCCGGATGGAAGGGGTGGCCGAGCAGCAGGGCCTGCTCGGCGTCGAGGAACGGGGTGGGGCCCTCCGCGCCCCGCTCCTCGCCGCGCCGGCGGGTCAGGTGGGCCGCGGTGCGGGCGGCCGAGTCCAGCACCCGGGCCACCGCGTCGTCCCCGCGGTGCGGGGGGAGAGCGCGGGCCACGGTGGTCTCCCGCACCAGGGCGGCCGCCACCAGCGCCACCCCGGCGGGGCACCCAGCGCCCGCCGCCCCCAGGCCTGCCGCGCCGGCCAGGGGAGCCGCACCCGCACCGGCCACGGGAGCCACACCCGAACCGGCCCCGGGAGCCCCGTCCGCACCGGCGCCGGGAGCCCCGTCCGAGAAGCCCCCCTGCGTCGGCCCGTTCGCCACGGCGGCGGAGGCCGGGGGCACGGACCCGCGAGCCCGGCCCTGGCCCGGACGGCAGACCCCGCCCGGTCCTCCCGGACACGGGGAGCCGCCCTCCAGAGCGCCCGCCTCCCCCACGCCCGTGCCGGGCGCCGTGCCGGGGCCCGTGCCGGCCGGTGCCGGCAGCGCCCCGGACGCGCCGGGGGCCGCCACCTCTCCGACCGCGGTCGCCCCCGGCTCGGCGGCGGCCGGGGGCAGCAGGCGGGCGGGTCCGAAGCGGTGCCACCCGGTGGCGCTGCGGTAGCGCACCGGCACGGCGAGGTGCAGTCCGGAGGCCGGGAGTCCGAGCCGCACCTCCTGACCCGCGGGCGGCACGTCGATGCCGTGCTCGCGTACGTACGACCGCACCAGCCGCTCGGCGGCGGCCGCCGCCGCGGCCTCCCGCGGGTCCGGGTGATCGAGCGGGTCGGGGCCCGGCCCGCCGCCCACCGGGGACGGGGGCGCGGGGTCCGCGCCCGGCGTCACGGGACGGCCCGGCGAGTCTCCCCCGACGCCCGGGAAGGCGGGGTTTCCGGACACGGCGGCCCCGGCGGCACCGGTGTGCGGGCCGCCGGGCCGGACGTCACCCCGGGCGGCCGCGCCACCGCCCCGGGCCGGACCAGCCGCGGAGTCGGACGCCGGGAAGGCGCCGGGCGGGGGGCCGCCGCGCCCGCCCGCACCGGATAAGGGCGCCCCGCCGGACGCGCCCGCACCGGCCGCGCCCGCACCGGACGTGCCGGACACCGGCGCCCCGCCGGACGGGGCCGGAGCGGCGGGTCCGGCCGCTGCGGCCCCGTCCAGGGGTTCCCCGGGGCGCCGGCCCGCGGGGCCGGAGGCTTCCTCGGCGTGCGTCCCGTGCGGGGCGGGGCGGCGGGTCACCGGCCGGTCTCCTCGGCGTGGCCCGCCGCGACGACGAGGCGCAGCAACCGCTTCACCTGCTCGGCGGTGGCGTGCGGGTTGAGCAGGGTGAGCTTCAGGCGCACGCCCCCGGCGCCCTCCCCGGGGAGCTCGGTGCGCCCGACCACTGCGGTGCCGTCGCGCAGCAGCCGGCGCCGCAGCGCGGCGTTGATCCGGTCGACCGCCTCCGGGTCGGCCGCGAGCGCCGGGTCGGCGGGCAGGTAGCGGAAGAGGAAGGCGGTCAGCACCGGTTCGGCGTACAACTCCAGCCGCGGGTCAGCCCGTACGGCCCGGGCTCCGGCCAGCGCCAGGGCGTGGCAGGCGTCGACCAGCCGGCCCAGCCGCTCGGTGCCGAGGGTCCGCAGCGTCACCGCGATCTTGAACGCGTCGGCCCGCCGGGTGGTGCGCAGCGACAGCCCGAGCAGGCTCGGGTAGCCGGCCTCCTCGTCGTCCCGCGGGTTGAGGTAGACCGCGCGACGGGCCAGCGAGGCGTAGTCGGCGGCGCGGCGCGCCAGGAAGATCCCGGCGGCGGTGGGCTGCCAGCCCAGCTTGTGCCAGTCGAGCGAGACGGAGTCGGCGCGGGCGAGGCCGTCCAGCAGCGGCGCCAGCCGCGGGGAGAGCAGGGCGCCCCCGCCGTATGCGGCGTCCACGTGCAGCCAGGCGCCGTGCCGGGCGGCGAGGTCGGCACACGGGCCCAGCGGGTCGAAACTGCCGGTGTCGGTGGTGCCCGCGGTGGCGGCGACGGCGAGCGGCAGTTCGCCGCGTGCGACGCTCTCCGCCATGGCCTGCTCCAGCGCGTCGGGGCGCATCCGGAGCAGGTGGTCCACGGGCACCGGCACCACCGCGTCCTCGCCGAGCCCCAGCAGGGCCGCGGCGCGCTGCACCGAGAAGTGCGCGGCGGCGGAGGCGAAGATCCGCGGGCGGGCGGCGCGGCCCGGGGTGCCGGCCAGCTCGATCTGCGTCCCGTCCGCACGGCCCCAGACCCGGTCGCGGGCGAGCATCAGCCCCATCAGGTTGGACTCGGTGCCGCCGGACGTCAGCACCCCGGCGGCGGCTTCCGGGTCGTAGCCGACGAGCGCGGCCATCCCGGCGAGGAGCCGGGTCTCCAGGGCGGTGGCGGCGGGGGCCTGGTCCCAGGAGTCCTGCGAGGGGTTGAGGGCGGAGACGGCGAGGTCCGCGGCGACGGCCACGGCCAGCGGGGGGCAGTGCAGGTGTGCGGCGCAGGCGGGGTCGGCGGGGTCGGCGCTGCCCTGGGCCAGCGCCTCGGTGAGGGTGCGCAGGGCGCCGTCGCCGTCCGCGGTGGCGTACGCCTTGGCCATGGACTCGGAGGTGACCCAGGGGGCGCCGGCGGGCAGGGGGCCGCCCCGGGCACGGGCGCCGTCGGCCAGGGCCTCCAGGACCTCGCGTACGGGCTGTTCCAGGGCCCGCGGCCCGTCCGTGCCGCCGGCGAGGGCGGCGAGCCGGGCGAGCAGCACGTCTGCCTGCGGGCCCGGTGGGCCCGCCCGGTCCGGACCGCCGGGCCGGCGGGGGCCGCCCAGCGGGGCACGGTCGCCCGGCGACGCCGGACCACCCACCGGGCCCGCACCGCCCGGCGACTCCAGGCCGCCCGGTGACGCGCCGTCACACAGCGGCACCGGGCCACCGGACAGGTCCGTGCCCCCCGGCGGCTCCGGGCCCCGCAGCGGCACCGGCACCGGGCTACCCGGCCCGAGGTCCCCCAGCAGGTCCCGGTCGCCCGGGCTTCCGGCCGGCTCCGGGACGCCCAGGGGCGACGGTCCCGGGCCTCCGGCAGGCTCCGTGGCCTCCGGCCGCCGCCCCGCGGCGGGACCCCGTGCCGGGGGGACGCCGCGTACGGGGCCAGGGGCGACCGGCGCGTCACCGGCCACGCCGGGCCCGGTGCCGGGCCGGCTCCCGGAGACGGCCGCCGCGTTCTCCGCCCGTTCCCGGGTCTCGTCCCCGGGCCGCGGGCTCATGCCGTCCTCCCGGGGTGTGCCGCGCCTGCTGCGGGCGTGGCCGGGCGGTGCGCCGCGCCGGCCTCCCGGTCCGCCCCGGACCCGGACCCGACCGGCCGTAAGGCGCCGTGGAACGCTCCTCCCCCAGCCGGTGCGGGCACGGGCGGCGACGGGCGGGGGCGGGTACGGACGCGCGCGGGGGCGACGGTCATGGCGGAGGCTCCGGAAGGACGGCGGCGGGTCGGGAGTCGGGTGCGCCGGGAGGGCGCGGGCGGGCCGCCCTACAGCATGTGGCGTGCGGCGACCGGGTGCCCGAGGAAGGAGTGCATGGCGAACTCCCAGCCGTAGGACCCTGCGCAGGGGAAGACGACCAGGTCACCGGCGCGTACCCGGTCCACGCGCACGTCCCGCAGCAGGGTGTCCTCGGGGGTGCAGAGTTCACCGACGACGGTGACGCATGTGTCCTCGGCCGCCGGCCGGGGCAGTCCCGCGGGCCATTCCTCCACGGGCAGCACGGCGATGTTGTGCACGATGTCCCAGGAGGTGGGGAGCTGGAAGTGGTGGATGCCGCCGCGCAGCATCGCGTACCACTCCCCGTACGCGCGTTTGACGTCCGTCACCTCGGCCGCGTACCAGCCGCAGTCGGTGACCAGGTACCGGCCGGGCTCCAGCACGACCGTGACCCCGGGCGGCGGCTGCACCCGGGCGGCGAGCTCGCCGAACCGGGCGACGTCGAAGGGCTTCTCGCCCTCGAAGGCCACGCCGATGCCGCCGCCGATGTCCACCTGGCGCAGGTCGACGCCGTGCTCCGCGGCCGTCCGTCCGCTCCACTCCACGCACCAGCGCAGATAGGCGGCGTGGGCCTCGGCGTCGAGGTTGTTGGAGGCGGCGTGGAAGTGGAAGCCGGTCAGGTCGAGGCCGGGCAGCCGCCGGGCGGCGGCGAGCACGGCGGGGACGTCCGGCTCGGCCACGCCGAACTGGGTGGGGACGCCGCCCATGCTGAGGGAGCCGCCGAGGGGGATGCGGGCCGGGTTGACCCGCAGCGCCGCGCGTACCGTGGTGCCCTCGGCGACCGCGATGCGGCTGAGGCGGTGCAGCTCCAGCAGGCTCTCGGCGTTGACGCACGCCACCTGCGCCCGGACCAGTTCGGTGAGCAGTGGTACGGACTTGGCGGGGCCGGCGGCGACCACGGGCGCCGGTGCGCCGTCCCGCGGCGGCTTGGCCTCCAGGGCGAGGCGGAGCTCGGTACCGGAGGCCGCTTCGAACCCGTCGACGTGCGGGGCGAGGGCGGCTACCACGCCGGGGAAGGAGTTGGCCTTCACGGCGTAGTGGACGGCGGCCCAGTCGGGGAGGGCCGCCCGGAGTGCGCGGGCGCGTTCCGCGGCGACGGCACCGTCGTACAGGTATGCGGAGACCGGTTCCGCTCCACCCGCCAGGCGCAGCAGGAGGCCGCGGACGTGCTCGGGAAGCGCTTCCACCGGATAGGCGGAACGGGGTGCAGCAGACGGCGGGAACTGGACGGACACCACTCGGCCTCGGTCTCGGGTACGGCTCGGATGCGCCCGGGGACCGGAGGTGACCGGTCCCGCGCACACCACCCACAGGGCTTAGGTGAGCCTAACCTCATGGCTGCCTCTTTCGCTGCCGTTCGTCCCCGAAACGGGCGTCGCACACCTGCCCGGCACCCGATGCGTACGGGGCGCACGCGGGCGACGCACGGGGCGCACCGGCGCGTACGGGTCGCACACGAGTCCCGCTTCACGCCCACCGGGCGCACCGCGCATCGGGACCGGCAGGCATGATGGGCCTTCATGAGTGCGCGCTTCGAGGAACTGGACTGGCGGCGGACCCCGCTGGGGGAGATCAGCCTGCGCCGGCGGCGCGACCCGGCGACGGGCACCGACGTCTACGAGGTGAAGCTGGACGACGCCTACCTGATGTCCAGCATGTTCACCGCCGGGGAGCGGGCGCTCGCCGAACTCGCGCTGGCCGAACTGCGGGACGCCGGACTGCGTGACGCGGAGCCGGTCGGCGACACTGCCGCAGGGGTCCTCGACGTGGTGGTCGGCGGGCTGGGTCTCGGCCACACGGCGGACGCCGTGCTGCGCGACTCCCGCGTGCGGACGCTGGTGGTGATCGAGGCCCTGGAGGAGGTCATCTCCTGGCACCGGCGCGGGCTGGTGCCCCTCGGCGAACGGCTCGCCGGCGACCCCCGCTGCACGCTGTCCCCGGGCGACTTCTTCGCGCTGGCCGCCGCGGGAGAGGGCCTGGACCCGGAGCAACCGGGCCGGCGCTTCCACGCCGTGCTGCTGGACGTCGACCACTCGCCCGACCACCTGCTGCACCCGGCCCACGCCGCGCTCTACGAGCCGCCGGGCCTCCGCCGCATCGCCGACGCGCTGCACCCCGGCGGGGTCTTCGCGCTCTGGTCCGACGACCCGCCGAGCGACCGCTTCCTGACCGCGCTGGGCCGGGTCTTCGTCGAGGCGGACGCCCGTACGGTCTCCTTCGGCAACCCGCTGGGCGGGAACACCTCCGCCAACACGGTCTACCTCGCCAGACGGGCCGCCTGCTCCTCGTAGTCGGCGAGCACGCCGCGCAGTTGCTCCAGTGCCTCCTCCGGGATCTCCGGTGGGGGGTTCTCGGTGACGTAACGCGCAGAGGCGACCAAGGCCGCGAACTCGTACGCGTGCGAGGTCACCCGCAGCACCCCGGGACGGGCCCATTCGAGCTGCACGGTCAGGCCGCCTGCTGGAGGTGGTCCTTGATCTGGCCCAGCTCGCGGGCGAACTCGTCGTAGTCCTCCTGCATGCCGTTCAGGTAGGCGCTCCATCCGAGGCTGCTCTTCGCGTAGTGGACGGCCTCCTGGATCTCCTCGTCGGTGGCGCCGAAGAGCTTCGCCGCCTCGGTGTGGAAGAGGGTGCAGTAGCGGCACTTGGTCTCGGAGTGGAGCGCGATCCCCATCAGCTCCTTGTACTTGTTCGGGATGAGGGTCTCGCCCAGCTCCAGCCGCTTGAAGAGCGCCCACTCGTGTTCGAGCAGGTCGTCGGGGATGGCGGTGAAGAAGTGCGGCACGAGCCCCAGCGTCTCCTTGATCTCCGACTCGATCTCGCCACGGGTACGGCCGGCCATGGCGACCACTTCCTTGGACGTCTCGTCGCATAGGCGCGCAGCCGCGTGCCTGTCCTTGAATTCACCATATTCCGGGGCGAATCCCCTGACAACGGTCACCGTCCCGCCCCCGGGGACGCCCGCGCCGCGCGCCGGGGCCTCCCCCGGTTGCCGTATCCCGTACGGAAACTTGTGCTTCGCCTGACCCGCACCTGACGTGCCCCTGACACGGCTTTGGGGAGACTTGTCCCCCGTGTGCCGGAAACCGCAGTCGCGACCCGAGGAGCACCGATGACCCGTCTCCCCACGACCTTCCGCGCCCTCCCGGCCCGGGCCCTGGCCCTGCGGATGCTCGGCTACCTCGCCGGATGCCTGGTCTTCGCCACCGGAGCCTCCCTCTTCATCCACTCCGAACTCGGCTCCGACCCGCTCGACGTGCTGGCGCTCGGACTGAAGGAGCACATCCCGCTGACCATCGGCCTCGCCCAGGCACTGATCGCGCTGGTGTGCATCGCGATCTGGTCGGCCTGGAACCGGCGGCGGCCCGTGGTGGCGCCGTTCGTCACCTTCTTCCTGTGCGGCAGCATGATCGACCTGCTGCTGCTCGCCGACCTGTCCTGGCTGGCCGACACCGCGGCCCTGGGGGTGGGCGTGCTTCTCTGCGCCTACGGCTCGGCACTGATCATCATGAGCGGGATCGGCATCCGGGCCATGGACCTGGTGGTGATCACCCTGGTGCGGCGCTGGGGCTGGCCGTTCTGGCTGGGGAAGGCGGGCATCGAAGCGGTGCTGCTGGCGACCGGATGGGTGCTCGGCGGGCCGGTGGGGGTCGGCACCGTCTGCTTCCTGGTCTTCGTCGACGGCCTGATCCAGCCCTTCATGGCACTGAACCGGCGCGCCCTGGGCATGCACAACCACGGCCTGGACGAGCCGGCCCCCGCAGCCGCCCCGCAGGGCGCGGCATGACGCCGCCGACCGCCGGGCAAGGCCCGGGCCGGCGGGCACACCACAGCGCCCGCCGGGGAGAGCGGGCCAGGTCCAGCGATCCTGCGGGCCCGCGGGGAGGCTGGGGCACGGGCCAGGGGCCGCGGGCCGCGGACCACGGGCCGCGGGAAGGCCGGGGGCACGGACCACGGCTGACGCCGAAGGAGCCCAGGCCGGGGCCGGAGCCGTTACGGGCCCGGGCCTGGCCGGTCCGGCCGGCGTCCCACCCGGCGGCCGCAGATGCGCCCGCGAACGCGCCCTGCCGCCCTGATTCGACATGTGCCAACATAGGCCTATGCCCAACGTGGAAGCGCTTCCCGCGCCGGGGGCCGCCGAGGAGGCGCAGCCCTGCTGCCCGCCCCTCACCGAACGCCCCCTGACCGCCGAGGAGGCCGAGCGCACGGCCGCGATGTTCAAGGCGCTCGGCGACCCCGTGCGCCTCCGCCTCTTCTCCCTGGTCGCCTCCCACGAGGGCGGCGAGGCCTGCGTCTGCGACATCTCCGACGTCGGCGTCTCCCAGCCGACCGTCAGCCACCACCTCAAGAAGCTCCGCGAGGCCGGGCTGCTCACCAGCGAGCGCCGCGGCACGTGGGTGTACTACCGCGTCGCCCCGTCCGTCCTCGCCGCCATGGGGCACGCCCTCGCCACCTCCTCCTGAGGGGCCGGGGGCCGACGCCTGAGCCGGGCTCGGGCGTACCCGTCCGCGTGTGCGGCTGCGGCTGCGGCTTCGCGGCCGGGGTGGTGGCGGGTGCGTTGCCGGGTGCGGCGGGGGCGCGTGCCCGCGCGGCTGGTCGGGGTCGCCGGGGGCCCGCCCGCGTCGTGATCATGTACTGGTCCACGCTTTTGACGGATTTGGGCTGATTTTCGTCAAAAGCGTGGACCAGTACATGATCATCCGGGAATCGTCAGGGGTAATGCCCAGTGGCGGCCCTTACGCCCCTGGTCCGGGGGCAGGCCGGGTGCGCCAGGGGTGCGGGCCCCTGGGCCGCGCGCCCCGGGTCCAGGTCCGGGTTCCCGCCAGGCGGCAGGCCGAGCGCCGGACGTCACCGGCCTGGCCGCCGAGCGCCGGGCACCCCGGGGCAGCGCGAGGGCCCGGCCAGGCCCCGGCGGCGCCGGCCCGCTTCCATGTGCTGAGAGCCGGGGGCGTACCCCCACTCCGGAACGGCCCGCAGCCGAACCCCGCGCTGCCACGCACGTGGAACGAGCGGAGCGAGAAGACGAAAGCTCAGGCACAGCGCGGCAGCAGCCAGCCAGGGCACCCCCGTCACCGGCTACCGACCGCCCCGCCGCCCGGCCCCGTCACA
>NZ_JACYHE010000033.1 GCF_021696945.1 Streptomyces sp. JJ36
CGCCGATGGTACTGCATGCGGGAGTGTGTGGGAGAGTAGGACGCCGCCGAACAATCTTTGGGAGAGGGGTCTCGCCGGCCATGGCCGGCGAGACCCCTTTTCGCGTTCCCCGGGTCGCCGGGTGCGGTAGGCCCGCCCCGCCGCGTGGGGCGCCGCCGGGGGCGGGGTAAGGTCGGGTCGTCATCGTCGGTGGCTCACCTCAGCACGGGAGGCCAGGTGGAGGTCCAGGAGACGCGGGTGCAGACGGACCGGGTCCTCACCATCCCGAACGTCCTCAGCATGGCCCGTCTCGTCGGTGTGCCTCTCTTCCTGTGGCTGATTCTGTGGCCCGAGTTCGGCGGCCCGAACGGCGACGGCTGGGCTCTGCTGGTGCTTGCCCTCAGCGGTGTGAGCGACTACCTGGACGGCAAGCTCGCACGGCGCTGGAACCAGGTGAGTGATCTCGGCCGCATCCTCGACCCCGCGGCCGACCGGCTCTACATCCTCTCCACCCTCGTCGGGCTGACCTGGCGGGACATCCTGCCGCTCTGGCTGACCGGCGTCCTGCTGGCCCGGGAATTGCTCCTGCTGGTCATGGTCTGGGTGCTGGACCGGCACGGATATGCGCCGCCGCAGGTGAACTTCCTCGGCAAAGCCGCCACGTTCAACCTCATGTACGCCTTTCCGCTGCTGCTGCTGAGTGACGGAAACGGCTGGATGGCATCGGTCGCCGCCGTTTTCGGTTGGGCCTTCGCGGGATGGGGTACAGCCCTGTACTGGTGGGCAGGAATCCTCTACGTGGTTCAGGTCCGCCGGCTGGTGCGCGCGGACGCCGCCGCACCCGACTGAGCCAGCCTTTCCACCGTCGCAGAGGCCGGGCGCCCGGGTTCCGGAGTTGTGGGCCGCCCTCGGGGCGCAGTCGGCACATCCGTCATCTCTGTGCGAGGAGGACGCTTCCAAGATGAAGGCCGTCGTGATGGCAGGCGGGGAGGGAACCCGTCTTCGCCCGATGACCGCGAGCATGCCCAAGCCGCTGCTCCCCGTGGCGAACCGTCCGATCATGGAGCATGTACTGAGGCTGCTCAAGAGGCACGGCCTCAGCGAGACCGTCGTCACCGTGCAATTCCTGGCCTCTCTGGTCCGGAACTACTTCGGCGACGGCGAGGAGCTCGGCATGGAGCTCAGCTACGCCAACGAGGAGAAGCCGCTCGGCACGGCCGGGAGCGTGAAGAACGCGGAGGAGGCGCTCCGCGACGACTCCTTCCTCGTCATCTCCGGGGACGCCCTCACCGACTTCGACCTCACCGATCTGGTGAACTTCCACCGGGAGCGCGGTGCCATGGTCACCGTCTGCCTGACGCGGGTACCCAACCCGCTGGAATTCGGGATCACCATTCTCGACGAGGGCGGCCGAGTCGAGCGCTTTCTCGAGAAGCCCACCTGGGGCCAGGTGTTCTCGGATACCGTGAACACCGGCATCTACGTGATGGAGCCCGAGGTCTTCGACTACGTCGACCCCGATGTGCCCGTCGACTGGTCCGGTGACGTCTTCCCGCAGTTGATGAAGGAGGGCAAGCCGGTCTACGGCTATGTCGCCGAGGGCTACTGGGAGGACGTCGGCACCCACGAGAGCTACGTCAAGGCGCAGGCCGACGTGCTCGAGGGCAAGGTCGACGTGGAGATCGACGGTTTCGAGATCTCCCCGGGCGTGTGGGTCGCCGAGGGTGCCGAGGTGCACCCCGACGCGCAGCTCCGCGGCCCGCTCTACATCGGCGACTACGCCAAGGTGGAGGCGGGCGCCGAGATCCGCGAGCACTCCGTCATCGGCTCCAACGTGGTCGTGAAGAGCGGGGCCTTCCTGCACCGTGCGGTGGTCCACGACAACGTCTACATCGGCCCCCAGTCGAACCTGCGGGGCTGTGTGGTCGGCCGCAACACCGACATCATGCGGGCCGCCCGCATCGAGGACGGGGCGGTGATCGGCGACGAGTGCCTGATCGGCGAGGAGTCCATCGTCCAGGGCAACGTGCGGGTCTACCCCTTCAAGACCGTCGAGGCGGGTGCGTTCGTCAACACCTCCGTGATCTGGGAGTCGCGTGGCCAGGCGCACCTCTTCGGCGCCCGCGGGGTCTCCGGCATCCTCAACGTGGAGATCACCCCCGAGCTCGCCGTGCGACTCGCGGGGGCCTACGCCACCACGCTCAAGAAGGGGTCCACGGTCACCACCGCCCGCGACCATTCCCGCGGTGCCCGTGCGCTGAAGCGCGCCATGATCTCCGCGCTGCAGGCCAGCGCGATCGACGTACGGGACCTGGAGAACGTCCCGCTGCCGGTCGCCCGGCAGCAGACGGCCCGCGGCAGCGCCGGCGGGATCATGATCCGTACGGCGCCCGGGGTGCCGGACTCCGTCGACATCATGTTCATGGACGAGCGCGGCGCCGACCTCTCCCAGGCCGCGCAGCGGAAGCTCGACCGGGTCTACGCCCGCCAGGAGTACCGCAGGGCGTTTCCCGGGGAGATCGGCGATCTCCGCTTCCCCGCGAGTGTCTTCGACTCGTACACGGGGTCGTTGCTGCGCGCCGTGGACACCGAGGGCATCGCCGAGTCCGGCCTCAAGGTCGTCGTCGACGCCTCCAACGGCAGCGCCGGGCTCGTCCTGCCCAGCCTGCTGGGCCGGCTCGGTGTCGACTCGCTGACCATCAACCCGGGTCTGGACGAGGCCCGCCCGACCGAGACGGCCGAGACGCGCCGCTCCGGCCTGGTACGGCTCGGCGAGATCGTGGCGTCGGCCCGGGCGGCCTTCGGCGTGCGCTTCGACCCGGTCGGCGAGCGGCTCTCGCTCGTCGACGAGAAGGGCCGGATCGTCGAGGACCACCGCGCCCTGCTGGTGATGCTCGACCTGGTCGCCGCGGAACGCCGCAGCGGCAAGGTGGCGCTGCCGGTGACCACCACCCGCATCGCCGAACAGGTCGCCGCCTACCACGGGACCCAGGTGGAGTGGACGACGACCTCGCCCGACGACCTCACCCGGGTCGGCCGGGAGGACGCCACGATCTTCGGCGGCGACGGGCGCGGCGGCTTCATCGTGCCGGAGTTCAGCTCCGTGTTCGACGGCACGGCGGCGTTCGTACGGTTGCTCGGGCTGGTCGCGCGGACCCAGCTCACGCTCAGCCAGATCGACGCCCGCATCCCGCAGGCGCACGTGCAGCGCCGGGACCTGACCACACCGTGGGCCGTCAAGGGCATGGTGATGCGGCGGGTCGTCGAGGCCGCCGGGGATCGCGACGTCGACACCACCGACGGGGTGCGCATCGTGGAGTCGGACGGCCGCTGGGTGATGGTGCTGCCGGACCCGGCCGAGGCCGTCACCCACCTGTGGGCGGAGGGCCCGGACGACGCCTCGACGCTGTCCCTCCTCGACGAGTGGGCGGCCGTGGTGGACAGCGCGGGCCGCTGACGGGAGCCGTACGGCGGCACCCGGACGGGGTGGCCGGGTGCCGCCGTACGGCGCACCGGTGGGCCCGTTCGGCGGTACGGGGCGCGACGTGCGACGATGTGCGGCATGTCGCAGCAGCCCCCCGTTCGGAGTACCGCACCGCGGTCTGCGCGGCCCGACGCCTCCATGTCGCTGCTGACCAACGTCATGGACCACAGCCTCGACGACGGATACGCGGAGGCGGCCGCGCGCCGCGGTGTGGAGGGGCGCTCGGGCCTGCCGCGCACCGTGCGTGCCAAGCTCGGCCTCGCCGCCGGCCTGGTGCTGGCCGCGCTCGTGGTCACGGTGGGGGCGGTGCAGGCGCGGGTCGACGCACCGGCCCTCGCCAAGGAGCGCGAGGAGCTCATCGACCGGGTCGAGACGGAGACGGCTGCCGCCGACGCACTGGCGGAGCGGGTGGACCAGCTCCGGGAGACGGTCCAGGAGATGCAGCGCAAGGCCCTGGAGCGGCACGGAGGGGACCAGGGGGAGCGTACGGCACTGCTGGCCGGCGCCACACCCGTCAAGGGCCCCGGGATCAAGCTGGTGATCGACGACGCCGAGGACGCCGGCGGCGGCGACGGCGACGGTCCCCGGCAGAGCACCGGCTTCTCCGACACCGGCCGGGTGCGCGACCGCGACATGCAGCGGGTGATCAACGGCCTCTGGGCCGCAGGGGCGGAGGCGGTGTCCGTCAACGGGCAGCGGCTGACGGCCCTCTCGGCGATCCGGGCGGCCGGTGACGCGATACTGGTCGACAACAAACCGCTGGCGCCCCCGTACACCATCCTCGCGGTGGGGAACGGCCGCGAGTTCCGGGAGGACTTCGACGACAGCGAGGACGGTCAGTACCTGGAGGTGCTGCACGAGAACTACGGCGTGCGCTACACCGTCGCCGTACAGGACGAGGTGCGGCTGCCGGCCGCTCAGAGCCTGATCATCCGAACCGCAGAGCCCGTGAAGACAGGGAAGGGCAGCACATCGTGATCGCCGTACTGGGCCTCATCGTGGGAGTGGTGGCCGGACTCGTCGTCCGGCCGGTGGTGCCGACGGTGGTGGAGCCGTACCTGCCGATCGCCGTGGTCGCGGCGCTGGACGCCGTCTTCGGCGGCCTGCGGGCCATGCTGGACGGTATCTTCGACGACAAGGTGTTCGTCGTGTCCTTCCTCTCCAACGTGGTCGTCGCCGCGCTGATCGTCTTCCTGGGCGACAAGCTCGGCGTCGGCGCCCAGCTGTCCACCGGCGTGGTGGTGGTCCTGGGCATCCGCATCTTCTCCAACGCGGCGGCCATCCGCCGGCATGTGTTCCGGGCGTGAGACCGATGAGCGACGACGCGAGGACACCGGACGACCGGCCGGACCGCCGGCCGGACGAGCAGCCGGACGAGCGCCCCGGCACCCGGCGGGACCGGCAGCCCGAGGGGCAGCCGGACCGGCGCCCCGGCGAGCGCTCGGAACAGACCCCGGAGCGCACCCCGGTGGAGCGACCGGCCGGGCGCCCCGCCGAGCTCCCTCCGGAGGCGCCCCGGTCTCCGCAGGACGCCCCGGCGCCGGCCGGTGAGCCGCGCGGGGCCGACATCGGCGACGGGCCGCCGGAGGAGGACACCGGCGTGTCCGGCGGGGACGGCCGGACGGGCCGGCAGCGGCTGGTGGCGGCCGTCTGGCCTCCGCGCATGACGCGGGCCCAAATCATCGTCGCCGTGCTGCTGTTCGTGCTCGGCCTGGGGCTGGCGATCCAGGTACGCTCGACCAGCGAGAGCAGTCCGCTGCGCGGGGCCCGGCAGGAGGACCTCGTCCGCATCCTCGACGAGCTGGACGACCGTTCCGCCCGCCTGGAAGACGAGCGGGAACGTCTGGAGGACCAGCGCAGGGAACTGGAGAACAGCTCGGACCAGGCCGAGGAGGCGCGGAGGCAGACCAGGCAGAAGCAGCAGCAGCTCGGCGTGCTCGCCGGCACCGTCGCCGCCGAGGGTCCGGGGCTGCACATCACCGTTCTCGACCCGTCCGGTGCCGTCGAGGCCGATATGCTGCTGGACACCATCCAGGAGCTGCGCGCGGCCGGTGCCGAGGCGATCGAGATCAACGACGTCCGGGTCGTGGCCGGCACCTACTTCACCGACCAGGGCGGCAGGGTCCGTATCGACGGCCACCGGGTGAGCCAGCCCTTCAACTTCGAGGTCATCGGAGAGCCGAAGGACCTGGAGCCTGCGCTGAACATCCCCGGCGGTGTCGTGCAGACGCTGGAGAAGGAGCAGGCCACCGTGGAGGTGACCCGCTCGGAGAAGATCGTCGTGGACGCCTTGCGGTCGGCGAAGCGCCCTGACTACGCTCGGTCATCACAGTGAGGTGACGATGAGGCTTGCAGGGGGCCGACGGGGGGACGCGGGACGGGGTCGGGGAAACTGTGCCGAGGCCGGGGACGTTGTCCTGATGTCCGACGTGGCCAATGAGATCATCGAGGGTCTGTCCTGCCCCACGGGCGGGTCTGTTTCGTGCGAGGGGAATCGCCCGTGAGTTTTCTTTCGAAGTTGTTCGGCAAGAGCCGTAAGGACGGTGACCGCCCGGCGCGGCACCGCGCCGGGCGGCCCGGGGCCGCGGGCTCCGACGCGCCCGAGCGGCCCCTCTTCCGCGATCAGGTGGAGGGCCCGGGAGGCGGCAGTTCGGGTGGTCACGGCCCGGTTTCTGTTGACCCCGCCACCACGGGCCGCATAGGTTCCGGGGAACCAGCGACCACGAGTACGGGCGGAGGGCCTGCCTTGCCGGTCTGTTCCAGGTGCGGGACCCGGGTGGCAGAGGAGAGCCGCTTCTGCTCCCAGTGCGGGGCGCCGCTGCGGGGCGGGGTCCCCGCCCCGGAGGCGTCCTCCGAGACGACGTCCACCATCTCCATCTCGGGGCTGGAGGCGTACGACTCGGAGACCACCGGGCAGCATGTCGCGCCCCTGCCACCCGAGGCGCAGGCGGCGGTCGACGCGCTGCCGATGGGGTCGGCCCTGCTGGTGGTGCGGCGCGGCCCGAACTCCGGCAGCCGCTTCCTGCTGGACGGTGAGCTGACCACCGCCGGCCGCCACCCGGAGAGCGACATCTTCCTGGACGACGTCACGGTCTCGCGCCGTCACGTGGAGTTCCGGCGCGGCTCCGACGGCGTCTTCACCGTCACCGACGTCGGAAGCCTGAACGGCACCTACGTCAACCGGGAGCGGATCGAGACACCGATCCCGCTGGCCAACGGCGACGAGGTGCAGATCGGCAAGTACCGGCTGGTCTTCTTCGCGAGCCAGCAGGGGGCGTGACCCGGCCCGGGGCCCGCCTGACGGAAAGGGGACCCATGCCGCACCCGTCACCGGGCGGTGCCGCCACCGGCACCGCCCCCGGGGCCCGCGGGACCCGCAGCATCGGCGCGGTGCTGCAGGCGTTGCGGGACGAGTTCCCCGGGATCACACTCGCCACGCTCCGCTTCCTGGAGGCCGAGGGGCTGGTTAAGCCGGAGCGGGCGCCCTCCGGGCACCGGAGGTTCCGTCCCGGAGACGTGGACCGGCTGACCCGGGTGCTGCGCCTGCAGCGGGACCACTGCCTGCCGCTGCGGGTCATCCGGGAACACCTGGAGACCGCCGGGGAGCACGGCCTGCCGGCCGGGCGAGCGGCAGGCGCCGGAGACGCTCCGCGGCCGCCCGGGGTGTCCGGGGAGACCGCCGGTGCCCCGGCCCGGCGGGAACCGGAGATGCGGCTCGGCCGGGCCGAGCTGGCGGCCGCCGCGGGCGCCGGCCCGGAGGAGGCGGCGGAGTGGCAGGCGTACGGGCTGCTCGGCCCGGGCGACGACGGCCGGTACGGGGCCGGGCAGGTGGAGATCGCCCGGCTTCTCGCTGCGCTGGGCGGGCACGGACTGGAGGCACGCCATCTACGCATGGTGAGAATTGCGGCGGAGCGCGAGGCGGCGCTGATCGAGCAGCTGCTCGCACCGCGACGCAGGCACCGGGATGCGCAGGTCAGGGCGGGTGCGGAGACCGAGGCCCGGGAACTCGGGGCGCTCGCTGCCCGGCTGCACGCCGTCCTGGTGCGGTCCGCGCTGGGTCTGCGCGAACCCTGAACGGTACACGGATGCCCGCACCGAAAGGGTGCCCGACTACCCAAACGGGCCGGGCAGGTCCTAGGGTTGCTGTGTGAACGAGCTCGACGTCGTGGGTGTCCGGGTTGAAATGCCCTCCAACCAGCCGATCGTCCTCCTGCGAGAAGTCGGGGGCGACCGGTACCTCCCCATCTGGATCGGACCCGGGGAGGCGACTGCGATCGCCTTCGCGCAGCAGGGCATGACGCCCGCCCGCCCGCTGACCCATGATCTGTTCAAGGATGTCCTGGAGGCGGTGGGCCAGGAGCTGACCGCTGTCCGCATCACCGATCTCCGTGAGGGCGTGTTCTACGCCGAGCTGGTCTTCGCCAGCGGTGTCGAAGTGAGCGCGCGGCCTTCCGACGCCATAGCGCTGGCGCTGCGCACCGGCACGCCGATCTACGGCAGTGACGGGGTGCTGGACGACGCGGGCATCGCCATCCCGGACGAGCAGGAAGACGAGGTGGAGAAGTTCCGCGAGTTCCTCGACCAGATCTCGCCGGAGGACTTCGGCTCCAGCAGCCAGTGACCCGCTGCTCCCGGCCATCCGGACATCTCTGCCCCCTCCCGGGGCACGGGAAACCACTCGTTGGGTGATTATCACCCGGCGTGGCGAGTGTGGCGATCGTTGACGCACCCCTGGTGACTGCCTACCGTCAATCGGGCGGGTTCCGGGGCGCTCTCCCCGGAATGTGAAGGACGGAGGTCGGCGTGAGAAGCACCGGCAGCGACGGCATGGCAGCGGGAGGCTCCCCTCCGTCCCACCCCTCACCCGTGCAGCCCTCCCCGGCGGGCACCGTGCCCTCCGGCGGCGAGGCCGCCGGGGCCTCCGGCGGTGCGGAAGCAGGATCTTCCGGGAGCGGGGCGGCCGGTGCGTCCCCCGAGCAGGTCGGCTACCGCGGCCCCACCGCCTGCTCCGCGGCCGGCATCACCTACCGCCAGCTCGACTACTGGGCGCGCACGGGCCTGGTCGAGCCCAGCATCCGCGCCGCCTACGGCTCCGGCAGCCAGCGGCTCTACAGCTTCCGCGACATCGTCGTGCTCAAGATCGTGAAGCGGCTCCTGGACACCGGCGTCTCCCTGCAGAACATCCGCACCGCCGTGCAGCACCTCCGCTCCCGCGGCCGGACCGACCTGGCCCGCATGACGTTGATGAGCGACGGCGCCACGGTCTACGAGTGCTCCTCGCCCGACGACGTCGTGGACCTGCTCCAGGGCGGCCAGGGCGTCTTCGGCATCGCCGTCGGCGTTGTCTGGAAGGACGTGGAGGGCGCCCTGTCCGGACTGCACGCCGAGCGGGTGGAGACGGGCGACGAGGACGCGGTGGAGCAGCAGCCCCTGGTCGGCCGGCACCCCGAGGACGAGCTGGCCCGGCGCCGTAAACGCAACGCCGGCTGAGGCCGTGGCGGGGACTGTCGGTGCCGTGCGGCAGCATCGGAAGATGTGAGAGGCGCACCGACGATCCTGCATCTGGACATGGATGCCTTCTACGCCGCCGTCGAGCAGGCGACCAAGCCCAGCCTGCGCGGAAAGCCGGTGATCGTCGGCGGTCTGGGTCCGCGGGGTGTGGTGGCCACCGCCTCCTACGAGGCCCGGCGCTTCGGCGTGCACTCGGCGATGCCCATGGGCCAGGCCCGCCGGCTCTGCCCCCACGCCGCCTATCTCACCCCCCGCTTCGGCCTCTACCGGCAGGTCAGCGACATGGTGATGGAGCTGCTCGCCGGCCTCTCACCGCTGGTGGAGCCGCTCAGCCTCGACGAGGCCTTCGTCGACCTGGAGGCCGGCGGCACTCCGCCCACCACGGCGGCCGCCCGCACCGTCGGGGAGCGCCTGCGGGCCGCGATCCGGGCGGCCACCGGGCTCAGCGGATCCGTGGGGCTCGCCGGTTCCAAGCTGCTGGCCAAGATCGCCTCCGAGGACGCCAAGCCGGACGGGCTGGTCGTCATCGCCCCCGGCACCGAGCGGGAGCTGCTCGCCCCGCTGCCGGTCCGCACCCTGCCCGGCGTGGGCCCGGCGACGGCGGAGACGCTGCGCCGGGCGGGCATCACCACCGTCGGGGAGACGGCCGAGGCCGGTGAGGCGGAGCTGCTGCGGCTGCTGGGCCGGGCGCACGGCGCCGGCCTGTACGCGATGGCGAACGGCCTCGACGACCGGCCGGTGGTGGCCGAGCGGGACGCCAAGTCCGTCTCCGTGGAGGACACCTTCGACACCGACCTCACCGACCGCACCCGGGTGCACACCGAGGTCGCCCGGCTCGCCGACCGCTGTGTGCGGCGGCTGCGGGCCGCCGGGCGCTCCGGGCGCACCGTGGTGCTCAAGGTGCGCAGCTACGACTTCTCCACCCTCACGCGGTCGGAGACGCTGCGCGGCCCCACGGACGACCCGGCCGTGGTCCGGGAGGCCGCGGCCCGGCTGCTGGAGGGCGTGGACACCACGGCCGGGGTGCGGCTGCTCGGCGTGGGCGTGTCCGGGCTGGCCGACTTCACCCAGGAGGACCTCTTCGCGCAGGCGACGGCGGCGCGTGCCGCCGCACCGCCGGGTCCGGACGACCCGGAGCCGCCCGCGGGCGCCGGGACGCCGTCCGGAGGCGCGGCCGAGGAGGCTCCGGGCGTCACCCGCCCGGAGCCCGTGGACACCCCGCCGCAGCGCCGCTGGCTGCCCGGGCTGGACGTGCGGCACGCCCGGTGGGGGCCCGGGTGGGTACAGGGCAGCGGCATCGGCCGCGTCACCGTCCGTTTCGAGCAGCCCGGCACCCCGCCCGGCAGGGTCCGTACGTTCCCTGTCGACGACCCGGAGCTGGCCCCCGCGGAGCCCGCCATGCCGGTCGCGCCGGGCGGCGGGCCGGCCGGTCAGCTCTCGGAGCCCGCGACGCGGCCGAAGTCCCGGTCCTCGGGGGGCGGGGAACCCTCGCCGCCGGCCGGCAGGTCCATCCCGTAGTGGTGGTAGAGCTGCAGCTCCTGCTCCGGGGAGAGGTGGCGCCCCACGCCGAAGTCCGGGGCGTCCTTGATCAGTACACGGGCGAAGGGCACTCGGAGCGTCCCGCCGTCCAGCTCGCTCGGCCCGAGGGGCACGAAGGCGTCACGGCTGAAGAGCCCGGTGCGGACGGCCGCCCATTCGGGCACTCCGGTGGCGTCGTCGAGGTAGACCTCGTCGACGGTGCCGATCTTGGCGCCGTCGCGGTCGAAGGCCTTGCGGCCGATCAGGGTGCGCGGGTCGATGTCGGTCTGCACGGTCCCTCCAACGGGTCGCCTGAACCGCACGGGTACCCCTTCTCACAGATTTTCCACGGAACGGCACCCCACCGCCTCCGGCCGGTCGCATGCGGGCCCGGTTCCCGCCGGGGGTGTCGCTGGTAGTCTCGAAGACGGCTGTCGACCCCGTACGGGAGAGTCCCCCGGTGCCGCCGGGGGCGCCGAAGGAGCAAATCCTCCCCGGAATCTCTCAGGCACACGTACCGTACGGACGAGGTCACTCTGGAAAGCAGGGCGGGTCACGGTCCCGAGCCGGAGCCCCTCCTCACCGACGGTGAAAGCCGGGCGCTCCGGGCGGTGCGGCCGGTGAAACTCTCAGGTTGAGATGACAGAGGGGGAGGCCGTCCGGGCACCCCAGTGGTGCCCCTCGCAGGTCGCACAGACCAGGAGGCCCCCGCAGATGACTGCCCACCGCATCTCCCTCGCCGAGCTGGAACGCGGCACGCCGTTCGAGGACCGGCACATCGGTCCGGATGCCGAGGCCCGGGCCAAGATGCTCGCCCAGGTCGGCTACGGCTCGCTCGACGAGCTGACCGCCGCGGCCGTGCCCGACGTGATCAAGAGCACCGACCGGCTCGCCCTGCCCGCCGCCCGCAGCGAGGCCGACGTGCTGGCCGAACTGCGCGCGCTCGCCGGGCGGAACACCGTCCTCCACTCCATGATCGGACTCGGCTACCACGGGACCTTCACCCCGCCGGTGATCCTGCGGAACGTCCTGGAGAACCCGGCCTGGTACACCGCCTACACCCCCTACCAGCCGGAGATCTCCCAGGGGCGGCTGGAGGCGCTGCTCAACTTCCAGACCATGGTCGCCGACCTCACCGGCCTCCCCACCTCCGGCGCCTCGCTGCTGGACGAGCCCACCGCCGCCGCGGAGGCCATGGCGCTCTCCCGGCGGGTGGGCAAGGTCAAGGAGGGCGTCTTCCTCGTCGATGCCGACTGCCTTCCGCAGACGGTGGCCGTGCTGCGCACCCGCGCCGAGCCCACCGGCGTGGAGGTGGTCGTCGCCGACCTCTCCGGCGGCATCCCGTCCGACGTCGCCGAGCGCGGCGTCTTCGGCGTGCTGCTGCAGTACCCGGGGGCCTCCGGGGCCGTACGGGACCCGCGGGCCGTGATCGAGCGGGCCCACGAGCTCGGCGCGGTGGTGACCGTCGCGGCCGACCTGCTGGCGCTCACCCTGCTCACCCCGCCCGGCGAGCTCGGCGCGGACATCGCCGTCGGCTCCAGTCAGCGCTTCGGTGTGCCCATGGGCTTCGGCGGCCCGCACGCGGGCTACATGTCGGTACGGGAGAAGTTCGCCCGCAGCCTGCCGGGCCGCCTGGTCGGGGTCTCCAAGGACGCCGACGGCGACCAGGCCTACCGGCTGGCCCTGCAGACCCGTGAACAGCACATCCGCCGGGAGAAGGCCACCAGCAACATCTGCACCGCCCAGGTGCTGCTGGCCGTGATGGCCGGCATGTACGCCGTCTACCACGGCCCGGACGGGCTCGCCGCCATCGCCCGCCGGACGCACCGGTACGCCGCGCTGCTCGCCGCGGGGCTGCGGGCCGGCGGCGTGGAGGTGGTCCACGACGCCTTCTTCGACACCGTCACCGCCCGCGTGCCCGGCCGTGCCGGCGAGGTGGTCGAGGCGGCGCGCGCGGCGGGGGTGAACCTGCGGCACGTCGATGCCGACCACGTGGGCGTGAGCTGTGACGAGACGACGTCCCGGGAGCGGCTCACCGAGGTCTGGGGCGCCTTCGGGGTGCAGGCCGACGCCGGGGAGCTGGACGCCGCCACCGCCGACGCGCTTCCCGGGGCTCTGCTGCGGACCGGCGACTACCTCACCCACCCGGTCTTCCGCACGCACCGCTCGGAGACCGCGATGCTGCGGTACCTGCGCAAGCTCGCCGACCGCGACTACGCGCTGGACCGCGGCATGATCCCGCTCGGCTCCTGCACCATGAAGCTCAACGCGACCACCGAGATGGAACCGGTCACCTGGCCGGAGTTCGGGACCCTGCACCCCTTCGCCCCCACCGAGCAGGCCGAGGGGTACCTCACGCTCATCCGGGAGCTCGAGGAGCGGCTCGCCGAGGTCACCGGCTACGACAAGGTCTCCGTCCAGCCCAACGCCGGCTCCCAGGGCGAACTGGCCGGGCTGCTGGCCGTCCGTGCGTACCATCGCGCGAACGGCGAAGACGGCCGCACGGTCTGCCTCATCCCGTCCTCCGCGCACGGCACCAACGCCGCCAGCGCCGTGATGGCGGGGATGAGGGTGGTCATCGTCGCCACCGGCGAGGACGGGGACGTGGACCTGGACGACCTGCGGGCGAAGATCGAGAAGCACCGGGACGAGCTGGCCGTCCTGATGGTCACCTACCCCTCGACCCACGGCGTCTTCGAGGAGCACATCACGGACGTCTGCGCCGCCGTGCACGACGCGGGCGGCCAGGTGTACGTGGACGGCGCCAACCTCAACGCGCTGCTCGGCGTGGCCCGCCCCGGCCGCTTCGGCGCGGACGTCTCCCACCTCAACCTGCACAAGACCTTCTGCATCCCGCACGGCGGCGGCGGGCCCGGCGTCGGGCCGGTGGGCGTGCGGGCGCACCTGGCGCCGTATCTGCCGAACCACCCGCTGCAGCCCGCCGCGGGCCCGGAGACCGGCATCGGGCCGGTGTCCGGTGCTCCCTGGGGCTCGGCGGGCATCCTGCCGATCTCCTGGGCGTACATGCGGCTGATGGGCGGCGAGGGGCTGCGCCGGGCCACCCAGGTCGCCGTGCTCGGCGCGAACTACATCGCCAAGCGGCTGGAGCCGCACTACCCGGTGCTCTACACCGGCCCGCACGGCCTGGTGGCGCACGAGTGCATCATCGACGTGCGGCCGCTGACCAAGGCCACCGGGGTGAGCATCGACGACGTGGCGAAGCGGCTGATCGACTACGGCTTCCACGCGCCGACCATGTCCTTCCCGGTCGCCGGTACCCTGATGATCGAGCCCACCGAGAGCGAGGACCTGGCGGAGCTGGACCGTTTCTGCGAGGCGATGATCGCCATCCGGGCCGAGATCGACAAGGTCGGTTCGGGGGAGTGGAGCGTCGAGGACAACCCGCTGCGCAACGCGCCGCACACCGCGGCGCAGTTCGGACGGGAGTGGGAGTTCCCCTACGGCCGCGCGGAGGCGGCCTTCCCGGCCGGCGTGGCGGCCTCGGACAAGTACTGGCCGCCGGTGCGGCGGATCGACGGGGCCTTCGGCGACCGGAACCTGGTCTGCTCGTGCCCGCCGGTCGAGGCGTACGACGGCTGACCCGCGGCACGGGACGGGGCCGGTTCGGCGGACTCGCCGGGCCGGCCCCGGTGCTTTCCGCGGCTCCCGCGGGACCTCCCCGGGGGGCGCGGACCTCCTCAGGCGGCGGTGGTGACGCCTCCGGCGTCGAGTGGCCGGCGAGGGCCGATGATCTTGCCGTCCGGCAGCAGCTCACCGGTGTCCTCGAAGAGGAGCACCCCGTTGCACAGCAGGCTCCACCCCTGCTCCGGGCAGTGCGCCACGAGGTGTGCGGCCTCGCGGTCGGCGGAGTCCGCGCTGGGGCACGGCGGCTGGTGTCGGCACATCGTCGGTGTCATGGTGCGTGCGGTCTTCTCTGTGTGCGCCGGGCCGGCTGCGTCCGCCGGCCGTCGGCTGGGTACGGATTCCATCGGTCCCCCCGTGGGTGTCGGTCCGTCCTCCAGTGTGGCGTTGCGGAGAGGCCCCCGCAGGCTTTTCGGGGCAGCTTTCTCACCGGAAGAGGACGCCTCACCCGGACGAGTGGTTGCCGTACGGCCCCGCGCGGCAGGGGGCGTACGGGGGCCTGGGGGAGCACGAAGGGCCCGGGGGGCGCGAGCGGCCCCCCGGCGGGGCCGGGGGGGCCGGTGCGGGGATGCCCGTGCCGTTCAGGCGGAGGCGCGCAGCAGCGGTGCGGCCGGCAGGCGGTCGGTGAGGAGCGGGAGCAGGACGTCCACCCGCTGCGGAAGGTGCGGTGCGATGCCGGGGGGCGCGGGCGCCAGCGGGACGAGCAGGTCCGAGGGACCGGGTGAGCCGGCAGCGGCGTCCGCCTCGGCGTCGCCGTGCAGCCACAGCGTCAGCATGTAGAGCTCGGGGACCGACAGCAGCCGCGGCTGGTAGGGCAGCGGCAGGACCTCGGCCTGCCGCAGCGCCCGCTCGGCCGAGGCGACGTACGGTCCGCCGCCGAAGTGCGCGAAGGCCCAGCCGTCCGCGGTGAGCATGGCCTCCGCGGCGCCCACGGCGGGCGCGTCCGCCGCCGCGGCGGCGGCCGCACCGGATTCGGCGTCCGTGCCGTGCCCGCGGTCCGCGCCGTCGGCGGCGTCGGCGTCCGCGGCGCACAGCAGGAAGCGCCAGCCGGTCAGCCGGGTGCGCGGCGGGCCCTCCCGGCGCACCTGGTCGAGCTCGTGGACCGGCAGCGCGCGGGCGGGGCGCAGGGCGGGCCGGCCGTCGGCGGCACGGGATCGCAGGGCGGCGGTGACGCTGCGGAGTGCGGGGGCGGGAGCCGGGGGGACACGCAGGGGCATGATGGGTCGCCTCTCACTGGGAGACACGCTGGGGCGGGGCGGGGGCGGGACGCGAACGGGCCTCGCCGGGCGCGGGCCGCGGCGGTGCGGCCGGAGGGCGCCGGCGTCGAGCGGCCGGTGCGGGCGTCAAGTCTCTGCCTCGTCCCGGAAGTTTATACGACGTATGTTCCCATCGGGTTTCTGCTAGCGCGCCCCCGTATTTCCGGCAAGGCGACTTCCGGTCGCTTTGCCGGGGCAATTCCTCCCCCTGTGTACCGGGCCCGCGCCGGCTGCCTCGGGCTTCTCCGCGAATGCGGTCGGCCGAGTTCCGCCTGTCCTTTTCCATGGCATCCGTGTGCGGCCGGACGGCTGCGCCGTATGCCGACGGAATGTGCCAGCCGCGACCCCCGCGGTCAGATTACCTTTCCGCGGTGCCGTCCGGGGAGGTTGGCGGGCGGACGGGCGGGCATCATCGTCCGTAACCGCGGCCGTCGCCGCGGGCAGTCCGACCGAGGAGGCACGCCCCGATGGGTGAGAAGGTCGCGGCCGACAGGTTCGACCTGTCGGCTCGGCAGCGTCACCGCTACAAGCTACGCCGGTGCCTGGAGGCGTTGGAGCGGATGCTGGACGAGAAGCGGTTCGACCGCCCGCGCAATCTCATGGGACTGGAGATCGAGCTGAATCTGGCGGACGCCGACGGCATGCCGCGCATGACCAACCTGGAGGTTCTGGAACGCATTGGCAGCCGGGATTTCCAGACCGAGCTCGGGCAGTTCAATCTGGAAGTCAACATCGTGCCGCACCGGCTGCACGGCCGGGTGCTGGACCAGCTCGCCGAGGAACTCCGCACCGGGCTCGCCTACGCGGACCGGCAGGCGCGGGAGGTCGACGCGCGCATCGTGATGATCGGCATCCTGCCCACCCTCACCGGCGAGGACCTCGTCTCCGCGAACCTCTCCGCCGTCGACCGCTACACGCTGCTCAACGATCAGATCATGGCCTCCCGCGGGGAGGACGTGGTGCTGGACATCGAGGGCGTGGAGCGGCTCACCTACACCTCCGGGTCGATCGCCCCCGAGGCCGCCTGCACCTCGGTGCAGCTCCACCTCCAGGTGACCCCGGCCCGGTTCGCGGACGTGTGGAACGCCGCGCAGGCCGTCGCCGGACCGCAGGTCGCGACGGGAGCGAACGCCCCCTTCCTCTTCGGCCGGGAGCTCTGGCGCGAGTCCCGCCCCCCGTTGTTCCTGCAGGCCACCGACACGCGGCCGCCCGAGCTCGCCGTGCAGGGCGTGCGGCCCCGCACCTGGTTCGGGGAGCGCTGGATCGTTTCACCGCGCGAGCTCTTCGCCGAGAACCTCCGCTACTTCCCGGCCCTGCTGCCGATCTGCGAGGAGGAGGACCCGCTGCGGGTGCTGGACGAGGGCGGCACCCCCGGGCTCCCGGAACTCGTCCTGCACAACGGCACCGTCTACCGCTGGAACCGGCCGGTCTACGGCGTGATGGACGGCGTGCCGCACCTGCGGGTGGAGAACCGGGTGCTGCCCGCGGGCCCGACGGTCACCGACGTCCTCGCCAACACCGCCTTCTACTACGGCCTGGTACGGGCCCTCGCCGACGAGCAGCGCCCGGTGTGGACCCGCATGCCCTTCGCCGCCGCGCAGGCGAACTTCGACGCCGCCTGCCGGCACGGGATCGATGCCGAGCTGCACTGGCCGCGGCACGGGCGCGGCGGCGTCACCGCCCGGCCCGCGACCCGGCTCGTACGGGAGGAACTGCTGCCGCTGGCCGCCGCCGGGCTGGACGCCTGGGGCGTGGAGCCCGCGGACCGGGACCGCTACCTGACGGTGATCGAGGAGCGCTGCCGGCGCCGGGTGAACGGCGCGTCCTGGCAGGCCACCGCGTACCACCGGGGCCTCGAAGCGGGCCTCGACCGGGAGAAGGCGCTGGCCGCGGTGACCCGGCGGTACTGCGAGCTGGTCCGCACGGAGGAGCCGGTGCACACCTGGCCTCCCGGCCCCTGACGACGCACCCCTCAGCCGCCCGTACGGCTGCCGGCCACCGTGATCGCCTCCAGCACCACCCGGTGGATCTGCGCCGGGTCGTCCACCCGGTGCGCCGAACCGCCGGTCGCTTCCGCCAGCCGCCGGCAGGACCGCTCGTCGGCGTCCGGGCCGATGGCGATGACGATCAGCGGCAGCGGCCGCCCGGGCCGTGCCGACTCCCGGAGCCCGCGCACCGCCGCGCGCAGCGAGGCGCCGTCCGGGTCCTGGTCGGCGCCGTCGGTGAGCACCACCACCGCGTTGAACCGCCCCTCCGCATACCCCTTCCGGGCCTGCTCGTAGGCCGCCAGCACCGTGTCGTGCAGTCCGGTGGCGCCGTACGGGACGGTGCGCAGCCCGGCCAGTGCGGTCAGCAGCCGGTCCCGCTGGGTGCCGCCGTCCCCGGCGGGGTCGCCGAGCCGTGCGGCCGGCACGAGGGTGCGGTGGTCCCGGTCACCGTCCAGCCGCAGGGCGAACTCCCAGAGTCCGATCTCGTCGTCCGCGGTGAACTGGCCCAGCGCCTGGATCAGCGCCGACCGGGTGACGTCCATCCGGGTCTGCCCCGGACGGCCCGGCACCGGCTGCGCCATCGACGCGGAGGCGTCCACGACCGTGGTGATCCGCTCGCTCTGGATCGTCACCGTCCACAGACCGCGCGCCGCGTCCGTCTCCTCCGCGGAGGGCGGCTCGACGGGGGCGTCGGTGGTGGGCTGCGGTTCCCGCCCGCCCGCGGTCCGCACCAGCTCCGGGTCGGCCTGGGCACCCGGCGGGCGGAAGCCGTGCCGGCGCAGCACCGAGCGGCCCTCGGCGCCGCCCAGCAGCGTCTGGAAGCGGGATGCGGCCCGGGTCTGCCCGGTGCTCAGCCCTGCGGCGTCCAGCAGGGTGTACGGGTAGTCCAGCACCGTGGCCGCGTCCCGCGGATAGAACAGCCGCAGCCGCTGCCGGGCCCCGCCGGAGCGGTTGTGCGCGTACGCCGCCTGCTCGGAGAGGAACAGCACCTGACTGCGCTGGGGATGGTGCAGCTCGGCGCGGGAGGCGTCACGCGGCAGCGTCGCCAGGACCTGCGCGTCGCCGGGGGCGGTGTGCCGGGCCAGCGCCCGCGCCGTCGCGGCCGCGCGGAGCCCCGCGTCCGTCCCGCCCGCCGCGGTGGCGGCGCTGCGCACCCGGGCCAGCGCGAGCAGCCCGGTGGCGCTGCGCGCCGGGTCCGCGGCCCCGGCGCGCAGGGCGTCCCGTCCGGTGACGGCCGCGGCCAGCTCCGCCCAGTCGTAGGTCTTCTCCGGCCAGCCCAGCGTCTTCGCCGCCGGGGGCACCGCCGCCAGGGTCAGGGGGGTACTCGCCACGTTCCCCGCCGTGTCGAGCTGCGGTGCCCGGCCCGAGGAGGCCGCGTGCAGCACCCACAGCGCGGAGTCCGGCACCCACACCTGGTGCCCGGTGTCCTCGCCGCGGGCGAGGGCGGCGGCCGTCTCGGCACCGGTACGGGCGGTGACCCGCACGTCCAGGCACCGCCCGTCCGAGGTGACGTGCCGCTCCCGGGCCTGCTCCGCGACGGTGCGCAGCGCGGGTGCGACCGAGGGCTCCGCGGCGACCCGCAGCCGTACGGTGCCGTCGCCGCACGGCTCCGCGAAGGGCTGCCAGCCGGTGCGGGCCGCGACCGCCGTGGCCGCACCCGCCAGCAGGAGGGAGACGGTGAGCACGGCACCCGTACGGCGGCGCCTCCCGGAGCGTTCCGCGCGTTCTTCCGGCGGAAGCGGGGACCCTCTGCCCGCGCGGGCGGAGTCATCGGGCAAGCTGTGACGTCCCATGGCGTACGACCCTCCGTGCGGCCTGTCGGTCGTGCCGGGGGACCGGGCCGGTGTGCCCGGCGGGCGCGGCGCGCGCCCCCGGCCGGCGCGCGCGGTCTCCGGTGTGCTGCGCAGACCCTAGCGTCGGGGGCAGGCCGACGAGGCCGGATCGTGGAAGTGGAGGAAGGTGTGGGTTCGCCGACCGGAGACACCGGGCTCGCCGTCCCCGGGGGCGGTGCGGCAGCGCCGGTGCTGCGCCGGGAGACGCTGCTCGTCCTCGCGTTGTCGCTCGGCGCCAGCGCGGTCTCGGCGCTGATCAGCTTCACCGGCTCGCTGACCGCGCCGGGTGGCCTGGCGGACCAGGCTGCCCGGCTCAACTCCTCGCGCGCGCCCGACCGTCCCTGGCTGGACCTGGCCTGGCAGCTCTTCGGCATCGCCACCGCGCTGGTCCCCGTGGCCCTCGTCGCCCATCTGCTCTTCCGCGAGGGGGCAGGCGGCCTGCGGGCGGTCGGCTGCGACCTGCGCCGCCCGGCCTTCGACGTCTCCCGGGGCGCGGTGGTCGCGGCCGGCATCGGGGGGACGGGCCTGCTGCTCTACCTCGGGGCGCGGGCCGCCGGGGCCAATCTGACCGTGGTGCCGGAGAACCTGCCGGACGTCTGGTGGAAGATCCCGGTGCTCATCGCCTCGGCCGTGCAGAACTCCCTGGTGGAGGAGGTCATCGTGGTGGGCTATCTGCTGCGCCGCCTCGACGGGCTGGGCTGGAGCCCCACGGCGGCGCTGGCCGCCAGTGCGGTACTGCGCGGCACGTACCACCTCTACCAGGGCATCGGCGGGCTGCTGGGGAACATGGCGATGGGCGTGATCTTCGTGCTCCTCTACCGCCGGTGGGGCCGGGTGGGACCCCTGGTCGCCGCGCACGCGCTGATCGACATCGTGGCGTTCGTCGGCTACGCGCTGCTGGCCGGCCGGGTGGACTGGCTGCCCACGGGCTGACCACAGGGCCAGGGCGCGGGGGAGGGGCGGCGAGCCTGCGCCCCGGGGACGTACCGGACCCGGCGCCTGCGACCTGCGCCGGGCGCGGTCCACCGGCCCCGCGGCCCGGCTCGCCGCCGGGTGGCCGCCTCAGAACTCCGCCCGCAGCTCCGCGTCCAGCATGGTGACCGCCCGGCCCGCCAGCTCCGTGCGCTCCCCGCGCAGAGTGGTGCGCACCAGGCCGCCGCGGGCCGAGAGCTGACGCCCGGTGAGCGTGTCGCGGCCCAGCCGCGGGGACCAGAAGGGCGCCAGCGCGGTGTGGGCGCTGCCGGTCACCGGGTCTTCGGGGATCCCGACGGCGGGCCCGAAGAACCGCGAGACGAAGTCGTGGTCCGCGTCGTCCGTGCCTGCCCGCGCGGTGACGATGACCCCGCGGTGCGGGAGCCGCTCCAGGGCGGCCGCGTCCGGGGCGAGTTCCCGTACCGTCTGCGCGTCCGGCAGCTCGGCCACCAGATCGCCCACGTGCGGGCCGGTGTCGTGGGCGCTCAGGACCTTCGCGCCGAGCGCGGCCGCGAGGCCCTCCGGCACCGGTACGGGGGAGAGCGGGGCGGTGGGGAAGTCCAGTGTGACGGTGCCGTCGGGCGCCGTCACGGCGGTCAGCACGCCGCACCGGGCGCGGAAGCGCACCCGCCCCCGGGCCCGCCCGTCGGCGTGCAGCACGTGGGCGGTGGCGAGCGTGGCGTGGCCGCACATGTCGACCTCGGTGCGAGGTGTGAACCAGCGCAGCGCCCAGTCCGCGCCGGGGTCGTCCGGCAGCGGGTGCGCGTACGCCGTCTCGGAGAGGTTGAGCTCGGCCGCGAGGCGCTGCAGCCGGTCGTCGCCGGGGAAGGGGCCGTCCTCCAGCAGGACGACGGCTGCCGGGTTGCCGGCGAAGGGGCGGTCGGTGAAGGCGTCGACGGTACGGATGCGCATGATCGGGAGGCTAGCCGCGCCCGGGTGCGTGCGGCACGTCCCATTCCGCCGCGGTGGACCGCAACGGGTTCGGCAGGGGCTTGGCGAACGAAGTGTCTCGATATATCGTTGAGGCATCGCGAACAATCGCAGAAAGAGGGTGCGACATGTGTGCGACGGAACATGAGGGCGGTCGCGGCAAGCGCGGCCGGGGGCACCGCGGAGGGTCCTGCGGTGCGCCGTGGGAGCACGGGCGAGCGGCGTTCGGCCCGTTCGGGCCGCCGTTCGGTGAGGGCCCGCCCTTCGGCGGCCGGGGTCACGGGCGCGGCAGGGCGCGCCGGGGCGATGTGCGGGCGTCGATCCTCGCCCTGCTGAAGGACCGCCCGATGCACGGGTACGAGATGATCCAGGAGATCGCCGAGCGCAGCGGCGGCGCCTGGAAGCCGAGCCCCGGCTCGGTCTACCCGACGCTGCAGCTCCTGGAGGACGAGGGGCTGATCGCCAGTGAGAACGACGGCGGCAAGCGGCTGTTCGCCCTCACCGAGGCCGGCCGCGCGGAGGCCGGCACGGGGCCGGACGCTCCCTGGGAGGAGGCCGGCCGCGGCATCGACTGGGAGGCCATGAACGAGATCCGCAAGGCGGGTGGCGGCCTGATCGAGGCCTTCCGGCAGGTCTGGGCGACGGGCAGTCCGGAGCAGCGGGAGAAGGCCCTCGGTGTGGTCAACGACGCGCGCAAGCGGCTCTATCTGATCCTCGCCGAGGAGGACTGAGCCCGGACGGCGGTGCGGCCGCCGCCCGGAGCCGGTTCGTCGCCCGTTCCGGTCGGCGGTCCGGTGCCGGTGCCCGGGCGGGAGCGGCGGCCGGGGTGCCGGAAGGCGATGCGCTGCGCCGCCGGTGCGAGGGCCTCCGTAGGGCCGTGGGTGCCTGCGCCTCCCGGTCCCTGACAGGCGTCATTGGGGATGACACTCCTGTCGCCCGTTGGCATGATATGCGGATGCACGACACCTCCCGTCCCGCACGCCCCGCCGGCGGCCGTGGCGTCGGCCTCGGCCTCGCCCTGCTCTCCGCCTTCGCCTTCGGCGGCTCCGGCCCCGCGGCCAAGCCGCTGATCGAGGCGGGCCTGGACCCGCTGCACGTGACCTGGCTCCGGGTCGCCGGAGCCGCGCTCGTGACCCTGCCGCTCGCCTGGCGGTACCGCGCCCTGCTGCGCCGCCGCCCGGGACTGCTCGCCGGCTTCGGGCTGCTGGCGGTCGCGGGGGTGCAGGCGTGCTACTTCGCGGCGATCTCCCGCATCCCGGTAGGGGTCGCCCTGCTCATCGAGTACCTGGCGCCGGCCCTGGTGCTGGGCTGGGTGCGCTTCGTCCAGCGGCGCCCGGTCACCCGGGCCGCGGCGCTGGGCGTCGTGCTGGCGGTCGGCGGCCTGGCCTGCGTGGTGGAGGTCTGGGCCGGTCTCCGGTTCGACCTGCTGGGCCTGGTGCTCGCGCTGGGCGCCGCCTGCTGCCAGGTCGGCTACTTCGTGCTCTCCGACCACGGCACCGACGGGGGCGGACACGCGGGTGAGCACGGTGCCCGCACCGGGGAGGAGGTACCGGACCCGCTGGGCGTCATCGCCTACGGACTGCTGGCCGGCGCGCTGGTGCTCACCGTCGTGACCCGGCCCTGGCGGATGGAGTGGTCGGTGCTCGCCGCCGACGCGCGGATGGACGGCGCCCCGGTGCCCGCCCTGCTGCTGCTCGGCTGGATCGTGCTGGTCACGACGGTCGCCGCCTACCTGACCGGGGTGGTCGCCGTACGGCGGCTCTCGCCGCAGGTCGCCGGCGTCGTCGCGTGCCTGGAGGCGGTCATCGCCACGGTGCTGGCCTGGTTCCTGCTGGGCGAGCACCTCTCCACGCCCCAGCTCCTCGGCGGTGCCGTGGTACTGGCCGGTGCGCTCATCGCACAGAGTTCCGCCCCCGCACGGGCCGCGGCGGAGCCGGTCGCCGCGGGCCCCGGTACGGCCGCCGGGGCGCCGCCGGCCACCGGGGCAGGCCCGTCCGGTACCGCCGGGGAGACAGGCGTGGCGGCGGGCACGCCGCGCACCTAGAGGCGGACAGGCACGGGGGCCGGAAAGGCCCTGGCCGTGCCGGAGACGCGGGGGTGGGCCCGGAAGAACCGGCCGGCGATGTCGAGAACCCGTGTCCGGCTCCGTCCCCGGGGTGAACGCGACCACAATGGGTCGTACGAGCACCGAGGAGAACCACGATGGCCAAGTACCTGCTGCTGAAGCACTACCGCGGCGCCCCGGCGTCGGTGAACGACGTGCCGATGGACCAGTGGAGCCCGGAGGAGATCTCCGCCCATGTGCAGTACATGAACGACTTCGCGGCCCGGCTGGAGAAGACCGGCGAGTTCGTCGACGGTCAGGCGCTCGCCCCCGAGGGAGCGTGGGTCCGCTACGACGGTGCGGGGCGCCCGCCGGTCACCGACGGACCGTTCGCGGAGACCAAGGACCTCATCGCCGGCTGGATGATCATCGACGTCGACGGCTACGAGCGCGCCGTCGAGCTGGCCGGGGAGCTGTCGGCCGCCCCCGGGGCGGGCGGCGAGCCGATCCACGAGTGGCTCGAGGTGCGCCCGTTCCTGACCGCGCCGCCCACCGTCACGGAGTGACGCCACCGATGGACTCACCGGGGTCCGCACCGGTGGACGAGGTCCTGCTGAGGAGCCTCACGCCGAGCGTGCTCACCGTCCTCGTCCGCCGCGGGGCCGACTTCGCGGCGGCCGAGGACGCCGTGCAGGACGCACTGGTCGAGGCGCTCCGGGTCTGGGCGGCCGGCCCTCCGCGGGATGCCAAGGGCTGGCTGGTCACCGTGGCCTGGCGCCGGTTCCTCGACGCCACGCGCGCCGACGCCGCCCGCCGCCGGCGTGAGGAGCGCGTCCAGGAGGAGCCGGCGCCCGGCCCGGCGCACGCGGTGGACGACACGCTCCAGCTCTACTTCCTCTGCGCCCACCCGTCGCTGACACCGGCCTCGGCCGTCGCGCTCACGCTGCGCGCCGTCGGCGGGCTGACCACCCGCCAGATCGCCGAGGCCTACCTGGTGCCCGAGCCGACCATGGCGCAGCGCATCAGCCGGGCCAAGCGCACCGTCTCGGGCGTGCGCTTCGACCGGCCCGGTGACGTCGCCACCGTGCTGCGCGTCCTCTACCTCGTCTTCAACGAGGGCTACTCCGGTGACGTCGACCTGGCGGCGGAGGCCATCCGCCTCACCCGGCAGCTCGCGGCGCGCATCGACCACCCCGAGGTGGCCGGGCTGCTCGCCCTCATGCTGCTCCACCACGCCCGGCGCGCCGCCCGGACCGCGCCCGACGGCAGCCTGGTGCCGCTCGCCGAGCAGGACCGCGGCCGCTGGGACACCGCGTTGATCGCCGAGGGGGTCGGGATCCTCCAGGCTGCCCTCGCCCGTGACCGGCTGGGCGAGTTCCAGGCCCAGGCCGCCGTCGCGGCGCTGCACGCCGACGCGCCCACCGCCGGGGAGACCGACTGGGTGCAGATCGTCGAGTGGTACGACGAGCTCACGCGCCTGACCGGCAGTCCGGTCGTGCGCCTCAACCGTGCGGTCGCCGTCGGGGAGGCCGACGGGCCGCGCGCCGGCCTGGCGGCACTCGCCGGGCTGGACGCCTCACTGCCGCGCCACGCCGCGGTGGCGGCGTATCTCCACGAGCGTGACGGCGACCTGGCGACGGCGGCTCGGCTGTACGCCGAGGCGGCCCACACGGCACCGAACCTCGCCGAGCGTGACCACCTGACGCGCCAGGCCGCCCGGCTCAACGCCCGCCGGGGTCGCTGACGGGTCGCCCCTGGTCGGTCCGGCCCGGGGAGGTACCGGGGCCCGGCTTCCCGGGCGGCCCGGGCCCCGCGCAGAGCTCCGGTGCCGTGCCCCCGGCGGGCGGAGTCGGCGCGCCGGGCGCCAGGCGGCACCGGTTCACCCCGCGCGCCGCTCCCGGACGAGATACGGGGGCCGGGAGACGCCCGGCGCCAGGTCCTCCGCGGGCACCGGGTCGCCGTAGGCCGGGGCGACCGGCAGCACACCCGCCCAGTGGGGTAGTTCCCGGTCCTCGGGGTCGTCGTGGGGGCCGCCCTCGCGGACCTTGGCGGAGGCCTCCGCGAGATCCAGGGCCAGCACCGCCGTGGCGGCCAGTTCCCGGGCGTCGGCCGGCCGGCAGTCCGCCGCCCGGCCGGGCAGTACGTGGTCGACCAGGGCGTCCAGCGCGGCCCGGCGCTCCGTGTCGCCGGTGACCGGGCGGGCGGTGCCGTGCACCACCACCGAGCGGTAGTTGACGGAGTGGTGAAAGGCCGAGCGGGCGAGTACCAGCCCGTCGACGTGGGTCACGGTCAGGCAGACCGGCAGACCGGGCTCCTCGCCGGCGGCCCGCAGCGGGCGCGATCCCGTGGAGCCGTGCACGTAGAGGCGCTCGCCGGTGCGGGCGTAGAGCGTGGGCAGCACGACGGGGGCGCCGTCGCGGACGAAGCCCAGATGGCAGACGTATCCCTCGTCGAGGATCGCGTGCACCAGCTCCCGGTCGTAGGAGGCGCGGTGGCGGCCGCGGGTCGGCGTGGTGCGGCTGTTCGCCGTATACCCCGTGCACGCCGTGTACGCAGCGTGCGGGGCGGGGGAGTCGTCCGGGGTCGTGGGCGCGGTCACCTGATCTCCTCGCGGTCGTCGGTGCGGGGCCTTGCGGGGACATTGCACTAGTGCATAATGTGCTTTGTGCTAGGAGATTACCGGATCGAGGGTCGGGGCGCAGCCGAGATCGCCGCCAGCGTGGAGAACGGCGTGGGCTCGGGAGGGTTGGCCCCGGGGCAGGCGCTGCCTCCGCAGCGCGAACTCGCCGCCACGCTGGGGGTGAACCCGAACACCGTCGCCGCGGCCTACCGCATGCTGCGCGACCGCGGCGTCATCGAGACCGGGGGACGGCGTGGCAGCCGCGTCCGGCAGCGTCCGGCCAGCACGCCCCGGGAGGAGCTCCGTGCCGATGTGCCGCCGGGAGTCCGCGACCTCACCCAGGGCAACCCCGACCCGGCCCTGCTCCCCCCGCTGGAGGAGGCGCTGGCCGCAGCAGCCGCCCGCCACGCCCGCAGGCCGGTGCTCTACGGGGCTCCCGCCGTGGACGAGCGGCTCGCGGCCGCCGCCCGCGCCGGACTGGAGGCCGACGGCGTGCCCGGCGGGCCGCTGGCCGTCACCTCCGGTGCCCTGGACGCCATCGAGCGCGTGCTCGGGGCGCATCTCCGCCCGGGGGACACGGTCGCCGTGGAGGACCCCGGCTGGGGTGCCCTGCTGGACCTGGTACCGGCCCTCGGGCTGCGCCCGGTGCCGGTCGCCGTGGACGACGACGGGCCGCTTCCGGAGGCGGTGGAGGGTGCCTTCCGGCGCGGCGCCCGCGCGCTCGTCGTCACCGGCCGGGCGCAGAACCCCACCGGGGCCGCGGTGGGCGGGGCACGGGCGGACGAGCTGCGCGGGGTGCTCGCCGACCGGCCCGGCACCCTGCTCGTGGAGGACGACCACGGTCACGGCATCGTGGACCTGCCGCTCCGTCCGCTGGCCGGCGTCACCCGGCACTGGGCCCTGGTGCGCTCCGTCGCCAAGGCCTACGGGCCGGACCTGCGGCTCGCCGTGCTCACCGGGGACGCGGTCACCGTGGACCGGGTGGCCGGGCGCCAGCGGCTCGGTCCGGGCTGGGTGAGCGGACTCCTCCAGGACGTCGTCGTCCGGCTGTGGTCCTCCGGGGCCGTCGACTCCCGTGCCGTGGCCCGCTCCTACGGCGCGCGCCGGGACGCGCTGGTGCGCGCACTGGCCGCGCACGGCGTCGCCGCGCACGGGCGCAGCGGCATGAACGTCTGGGTGCCGGTACCCGACGAGACCGGCGCGGTGGGCCGGCTGCTGCGGGCCGGCTGGGCCGCGGCGCCGGGCGCCCGCTACCGCCTGGCCTCCCCGCCGGGCCTGCGGCTGACCGTGTCGCCGCTGGCCCCGGGCGAGGAGGGGACGCTCGCCCGGGACGTGGCGGATGCGCTGCGGCCTGCGGCCCCGCGCCGCTACGGCTGACCGCAGCGGCCGCGCGCCCGGTCGCCGCAGGCCGGGCAGCAGGAGGGCGGTGCCCGGGCCGGTGCCGGGGCGCCTGTCCCGTCAGGACTTCCGGATGCTGCCCCCCTCCACCGACACGTTCACCGGCGGCAGCGCCTGCTGCGCCGGGCCGCGGGTCACGCTGCCGTCCGCGATGTCGAACCGGCTGCCGTGGCAGGCGCAGTCGATGGTGCCGTTCCCCACCGAGGTGACGAGGCACCCCTGGTGGGTGCAGACGGCCGAGAAGGCCTTGTACTCGCCGGCGGACGGCTGGGTCACCACCACCTTCTCCTCCTTGAGGATCTTGCCGCCGCCCTCCGGGATCTCGGAGACCTCGGCGAGCTCGGCCCCGCCGCCCTCGTCCGGCTGCGTGCTGCCGCCCGTCTCCTGCCCGGTGCCGGGCGAGGCCCCGCCGGTCCCGCCGTCGCCGCCGCCGTCGTCCGAACCGCCGCAGGCGGTCACGGCGGCTGCCAGGGACACGGTGCCGGCCGCGGCCAGCACGGTGCGGCGGGAGGTGAAGGGTGCGTTCATGGTGGCACTTCCTCTGTTCGTCCGGGGAAACGTCCACAGCTTCTTACGGCCCGCACCGCCCGGGTGTTCAACGACGCGGAAACGGGCGCGGAGAACGCGCGGAGAACGAACCGGAACGCGCCGCGAGCGCCCCGTGCGGCCTCCCCGGCCTCTAACCTGGGGGGATGCTGCCCGAAGTCACCGCCACGCGCTACGTCACCCCGCTGAGGGAGGGCGGTTCGCTCCCCGGCCTGCTGGAGGCCGACGATCTCGGGACCTACGTCACCAAGTTCACCGGGGCGGGGCAGGGCCGGAAGACCCTGGTCGCCGAGGTGATCTGCGGTGGGCTCGCCCGGAGCCTGGGGCTGCGGGTGCCGGAGCTCGTCGGCGTGCGGGTGGACCCCGTGCTGGGCCGGGCTGAGCCGGACGAGGAGGTCCAGGACCTGCTGAGGGCCAGCGGCGGCCTCAATCTCGGCATGGACTTCCTCCCCGGGGCTCTCGGGTTTGACCCGCTCGCCTTTCGCGTGGACCCGGTCGAGGCGGGGCGTGTGGTGTGGTTCGACGCGCTCGTCGGCAACATGGACCGTTCCTGGCGGAACCCCAACCTCCTGGTCTGGCACGGCGAGCTGTGGCTCATCGACCACGGGGCCTGCCTCATCTGGCACCACAACTGGCCCGGCGCGACCACCGCGGCCGCCCGCCCCTACGACGCCTCCGACCACGCTCTGGCCCCCTTCGCGCCGGACGTCGCGGCCGCTGCCGCCGAGTTGGGGCCCCGTGTGACACCGGAACTGCTGGACGGGTGCGCCGCTCAGGTCCCCGACGTGTGGCTCGCGGACGAGCCCGGCTTCGACGGCCCGGACGCGGTACGCCGCGCGTACACCGGAGTGCTGGCCGAGCGTGCCGCCGGGGTGCACGAGCGGATCACCCTGGGGCCGCCGAGCGTGCCCCGGCCGTCCCGGGCCCCGGGCTGGCTCACCGGGCGACCGGACGAGCGGACGGGGGACGCCCGGTGACGCGTGAGGTCTTCGAGTACGCCCTGCTCCAGGTGGTGCCCCGGGTCGAGCGCGGCGAGCGGATCAACGCCGGCGTGGTCGTCTACTGCCGTGCCCGGTCCTGCGTGGTGGCCCGCGTCCATCTGGACGAGGAACGGCTCCGGGCGCTGGACCCGGACGCGGACACCGCCGCGGTGCGGGCGGCGCTGCGGGCGGTGGAGGACTTCTGCCACGGCGGCGAGGCCGCGGGGCAGGGCGCCGCGGACGACGCAGGGCGTCGCTTCCGGTGGCTCGTCGCTCCGCGCAGCACCGTCGTGCAGCCCGGCCCGGTGCACACCGGGCTCACCGACGACCCCGTCGTGGAGGCCGAGCGGCTGCTCGGGCTGCTGGTGCGCTGACGAGCGGGGCACCGTTGACACGGAGTGCCAGGGCTTCTAGCGTCACGACAACCGTAGATACTAAGCGGTTGCTCACCACAGACAGGGCGAGGAGAAGCACATGTCCACCACCGAGCAGCGCGTCGCGATCGTGACCGGCGCAGCCCGAGGCATCGGCGCGGCCACCGCGGTCCGGCTGGCCTCCGAGGGCCGGGCCGTCGCCGTACTCGATCTGGACGAGGCGGCCTGCAAGGAGACCGTCGAGAAGATCACCGCGGCGGGCGGCCGGGCCCTCGCCGTCGGCTGCGACGTCTCCGACTCGGCGCAGGCGGCCGCCGCCGTCGCCCGCGTCGCCGAGGAGCTGGGCGCGCCCACGATCCTGGTCAACAACGCCGGCGTGCTGCGGGACAACCTGCTGTTCAAGATGAGCGACTCGGACTGGGACACGGTGCTGAACGTGCACCTGCGCGGCGCCTTCGTGATGTCGCGCGAGTGCCAGAAGCACATGGTCGACCAAGGCTTCGGACGCATCGTGAACCTCTCGTCGAGCTCGGCGCTGGGCAATCGCGGCCAGATCAACTACGCCGCCGCCAAGGCCGGCATGCAGGGTCTCACCAAGACGCTGGCCAAGGAGCTCGGCAAGTTCGGGATCACCGCCAACGCCGTCGCGCCCGGCTTCGTCGTCACGGAGATGACCGCCGCCACCGCCGAGCGGGTCGGCATGGGCTTCGAGGAGTTCCAGGCCGCCGCCGCCTCGCAGATCCCGGTCCAGCGCGTCGGCCGCCCCGAGGACATCGCGCACGCCATCGCCTTCTTCACGGGCGAGGAGGCGGGGTACGTCTCCGGCCAGGTGCTGTACGTGGCCGGCGGCCCGCTGAACTGAGAGGACCGACATGACACAGCAGGACACCGGCCGGGTCGCCCTGGTCACCGGAGGCAGCCGCGGCATCGGCTACGGCATCGCCGAGGCACTCGTCGCCCGCGGTGACCGGGTCTGCATCACCGGGCGCAACGAGGACTCCCTGAAGGAGGCCGTCGAACAGCTCGGGGCGGACCGCGCCATGTACGTCGCCGGCAAGGCGCACGACGAGGAGCACCAGGCCGCCGCCGTGGACCGGGTGATGGAGGCCTACGGGCGCGTCGACCACCTGGTCAACAACGCCGGCACCAACCCGGTCTTCGGGCCGCTCGCCGAACTGGACCTGGGCGTCGCCCGCAAGATCTACGAGACCAACGTCGTCTCCGCGCTCGGCTTCGCGCAGCGCACCTGGGCCGCCTGGCAGCGCGAGAACGGCGGTACGGTCGTCAACATCGCCTCCATCGCCGGGCTCTCCGCCTCGCCGTTCGTCGGCGCGTACGGCATGAGCAAGGCCGCGATGATCAACCTCACCCAGCAGCTCGCCCAGGAGCTGGCTCCCGCGGTGCGGGTCAACGCGCTCGCACCGGCCGTCGTCAAGACCAGGTTCGCCGCCGCCCTCTACGAGGGCCGGGAGGCCGAGGCCGTGGCCCGCTACCCGATGCAGCGCCTCGGCGCCCCGGAGGACGTCGCCGGAGCGGCCGTGTTCTTCAGTTCCGGGGAGTCCCGGTGGATCACCGGGCAGACGCTCGTCGTGGACGGCGGGCTCTTCCTCAACGCGGGCGTCTGACGATGACCCGCTGTCGATGACCGGACAGCGCTGCGTACGGTTCTGATGCCGCTCCGCAATGGGGCGGCATCAGAACTGTGACGCCCGCGCAAAGGCGGCCACAAATAGTTGATCTGTTCATGCTTCGGGGGCCGTTGCTGCGGTAGGGTCTCTCTCGCCTCCGGCCAGCGGGTCCGCGTGTGGCACTCGGGGTCCTCCCGCGAGTGCAAGAGAGCGCTAACAACCGGCCGACGGGCACCATCCTCCACCATCGCATCATCAGTAGTGGCCCCGCCGACTGAGGAGCTCGTACGTGTTCGACCGGAACGGACTGAGAATCACAGCGACCGTGCTCATAACGGTTCTGCTCGCCGGGTGCAGCGTGCTGTCCGGTGACGACAGCGACGAGGAACAGTCCATCGTGGTCGGCACCACCAGCGCGCCCAGCGTCCTGGATCCCGCCGGTGCCTGGGACCAGTCCTGGGAGCTCTTCCGGAACGTCTACCAGACGCTGCTGCACTTCCCGAACTCCAGCAGCTCGCCCGAGCCGGAGGCGGCCAAGCGCTGCCAGTTCACCGACTCCGCCAGCAAGGTCTACCGCTGCACCCTGCGCGAGGGGCTCACCTTCTCCAACGGCAACCCGCTGGACGCCCGGGCCGTCAAGTACTCCCTCGACCGGGTGCTGACCATCGACGCCGAGACCGGCCCGGCCGGTCTCATGGGCAGCCTCGACCGGATCGAGACGCCCGCGAAGAACACCGTCGTCTTCCACCTCAAGAAGTCCGACGCCACGTTCCCGTACGTGCTCGCCACGCCCGCCGGGTCCATCGTGGACCCGGAGACCTATCCGGCCGACACGCTGCTCGAGGGTGAGAAGATCGCCGGCTCCGGTCCGTACACCCTCGAGAAGTACAAGGCGAACGAGATCGCCGTGCTGAAGCGCAACCCGGACTACCAGGGTGCGGCGGACATCAAGAACGACTCGGTCACCATCGACTACTTCAAGAGCTCCCGCAAAATGGTGGCGGCGTTCAAGCGGAACGAGCTGGACATCACCTTCCGCGGGCTCACCCCCGCCCAGATCAGCGACTTCCAGGACGCCACCGCGGAGGGCAACGACAACGTCGAGCTGAGCGAGGTCGTCGGTACCGAGATCCGCTATCTCGTCTTCAACCCCAAGTTCGACAACGCCGGGAACGAGGCGGTGCGCAAGGCCATCGCCCAGCTCATCGACCGCAAGGCCCTGGTGCGCAACGTCTACAACCGCACGGCCGAGCCGCTCTACTCCATGGTCCCGGCGGGCCTCACCGGGCACACCAACGCCTTCTTCGACGTCTACGGCGAGCCCAGCCGCAGCAAGGCCGAGAGCCTGCTGCGCAACGCCGGCTTCGAGGAGCCGGTGCCGCTCACCCTCTGGTACACCACCGACCGTTACGGCTCGACCATGCAGAAGGAGTTCGAGGAGATCGAGCGTCAGCTCGAGGGCTCCGGCCTCTTCGAGATCAGTGTCAAGGGCCGTCCCTGGAACGAGTTCCAGGAGGGCTACCTCAACGGCGAGTACCCGGTCTTCGGGCGCGGCTGGTTCCCCGACTTCCCCGACGCCGACAACTACGTCACCCCGTTCGTCGGTGAGAAGAACGCCCTGGGCACACCGTACGAGAGCGCCACGCTGACCGAGGAGCTGCTGCCGCAGTCCCGCCGGGAGAGCGACCGCGGCGTGGCCGGGCACTCCTTCACCAAGGCACAGAAGATCTTCGCCGAGGACGCGCGGCTGCTCCCGCTCTGGCAGGGCAAGGTCTACGTCGCCTCGCACACGGACATCGCGGGCGTGGAGTGGTGCATCGACCCGTCGACCATCATGCGGATGTGGGAGCTGCACAAGAAGGCCAGTTGGTAGCCGTACGGCTCCGCGGCGCGCACCGGCCCGTCCGGCACCCGGTTCCACCGGCTGCCGGGCGGGCCGCGCCCGTCGTTGTCGGCGGCGGGCGGTACGTTCGGTGGCACCTGAGACGAACGAGCCCGCCCACCCCGGAGGTTGACGCGTGAACGGCATGCTGCCCCAGTCCTGGCAGGACGTCCTCGGCGAGGAGCTGGAGAAGCCCTACTTCAAGGAGCTCACCGAGTTCGTCGAGGAGGAGCGGGCCGGCGGGCCGGTGTACCCGCCGCGCGAGGAGGTCTTCGCCGCGCTGGACGCCACGCCGTTCGACCGGGTCAAGGTCCTCGTCCTGGGCCAGGACC
Source organism: Streptomyces sp. JJ36 (assembly GCF_021696945.1). Taxonomy (GTDB): domain Bacteria; phylum Actinomycetota; class Actinomycetes; order Streptomycetales; family Streptomycetaceae; genus Streptomyces. Next base: position 32,917 of record NZ_JACYHE010000033.1, read on the forward strand.
CGTACCACGGCGAAGGCCAGGGCCACGGGCTGAGCTTCTCCGTCCGCCCCGGCGTGCGCACCCCGCCGTCCCTGCGGAACATCTACAAGGAGCTCCGCGACGACCTGGGCCACCCCGTCCCGGACAACGGCCACCTCACGCCGTGGGCCCGCCAGGGCGTGCTGCTGCTCAACGCGGTCCTCACCGTGCGCGCGGGCGAGGCCAACTCGCACAAGGGCAAGGGCTGGGAGCAGTTCACCGATGCGGTGATCCGGGCTGTCTCGGGCCGCGCCGAGCCCGCCGTCTTCGTGCTCTGGGGCGCCCACGCCCGCAAGAAGCGGCCGCTGATCGACACCGGACGGCACGCGGTGGTGGAGGGCGCCCATCCCTCCCCGCTCTCCGCGAAGAAGTTCTTCGGGTCCCGTCCCTTCAGCGCGATCGACGCGGCACTGGCCGCGCAGGGGCACACCCCGGTCGACTGGCGGATCCCCGACCTCGGGGCGTGACCGGGCCCCGGGCCTGACCGGAAGCGCAGCACCCGGGCACCCCCGGCCCCGACCGGGCCGGGACGCCGCCTCCGCGGGATCGCCGCCGGCTCCGGCTAGCGTCGGCTCCGCACCCTCTCGCTCGGCAGAGCGGACCGCACTCACCACCGGGAGGCACCCGTGCCGGAGCAGCCGCAGGACGCGTCGCCCGACGCGCTCACGACCCGTATCGGACAGGCGATCGTCCTGCTCCACGGCGGGGACCGGGAGGAGGCCGGGAACCGCCTGCACCACCTGTGGGAGGAGTCCGCGGACCGGCCGCTGCACCGCTGCACCATCGCCCACTACCTGGCCGACACCCAGGACGACCCGGTGGAGGAGCTCCGCTGGGACCGCCGTGCCCTCGCGGCGGCGGACGCCGTCACGTCCGACCCCGGGGCCGCGGGAGAGGAGGCCGTGGCCACGGTGCGCGGCTTCTACCCCTCCCTCCACCTCAACCTGGCCGCGGACCATGTGAAGCTCGGCGACGCGGAGGCCGCCCGGAGGGAGCTGGCCGACGCCCGGCGCCTGGCCGGGGACCTGGCGCACGACGCCTACGGCAACGGGGTCCGCGCGGCCCTCGACCGGCTGGAGCTGCGGCTGGCGGACCCCGGCCCGCGGCCGTAGGGCGGCTGCCGCCGACGGGCGTGCGCACCCCGTGAATCCCGGCCGGGCCCGTCAGGGCCCGTAGACACCGCGGCAGAGGCGCTCCTGGTCGCTGCCCGCCGGCCAGCGCCCGAACCGCCGCCCGAGCCCGCAGATCCCGTCCCCGGCCGGGAGATCCGCCCGCACGGGCGGCGAAGACTCCCGCGCCGGACGCTCCGGCGCGGCACCCGGTCCGCCGGCACCGGGGCGGGCCTGCGGCCCCGCACCCGGTGCGCCCCGCCCGGCCTCCGGCCCGGCGGCCGGTGCCCCCGGCCTCCCGCCGCCGGACGGGCGCTCCGCGCTCGTCCCGGGTCCCGGTCCCCCGCTCCGCTTCCGGCCCTCCGCGGCCCCCGGCGGCAGCGGCCGGGAGAGGTGCTCGCGCGGGGCGGGCCCGCTCCCCGCGTCCCCCGGAGGCGCGACCGCTTCGGAGGCCCCCGCGGGCCCCGGCCGCGCTGCTCCGGGGCCCGGCCCCGGAGACTCCCCTCCCTGCCGCTCCGGGCCCGGTACCGTCACGCACCCTCCGAGGGCCGAGACCGTCACCCCTGCCAGCGTCACGGCCCATGTCAGCCGTCCCATCCGTCCCATCTGCCCAACTCTCGGTGTATCCCGCCTCCCACGCCATTCCCCGCAGGGGTGATTCCCGGCTCCGGCGCCGGCACCGGGATCCGCCGCGGGTCGCGCCCGCTCCCGCCGCGTATGCTTCCGGGGCACACCGCACCGCGTCACCCGGAGGTCAGGGAGCCAAGTGAAGGTCGGCATCATCGGGCTCGGCGCCATCGCCGAGAAGGCGTACCTCCCCGTGCTCACCGCACAGCCGGGGGTCGAGCCGCACCTCGTGACCCGCGACCCGCAGGTGCTGGAGCGCCTCGGCGACACCTACCGCATTCCGCACGCGCACCGCCACGGCAGCCTGGACGACCTGCTGGCGGCCGGCCCGGACGCCGCCTTCGTGCACGCCGCCACCGAGGCCCACCCGGCGCTGACGGGACGGCTGCTGGAGGCGGGCGTCCCGGTCTACGTCGACAAGCCGCTGGCCGCCACCCTGCCGGAGGCGGAACGGCTGGTGCGGCTGGGCGAGGAGCGCCGGGTCTCCCTCCGCGTCGGCTTCAACCGCCGCTACGCCCCGGGCTACACCCAGTGCCTGGAGCACCCCCGGGACCTGATCCTGCTGCAGAAGCACCGCGTCGGGCTCCCCGAGGACCCCCGCAGGATGGTGTACGACGACTTCATCCACGTCGTGGACACCCTGCGCTTCCTCGTCCCCGGCACGCCCGACCACATCGACGTCCGGGCCCGCGTCAGGGACGGCCTGCTGCACCACGTGGTGCTCCAGCTCTCCGGCGACGGCTTCACCGCCGTCGGCGCCATGAACCGGCTCTCCGGCTCCGCCGAGGAGATCCTGGAGGTCTCCGGACAGGACTCCAAGCGCGAGGTGCGGGACCTCGCCGCGATCGTGGACCACAAGGGCCAGCCGAGTCTCCGCCGCCGCGGCGACTGGGTACCGGTGGCCCGTCAGCGCGGCATCGAGCAGATCGTGCTCGACTTCCTGGACGCGGTCCGCGCCGGCCGGTTCCTCTCCGCGGACGACGCGCTGCGCACCCACGAGCTGTGCGAACGGGTCGTCATCACCGCGGCCGAGCAGGGCTCCTGACCTCCACGCGGGCGCCCCGGCACGCCCGCACGGCCAGCGTCCCGCCGTACCCGGCGAGGAGGGCCGGCGCGAGCAGCACCGGCCAGTCGCCCAGCCGGACGTACGGGCTGGTCCCGGCGGCCAGCGGCACCGGGTACACCGCGGTGGCCCCGCCGTCCCGGCCCAGCCGTCGCCCGACGGCTTCGCCGCGCGGGCCGTACACCGCGCTCACCCCGGTGAGCGTCGCGTGCACCACCGGCCGCCAGGTCTCCGCCGCGCGCAGCGCCGCCAGCGAGGCGTGCTGCTCCGGCGCCCAGCTCTCCTGGAAGGTGGAGGTCGAGGACTGGGCCACCAGCAGCTCCGCGCCTTCGGCGGCCAGATGCCGGCTCATGTCGGGGAAGGCCGTCTCGAAGCAGATCAGCGGGCCGACGCGGACCCCGCCGGCCTCCATCACCACCGGCTCCGTGCCGCGCCGCCGGTCCTCGCCCGCGGCGCGCCCGACCGAGGTGACCCAGCCGAGCACCGAGCGGGCCGGGATGTACTCGCCGAAGGGCACCAGGCGCATCTTGTCGTACCGCTCGCCGGACACGCCGTCCGGGCGGACGAGGACCGAGGACTTGTAGATCCCGGGCCGGTCCGCCGCCCGGGCGTCGACATTGACCAGCAGCGGCGCGCCCACCGCGGCGGAGAGCCGGACCAGCCGCCCGCGCAGGTCCGGCCGGGCCGTGAGATCGAAGCCCACGCTGCTCTCGCCCCACACCACCAGGTCCGGCCGGCTCCCGGCCAGCTCCCGGGTCAGTTCCGCGCTGCGGGCGAAACGCCTCTCCGCGGAGGGCGTGCCGCCCGTCTGCACCACCGCCACCCGCACCTCCCCGGTGCGCCGCGGCACCGGGTCCGCCGCCCATGCCGCCGCGGTGGCGGCCGCGATCCCGCCCAGGGCGAGCAGTGCGCCGGCCCGGGCGCGCGGCAGGCAGCACACGAGCACCACCGCGGTGTTCACGGCCACCAGCAGGAAGCTGACCAGCCACACCCCGCCCACCGAGGCCAGCCGCAGCGCCGGCGTGACCTGCCACTGGCTCGCCCCGAGCAGTCCCCAGGGACCGCCCAGGTACTCCCAGGAGCGCACCAGCTCCACCACCAGCCAGCCCGACGGCACCAGCAGCAGCGCCCCCAGCGGGGCGGACACGGGTCCGGGTTCCGCCGGTCGCAACAGCCGGCGCGCCAGCCACCCCCAGGGGGCCCAGAGCAGCCCCAGCAGCGCGGCCAGCACGAACAGGAAGACATGCACGTTCGGCAGCAGCCAGTGGTGTACGGCCACCATGAAGGCGGTGCCGCCGAGCCAGCCCTCCACCGCGGCCCGGCGCCCGGTCTCCGCGGTGCGCAGCAGCAGCAGCCAGGGAACCAGCGCGAACGGTGCCAGCCACCACCAGGACGGCGCCGGGAAGGTCAGCGCGGGCAGCGCGCCCGCGCCCGTCGCCGCTGCGTTCCGTGCCCACCGCGGTCCCGGCGCCCGCCGCATGCCGCACCCCCTCGCCTCGGAGCCTGACCCGTCTCCGTCCACCGGCCGGGCCCGCCGCTCCGTGTCCCGGGCGTATGTCTCGTGTGCCCCGCGTTCACGTGTTCGTCGTGTCCCTCGTGGTGCCGTGGCCTCCGACGATACGCCGCCGGCCGGGGCGCCGGGCCCGCCTCGGCCGTGCCCCGGCTGTGCCCCGGCTGTGCCCCGGCTGTGCATGTGCGCGAGCGGCCGTCAGGCCGGCGCCCCGCGCAGCACCCGCACCGCCACCGCCGGGTGCAGCAGCGTCCACGGCGGCGCCACCAGCCCGGTGACCCGCAGGAAGGCACCGCCGAGCCGGGCGTCGTGCGCCGCGGCGGCCTGCAGCCGGGTGACGTACGCGTGCAGCAGCCGGTCCCGCCGGGTGCGCTCACCCGGTACGCCGGGGAAGGCCCGGTCCGCACCCGCCGCCAGCTCCCAGGGCACGTCCACCGCCCGCGCGACGGTACGGAACCAGGTTCGCGGCGCGGGCGGGGCACCCCGGGCCAGCAGCCGGCGCAGCGCCTCCGCCTCCAGCGCGGCGACGCTCATGCCCTGCCCGTAGACCGGATTGAAGCTGCACACGCTGTCGCCGAGGGCGAGCAGGCCCTCCGGCAGCCGGGGCAGCCGCTCGTAGCGGCGCCGCAGGCTCGCCGGGAAGCGGTGCGGGACCGGGTCGCCCAGCGGCTCGGCGTCCTCCAGCGCCCGTTCGATGTCGGGGCTGCGCAGCGAGCGGGCGAAGGCGTGGAAGCCCTCGGGGTCGGTGGGCGGCGCCTCGCCCAGCACCCCGGAGAGCGTGACCAGCGCACGGCCGTCCTCGACCCGCGCCACCGCGCCGCCCCGCGGGGCTCCGGGCACAGGCGGCAGCAGCACGGCGAGATCGCCGCCGAGCGCGCCCCGCCGCAGCCGGTAGCTGCGCGAGGCGTACACCAGGCCGATCCGCACCCGGTCCTCCGGGGGGCGCGGGTATCCCAGCTCGGCCAGCCACGCCGGGGTCCGTGAGCCGCGGCCGGTGGCGTCGACCACCAGGCCGGCGGCGAGGTACTCCTCCGCGCCGTGCCCCCGCCCGGGCCGGCGGGCGAGCACCCGCACGCCGGTGACCCGGGAGCCGTCCCGGGTGGCGGTCAGCGCGGCGATGTCCCGCCCCGGCAGCAGCCGCACCGCCGGCAGCCCGGCCACCCGGTCCCGTATCACCCGTTCCAGCAGCGGCCGGCCGACGCCCACCGCGGTCAGCCCGGACGCGGCACGCCGCAGCGGCCGCTCGCCCATGAACCAGCGCACGTCGGCCTGCAGGTCGCCCACCGCCGCACCCCGCGCGGCCAGCTCCCGGGTCAGCCCGGGGAAGAGTGCGTCCAGCACCCGCTGGCCCGCGGCCAGCAGCCCGTGAATGTGCCGGCCCTGCGGCACCCCGCGCCGCTGGACCCCGGTACCGGGGTCCGGGTCGCGCTCCACGACCAGCACCTCGTCATGGGTCTCGGCGAGCACGCGCGCGGCCAGCAGCCCGGCCACTCCGGCGCCGAGCACCACCGCCCGCTCCGTGCCGGGTCCGGTCATGGGTCACCTCCCGTGGCCGCCCCGCCCTGACGCGGCCGCGGGCACAGGCTGCTCCCTGCCCGGACGGCACGCCAGACCGCCTGGGGGCACGTGCCTCCGCGTGCGCCCCCGCGCGCCCCTCGGTGTGCCCGCGCACGCCCCGGCGGCGGGGAGCAGCGGCGGGCCGCAGAGACCGTCTCCTCGGGCCACGCCGGCGGGGGGCGGCGGGAGCAGCCCGCCCGCGGCCGCGCGGTCAGCCCGGCCGGACCGGCACCGGCACCCGCTCGTGCCGTTCCGGCGGAAACGGTCCGGGCAGCGTGCCCGGTGCGGGGCCCGGAGGGGTGACGCGGGCCGGCCGGCCCCGCCCGCCGGAGGGTTCCCAGCCCCGGTGCGCGGCCGGGAGCGGCACCGGGACACCGTGCCGCGGGGGTTCCGGGCGGTGCTCCACAGCGTGCTCCGGGCGCTGGGCGGGCGCGGGGATGACCACCGGCCCCGGCTCCACCGGCTCCGCCCCCTCCGCCGCGCGGCGGGCGACGCTGTCCCGGGTGAGGACGACCAGTCCCCAGCCGGCCAGCACGGCGGCCCCCAGCGCGGTCAGCGCCCCGCCCGTACCGTGCCGGAACCCCTCGTCGAGCAGCATCAGACCGACGGCCGCGGCGAGCACGGGGTTGACCACGGTGGTGGTGGCCAGCGGGGCGGCGAGCCCGCCGCCGCGGTAGGACGCCTGGGCCGTCACCAGGCCGGTGACGGCGAACACCGCGATCAGCCCCAGCACCGGCAGCGCCGCCGTCAGCGACGTCAGCGCCCAGCCCTCGGCGACCGCCTTCACACAGACGGAGGCCGTGCCGAAGGAGATCCCGGCCGCCACGGCCAGTGCCACGCTGCGGGCCCGGGCGCGGCGGGCCCCGCGCAGCGCGGCCGCCGTCGCCACCAGCAGCGCGATCGCCGCGGCGGCCGCCCCGGCCACCCCGTACTGCTCCGCACCGGTCAGCGGCCGCGACGCGCGGGCCCCGGTGAAGAGCAGCACCCCCGCGAGCCCCACCGAGACCAGCACCACGCCGCGCCACGCGGCCGCCGTCACCGGGCGCCCGACCAGCAGCGCCCCCATGGGCGCCGCGACCACGATGGTGAGCACGCCGAGCGGCTGCACCACGGTCAGCGGACCCAGGCCGAGCGCGGCCACGTGCAGCAGGGCGCCCGCGCCGTTCAGCACCACCGCCAGCCACCAGCGCCCGCGGCGCAGCAGCGCGTACCGGCTGGGCGCGGTGGTCGCGGCGAGCCGCTCCTGCAGCACGGCGGCCGCGGCGTAGGCCACCGCGGAGAGCACGGAGAGCAGGATCGAGGCGAGCAGCGGGCTCACGGCCGGTTCCGGCGGAGAGAGGACGTCCCGTTCATATCTCCACCCTCCCTCTCCCCGGTGCTCCCTGTCGTCGTCTGGCGGTCCGGTCCCGGCGTACAGCCAGAGGAGTACACCGTGCCCGCGGAGTACGACCGGCAGCGGATGGATCATCGCGGTCCCCCCGGCGTCCCCGGTCCCCCGGTTGGCACCCTCCCGTCCCCCCTACGGCCCTCCCGGCTGTCGCGATCGTCCCGCCCGTTTCAGGGTGCGAAGTGACGAAGCGGTACCGGCGGCACCGTGCCGGCGGCCTGTCCGAGGAGAGCGAGATGGGATGCAGAAGACGGCCCGCACGGGCCGCCGCGGCACTGGCCCTGGGGGCGCTGCTGGCGTCCTGTGCGGGGCCGGAGGACGACTCCGGCGCAGCTCCGGACGGGCGTGCCGACAGCGCGGCCGCCGCGGCGGGGGAGCAGCGCCCCTTCACCCTGGTGGCCACGGGGGACGTCATCCCCTATCCGTCGATCATGCAGCAGGCGCGCCGGGACGCCGGCGGTGACGGGTACGACTTCACCCGGATCTTCGCGGGGGTGAAGCCCGTGGTGCACAAGGCGGACCTGGCCCTGTGTCACATGGAGACCCCCTACGGGGACGCCGACGGTCCTTTCACCGGCTATCCCCTCTTCCGCTCCCCGCCGCAGCTCGCCCGGTCGCTGAAGGAGACCGGCTACGACAGTTGCTCGACCGCCTCCAACCACACCCTGGACGCCGGCATGAAGGGCGTGCGCCGGACGTTGCGAGCCATGGACGAGGCGGGGCTGCGGCACGCCGGCTCGGCCCGTTCCGCGGCCGAGCGGAAGAAGCCGACGCTGCTGAAGGCCGGCACCGCGACGGTGGCTCAGCTCTCCTACACCTACGGCACCAACGGCATCCCCCGCCCGCAGGGCAAGCCCTGGGCGGTGAGCATGCTGGACGCCGACCGCGTCGTCGCGGACGCCCGGGCCGCGCGCCGGGCGGGTGCCGACGTGGTGGTGGCCAGCCTGCACTGGGGCACCGAGTGGCAGCAGAAGCCCGACGCGCGGCAGCGGGAGCTCGCCCGGCGGCTGACCCGTTCGCGCTCGGACGGCCGGCGCGACATCGACCTCATCGTCGGCACCCACAACCATGTGCCGCAGCCGTACGAGAAGGTCAACGGCACCTGGGTGGTCTACGGGCTCGGCGACCAGGTCGCCAGCTTCATCCCCTCGATGTACCGGGGCAACGAGGGTTCGATGGCCCGTTTCACCTTCACCCCGCCCCGCCGGGACGGCGCGGCCTGGAAGGTCTCCCGCGCCGAGTTCCTGGTCGGGCACTCCGACACCGGGCCGCCCTTCCGCGTGGTGCGGGCCACGCCCGAACGCTTCCCCGAGGTCCACGCGCGCGTGCGGGAGGCGGTCCTCAGCCGGGGCGCGGCCGAGGACGGGCTCCGCGAGGCCGGCTGACCGTCCCCGCCGCCCCACCCGCACCGCCTCTCCGGGTCCCGTCCACCTCATCAGCCCCCCATCCAGGGAGATCGCGTCATGAAGCGTCACGCACGCCCCCTCGCCGCACTGCTGGCCGCCGCCCTGCTCGGCGCGCTGGCCGGCTGCGGCGGCCACTCCGGACGGCCCCGCGCGGCCGGGACCGGGGACGGTGAGTCCGCCCGGCCCGTCGCGGAGAGCGCCGGCCAGCGCGGGTTCACCCTGGTCGCCACCGGCGACGTCCTCGCACACGACTCGATCATCGCCCAGGCCCGAGAGGACGCGGCCGGCTCCGGGCGGCCCTACGACTTCCGCCGGATGCTCGCCGGCGCCGAACCCGTCGTCGCGCCGGCGGATGTGGCCGTCTGTCACATGGAGACGGTGTACGGGCGGGACGGCGGCCCCTTCTCCGGCTACCCGGCCTTCCGCACCCCGCCGCAGGTCGCACAGGGGCTGAAGGAGACCGGCTACGACAGTTGCTCGACCGCCTCCAACCACACCCTGGACGACGGGCCGGAAGGCGTGCGCCGGACGTTGCGGGCCATGGACGAGGCGGGGCTGCGGCACGCCGGCTCGGCCCGTTCCGCGGCCGAGCGGAAGAAGCCCGCGGTGCTGAAGGCCGGCACCGCGACGGTGGCTCAGCTCTCCTACACCTACGGCACCAACGGCATCCCGGTGCCCGAGGACCAGCCCTGGCTGGTCAACCTGATCGACCCCGAGCGGATCGTCGCGGACGCCCGGGCCGCGCGCCGGGCGGGTGCCGACGTGGTCGTGGTGAGCCTGCACTGGGGCACCGAGTGGCAGCAGAAGCCCGACGCGCGGCAGCGGGAGCTCGCCCGGCGGCTGACCCGTTCGCGCTCGGACGGCCGGCGCGACATCGACCTGATCCTCGGCACCCACAACCATGTGCCGCAGCCGTACGAGAAGGTCAACGGCACCTGGGTGGTCTACGGGCTCGGCGACCAGGTCGCCGGCGTGATGAACGACCCGCGCGGCAGCATGGGCACGGCCGCCCGCTTCACCTTCGCGCCGCCGCGCGGGAAGGACGCGTCCTGGCGGGTGCGGAAGGCGGAGTACGTCCCCTTCCTGATGGTGAGCGAGCCGCGGTTCCGGCTGGTCGGCCTGGCCGGGCCGGAGGGCCGGGAGGCGGGGCGCCCGGAGTACGCCGAGGCACGCCGCACGATCCGGGAGGCGGTGCTGAGCCGCGGCGCCGCGCAGGACGGCCTGACCATGGGCCGCTGACGGCCTCGGGACTGGTGAGCGCGCATGGTGAGGTGTCGCGTATGCGTCAGCCGAGGGTGTTCACGGTCTGAGGAGGTGACGGACAGTGATGTCCGGGAGTCTCGCTCTCTGCTGTGTGACCTCGTCTTGTGACTGCGAGCTTCCGCTGACTCCAGACAGAAGGCTGCCCATCGGGCAGTCAGCGAGTCCTTTCGTCATGGTCATCGACATCGAGGTTCCAGGTGGGGCCCAGCTCAATCCGTGACGGGCAGGCACTCGGCGAGCAGGGCGACGATGTCACGCCAGGCTCGCTGTGCGTGCCGTGGGTGGTGGCCGACGCCGGGAGGCGCGGCGTGGTCGACCGGTGGGTGGTGGAAGGCGTGAAGGGCACCTCCGTAGACCACGAGGCGCCAGTCGACGCCCGCGGCCTGCATCTCTGCGGTGAACGCCTCCCGTTGCGCGGGCGGCATGATCGGGTCTTCCGACCCGACCCCGGCCCATACCGGGCAGCGAATGCGTGCCGCCTCGCCCGGTCGGCCCGTGGTCAGTGCGTTGACTGTCCCGATCGCGCGCAGGTCGACGCCGTCGCGACCGAGTTCCAGTGCGACTGCGCCACCGGTGCCGTAACCGACGGCGGCGGTCCGGTCGGGGTCGGCCCGTGGTTCGGCACGCAACACGCTGAGCGCGGCGTGACCGATTCCTCGCATGCGGTCGGGATCGGCGAGCAGCGGCATGCAGCGGGCCAACATCTCCTCTGGGTCTGCGACATAGCGTCCGCCGTGGAGGTCGAAGGCCAGCGCCACGTACCCCAGCTCGGCCAGCGCCTCGGCCCGCCGGCGCTCGACATCGCTGAGCCCCATCCCCTCGGGACCGATCAGGACGGCGGGCCGGCGCTCGGCACCGGCCGGGAGCGCGAGGTGTCCGATCATCGTCAGGTTGTCGGCCGGGTATGCGACCGTACGGGTCGTGACCGTCGTCATGCGAGGGGACGGTAATGACCGTTGCGCCCGCTCGGGGTGGTGTTCACCGAGGGCAGACAGCAGTCCGTCCCGACGACATCACCCGGCGCGGCGGCTGCCTGTCGCCGAACGAGCGAATGACGACAGGCGCGGTGGCCGTCCAGTGAACCCGGCTGCCCCCGGCCCTCTTCCCGCGGTGGCCCGCGGCGGCTTGTGCCGCCCGGCGGGCCGCCGCACGGGACGTCCGGGCGCGGGCGGCCCCGACCGGCCTGCGGTCAGTGTGAGCCGCTGGCGGCCTCGCCCGCGTCCGGGTCGAGCACGCCCAGGGCGATCAGGACGAAGATCGCCACTCCCAGCAGCACCCGGTAGATCACGAAGGGCATGAAGCTGCGGGTGGAGATGAACTTCATGAACCAGGCGATCACGGCGTAGGCCACCAGGAAGGCCAGCACGGTGGCGAAGATCGTCGGCCCCCAGGAGACATGGCCCTCGCCGATCTCGGTCAGCTCGAACAGCCCGGAGCCCAGCACCGCAGGGATCGCCAGCAGGAACGAGTAGCGTGCCGCGGCCTCCCGCCGGTAGCCCATGAAGAGACCGCCGCTGATGGTGGCGCCGGAGCGGGAGACGCCGGGCACCAGAGCGAGCGACTGCGCCAGTCCGTAGAGCAGGCCGTCCCGCACCGTCAGCTCCTCCAGCCCCTTGCGCTGCTGGACCGCGCGGTGCCTGCCCCCCTGGGCGTCGCGTGCCGCCAGCCGGTCGGCGATGCCCAGCACGATACCGAGGGCGATCAGGGTGGTGGCGATCAGCCGCAGGTCACGGAAGGGGCCCTCGATCTGCTCCTTGAAGGTGAGGCCGAGCACGCCGATGGGGATCGACCCCACGATCACCAGCCAGCCGAGCTGCGCGTCGTGGTCCCGGCGCATGGCCTTGTCGAAGAGCGAGCGTGTCCAGGCGGAGAGGATGCGGGCGATGTCCTTGCGGAAGTAGATCAGCACGGCGGTCTCGGTGCCGATCTGGGTGACCGCGGTGAAGGCGGCCCCGGGGTCCTCCCAGCCCGCGAAGGCCGCGGTGAGCCGCAGGTGCGCGCTGGAGGAGATGGGAAGGAACTCGGTCAGCCCCTGGACGAGCCCGAGGATGAATGATTCGAACCAAGACATGAAGACGATGCGATCCGGGAGGTGGCGACGGGCTGACGGGTCGTCAGGCGAAAGGGACGGGGTACGGGACGGCTCACGCCGTGGCGGATGCACGGTGATCGCATCAGCCGTGGGGCAGCGTAGCGTCTTCTCCCGTGCCGCCCGTCCCCAGGTCCGGCTCGACGCTCCCGTCCGCCCGGCGGACCGCCCGCCGGACGGACCCGGCGGGGGTCACTCGGTGAGCTGCGGCAGCACCTTGGTCCGGTAGAAGTCGAAGAAGCCCCGCAGGTCGGGCCCGATCTGGTTGACGTGGACGGCGTCAAAGCCCGCGGCACGGAACTCCTGCAGCGCCCGGATGTGCTCGTCGGGGTCGTCCCCGCACACCACGGGGGAATCGGCGACCTGCTGCTCGGTCACCAGTCGTGCGGCCTGCTCGAAGTGGGCGGGTGTGGGGAGCACCTGCGACAGCTCGCCGGGCAGGAACATGTTCGGCCACCGGTGGTGCACGGTGCGTACGGCGTTGTCGCGGTCGGTGTCGTAGCAGACCTTGGTGCCGGCCCGGGCCGGCTGTTGTCCGCCTCCGCTCCGGCGGAAACGGGCGACGCCCTCCTCGTCGGGAGCCATGGTGATGAAGCCGTCACCGACCCGGCCGGCCAGCTCCACCGCCGCCGGCCCGAACCCGGAGATGTCGATCGGGACCGGCTCGTCCGGCACGTCGTACAGCCGTGCGTTCTCCACGTGGTAGTGCTTGCCGAAGTGGCTGATCTCCTTGCCGGTCATGAGCTGCCGGATGACGCCGACGGCTTCCTCCAGCATCTCCAGCCGGACCGGCGCCTGCGGCCACGCCGTGCCCAGGATGTGCTCGTTGAGGGCCTCACCACTGCCCACGCCGAGCCGGAAGCGGCCGTCGCCCAGCAGCACCGCCGAGGTCGCGGCCGCCTGGGCGACGACCGCGGGGTGGGTGCGCACGGTGGGGCAGGTGACCGCGGTCTCGACCGGCAGCGACGTGGCCTCGGCCAGGGCGCCGAGGACGGACCAGACGAAGGGGGAGTGGCCCTGCTCGCTCGTCCAGGGGTGGAAGTGGTCGGAGATCCACAGCGAGGTGAAGCCCGCCTGCTCGGCCATCCGGGCCTGTTCGACCAGCTCCTGGGGGTCGTAGTCCTCGCAGGCCAGGAAGTAGCCGTAGGTCATGGAAGTCGGTGCCGTCATGTGCGACCGGGTAACCCCGCACCCCCGCGGAAAACCCGGACGCCGGGGCGCGGGTCACGCCTGCGCGTGCGGCCGTGCCGGCATGCGCGGCCGGCCCGGGACGCGATCCTGGGCCGCACGGTGCGGCCGGTCAGTGGCGCTTGTCGGCCTTGGGCCGGGCGTACGTCTGCGGGGTGCCGTGCGGCGGCGGGTGCACCGGCTGGCCCTCTGTGGCGGGGGAGACGGGGGAGCCGTGCCGTCCGGCGCCGGGCGTCTCCGGCGCCGCACCGCCCGGGGAGGGCTCGCTCCCGGCGTCGAGCTGGGCGATCCGCGCGTTCAGCAGCTCGACGACGGGCGTACGGGCTCCGTGCTCCCGCTCGTACTCCAGCAGCCGGGTCAGCTCGCCGCGGGAGAGCGACCGGATCCGGTGCTCCAGGTCGCCGGCGGAGAGCTCGTCGTAGTCCGGAAGAGGGAGATCAGGGCTGGCAGAAGTCATGCCGGGCGGGTTTCCGCCGCCCCCGCGCCGAAACGGCCGCGCCCCGGAGCCTGCGGAAGGCTCCGGGGCGCGGGGTGGTGCGGGGGCGGCGCGGCCGGGGAGTGGCGGGGGCCGTGCCGTGCGGACGGTGGGGGCCTGCGCCGTGCGCGGGGGCACGCCCCGGCCGGGACACGGTGCCGGGGCGCCCGTCAGGCCGCCGCGGGGGCGGTGGCGGTCCGGATCCGGGACCGCTTGCGCCAGGCCACGACCACGCCCGCCAGAACGGACAGGGCGATCACGGCGAAGGCGCCGATCGATGCGGGCGAGGTGAGGGCCTCCGTCCGGCTGCCCGCCACCACGTAGGCGGCCGTGTTCGGGAGGGAGCCGAGGGCCGTCGCGGACAGGAAGGGGATCCAGCCCATCCGGGAGACCGCCGCGGCGTAGTTGGAGGGCGCGAACGGCACGCCTGGCAGCAGCCGGATGGCCAGGACGGAGCGGAATCCGTGGTCGCTGAGCTGCCGGTCGGCCTTGTTGAGGAACCGCTTTCTCAGCAGTGGACGCAGCGCGTCCTGGCCGAGCAGGCGGCCCATGCCGAAGGAGAGCGCGGCGCCGAGCACCGTGCCGGCGAGCGCGGCGCCGACGCCGATCTGGGCGCCGAAGAGCGCACCGGCGCCGAGGTTGAGCAGCGGACGGGGCACGAAGGCGAGTGTGCACGCTCCGTACGCGCCTGCGAACAGCAACACCGCCAGCGCGCCGGAGAACTCGGCGGTGAGACCGCCGGTGATGAACCGCTGCGGTTCGTAGAGGAGCATGCCGGCCGCCGCCGTGCCGATCAGCACGAGCAGCAGGCCGAGCCGGGACCAGGGGGAGAGCAGCCACTGCACCAGGCGGGCGGGGAAACCCGCGGGGACGGGCTGCGCTGCGGGGACGGACATCTCTGCGAGAGTAACGGAAGCGGGCAAACCACGTCCTCGCTTCTCGGATGTGACGTGGGTTACGTTTCGCCTACCGATTTGTCCTTTTCGTCCCTTTGATCCGTCCGTTTTGTCCGTGACCGTGAGGGGGCTCACCTCCCGGTCACGGACCGGGTGCGTGGGGTCAGCTCTGGGGGCGCAGGGTCCACACGATGGTCATCGCGGCCGTCTCCGCGCCGTCCTCGCGAGTGATCGACACCCGGACCGGGAACTCGGGGCGCGCGCCGCGGTCCAGTTCCGCGACCACCTCGGCCGCCGGTCGCCCCAGCTCGGCGGTGGCGGTGACCGGCCCCATGGCGAGCTTGGTGTAGCCGATCTCGGCGCGGACGGCCAGCGGCACCGCGCGGGAGAGCTGGTCCCCGAAGGCCGTCAGCACGATGGCGCCGCTCGCCGACTCGGCCAGGGTGAACATGGCGCCGGCGTGCGGGCCGCCGACGTGGTTGTGGAAGGCGCTCTGGTCGGGAAGCACGACCACGGCGCGCTCGGGGGTGGTCTCGGTGAACTCGAGGTTCAGGGTGCGGACCATCGGCACGGAGGCCGCCATCATGTCGCCGGTGGACGGCAGGGCTTCTGCGGGCATGAGCCGGAGGTTACCACTCGGTAACAAGGGTCGGGAAGCCCCGGCGGCCGGGAGCGCGATGCGGGGACGCACGGCGGCGGGGCTGCGGGAGCGCGCCGGGGCGGCGGTCGTGGTCGCCGGAAGTGTCCGGCTCCGTCCTCCGGCGTGTAGCGGCTCGGTACCGAAACCGGGGCGGCCGTGGCTCCCAACCGGCTCGCCTCATAGGCTTGCTGGCCATGTGGCCAGGAGATCAGCACGGGGGCGGGCAGAATCCTCAGCAGCCCAACCCCTATCAGCAGCCGGGGTATCAGCAGCCCAACCCGTATCAGCAGCCGGGGTACGGCTATCCGCAACAGGGACAGGGACAGGGCCAAGGGCCGGGGCAGCAAGGGGGATACCCGCAGCAGGGCGGCTACCCGCAGCAGCCCGGGCAGCAGCCGTGGAGCACCCCCGGCCCGCCGCAGTCCCCGAAGGGCGGCGGCGGCCGGGGCAGGACCGCGGCCATCGCGATCGTCTCCGCCGTCGCGGTGATCGCCGCCGCCGTGGTCACCGGCGTCGTGCTGCTCTCGGACGACGAGAAGAAGAAGACCGCGGACGGTGACAGGAGCCCGGCGGCCTCCGGGGACGCCACGCCGGACGGCGGCGCCTCGGGAGACGCCGAGCCGAGCACCCAGCCGAGTACCGAGCCGTCCGAGGACGCCGGCGCCCCGGTGGTCGAGGGCTGGCAGACGGTGATCAACCCGAAGCACTTCTCGGCGTTCGACGTGCCCGGCACCGAGGACTGGGAACTCGCGAGCTCCGGCACCATCGTCGGCTTCTCGGACGACGACAAGCCCCAGGACCTCCTCGTCGGGATGTCCGCACCCGCCTTCTACAAGCAGGACTGGTGCAAGGACAGCAGCCGGGCGATGGTCGGCACCAAGGGCGGCCAGGGCTCCCGGAACACCAAGGAGGCGGCCGAGATCGCCGCCGGGAACTGGGTGCTCGCCGGCTACGACCAGGACCAGAAGGGCACCCTGAAGCAGTCCGGCGCCAAGCCCTTCGAGAACGACCACGGCATCAAGGGGCACACCGCCACCGCCACGGTCACCGGAGCGCCGGCGGACGGCAAGTGCGACGTGCCCGACGCCAAGGCCGTCACCGTCTCCTGGATCAACAAGAACGAGGACCTGACCATCTGGGTCTTCCTCGCCGACGCCGGCGTCAAGGACGAGGTGCCGGACGCGACGATCAAGAAGATGATGAACAGCCTGCGCGACTACGGCGAGCCGGGGCAGGGCTCCGACCCGCGCGGCTGACCCCGCCCGGCCGGCGCCCGCCGGGAAACCGTTTGGCGGCGGGCGCACCGGGTGGCCATAGTCCCGGGGTGACCCCGCCCTCTCCGCCGGCCGGCGCCCCCGGCCCTCGCCGCCCCGCCCGGCCTGCCTGGGCGGGGCGCAACTACACCCTGCTGAGTGCGGCCGCCGTGATCACCGGACTGGGCGGCTCCGGGGCGCTGATCGCCTCGGCCTTCGCCGTGCTCGCCGCGGGCGGCGACGGCACCGACGTGGGCCTGGTCGCCGCCGCCCGTACGGTGCCGCTGGTGCTCTTCGTGCTGGTGGGCGGCGCGGTGGCGGACCGGGTGCCCCGGCACCGGGTGATGGTGGCCGCCAACGCCCTCAACTGCGCCTCACAGGGTGTCTTCGCGGCCCTGGTCCTGGCCGGCGAGCCCCGGCTCTGGCAGATGGTGCTGCTCTCCGCGCTCGGCGGTACCGGGCAGGCGTTCTTCGCGCCCGCCGCCGAGGGCATGGTGCTCTCCAGCGTCACCGCCGAGCAGTCCGCCCGTGCCTTCGCCGTCTTCCGCGTCGGGATGAACGGCGCCCACATCGGCGGCGCCGCGCTGGGCGGGGCGCTCGTCGCCGCTGCCGGTCCGGGCTGGGTGCTCGCTCTGGACGCCGCGGCCTTCGCCGTCGCGGGAGCCCTGCGGGCGTTCCTGGACCTCAGCGGGATGCCGCGCCGGGGACCCGGGGCGGGTCTCCTCGCCGACCTGCGCGACGGCTGGCGGGAGGTGACGGGCCGTCCCTGGCTGTGGTCCGTGGTGGTGCAGTTCGCCGTCGTCAACGCGGTGGTCGCCGCCGCGGAGGCGGTGTACGGGCCGCTGGTGGCCGAGGAGCACCTGGGGGGCGCGCGACCCTGGGGGCTCGCACTCGCCGCGTTCGGCGCGGGGACCGTCGGCGGTGCCCTGGTGATGACCCGCTGGCGGCCGCGCCGCATCCTGCTCGCCGGCGCGCTCAGCGTCTTCCCGCTCGCCCTGCCCTCGGCTGCGCTGGCCGTGCCGGTGTCCGCCGCCGCGCTGGTGGCTGTGATGTTCACGACGGGGGTCTGTGTCGAGGTGTTCGCCGTGACCTGGATGTCGGCGCTGCACCAGGAGGTGCCGGAGGAGAAGTTCTCCCGGGTCTCCTCTTACGACTGGCTGGGCTCGATCGCCCTGGTGCCGGTCGCCACGGCGGCCGCCGGACCGGTCGCCGCCGCGGTCGGGCGGCCCGCGGCGCTCTGGGGGTGCTCCGCGCTGGTGGTGCTGCTGACCGCCGCGGTGCTCCTCGTGCCGGACGTACGCCGGCTGGAGCGCCGGAGCCGGGACCCGGCTCCGGATTCCGCCCCGGGCGGGGCTCAGCCGGGCGCGCCGGGGGAGTCCGGGGGGCCGAGGGAGCCCAGGGAGAACGCGCCCTCCGGCGGCTGAGGCGAGGGCACCGCGGCGCCGTCCCGCACCGGCTGCGCGTCCGCGGCGAGCCCGTCGAGTTCCGCGCCGTGGACCACCCGGGCCGGGAACGGGTCCCCGGCGGTGCGCCGGGCGAGGGCGCCCAGCGGAAGCTCCCGCTGCCCGGCGAGCAGCAGGATGTTGCCGAACCGGCGCCCGCGCAGCACCGCCGGCTCGGCCACCACGCAGAGGTGCCGGAAGACGGTGCCGAACGTCGCGAGCTGGGAGCCGAGGAAGGCGAACGGCGCGGCGTCGGCCAGGTTGGCCGCCCACAGCCCGTCCGGCCGCAGCACCCGGTCCGCCGCACGGGCGCAGGACACCGTCGTCATCCCGGCGGGGACGCGCGCCCCGCCGTAGACGTCGGCGACGATCACGTCTGCCGAGCCCGCCGGCTCGGTGTCCAGCACCGCGCGGGCGTCCCCGCACAGCAGCTCGATCCCGCTCGCGGGCGGGAGCGGCAGGAGCTCGGCCACCAGGTCCAGCAGGCCCTCGTCCGCCTCCACCACCCGCTGCCGGGAGCCCGGGCGGGTGGCGGTGACGTAGCGCGGCAGCGTCAGCCCCCCGCCCCCGAGGTGCAGCACGTCGAGCGGACCGGACGGCCCGGCCAGGTCCAGCAGGTGGCCGAGCCGCTGTGCGTACTCGAACTCCAGACAGCGGGGGTCGTCCAGATCGACGTACGACTGCGGCGCGCCCTCCACGGTGAGCAGCCACGCGCGCTTCCGGTCCAGATCGGGCAGGAGCCGGGCGGTGCCGCCGTCCACGGCGCGGCTCACGGGTGCCGGTTCGTCGTCCACCGGGCCATTGTGCGGCACCGGCGCCGGCCCGGGTGCGGCGGGCCGTTCATTGAGCCGGGGTGCCGCGGGTACGCGTACCGACGGGTCGCCGCGGCCGGCGATCGCATACGGTGCCCGGACGCGGGTCCGGGAGACGAGGCGAGGAGACGGCGATGGCGGAAGGTGCGTTCATCAGAGGCGTGGGCGGCCGGGAGCCGAAGCTCGACCCGCAGGCCTTCACCGCCCCCACCTCCGTGGTGGTCGGTGAGGTGATCCTGGGGCCGGGGTCGAGCATCTGGTACCACACGGTGCTGCGCGGCGACTGCGGGCCGATCGTGCTGGGCGCCGACAGCAACGTGCAGGACAACTGCACGGTCCACGTGGACCCCGGCTACCCCGTGACGGTGGGGGACGGGGTCTCGGTGGGGCACAACGCGGTCCTGCACGGCTGTACGGTCGAGGACGAGGTGCTGATCGGCATGGGCGCGACCGTGCTCAACGGCGCGCACGTGGGGGCAGGATCGCTGGTAGCGGCGCAGGCGCTGGTGCCGCAGGGGCTGCACATACCGCCGGGCTCCCTGGTCGCGGGTGTCCCCGCCCGCATCAAGCGCGAGCTCACCCCGGAGGAACGAGCGGGCATCCCGGCGAACGCGGAGATGTACCGGGAGCTGGCGCGGCTGCACCGGGAGACCCCGGGGGAGTGACGACGGCCGGGCGCCTCGCTGGGGGGAAGATCACAGGCGGCGCACCGGTGCGCCGCGCGCCGCCGCGGCTACCGTGTCCGGGTGTCCCCGCTGAGCA
Source organism: Streptomyces sp. JJ36 (assembly GCF_021696945.1). Taxonomy (GTDB): domain Bacteria; phylum Actinomycetota; class Actinomycetes; order Streptomycetales; family Streptomycetaceae; genus Streptomyces. The sequence continues at coordinate 52,414 of NZ_JACYHE010000033.1, forward strand.
ACGCGTTCTCCGCGCTCGCGTCCCGCGCCGTGCACGCCCTCTGGCGCCGGGCGGAGCGGTACGGCGCCGTGACCGCAGAGCACCCCGGGGCGTACGCCTTCCGCGCCATCGGCCGGGGCACCCGGCTGGCGTTCCCCCAGGGCACCCTCTTCGGGACGCCGTGGATCGAGCTGGGGGACCACTGCGTCATCGGACGGGACGTCACGCTGACCGCCGGGATGATGCCGGACCTGGACCTCGGAGCGGAGACCGTGCTGCGCCTGGGCAGCGGGGTGGTGCTGGGCCGCGGCAGCCACGTGATCGCCGACACCGCGATCACGGTGGGCGACGACGTGTTCTGCGGCCCGTACGTCTACATCACCTCGACCAACCACTCGTACGACGATCCGCACACGCCCGTCGGCCGGCAGTGGCCGCGCACCGCCCCGGTGGAGATCGGCCCCGGGAGCTGGCTGGGGGCGGGCGCGGTGATCCTGCCGGGCGCCCGGCTCGGGCGCAACGTGGTCGTCGCCGCCGGCTCCGTGGTCCGCGGCGAGGTGCCGGACCACGCCGTCGTCGCGGGGGCGCCGGCCCGGGTCGTACGGCGCTGGGACCCCGGGGAGGGCTGGCGGCCGCCGCTGCGCACTCCGCCCCCGGTGCCGGTCCCGGACGGCGTGACCCCACGCGAGCTGCTCGCCTTGGGAGAATGTGCGGTGGACCCGGCCGCCCCGGAGTGAGCCGGGCGCGGCCCGGAGCCCGCCGCGCCCGTGCCGCCGTGCCGAGGAGGAGCGACGTGAACGACCGCACGCTGCGCATCCTGCTGGCGATCGTGATCGCCCTCCAGGGCGTCGCACTGCTGCTGTACGTGGTGCGGCGGTACTGACCCCCGGCGCGTAGGGAGCCCGGAAACGGAGCCCGGGGGGCGCAGACGGGCGCCCGCGAAGCCTCAGCCGGAGGCCAGCAGCACCGTCCCGAAGAGGGCCAGCCCGGCGCCCGCGGTCTGCACCGCACGGAGCCGCTCGCGGAGCACGCCCCGCGCCGCCAGCGCGGTGACCACGGGGTAGAGCGAGGCGAGCACCGCCGCGACCGTCACCGGGCCGTGTTGCGCGGCCACCATGTAGGTGCCGTTGGCCGCCACGTCGGCCAGGCCGACGAAGGCCAGCGCGGGCACCGCCGCGACCAGCGCCTCCCGGCCGCCGTCCGGCAGCGCCGGCGTGCCGCGCCGCTGCTGCGTCAGCAGGGCGGCGCCGCCCACCGCGACGTTGCAGAGCCGCTGTACGAAGAGCGCCAGGAAGAGCCCGGTCATGGAGGTGGAGGCGTGCTCGATCAGGGCCATGACCGCGCCGAAGCCGAACGCGGACACCAGGGTCAGCAGCAGCGTCTGCCGCTGCACCGGGGCGCCGCGCAGCTCCGGGCCCCCGGCCAGCACCACGCCGGTCACCGCGACCAGGATGCCCACGGCCTGCAGCCGGCCCGGCCGCTCGCCGAGTGCCAGCCCCGCTCCCACGGGTACCAACACCGCCAGGGAGGCCAGCGGCGAGACCACGCCCATCGGGCCCTGGGCGAGCGCCTTGTAGAAGGCGAGCATCGCCACCGGCCCGACCACGCCCGCGGCCACGGCGAACCAGAGCTGCGGCCCCCAGGCGCTCCAGCCGCCGGTCGCCACCACCACCGCGCCGAGGACGGCCGCGGCGAGCGTCTGGGAGACGACCACCACGGTCAGCGCGGACATCCGCCGGGTGAGCAGCCCGCCGCCGAAGTCGGCCAGGCCCCACAGGAGACTGGTGGCCAGGGCCAGGGCTGCGGTCATGAGGGCACCTCGCAGTACAGTGTGGTGAACGCTTGAGTCCAGCTCACCGTAGTACAGCAGGTTGAGCCCTGTCATACAGAATATTGGACGGTGCGGTAGTACGTGACGGACCTCGACCACCTGACGCAGTCGCTCGCGCGCAACCTCAAGCGCTGGCGGCAGGAACGCGGCTTCACCCTGGACGCCCTCGCCGCCCGCGCCGGGGTGAGCCGCGGCATGCTCATCCAGATCGAGCAGGCCCGCACCAACCCGAGCGTCGGCACGGTGGTCAAGGTCGCCGACGCGCTCGGTGTCAGCATCACCACCCTGCTCGACTTCGACCGCGAGCCCCAGGTGCGACTGGTCCCCGAGGAACAGGCGGTACGGCTCTGGCAGACCGACGCCGGCAGCCACAGCACCCTGCTCGCCGGCACCGAGGCGCCCGGACCGCTGGAGCTGTGGTCCTGGCGGCTGATGCCCGGCGAGGGCAGCGACTCCGACCCGCACCCCCAGGGCACCACCGAACTGGTGCACGTGACCGCCGGAGTGCTCACCCTTACCGCCGACGGCACCACTCACGAGGTGCCCGCCGGCACCTCCGCCTGCTTCGAGTCGCACGTCCCGCACGGCTACCGCAACGAGGGGGCGGAGCCGGTGGAGATGACCATGGCGGTCGCCGTACCGGCCCCCCGCTGAACCCCTGCTAGCGTGCCGTCATGCGCGCCCCCATCGGAGACTTCGCCGACGCCCGCCCGGCCGCGGCCTGCCTCGAACTGCTCACCGGACCGGTGGCCGAGGCGGTGCGCCACTGGAGCGGCGCCGTCCCCGCCGACCAGGTGCTCTACGTCGACACCGACCCGGACCGGGCGGACACCGCCGTGTTCGTCGAGACCTACGGGCGCGACCTGCTGGGGACCTCCGCGAACTGCGTCGTGGTCGCGGCCAAGCGGGCCGGCGAGCGGAGCCTCGCCGCCTGCCTGGTGCTCTCCACCACGCGGCTGGACGTCAACGGGGCGGTGCGCCGCGAGCTCGGCGCCCGCAAGGCGTCCTTCGCCCCGCAGGACACCGCGGTCGGCGAGACCGGCATGGAGTACGGCGGCATCACCCCGGTCGGGCTGCCCGTCGGCTGGCCGCTGCTGGTGGACGCCGCCGTCGCCGGGCTGCCCTGGGTGCTCGTGGGCAGCGGGCGCCGCCGCGGCAAGCTCATCCTGCCCGGCAAGGCCCTGGCCTCGCTCCCCGGCGCCACCGTGGTCGACGGGCTGGGCGTCTGACGGGGCCCCTGGCGCGGACCGGGCCGGCTCACCCCAGCCGGGGGATGTCGATGGCCGGGCAGCGGTCCATCACCATGTCCAGTCCGGCCGCCCGGACGCGCGCGTACGCGTCCTCGTCCACCACGCCGAGCTGGAACCACACGGCCTTCGCCCCCACGGCCACCGCCTCGTCCGCCACCGCGCCTGCCAGGTGCGTGTTCACGAACACGTCCACCACGTCCACCGGGAACGGGATGTCCGCCAGCCGCGCGTACCCGGGTTCGCCCCCGACCGTCTCGGCCCTCGGGTGCACCGGCACCACCCGTTTGCCGTACCGCCGCAGCACCCCGGCCACCCCGTGGGCGGCCCGCCCGCGGTTGTTCGACAGGCCCACCACGGCCCAGGTGTCGCCGGCGCCGGTGAGGATCCGCCGTACCGTCTCGTCTTCCGTGCGCTGGTCCACGTCCATGCCGGTGCGAACCCGCCATCCGCGCTGTGCATTCCCCGCCCACCCGCCCGGCGCGTTCCCGCGGCCCACCCGCCCGGCGCGTTCCCGCGCCCGCCGCATAGGCTGCGGGCATGCGGGACGACCAGGACCGGGACCCGCCGCGGGCGCCCGGGCACGACGGGCCGGACCGGTACGCGACCGTCGCCGCGGAGGGCGTGCACGAGACGGAGGTGAACCGGTCGCGGTTCCGCTGCGCGCTCGCGCCCGCCGCCACCGAGGAGGAGGCACAGGACTTCGTCGCCCGCATCCGCCGCGCACACCCCACCGCGAGCCACCACTGCTGGGCCTACGTGCTGGGCGCGGACGGCGCCGTGCAGCGCGCCTCCGACGACGGCGAGCCGGGCGGCACCGCCGGCGTCCCGATGCTCCAGATGCTGCTGCGCCGCGAGACCCGGTACGTGGTCGCCGTCGTCAGCCGCTGGTTCGGCGGCACCAAGCTGGGCGCGGGCGGGCTCATCCGGGCCTACGGCGGCGCGGTCGGCGCCGCCCTCGACGCCCTCGGCACAGTCACCCGCCGCCGCCTCCGGCTCGCCACGGTCACCGCCGGGCACGCACGGGCCGGGCGCCTGGAGAACGAACTGCGCGCCACCGGCCGCCGGGTCCGCGAGGTCCGCTACGGCGCCGAGGTCACCCTCGAACTCGCCCTCCCCGAGGAGGAGCTGGACACCTTCCGCGCCTGGCTCGCGGACGCCACCTCCGGGAGCGCCCGCCTCGACCTCGGCGGCGAGACCTACGAGCCGCCCGCCGCCCCCTGAGCGCCGGGCTCCGGGCGGGCTGTCGGTGGCCGCCCTTAGGGTCGGTGACCATGCGTCTGCTCCACACGTCCGACTGGCATCTGGGCCGCAGCTTCCACCGGGTCAGCCTGCTGGAGGCCCAACGCGCCTTCCTGCGGCATCTCGTCGCCACCGTGGAGGAGCACCGGGTGGACGCGGTGCTGGTCGCCGGGGACGTCTACGACCGTGCCGTGCCGCCGCTCGCCGCCGTCGAGCTGTTCGACGAGGCGCTGCACCGGCTGGCCGCCCTCGGCGTCCCCACCGTGATGATCTCCGGGAACCACGACTCCGCCCGGCGCCTCGGCGTGGGCTCCGGGCTGCTGGACCGGGCCGGCGTCCATCTGCGGACGGACCCCGCCGGATGCGGCACCCCGGTGGTCCTCTCCGACGAGCACGGCGACATCGCCTGCTACGGCCTGCCGTATCTGGAACCCGCCCTGGTGCAGACGGAGCTGGGGGCGGAGCAGCGCAGCCACGCCGCCGTGCTGGGCGCCGCCATGGACCGGGTACGCGCCGATCTCGCCGGGCGGGCCCCGGGCACCCGCTCGGTGGTGCTCGCACACGCGTTCGTCACCGGGGGCGAAGTCTCCGACAGCGAACGGGACATCACCGTCGGCGGCGTCGCCTCCGTGCCCGCCGCCGTCTTCGCCGGCGTGGACTACGCCGCCCTCGGCCACCTGCACGGCTGCCAGACGCTCTCCCCGCGCGTGCGCTACTCCGGCTCCCCGCTGGCGTACTCCTTCTCCGAGGCCGGGCACCGGAAGTCCTGCTGGCTCGTCGACCTCGGTGCCGACGGCGGCGTGTCGGCCGAGCGCGTCGACTGCCCGGTGCCCCGCCCCCTCGCCCGCCTCCGCGGCCCCCTGGAGGAGCTGCTGGAGAAACCGGAGCACGCCGTGCACGAGGACTCCTGGGTGGAGGCCACGCTCACCGACCCGTCCCGCCCCGCCGAGCCCATGGCCCGGCTCGCCCGGCGCTTCCCGCACATCGTCAGCCTCGTCTTCGACCCCGACCCGGTCCCCGGCCGGCACGAGACGGGCTACGGCGCCCGGCTGCGTGGCCGCTCCGAGCAGCAGATCGCCGAGGACTTCGTCGGCCACGTCCGCACCGGACGCGCCGCGGACCCGGCCGAGCGCACGCTGCTGAGCCACGCCCTGGACGCCGCCCGCGCCGAGGAGACCGCGGAAGAGGCGGTGTGATGAGACTCCACCGCCTCTCCGTCACCGCCTTCGGCCCGTTCCGCGGCACCCAGCACGTCGACTTCGACGCCCTCACCGCCGCCGGGGTCTTCCTGCTGCACGGCGCGACCGGCGCCGGGAAGACGTCCGTCCTGGACGCCGTCTGCTTCGCCCTCTACGGCGGCGTGCCCGGCGCCCGGCAGCAGCCCGGCGGCACCCTCCGCAGCCACCACGCCGACCCGCACACCCTGACCGAGGTGGTGCTGGAACTGACCGTCGCCGGCCGCAGGCTGGAGCTCACCCGCCGCCCCGACCAGCTCCGGCCCAAGCGCACGGGCACCGGGCTCACCCGCGAGCGCGCCCACGCGGAACTGCGGGAGTACGACACGACCGGCCGGGCGTGGCGCGGGCTCAGCCGTTCCCACCAGGAGATCGGCGAGGAGATCGGCGGCCTGCTCGGCATGAGCCGCGAGCAGTTCTGCCAGGTGGTGCTGCTCCCTCAGGGAGACTTCTCCCGTTTCCTGCGCGCGGGTGCCGAGGAACGCGCCAAGCTGCTCGGGCGGCTCTTCGACACCGGCCGGTTCGCCGCGGTGGAGGAGCAGCTCGCCCGCATGCGCCGGGACGCCCAGGAAGCCGTGCGCAGCGGGGACGACGCCCTGCACGGGCTCGCCCACCGCATCCGCCAGGCCGCCGGGCCGCAGTCCGGGGACGCCCCGGCGCCCGGTGCACCCGCCGACGGCCGTACCCGCGCCGTACCCGACCAGCGTGGCGGGTCCCCGTCCGCCGACGGGCCCGGACCGCCCGAGTCCGTGCTGACCCGGGCGGCCCTCGCCCGCGCCGCCGCCCGGGAGCGGTACGACATCGCCGCCCTCGCCTGCCGCACCGCCGAGCAGCGGCACGCCCGGGCGCTCCGCCACCTCGAGGACGCCCGGGAGACCGAGCGGCTCCAGCAGCGCTTCGCCGACGCCCGCCGCCGCGCGGACGCACTGGCCGCCGAGGCAGGACGCCGCCGGGAGACCGCGCGGCGGCTGGAGCGCGCCCGCGCCGCCCACGCCGTCGCCCCCGTGCTCGCGCTGCGGGACGCCGCGGCCGCCGAACACGACCGGCACGCCGCCGCCGAGGCCGAGCGGCGTGCCGCGCTCCCGGAGGAGGAGTCGGGGCTCGTCCCCGCCGAGCTCACCGCGCTGGAGCACCGGACGCGACAGGAGCTCGGCGGCCTCGAGGCCGCCCGCCGCGCCGAGCGCCGCGGCGCGGAGATCGACGGCGAGCTCGCCGCGCTGGACCGGGACGCAGGCGCGGAGGAGGAGGCTCAGGAGGAGACCGCCGCCTGGCTGTCCGGCTGGGAGGAGACCCACCACGCCCACCGGAGGCGCGTCGAGGAGGCCCAGGAGGCCGCGACCCGCGCCGAGCAGCTCGCCGCCCGGCTCGACCCCGTCCGGCGGCGGCTGGCCGCCGCCCGGCGCCGGGACACACTCGCCGACGAGGCGGCCGGCGCCGCCGAGGAGGCGCTGCGCGCCCGCGAGCAGGCCGCCGCGGCCCGGGACCACTGGCTGGAACTGAAGGACCGGCGGCTCCGCGGCATCGCCGCCGAACTCGCCGCCGGCCTGCGGGACGGCGCGCCCTGCGCCGTCTGCGGCGCAACCGAGCACCCCGCCCCGGCACGCCCGGACGCCGGCCACGTGGACCGGCGTACCGAGGAGGCGGCGCTGGAGCGGCACCGCGCCGCCGAGGCCGGACGCGAGGAGGCCGGACGCCGCCGCGACTCCCTGCGCGAGCAGCTCACGGCCGCCCGCGCGGAGTCCGGCGAGGACGGCGTGCCGGAACTCGCCGAGTCCGTCCGGGAGCTCGAGGCCGCCCATGCGGCGGCACGCTCCGCCGCGGCCGGCGGCCACGCGGCCCGGGAGGCGCTGGACCACGCCGAACGCGAGCACGCCCGGCGGCTCGCCGCACAGCGCGAGGCCGAGCGGCGCGCCGCTGCCCGCGCCTCCCGCCGCGAGGCGCTCCAGCGCGAACGCACCGCGCTCGCCGCGGAGCTGGCCCG
>NZ_JACYHE010000034.1 GCF_021696945.1 Streptomyces sp. JJ36
CCTCTTCGAGGTCCTGCCCCAGCTCACCCAGGAAGTCCACACCCGCAAGGGCTGAACCGCCTCCCTCGCCCCGGCACGGCCCGGGACCCGCACGCGCGGTGCGGGTCCCGGGCCGTGCCGCGTCCGGGGCCCGCGGCGCGGCCCTGACCCTTGACCCTCTGCGCGCCGGGGCAGTAGCTTCCGCCAGGAAGTTCAACGTTTTGTTGATTCGAGCGCGGGTCGCGCACGGAGCAGAGGAGCGGGGCAGATGAGCCAGGGCGCCACAGTGCCGACCACCTTCGCGGAGTCCGTACGGGAACGGATCGGCGCGTCCCTCGCCGGCGTGGACGCCGAGCTCGCCCGCCGGTACCCCGGTGATCCGGGCACCCGCCAGCCGGTGCACACCGTCTACGTCCCCGGTGACGTGGTGACGCCCGCCACCGTGCGCGAGTGGGGCGAGCAGGCGCTCGCCCTGCTCGACGAGCACGCCCCGGACGCCGGCGCCTTCGCCTCCGCCGTGGGACTTCCGGAGGACCAGGCCGCGCAGGTGTACGAGCGGGTCCGCGCGAAGCTCGCGCGGGAGCCGGTGGAGGACCTGCGTATCGACTTCGAGGACGGGTACGGGCCACGCCCGGACGCCGAGGAGGACGCCGCGGCCGCCCGCGCCGCGCGCCTCGTGGCGGGCGCCCTGGGGAAGGACGCGGAGGGACCCGTGCCGCTGCGCCTGGGCATCCGCATGAAGTGCCTGGAGGCGGACGTCCGGGACCGCGGCATCCGCACTCTCGACGTCTTCCTCACCGGCCTGCTGGAGGAGGCCGGCGGGCTGCCCGGCGGGCTCGTCCTCACGCTGCCCAAGGTCACCTACGCGGAGCAGGTGACCGCGATGGCGCGGTTGTGTGACGCCTTCGAGCGGGCGCACGGCCTGCCGGCGAGGCGGATCGGCTTCGAGATCCAGATCGAGACCACCCAGTCGATCCTGGGGGCCGACGGCCGCGCCACCGTCGCCCGGATGATCGACGCCGCCGGGGGACGGGCCACCGCGCTGCACTACGGCACCTTCGACTACAGCGCGGCGTGCGGGGTGAGCGCGGCCCACCAGGCCATGGACCATCCCGCCGCGGACCACGCGAAGGCCGTGATGCAGGTGGCCGCGGCCGGCACGGGGGTCCGGCTCTCCGACGGGTCGACCAACGTGCTGCCGGTGGGGCCGCGGGAGCGGGTCCACGAGGCCTGGCGGCTGCACCACGGGCTGGTGCGCCGTTCCCTCGCGCGGGCGTACTACCAGGGGTGGGACATGCACCCGGGGCACCTGCCGACCCGCTACGCGGCCGTCTACGCCTTCTACCGGGAGGGCCTGGAACAGGTCGCCGGGCGGCTCGCCGCCTACGCGGCCCGCGCGGGCGGCGACGTGCTGGACGAGCCCGCCACCGCCCGGGCGCTCAGCGGCCATCTGCTGCGCGGCCTGGACTGCGGCGCGCTCGACGTCGCGGAGGTCGCCCGGCTCACCGGGATGACCCGGGCCGACCTGGACCGGCTGGCCGGGCGCGCCTGATCCGGGTGGCCCGGTGGCCGCCGGGCGGAGGGGCCCGCCGGCGGCACGGGCGGGCGGGGCCGTCCGTACGGCGAGGGTGCGACCCGGTGGGCCCTACCACGCGGCCGTGCGCACGTCCGGATCGCCCACGGGCGGCAGCTCTCCCGAGCCGCGGGGGATCAGCCGGGTCGGCAGCGCCACCCGGCGGGGCGCGTCGCCGGCGCCTTCCAGCCGCCGGAACAGCAGCTCGGCCGCCGTACGCCCGAGCTGGGCCGGGTCCTGGGCGACCACTGAGACCGGCGGCGACAGCAGGTCCGCCAGCTCGAAGTCGTCGAAGCCCACCAGGGCCACCGGGTGCGCATGCCCGGCCAGCACCCGGACGGCCGTCACGGTGACCCGGTTGTTACCCGTGAAGAGCGCCGTGACCGGGGCGTCGCCGGCGAGCATCCGGGTCGCGTCCGCCCGTACCCGGGCGGCGTCGGTGGAGCCGGGCGCCACCCAGCCGGGGAGGACCGGCAGCCCGGCCTCGGTCATGGCGGCCTCGTAGCCGCGCAGTCGCTCGGCGGCGGTCGGGATGTGCGCCTGGTCGCCGATGAAGCCGATTCTGCGGTGGCCGTGCGCGATCAGGTGCGCCACGCCCTCCCGGGCCCCCGCGAAGTTCTCCGAGAGCACCACGTCGGCGTCGAGGCGGCCCGGCGGCCGGTCCACGAAGACCGTGGCCATGCCGGCCGCGATCTCCGGTTCCAGATAGCGGTGGTCGTGGCCGGCCGGGACGATCACCAGCCCGTCCACCCGGCGGGCGCAGAGCGCGAGCACCAGCTCGCGCTCCCGCTCCGGGTCCTCCGCGCTGGAGCCGTTGATCAGCAGGGCGCCGTGCGCCCGTGCCACCTCCTCCACGGCCCGGCTCAGCGGTGCGTAGAACGGGTCGGCCAGGTCCTCCAGGACGAGACCTATGCTCGCGGTGCGGCCCTTGCGGAGGATGCGGGCGCTGTCGTTCCGGCGGAAGCCCAGCGCGGTGATCGCCTCGTGCACCCGCTGCTCGGTCTCCGGGGAGACGCCCTGCTCGCCGTTGACCACCCTGGAGACGGTTTTCAGCCCGACGCCGGCCCGGGCCGCCACGTCCTTCATGGTGGGCCGGGAGCCGTAGCGGGCACCGTCCGGGCGGTGCCCGCGTGCCGTGGTGCGTCCGGAGTCGGGCACGGTGTCCTGTCCTTCTCTGCGTTCGCGGGCGCATCACCGCGCGGTACCAGGGGCACGAGCAGCATAGTCGGCCCCGGGCGAGGCCCGGAACGGTTGCTGGACAACGTTGTCAGAATCCTGTGAGACTTGCCCGGACCGTGCCCGTTCCGGTCCCGAGGACCGTCACCCTGGAGAGCGCCCGCGCATGCAGAACGACCTCGTCGCCGCCCTGGACATCGGCGGCACCAAGATCGCGGGCGCCCTGGTCGACGGGCGGGGCAGCCTGTTCCACCGCGCCCGGCGCCCCACGCCGGCCCGGGAACACGGCGACCGTGTGATGGCCGCGGTGCTCGAGGTGGTGGACGAGCTGCGGGCGGCACCGGCCTGGGAGAGGGTGCGCGCGGTCGGCATCGGCAGCGCCGGCCCGGTGGACGCCCGGGCGGGCACCGTCAGCCCGGTCAACATCCCCGGCTGGCGGGACCACCCCCTGGTCGAGGGCGTGCGGCGGCGGACCGGCTCCCTCCCCGTGACGCTGATCGGCGACGGGGTCGCCGTCGCCGCCGCCGAGCACTGGATGGGGGCCGCGCGCGGCCGTGACGGTGCGCTGTGCATGGTCGTCTCCACCGGCGTCGGCGGCGGACTGGTGCTCGACGGACGGCTGTACCCGGGACCGACCGGCAACGCGGGGCACCTCGGCCACATCAGTGTCGACCTGGACGGCGCCCCGTGCCCGTGCGGCGGCCGCGGCTGTGTGGAGGGCCTCGCCAGCGGCCCGAGCATCGTCCGCCGTGCCCTGGCGGCCGGCTGGCGCCCCGCGTCCGGCACCGAGGCCGACGCCGCCGCGGTCGCCGCCGCCGCCCGGGAGGGCGATCCCGTGGCGCTCGCCTCCTTCGAGCGCGCCGCCCGGGCGCTCGCCGCCGCCGTCGCCGCCACGGCCGGGCTGGTGGAGATCGAGACCGCGGTGATCGGCGGCGGGGTGGCCCGGGCCGGTGAGGTGCTGTTCGGGCCGCTGCGCCGGGCCCTGGGCGAGTTCGCCACGCTGTCCTTCGTCCGCGGGGTGACCGTCGAACCGGCACGGACCGGCACGGACGCGGGGCTCATCGGCGCGGCGGCGGCCTGCCGGGAGCGGGTCCGTACCGAGCCGGAACCCGCCGCCTGACCCTCGTGTCTGCCTCCCGCCGCCGCCGTGGTGCCCCCGCCGCCCACTCCGGTGGGCGCGGGCGCCACGGGGCGCCCGCCCCGGCGCGTACGCGCGGGCGGCTCCCCGGCGCGTTTCCGGGACCGGGTGGAGCGGGCAACTGAAACGGGGGGCGACGATGAGGGGGAAGCGTGATCGTCTGGTTGAACGGCGCCTTCGGCGCAGGCAAGACCACTGCGGCGTACGAACTGCTGGACCTGCTCCCCGGGAGCACGCTCTACGACCCGGAGCTGCTCGGCGCGGGCCTGCGCGGCATGCTGCCCAAGGAGCGCACGGCCCAGCTCGACGACGTCCAGGAGCTGCCCTCCTGGCGACGGCTGGCCGCGGACGCCGCGGCCGCGCTGCTCACCGAGGTCCCCGGCCCGCTGGTCACGCCGATGACCCTGCTCCGCCAGGAATACCGGGACGAGATATTCGGGGCGCTCGCCGCCCGCCGCATACCCGTACTGCACGTTCTGCTGCACACCGCGGAACCGGTCCTCCGTGACCGGATAGCCCAGCGGGCCGCCGCGGACGCCGGCGCCGACCGTTCCTGGCGCCTGTCCCGGCTGCCCGACTACGCGGCCGCGCTGCCCTGGATCACCGCGGACGCGCACACCGTGGACACCACCGGGCTGACACCGCGGCAGACCGCCGAACGGATCCGGGACGCCGTGCACGGCGGCGCGGGCGCCTGCCCCATCGTGCAGACCCCGGAGCCGTCCGCGGAGACCCTGGCCGCCGGCGTGCTGCTCTTCGACGAGGACGACCGGGTGCTGCTGGTGGACCCGACCTACAAGGCCGGATGGGAGTTCCCCGGCGGAGTGGTGGAGCCCGGCGAACCGCCCGCCCGTGCCGGGATGCGCGAGGTCGCCGAGGAGCTGGGCATCGAACTCGCCACCGCCCCCCGGCTGCTGCTGGTCGACTGGGAACCCCCGGGCGACCGCGGCTTCGGCGGCCTCCGCCTCCTCTTCGACGGCGGGCGGCTGGAGGCCGCCCGTGCGGCGGAACTGCTGCTCCCCGCCGAGGAGCTGCGCGACTGGCGCTTCGCCTCCGAGGCGGAGGCCGCCGGGCTGCTCCCGCCGGTGCGCCACCGCCGCCTCAGGTGGGCGCTGCGAGCCCGGGAGCTGGGGACCACGCTCAATCTGGAGTCGGGCGTCCCGGTGGGCCGCTGAGCGGTCGCCCCCGGGGCGGAGGCCGCGCGAGGCCCGTGGCACGCGTGCCGCCACGCGCCGGCGCGTGGCGGCCCGTACGCTGAGCGGACGCACCCGGATCGCGACTCCCGCGGGCCCGGCCTAGCGTGACGGTGGCCGCCCCTCCCCGTCGCGGGGAGGGATCCGCCGGACACCGCGAGGAGGGCGCCCATGCACCACGGCTCCCGCCCGCACGGCCCGGGCAGCCCCGGCGGCCGGTTCGCGGTGGGGCTGATCGCCTTCGCCTTCGTGTTCGGGCTGGCCCTGATACGCGCCGGCACCGAGGAGGGCCCCGGACCGCCGGTCCCGGACGCGGCCGCCGCCCGCACCGCGGAGGACCGCACGGCCGGCGGGCGGGAGCCCGCGGGACGGCGCAGCGGACCCCCGGACGGGCGCCGGGACGCGGCCCCGGCACCCGACGCCGAGCCGCTGCCCGCGGCCCGGCCGCAGCGGGTGCGCATCCCCGCGATCGGGGTGGACGCCCCCGTCACCCCGGTGGGCCTCGACGACCGGGGGTGGCTGGAGGTGCCGCCCGCGGACCGCGCGAACCTCGCCGGCTGGTACCGGGGCGCGGCGCCTCCCGGCGCCCGCGGCACCGCCGTGCTGGTCGGGCACGTCGACAACGACCGCGGGCCCGCCGTCTTCTACGAGCTCGGGGCCCTGCGCAAGGGCCGTACCGTCGAGGTCGTCCGGGCGGACGGGCGCACCGCGGTCTTCACCGTCTACGGCGTCGAGCTGCACCCCAAGGACCGCTTCCCCACGGCGCACGTGTACCGGGACACCCGCCGGGCCGAGCTGCGGGTGATCACCTGCGGCGGCCGCTACACCGCGGAGGGCGGCTACGGCGCCAACGTGGTCGCCTTCGCCCGGCTCACCGCGGTGCGCTGACCGGCTCCGGTCACGGCCGTACAGGGGCGGGCCGCCCGTGCCCCGGACCGGCGGCCCGCCTCAGCCCTCCGCGGCCGTCGCGAACCGGCGGAGGAAGAGCGCCTCGGTCAGCGCCAGCGACTCCAGTTCGCGCGGGGAGACGCTCTCGTTCACGGCGTGGATCTGCGCCTCCGGCTCGCTCAGCCCGATGAGCAGGATCTCGGCTTCCGGATAGAGCGAGGCCAGGGTGTTGCACAGCGGGATCGAGCCGCCCTGCCCGGCGACCGCCATGCCGGCGCCGTCGTACGCCTCCCGCATCGCCTCGGCCATCGCCGCGTACGCCGGGCTGCCGGTGTCGGCCCGGAAGGGCTGGCCCTGGCCCACCTGCTCGAGGTCGAGGCGGGCGCCCCACGGCACCCGGGACTCCAGGTGAGCCCGGAGCAGCCCGGTGGCCTCGGCGGCGTCCGTGCCCGGCGGTACCCGCAGGCTGATCAGCGCCCGGGCGCTCGCCTGCACGGACGCCGTGGCTCCCACCACCGGCGGGCAGTCGATGCCCAGCACCGTCACCGCGGGGCGCGCCCAGATGCGGTCCGAGACCGTGCCGGAGCCGATGAGCCGTACGCCGTCGAGCACCCCGGCGTCCCGGCGGAAGTCCTCCTCCGGGTACTGCAGACCCTCCCAGGAGGCGTCCGGCTCCAGCCCGTCGATCACCGTCGAGCCGTCCTCCGCGCGCAGCGAGTCGAGCAGCCGGATGAGCGCCGCCAGCGCGTCCGGTGCGGCGCCGCCGAACTGGCCCGAGTGCAGGTTGCCCGCCAGCGTCTCCACCCGCACCCGCAGCAGCGTCATCCCGCGCAGAGTGGCGGTCACGGTCGGCAGCCCGGCCCGGAAGTTTCCCGCGTCGCCGATCACCACCGCGTCGGCCGCGAGGAGGTCCGGGTGCGCCTCGGCGTACCGCTCCAGCCCGCCGGTGCCCTGCTCCTCGGAACCCTCCGCGATCACCTTCACGCCGACCGGCACGCCGCCGTTCTCCTTCAGCGCGCGCAGCGCCAGCAGGTGCATCACCAGGCCGCCCTTGCAGTCGGCGGTGCCGCGCCCGTACCAGCGGCCGTCGCGCTCGGTGAGCTCGAACGGCGGTGAGAGCCAGGCGTCCTCGTTCAGCGGCGGCTGCACGTCGTAGTGGGCGTAGAGCAGCACCGTCGGCGCGCCCTCCGGGCCGGGCAGGTGACCGTAGACGGACTGGGTGCCGTCCGGGGTGTCGAGCACCGCCACGTCGGCGAAGCCCTCCGCGCGGAGTGCGCGGGCCACCCAGCCGGCCGCCGCCTCGCACTCGCTGCGCGGGAACTGCGCGGGGTCCGCCACGGACCGGAAGGCCACCAGCTCGGCCAGCTCCTCCCGGGCCCGCGGCATCAGCCCGGCGATGGTGGCGGCGAGGGGGCTCTGCGGCATGGGAACGCTCCTTGTGGGCGCGGTGTCGGGGAGGGCGCACGGGGTGGGTACGCCCGGGTCGCGGCCGATCCTCCCACAGCGCCCCCTCGGGCCAGGGCCGTAGGATGCCGTCGCGGACGTCAAGCCAGCGACGAGCGGAGCGGAAACACATCGTGAGCAGCGAGCACGCAGCCGGGGACACCGAGCCGGAGCGGACCGTGTGGGACGTCGTCGTCGTGGGGGCCGGCCCCGCGGGGGCGTCGGCCGCCTATGCCGCCGCTGTCGCCGGGCGGCGGGTGCTGCTGCTGGAGAAGGCGGAGCTGCCGCGCTACAAGACCTGCGGCGGCGGCATCATCGGCCCTTCCCGGGACGCGCTGCCGCCGGGCTTCGAGCTGCCGCTGCGGGAGCGGGTGCACGCGGTGACCTTCTCCCTGAACGGCCGGCTGGCCCGTACCCGCCGCTCCCGGCGGATGCTCTTCGGGCTGCTGAACCGGCCGGAGTTCGACCACGCGCTGGTGGAGTCGGCGGTGCAGGCGGGCGCCGAGGTGCGGACGGGCGTCACCGTCACCCGGGTCGAGCAGCACGGGCCCGCGGTTCCGGACCGGCGGACGGTCGCGGTGGTCCTCTCGGGCGACGAGGAGCCGGTGCTCGCCCGCGCGGTCGTCGGCGCCGACGGGAGTGCCAGCCGGATAGGCGCGCATGTCGGGGTGAAGCTGGATCAGGTGGATCTCGGCCTGGAGGCGGAGATCCCGGTGCCGGACAGCGTCGCCGAGGACTGGGCCGGCCGGGTGCTCATCGACTGGGGTCCGCTGCCCGGCAGCTACGGCTGGGTGTTCCCGAAGGACGGCACGCTGACCGTCGGGGTGATCTCCGCGCGGGGGGAGGGCGCGGCGACCAAGCGCTACCTGGACGACTTCGTCGCCCGGCTCGGGCTGGCCGGTTTCGAGCCGAGCGTCTCCTCGGGACATCTCACCCGCTGCCGGGCGGAGGACTCGCCGCTCTCCCGGGGGCGTGTGCTGGTCTGCGGCGACGCGGCCGGGCTGCTGGAGCCGTGGACGCGGGAGGGAATCTCCTTCGCGCTGCGTTCCGGCCGGCTGGCGGGGGAGTGGGCGGTGCGGATAGCCGAGGCGCACGACGCGGTGGACGCCCGTCGGCAGGCGCTCAACTACACCTTCGCCGTGAAGGCCGGTCTCGGCGTGGAGATGGGGGTCGGGAGACGGATGCTCGCGGTCTTCTCCCGCCGCCCCGGGCTGCTGCACGCGGCCCTCACCGGCTTCCGCCCGGCCTGGAACGTCTTCGCGCGGATCACCCGCGGCACCACCACTCTGGCCGAGATCGTGCGGACCCACCCGGTGGCCCGGCGCGCGCTGGACGCGCTGGACCGGCCGCAGCGGGCGGGCGCCCCGGCCGACGCTGCCGCGGTTCCGGCGGAGGAGTGACCGGCTCGGTCCGGAAGACCGGGCAGCGCTCCGGCGCCCGGCGCAGTGCGTCCTCCGGCGAGGTCGCGGTGACCCGTCCGTGAACCGTGCGACCTCCCAGTCCCACCGCCGCCGATGGGCGCGCAGCACCACGGAGTGTGTGGCACGCCGGGGCCCCGGTCGGCGGCTACTGCCGCGGGAGTAGGCGCGGGCACCGCCCGCGGCGGACGTCGCGGAAGGCATCGCGGGGCTAGCGTGAGCCGCATGACCCCCGCCCCTCCGCGCCGCGCTCCCGGCGGCGACCCGGACCCGCCGCTCCGGCCCGGGCGGCCCCGGCTCGCCCGCCTGCCCCGGCGTGCCGCCGAGCGGCTGCCTCTTCCGGTGCCGGCCGGGCTCGCGGCGCAGCTCCGTGCGGTGCTCTCCGGCCCGCCGCCCGGCCCACCGGGCTCCCGGCCACCGGCGCCCCGGTGGCCTTGGCCGTCCACCGCGGTGCTCGCGGTGGTGGTTCTCGCCGGTTCCCACTTCGCCGCGCAGGGCCAGCCGGAGCGGGTGGGCATGGACACGCTCTCCCGCGCCCTGCTCCTTCTCGCCGTCGCCTTCCTGCTGGTGCGCCGGCGGTGGCCCGCCGTGGCGGCCCTCGGTACGGCGGCGGCGGTCACCGCCTACGTCGTGGCCGGATACGCCTACGGGCCGGTCTATCTCTGCGTCGTCGTCGCCACGTTCTCCGCCGTGCCGGCCGGGCGCCGGGGGGCCGCCTGGGCCGGGCTGCTGCTGCTCTGGTCCGGGCAGGCCCTGGCGGGGCTGTGGCTGTACCGCTGGCTGCCGCCCGGCGGGGACACGTTCTCCTGGGGCGCGGCCGTCGCCCCCACCGCCTGGCTCCTCGCGCTGGCCGCGGCGGCCGAACTGGTGCGCGTCCGCCGGGAGCAGTGGGCCCGCCGGCGGGAGGAGGAGGCCGCGGCGGAGCGTCGCCGGGTGGACGAGGAGCGGCTGCGCATCGCCCGGGAGCTGCACGACGTCCTGGCGCACAGCATCTCCGTGATCAACGTGCAGGCGGGCATGGGACTGGCGCTGCTCGACTCCGACCCCGAGCAGGCCCGTACGGCGCTGACCACCATCAAGTCGGCCAGCAAGGAGGCTCTCGGCGAGGTCCGCCAGGTCCTGGGCACACTGCGCACCCCCGGCGAGGCCCCGCGGGCGCCGGCCCCGGGCCTCGGCCGGCTCCCCGAACTGGCCGCCCAGGCGGCACGGGCCGGCCTGCGGGTGGAGACCCGTACCGAGGGCGACCCCGTCCCGCTGCCGCCCGGCGCCGAGCTGGCGGCCTTCCGGATCGTCCAGGAGGCGCTGACCAACGTGGTCCGGCACTCCGCCGCCCGCCGCGCCGAGGTGCTGCTGCGGTACGCGGCGGACCGGCTGGAGATCCGGGTGGACGACGAAGGGCCCGGCAAGGCGGCGGACGCGCCCGGCGGCGGCAACGGGCTGACGGGGATGCGGGAACGTGCCGCAGGCCTCGGCGGCACGGTGGAGGCCGGCCCGCGACCCGGCGGCGGTTTCCGGGTCCGCGCCCTGCTGCCGCTGGGCGGCGCCGGTACGGTGACCGGCACACCGCAGAGGGAGGCGCCGTGATCCGGGTACTGCTGGCGGACGACCAGTCGCTCGTACGGGCCGGGTTCCGCGCCCTGCTCGACGCGCAGCCCGGCATCGAGGTGGCCGGCGAGGCGGCTGACGGCGAGGAGGCGCTGGCCCTGGTCCGTGCGCTCCGCCCGGACCTGGTCCTGATGGACATCCGGATGCCGGAGCTGGACGGGCTGGCCGCGACCCGCCGGATCACCGGGGACCCGGAGCTGGACGCGGTCCGGGTGGTGATGCTGACGACCTTCGAACTCGACGAGTACGTCTTCGAGGCGATCCGGTCCGGTGCCTCCGGCTTCCTCGTCAAGGACACCGAGCCGGAGGAACTGGTGCGCGCGGTACGGGCGGTGGTGGCCGGGGACGCGCTGCTGTCGCCCGGGGTGACGCGCCGGCTGATCGCCGAGTTCGCGGCCCGGTCCAAGGAGCCCGCGGCCGCCGCCTCCCTCGGCGGGCTGACCGAGCGCGAGCGGGAGGTTCTGGCCCTGGTGGGGATGGGGCTGTCCAACGAGGAGATCGCCCGGCGGCTGGTCGTCTCGCCGCTCACCGCCAAGACGCATGTCAGCCGGACGATGGTGAAGCTGGGCGCCCGCGACCGGGCCCAACTGGTCGTGCTGGCCTACGAGTCCGGGCTGGTGCGCCCGGGCTGGCTCGGCTGACGGCGGGGTCCCGCCCCGGGCCCTCCGGAGCCGGCGGGCCGCGCCCGGCCCCGTGCCCGGTCCCGTGCCCGTCCGGGCACGGGGCGGCCGGTGCACGGCCCGTTCCGGAGCGCGCGCATGGCGCGCCGGGCCCCTGGTAGCGTGCGGAGCATGGACCGGGCCGACGCGGAGCAGGCCGTGGTGCGGCGCTGGCGGCAGACGCTCGCGCTGCATGCGCGCACCCTCTCCGCGCTCGACCGCGCGCTGCATCCGTACGGACTCGGCGCCAGCGACTTCGAGGTACTCGAGGTGCTGGCCCAGGGCGGCGCGCGGGGCGGCGGCGGTGCCTACCGCGTGCAGGAGCTCGCGGCCCGGGTCCACCTGAGCCAGAGCGCCCTGTCCCGGCTGGTCGCCCGGCTGGAGCGGCACGGCCTGGTCAGCCGGGGGACGTGTCGCGAGGACCGGCGCGGGGTGCGGGTGGGCCTCACCGAGGCCGGCCGCGAGCGGTACGCGGAGGCGCTGCCCGTGCAGCGCGCGGTGCTGGCCCGGATGCTGGGCACCGGCCCGCAGGCCGGAGCCGTGCCGGGCCCGGCCGGCCCGGCGGCCGCACGCGCCGGCGGGGCGCCGGTCAGGACGGCCGGTGCGCCCCCGGGGTCCCGCGCTTGACGTAGAGCTGCTTGCGCA
The DNA here is from genome assembly GCF_021696945.1 of Streptomyces sp. JJ36. GTDB lineage: Bacteria > Actinomycetota > Actinomycetes > Streptomycetales > Streptomycetaceae > Streptomyces. Next base: position 11,718 of record NZ_JACYHE010000034.1, read on the forward strand.
CCCGGGCGACGACCGTGCCGTCGGCGCCGGTCACCTGCGTGTCGAACCAGGGCAGCGCCTTCTCCCCGTCCGCGGTCGCGGCGCGGATCTCGTCCAGCCGGTCCTCGGTCAGTTTGAAATCGGCGAACACGTCGCCCCGGCCGGGCGAGACGTACTCGATCTCCGCCGCCTTGTCCCACACGATGTACCCCTGGCCCAGGCGGTGCAGAACCAGCAGCGCCCAGAACGGGTCGATCATCGAGTACAGCGAGCCGCCGAAGTGGGTGCCGAAGTAGTTGCGGTTGAGGCGGCCGAGCCGGAGCCGGACCCGTGCGCTGCTCCAGTCCTCGGCGATGTGCAGCACCTTGATCCCCGCGCAGCGGTACGGCGGCCACCAGCTCATGGCCAGCCGCAGGCCTCGCGGGGTGGAGAGCAGTTTCGGCATGGACCGAGGCTACCATGGATGTTACCGACCGGTAGCCCCGAGGGGGCCCGCGGTCAGACGATCGCGGAGTGCGTCTGCCAGAGCGTCGCCACCGAGGCGTCGCCGTCGATCACCAGCCCGTCGCCGTACGGCAGCCGGTTCCACAGGGCCAGATAGACGGTGGCGGCGGGACCGCTCACCCGGCAGTCGTACTCTTCCGGAAGCCCCCGGGTGGTCCGCGGCGGCTCGGCGCCGATACGGACCGTCCAGGCCGCTCCCGGCACGTCCGGCGCCTGCACCGCCAGCACCTGCTCCCGGTCGCTGCGGACCCGGCTGCGGCGGCGCGCGTGGAAGCCGGTGAGCAGCTCGTCGACGCCGTCCGCCGCGAACTCCGGCGCCACGGGGGAGAGCTCCGCCCCGGCCGCCAGCTCGGCATCGGCCCGGTGCACCGCCGTCTCGTGCGCCTGCCGGCGCGCCCAGAAAGCCCGCGGGGAGGCGGAGCCGGGCAGGAACGACCAGCACTCCAGGGCGTCCTCGGCCGCCCGCAGACCCTCCGTCAGCCGCCCGTGCCCGGTGCGGAACCACGCGGCGAGCTTCTCGTCCGGCGCCGTCTCGGTGCCTATGGGTGCCGGGTCCGTGCGCCCACCGGTGACATAACCGGCCGCCCAGCGGTGCACGTTGCCCGTGTGCAGCAGCAGGTCCCGCACCCGCCAGCCGGGGCAGGTGGGCACCTCGGCGTCCGGGCCCGCGCGCTCCGCGGCCGCGAGCAGCGCCGCGCCCTCATGCTCCAGTGTCTCGATGTGCCGGGAGATCTTCATGGCGGCGATTGTGTCACCGGCCACCGACAGCCCGGCCTGCGGACGCACGGGCTCCGTCCCCGCGGAGGGAGTGCCGGGCGGCCCAGGCCACGGTGGCGGCGACGGCCGCGAGCGCGGCCACCGAGGTCAGCGCCCGCGGCAGCGAGGTCCCCTCGGCCAGGAAGCCGATCGCGACCGGCCCCAGCAGCATGCCGCCGTACCCGAGCGTCGAGGCGGCCGCGACACCGCGCGGTCCGGCCAGCGCACCGGCGCGTCCGATGGCGACCGGGAAGATGTTCGCCAGTCCGAAGCCGGTGACCACGAACCCGGCCAGCGCGGCCCACACGGTGGGCGCCAGCGAGCCCAGCAGCATGCCGCAGGCCGCGGTGAGGCCCCCGCCGACCAGGGTCCGTACCTCGCCCAGCCGGTGCACCAGTGCCGTGCCGCTCAGCCGTCCGGCGGTCATGGCCAGGGCGAAGACCGAGTAGCCCGCGGCGGCCACCCCCGGGCCGGCGCCCAGGTCCTCGGTCAGGTGCAGGGCGCTCCAGTCGGCCAGCGCGCCCTCCCCGTAGGCGGTGCACAGGGCGATCAGGCCGAGCACGGCGACGGTGCCGCGCGGATGCCGGCCCGCCGGGGCGTCGCCGCGCGCCGGGGAGTGCCGTGCGGCGGTCCCCGGCTCCCGCGTGGTCCGCCCGGCCGCCGCCGGCGGCAGCGGGTGACGCAGCAGGGTCCGCCCGGCCACGGCGGTGACGAGCAGCCCGGCCACGGCGAGCAGCGTCAGGTGCCGCCCCACGGTCAGCCGGCCCGCCAGCAGGCCGCCCAGCCCGGCCCCCAGCATCCCGCCGAGGCTGAAAGCCGCGTGGAAGGCGGGCATGACGGGCCGGCGCAGCGCCGCCACCAGGTCCACGGCGGCGCTGTTCATGGCGACGTTGACGGCCCCGTACGCGCTGCCGAAGACGAGGAGCAGCAGACCGAGGGCGAGCGCCGAGCCGGCCAGCGGGGGCAACGCGACGCCCAGCGAGATGAGCACCCCGGCGGCGACGGTGACCGGCGCGTTGCCGAAGCGGCGGCAGAGCCGCCCGGTGAGCATCATCGTCGCCACGGCGCCCGCCGACACGCCGAGCAGCGCCAGCCCGAGGTCGCCGGCCGAGGCGCCGGTCTGCTGTTTGACGGCGGGAATGCGCACGACCCAGCCGGCGAAGAGGAAGCCGTCCAGGGCGAAGAAGGCGGTCAGGGCGGTCCGGAGGCGTATCAGTCCGCGGTCGGCGGGCGGGTGCTCCGGGAGGGCGGTGAGCCGGGTGCGCCCGGTCGGGGCGGTCCGGGGTTTGTTTATTTGCGGCACAAAGTGAGAATAGAGGAGTGACCCAGACACGTACAACAAGGCTGGAGAGGGGCCGCAGCGCCCTCGGGCCCGCGCTCGCGCTCGTACACACCGGCCGGGCGCCCACGCGCGCCGTGCTCACCGCGGAGCTCGGCGTCACCCGCGCCACCGCCGGGGCGGTCGCCGCCGAACTGGAGGCGCTCGGCCTGATCACCGTGGACTCCCGGCCCGGCGCCGCCGTCGGCGTGCAGGGCCGTCCCTCGCACCGGTTGGCGGTCGACCCCGACGGGCCGGTGGTCCTCGCCGCCCAGGTGCACGCGGACGGCTTCCGTGCCGCGCTCGTCGGTCTCGGCGGCCGCATCGTCGCCACCGCCCCGGGCTGCATGACCGTGGACGCCGACCCGGCGCAGGTCCTCGGCGAGGTGGTACGGGCGGGAGCGCAGCTGCTCCGCGAGACGGGACGACGGTGTGTGGGGGCCGGGCTCGCGGTGCCCTCCGCCGTGGCCGAGCCGGAGGGGACGGCGCTCAACCCGCTGCACCTCTCCTGGGAGCCGGGCGCCCCCGTCCGGGACGTCTTCACCCGGTGCCTCGCCGAGGCCGGGGTGCCCGGGCCCGGCGGAGAACGGCCCGCCACCGGCTTCACCGCCAACGACGTCAACCTCGCCGCGCTCGCCGAGCACCGGCACGGCGCCGGGCGGGGTGCCCAGGACCTGCTGGTCGTCGGCACCGGCCACCGCGGGGTCGGCGGGGCGCTGGTGCTGGACGGCCGGTTGCACAGCGGCAGTTCGGGGCTGGCCCTGGAGGTCGGCCATCTGACGGTCGATCCGGACGGCCGTCCGTGCCACTGCGGCAGTCGCGGCTGTCTCGACGTGGAGACCGATCCGCTGGCCCTGCTGGAGGCCGCCGGCCGCGCCCCCGGCCCGGAGATGTCGCTGCTCGACCAGGCACGCGAACTGATCCGCACCGAGTACGCCACGGACGCGCGGGTGCGCGGCGCGGTCGGACTGCTCGTCGACCGGCTGGGGCTGGGCCTCGCCGGGCTGGTCAACATCCTCAACCCCGACCGCATCGTCCTCGGCGGCCTGCACCGCGCCCTGGTGGAGACCGACGGCGAGCGGCTGCGGGCGGTCGTGGCCGACCGCAGCCTGTGGGGGCGCAGCGGCGGCGTGCCGGTGCTGGCCTGCTCGCTCGACCACAACAGCCTGGTCGGCGCGGCCGAACTGGCCTGGCAGCCGGTGCTGGACGACCCGCTGGGCACCCTGACCGGCGGCTGAGGGCGGCCGGGCCGAGCCTCGCCGCACGGGCAACAGGCCCGGCAAACCCCGCCGGTACGGTGCGCGCCCGCCGGGCGCGGGCGACGAGCGCTGCGCGGGGCCGGGGGCGGCCGTGGCCCCGGCCACGGAGTGGGCGCCGGCGCGCCGTCAGGCAGCCGGGACGGGGGCCCGGGCCGGCGGAGTGCGGCACCGGGAGGCGGCGCACGGGTCCTGCGGCCGCTGCTCGTGCCGTGCCCGCAGGGCCGCGGGGTCAGCGGGTCGCCGCGGCTCCGGCGGTCTCCGGGGTGCTCATGGCCGCGGCCGCCGCCGGTACGGGGGCCGTCCGTCCGGCCGCGGCCGGGACGTGCTCACGGGTTGCCGTGCCGCCGGCGGCGGCGGACGGCTCCGGCTCGCGCTCCGCGGACGCGGCGGGCGCCCCGGTGAGCGGCAGGGTGAACCAGACGGTCCTCCCGGTGCCGTCGTGCCGCTCCCGGGCGCCCCAGCTCTCGCCGAGCTGGGCCACCAGCGCCGGCCCGCGGCCGCCGGCGGCCTGCGCTCCGGAGGGGCGTCCCCGGGGCGGCCGAGTCCCGTCGGGCCGCCCCTCCTCCCGCACCGATACGGTCAACCGCTCGGCGGTGAGGCCGAGTTCCACGGTGCAGGTGCGGCCGGAGCGGCCGTGCAGGTGGACGTCGGTGAGCAGTTCGGTCAGCCCGAGCAGGGCGCGGTCGGTGAGCGCGTCGAGACGCCAGTAGCGGAGCTGTGCAGAAACGATTCTGCGCGCCTGACCGACCCGCGCCGGCAGCGCCTGGAACTCCATCGCACAGTGCCTGCCAGGCCTGCTCTCCCGACTCGTCACCACGGCCACTCCCTCGACGAAGGAACCGGGAACGCCCGGGAGCCCCGGGGTCCCAGAGAACGGAGCGTCTGCTCACTCCCCGCGTACGCGTGTGCACCGTACGCCGGTGTATGGAGCCCAGGGTGCGACCGGCCCGTGAGGGCCGCAAGTCGGGTCCGGCCGGGCGGGGGCGCCCGCCCGGCCCGCGGGAGGCTCAGCGGCCCAGCAGCCCCCGCTCGGCCGCGTCCTTCGCGCGGGCCGTGCGGATCGCCGCCAGCAGGCTCTCCCGGCGCTCCAGACCGAGGCGCAGCAGATAGCGGGTGCCGTCCAGGGTCGCCAGCGCGCTGCGGCGGGCGCCGTACCAGGGGCTGATCCGCACCTTGTCCAGGGGCGCACTGTCGATCTCCCGGCCGTAGCTGGTGAGCAGCTCCAGCCGGCCGTCCCGGACGAGCACCTGCCCGGCCCGGGTGAGCGAACGCAGCCAGCGCTCTATGCGTACACCCCTGGCGTCGAACTCAGGATCCGCCATGCCGCACCGTCCTCCGCCTGACTCAACCCGCGGTCTACCCCCGTCCGGGTGCCCTACACCCCGGCGACACCCTCCTGGCAGTGTGCCCGGCATCGGGCGCGGCCACCAGTGCCGTTCTATCCTCGCCGGGTGAGCAGCAGCACCGGGCGGCCCGCGCGCCCCTCCACCGCCCCCGCCCGCACCCTCGACGTCGACCGCAGCGACCCGGACTACCGGGCCTGGCTGAAGGACGCCGTACGCCGGGTGCAGGCGGACCACAACCGCAGCGCCGACACGCACCTGCTCAACTTCCCGCTGCCGGAGGAGTGGGGCATCGACCTCTATCTCAAGGACGAGTCCACCCACCCCACCGGCAGCCTCAAACACCGCTTGGCGCGCTCGCTCTTCCTCTACGGGCTCTGCAACGGCTGGATCCGCCCCGGACGCCCCGTCATCGAGGCGTCCAGCGGTTCCACCGCCGTCTCCGAGGCCTACTTCGCGCGCCTGATCGGGGTGCCCTTCATCGCCGTGATGCCGCGCACGACCAGCAGCGAGAAGACCCGGCTCATCGAGTTCCAGGGCGGCCGGTGCCATCTGGTGGACGACCCGCGGACGGTGTACGAGGTCTCCGCCGCGCTGGCCGCCGAGACCGGCGGCCACTACATGGACCAGTTCACCTACGCCGAACGTGCCACCGACTGGCGGGGCAACAACAACATCGCCGACTCCGTCTACCAGCAGCTCCGTCTGGAGCGCCACCCGGAGCCGGCCTGGATCGTCGCCACCGCGGGCACCGGCGGCACCTCGGCCACCGTGGCCCGCTACGTGCGCTACATGCAGTTCGACACCCGGGTCTGCGTGGCCGACCCGGAGAACTCCTGCTTCTTCGACGGCTGGGTGCACCACGACCCCGGTGCGAGCTGCCCCGGCGGCTCCCGGATCGAGGGCATCGGCCGCCCGCGGATGGAGCCCAGCTTCGTGCCCGGGGCCCTGGACCGCATGATGAAGGTCCCGGACGCCGCCTCCGTCGCCGCCGTACGCACCCTGGAGCGGGTGAGCGGGCGGAAGGCCGGCGGCTCGACCGGCACCGGGCTGTGGAGCGCGCTGAAGATCGTGGCCGAGATGGTCGCCGCGGGGCGCAGCGGATCCGTCGTCACCCTGATCTGCGACCCGGGCGACCGCTACCTCGACAAGTACTACTCCGACGCCTGGCTGGCCGGGCAGGGCCTGGACATCGCGCCGTACACCGCGACCCTGGAGGCCTTTCTCGCCACGGGCGCGTGGCGCGACTGAGCAGCCGGACCAGCCGCCGCACCGCGTCCCGCACGGAACGGCGCACGCCCGGGCGCAGCAGGCGGAACACCGCCCGGGTCGCGGCGGGCCCGTCGAGCGCCGTGGTGTACCGCACCAGCGTGCCGGACCCCCGCGGCACCAGGCGCCACTCCTCGGCCATGGCCCGCACGCCGGGTGTGTCGGTGCGGTCGGTGCCATAGGCGAAGCAGGCCCCCCGCTCCGCGGTGAAGACCATCTCCTCGAACCACAGGCCGCCCCGGGGCCGGATGTCGCGGCCCTGCCCGTCGCGGGCGGGGCGCGCACCGCGTACGGCCGTGAACCGCCGCGGCCGGCCCGCGGTCCGGGCCGGCTCCGCGAAGACCGCGTGCGGTGGCGCCGCGACCACCCCGCCGGACTCCAGCCGCACCGGGGCGGACGCGACGAACCCGGGCTCGACGGGGCGGAGTCGGTGTGCCAAGGCGGCCTCCCACGCACGCGCCGGGGCCCCGGACGGAGCCCCGCTCGCCGTCAACCTAGCCCACGTGCTCCGCGCCGTCAGCCGGTTCCCCGGCCACCACCAGGCCCGGCAACTGCTCGGTGATCTCCGCCCGCGCCTCCGGGGAGATCCCGCCGTCCGTGACCAGGGTGTCCACCTCGGACAGCGCGGCGAACGAACTCAGTCCCACCGTGCCCCACTTGGTGTGGTCCGCGACCACCACCACGCGGCGGGCGGAGCGCACCAACTGCCGGTTGGTCTCCGCCTCCGCCAGGTTCGGCGTCGACAGACCCGCCTCCACCGATATCCCGTGCACGCCCAGGAAGAGCACGTCGAAGTGGAGCGACCGGATGGCGGCGTCCGCGACCGGTCCCACCAGCGAGTCGGACGGCGTGCGCACGCCGCCGGTGAGCACCACCGTGGCCGCACCCGGAGCGGGGAACCCCTCCCCGCGGGTGCGCTGCGCGCTGTGGAAGACGTCGGCCACCCGCACCGAGTTGGTCACCACCGTCAGACCGGGCACGTCGAGCAGGTGCCGGGCCAGGGCGAAGGTCGTGGTGCCGCCGGAGAGCGCGAGGGCGCTGCCCGGCGCCGCCATCGCCGCCGCGGCCCGCGCGATGTCCTCCTTCGCGCTCGGCTCCAGCGAGGACTTCGCCTCGAAGCCCGGCTCGTGGGTGCTCGCCTCGGCGACCGGCACGGCGCCGCCGTGCACCTTCTCCAGGGCCCCCTGCCGCGCCAGCACGTCCAGGTCGCGGCGGACCGTCATGTCGGACACCCGCAGCCGGCGGGTCAGCTCGTTCACCCGGACGCCCCCGCGCCTGCGGACCTCGTCCAGGATGAGGGCGCGCCGCTGCTCGGCGAGGAGGTTCTGGTTGTCGCCCACCCGGTGCCGTCCCTTCGTCCCGCGGCCGCTCGTCCGTTCCGGCACATCCTCCCATGCGCCCCGGCGGACGTCCCGTCACGATTCCGGGTCCGCCCGCTACGGGGGGCTGCGCCGGGGCGGCGCGGGCGGGATGCTGGAGGACGGCGGCCGGGGCGCCCGGCGCACGCGCCGGGACCGGTGCCGGAGCTGACGGACACACACCTACGGCCGGGGAGCGGTATGCAGGGGGAGCGGACGCCCGGGGCGGCACCGGTGCCGGCGGCGGGCCGGGAACCGGCGGAGGGCCCGGAGCCGGGCCAGCGGCCGGGCGGCGGCCCGGCCCTGGAGCTGCGGGTGCACGGCGTGGGCGGCGCCACCCCCGAGGAGATGCTGGGCGACCCCCGCACCCGGCGGATCACCGGGGACGACACCGCCGCGGTCCACCGGCGCGCGGCCGACGTGGACGCCGAGAGCCGGCCGCGGGACCACGCGGGCCGTACGGTGCCCGAGGCGTACTGCTGGTCGCCGCTCACCTCCGGCAACAGCGCGCGCGCCCTCTGGCTGCTCCTGCTGCCCTTCATGGTCGCCAACCTCGCGCACTGGATGCGTCCGGCGGCGGCCGGTCGCCGTACGGCCGTCCGGCTGCACGGCACGCTGGTCCGGCTGCTCGCGTTGAGCCTCACCGTGCTGCTCGTCGCGGCCGCCTGCGAGGTCGCCCTGGACCAGGTCGCCTGGCAGTGCGCCGGGTCGCCGGAGTGTGCCGGCGGCCGTTCCTGGCTCGGCTTCCTCGCCGTGGACGACCGGGGCGCGGGCGGCTGGTGGAGCGCGCCCGGACGGCGTCTCGCCCTGGCCGCCCTGGTGCCCGCCGCGCTCACGGTGCTGCTGTGGTGGCTCTCCCACCGCACCTGGAGCGCGTACGAGACCCAGCCCCCGTGGCAGCGCCCGGTGGAGACCGACGGCCCGCCCGACGGCGAGCGGCCCGCGCTGTGCCTCCCCGGCTTCTGGTACGGCAGGCGGCTGGTGGCGCGGCTGCGTGCCGCGCACACCGCGGCCGGCTTCCTCACCGTCGCCGCCGCACTGACCGCGGCCGCCTCCCGCTTCGACCGGCGGCCGGGCGGCAGCCTGGTGCTGGACACCTTCGGCTGGGTCCTGATCGCCCTGCTGGTGGCCGGAGCGGCCTGGGTGGTGGCCACCGTGTGCGCCCGGGGGCGCAAGGAGCAGGTGCCGGACGACCGCCTGGACCGGCTGACCGTGCGGGCGCTGCCCGGCGCCTCCGCCGCGGTGCTGGTGCTCTGCGCGCTCCATGCCGCCTGGGACCGCCCCGGCTGGGGCAGCGGCGGGGTGCTGCCCGGTGACGAGACGTTCGGCGTGCTGGCCGTCGCCCAGGGGTGTCTGGTGGCGGCGCTGGCGGTGCTCGGCGCGCTGCTGCACCGCACCACCCGGGTGCCGCGCACCGTGCTCCACGGGCAGGGCGCCGCGGCCACCGCGATGCTCGCCTGTGCGCTGGGCGGGGTGATGTCCGGAGGGGTGGCGCAGCGCGTCGCCGACTGGCTGGACGGCGGCGGCACGCCCGGTACGGGCGACGGGCCGATCCCCGGGCCGCCCACGGTGCTGACCTGGCAGGCCGCGACGATACCGGTGCTGCTCGGCGTCGCGGTGCTGCTGCTCGCCGTGCTGGCGGTACGGACCTGGCGCATGGGGCGCCGGCTGGCCGGGACCGTCCACCACGGCTATCCGGGCGCGGTACGCGACGCCGCCCGCTCCCGGCGCATCGGCCGGGTCCTCGCCCGCGCCGCGCTCACCGACGCCGCGCCCCGGCTGGTGGGCGTGGTCGCCCTGGTCGCCCTGGTGCTGGGCGGCGTCGCGGTGCTCGGCACCTGGCTGACCGGCGAGGTGCCCGGGCACGCCGCGGACGGGGCGCCGGCGGTGATCGACGGGCTCGCCGACACGGCGCAGGCGCTCGGGTCCTGGATGATCGGCTTCGCCTTCCTGCTCCTGGTCACCTGCGGCCGGCGCGCGTACCGGGACGCCTCCACCCGCCGCACCATCGGCATCCTGTGGGACGTCGGCACCTTCTGGCCGCGGGCCGCCCACCCCTTCGCCCCGCCCTGCTACGCCGAGCGCGCCGTCCCGGACCTGGTCTGGCGGATGGCCACCTGGACCGGCCGGTACAGCGGGGGCCGGCTCGTCCTCACCGGGCACTCCCAGGGCAGTGTGCTGGCCGCCGCCGCGGTCTGGCAGCTCGACCACGCCACCCGGCGGCAGGTCGCCCTGCTCACCCACGGCTCCCCGCTGGAGCGCCTCTACGGCCGCTGGTTCCCGGCGTACTTCGGGCCCCGGCCGCTCGGCGCGCTCCACGGCGAGCTCGACTGCTGGCGGAACCTGTGGCGGCTCACCGACCCGATCGGCGGCCCGGTGCGGCTGCCGGACGACGGCCGGCCCGAGGTCGACCGCGGCCCGCTCCGGGACCCCCTCGCCTACGGCCGCACCGCCGACCAGCCGCTCCCCGCGCCCATCCTGGGCCACGGCGGGTACGCGGCCGACCCGGCCTTCGACGAGGAGCGCGACGGCCTGCTGGCGCGGCTGTGCCCGGACGGCCGGGTACCCGCCCAGCCGGCCCCGGCGGAGGCGCCGGTACCGCCGGGAGCGGCGGAGGCGCCTCACTCCGGCTCGGGCAGGTCCTCCGCGTAGAGCAGCGTCAGCGCCTCGGTGTCCGGGTCGTCGAGCTCCGCCACCCGTCCGGCGTGCCGCTCCACCATCGCCTCGAACGTCTGCCGCGCGGTGCGCCCGTTCCCGAAGGCCGGGCCCTTCGGCAGCCGGGCGAAGTAGCCGAGCAGCGCCTCCGGCGCGCCTTCGGCGAGCCGGTACTGGTGCTCCCGCGCCTGCTGCTCGACGATGCTCAGCAGCTCCCGGGGCGCGTAGTCGCCGAAGGTGATGGTGCGGGAGAAGCGGCTGGCCACACCCGGGTTGACGGCCAGGAACCGCTCCATCTCGGTGGTGTAGCCCGCCGCGATCACCACCACCTCGTCGCGGTGGTCCTCCATCAGCTTCACCAGCGTGTCGATGGCCTCCCGGCCGAAGTCGCGGCCGGAGTCCTCGGGGGAGAGGGCGTAGGCCTCGTCGATGAAGAGCACCCCGCCGCGCGCCCGGTCGAAGGCCTCCTGGGTACGGATCGCCGTGGAGCCGATGTGCTCGCCGACCAGGTCGACCCGGGAGACCTCGACCAGGTGGCCGCGCTCAAGGACGCCCAGCGCGTGCAGGATCTCGCCGTAGAGCCGGGCGACGGTGGTCTTCCCGGTGCCGGGGGACCCGGTGAAGACCAGATGGCGGCGGACCGAGGCGGCCTTGAGACCGGCCTCCACGCGGCGCCGGCCGACCTCGATCATGTTGGTCAGCGTCCGTACCTCGCGCTTGACGCTCTCCAGGCCCACCAGCGCGTCGAGTTCGCCCAGCACGTCCGCCGCGGGCCGGGCGGCCGGCGGCGCGGTGTCCTCCGCGGCGGCCGGGGCGGTGGCGGCGGCAGCGGGGGAGGCGGGCGCCGGGCCCGCGGACGGCTCGGTGGCCCGCTGCCGGGGAACCGCCGCGGGGGCCGTGAGCAGCCCCGTGGTGGCCGCCGGAGCGGCCGGCGGCGCCGTCGGCGGGGCCGGGGCGGCGGCGCTCTCGTCGCTGCTGCAGTCCTCCACGACCGGCCCCTCCTCGGCGAACTCGAAGCCGCCGCGCGCACAGCGCTCCGTACGGCACCGGCGCAGCGTCGTGCGGCACCCGTCGATGACGTGGAAGCCGTACCCCCGGCTGCCGGTCACCCGGCAGCCGTGGAAGGTGCCGCGGCCGTCGGCGGAGACGTACACCCCGGCCTCCTCGGGGCCGGTGACGGTGCACCGCTCCACGGTCGGGTCCGCGCCCTTGGTCACGATGAACCCCGTCGCGGTCCCGTCGACCGTGCAGTCGGCGAGGGTGCCGCCGCTTCCGTGGTCACGGAACCAGGCTCCCGTGGCCGCCTCCCGGATGCGGCAGTCGTCGAGCTGCACCGTGGCCCCGTCGCTCACCGAGACCGCGGTGCCGCGCACCTGGGTCAGATCGCTGTCCAGCACGTCCGCCCGGGACCCGCGGTCCAGCACGAACAGCGCGTCCGGCACGCCGTGCACCCGGCAGGAGTCGAGCACCGCGGAGGCGCCGTCGCTGACCCAGACGGCCGGGTAGTCGCCAGTGCTCTCGTGTATCTCGCAGCCGTTGGCATCCACCCGGGTGCCCGGGTCCCACACCGAGAGGCCGTTCCGGCCGAACCGCCGCACGGTGGAGCGGGTCAGCGTGAGCACCGCGCGGGAGCGCAGGTCCACCGCGTTCTCCGGAAGGTCGTGGAGCCGGCAGTCCGCCAGGGTCAGCACCGCGTCGGTGTCCAGGGTGACGCCGTCGCCCGACGTACGGTGCACCTGGCAGTCCGTCAGGTGCCCGGTGGCCCGGGCCGTGACCTGGACCCCGGCGCCCTTGATCTCGTACAGCTCGCACCCCACCGCCTCCGCGGCGCTGCCCTCGCCGTGCAGCGAGAGGCCGGCCCCGGAGGCGTGGTGCACCCGGCAGCGCTCCAGCCGGGGGTGGGCGCCGTCGGTGACCGCGATCCCGGCCCGGCCGGCCGCCACCACCTCGCACTCCTCGTAGACCCCGCCGGCGCCGCCGGTGACGCTGACGCCCAGTCCCGCCGGGTTGTCCACGGTGCACCGCCGCATCGTCGGCCGGGCTCCGCCGCGCACCTCGATGCCGGCCGCGGACCGGGTGAGCACCCGCAGGCCGGTCAGCTCCGGGGTGCAGTCCTCCACCAGCACCGCCGGTGCGGACACGTCCTGTCCCTCGAGTTGCAGGTCGCGCACCGTCGCCGAGCCGCGCACGGTCAGCGCCACACCCTCGCCGGGCGCGATCCGGACCGAACCCGATCCGGACCGCTCGGGCCCCCGCAGGGTGATCGCCCGGTCCACCACCAGGTTCTCCCGGTAGGTGCCGGGCGCGACCGTCAGCACGTCGCCGTCCGCCGCCGCGTGGAGGGCCGCGGCGACAGACGCGTACTCGCCGGTTCGGCGCCGCCACCGCGACGAGCCGGTGTGTGTGACCTGGACCGAGGCCTGTCCCATGGACTGCTGCGTCCTCACTTCGTGCGATCGTCAAGGCTGCGCGCCGCCGCTCGCGGGCAGCACCACCGTAGCGTGCGTGCGCCGCGGCCGATCACCGGTCAGCCGTTGCCGCCCAGCCGCCCCGAGTCCGGGCCGATCCGGGCCCACTCCTCGTCCCAGCGCGCGAACCGGCGCCGCATCATGCGGCGTACCGCGCCACGCCGTCCGGCCTCCACCGCGACCGCGGCGGCCACCCCGGCCACCAGACCGGCCACCACCGCGTGCGAGGAGGCGGTGGACGCCGACATCGGGGCGCTGGTGAGGCTGCCGTGCTCGTCCGTCCAGACCCGGAAGCGGTCCCCGGGGCGGACCGGGCGGCCGGCCGTCGCGGGCCCGGTGCGCGTGGTGCCGTCGGGGCTCTTCCAGAAGGCGAGCACCGGGTAGCCGGCCTCCTCGGCGGTCCGCTCGGCGCCGTCCTCCCCGACGGGGTGCGGGAGCACCTGGTCGGTGGTGGCCCACACCGGGTGCCGGTGGCGGCGCTGCTCCGCGACGACCCGGTTCAGCTCGGCGCTCGCGGCCAGGCCGGCGGCCAGGCCCGCCAGCGGGGTCCCGAGCACGATCAGCAGCGCCGCGCACAGGGTGAGCCATGCCTCGGCGCGATCGGTCTCCCGGCACAGCGGATTGCCGCGCCAGCGCCACAGTCCGGCGACGATGCGCACGGTGCTCACCCCTTCTGCAACCCCCTGGGAGAGGGACCTTACTCGGAACCGGTGGGGCGCGGGAGGCACGGGTGCGCGCCGTGGAATGCAACCGTGACGCCGGTGCACGCCCGCGCACCGGTGTCGTCGCGGAGGGTGAAGGCGGAACCACCGGTCTCACGGTGCGTAGAGAAAGCCCGGGTGCCGCGCCCGGCGTTACCCGCCGGTGGCCGTGCCATTCCCGGTGCGCACGTCTCTTTCGGGCGATTGCCGCGGTCGTCCCGGCACTCTAACTTGCTTGCGCAGTGCGGGAATTGCCCGCTCCCGACGCAGATTGGGCTGGACTTTCATGACGACTTCGGTGGAACCGGATTCCGGCAGCGGCGACATGACGCAGCAGCAGCAACTCAGCCTCGCGACCTCGGCCGCGCGGAAACTCGCCACCACCACCAAGACACCCCCGCAGATGCAGGGCATCACGTCCCGCTGGCTGCTGCGGGTGCTGCCCTGGGTGCAGGTCTCCGGCGGTACGTTCCGGGTGAACCGGCGGCTCAGCCACACCCTGGGCGACGGCCGTGTCGAGTTCGACGACACCGGTTCCGGGGTGCGGGTCATCCCCGCCGAGCTCACCGAACTCCCGCTGCTCCGGGGCTACGACGACCAGCTCGTGCTGGAGGCGCTCGCCCAGCGGTGCGAGCAGCGGGACTTCGGGCCCGGTGAGACGCTGGTGGAGGCCGGTACCCCCGCTGACCAGCTCGTGCTGGTCGCGCACGGCAAGCTCCAGCAGGTGCGCGAAGGCAAGTACGACCAGACCACCGTCCTGGGCGTGCTGGCCGACGGCGACTACGCGGGCGACCAGGAGCTCGCCGGTGAACAGGGCACCTGGCAGTTCAGCCTCCGCTCGCTGACCAGCGGCACCGTGCTGACCCTGAGCAGGCCGGCCTTCGAGGAGGTCTTCGGGCGCTCCGACAGCCTGCGGGAGCACCTGGAGTCGGCCCGTGCCGCGGTGCCGCGGCAGGGCACCACCCGGGACGGCGAGGCGGAGATCGCGCTGGCCTCCGGGCATGTGGGCGAGCCGTCGCTGCCGGGCACCTTCGTCGACTACGACCCGGGCCCGCGGGAGTACGAGCTGAGCGTGGCGCAGACCGTGCTCCGGGTGCACACCCGGGTCGCCGACCTCTACAACGAGCCGATGAACCAGCTCGAGGAGCAGCTCCGGCTGACGGTGGAGGCGCTGCGTGAGCGCCAGGAGCACGAGATGGTCAACAACCGGGAGATCGGGCTGCTGCACAACGCCGCGCTGCAGCAGCGGCTGCACACCCGGTCCGGCCCGCCCACCCCGGACGATCTGGACGAGCTGCTGGCCACGGTGTGGAAGGACCCCAGCGTCATCCTGGCGCACCCGAAGGCGATCGCCGCCATCGGACGTGAGTGCAGCAGCCGCGGCGTGCACCCGCACACCGTCGACTTCCAGGGCCACGCGGTGCCTTCCTGGCGCGGAATCCCCATCCTGCCGTGCGACAAGATCCCGGTGTCGCCGACCGGCAGCACCTCCGTGCTGGCGATGCGCACCGGGGAGAAGGCACAGGGCGTCGTCGGTCTCCACCAGACGGGTATTCCCGATGAATACCAGCCCGGCCTCTCGGTGCGTTTCATGGGCATCAACGAGAAGGCCGTCATGTCCTATCTGGTGAGCGCCTACTATTCCCAGGCGGTGCTCGTGCCGGACGCCCTGGGAATTCTCGAGGACGTCGAGATCGGCTACTGACCCGGCACCCCAGGGAAGGTTTCTCCTCATGAGCCCCCGTCCCGATTCCCCACTCCGGACCAGCCTCTCCACCCGGGCCGCCCGCAAGCTGGCCGGAACCACCAAGACGCCCCCGCAGATGCAGGGCGTCTCGCCGCGCTGGCTGCTGCGGGTCCTGCCCTGGGTGGAGACCACCGGCGGCACCTTCCGGGTGAACCGGCGGCTCACCCACACCCTGGGCGACGGGCGGGTGGAGTTCGTGTCCACCGGCACGGACGTCCGGGTCATCCCCGCGGAGCTGCGGGAGATCCCGCTGCTCCGCGGGATGGCCGACCCCGCGGTGCTGGAGGCGCTCGCCGGCCGCTGCGTGCAGCGGGAGCACGCCGCCGGCGAGACCCTCGCCACCGCCGGCGCCCCGGTCGACGAACTGCTGCTCCTCGCCCACGGCAAGGCGGAACGCCTGGGGGAGGGGCGCTACGGCGGCCCGGCCCGGCAGGGCGTCATGGCCGGTGGCGACCACGCCGGCGACAGCTCCCTCACCTCGCGGGCCGGCACCTGGCCGCACACCCTCCGCACCCTCACCCGCTGCACGGTCCTCGCCCTGCCCCGGGCCGCCTTCCAGGAGGTCGCCGGCCGGTCCGCCGCCCTGCGCGCCCATCTGGACGCCCACCTCTCCCGGCCCGTCCCCCCGCAGAACAAGCGCGGGGAGGCGGACATCGCGCTGGCCTCCGGGCACGTGGGTGAGGCGCTGCTGCCGGGCACCTTCGTGGACTACGACGCCGGCCCCCGGGAGTACGAACTGGGCGTCGCCCAGACGATCCTGCGCGTGCACACCCGGGTCGCCGACGTCTACAGCCGGCCCATGGACCAGGTGGAGGAGCAGCTCCGGCTGACCGCGGAGGGACTGCGGGAGCGCCAGGAGCACGAACTGGTCAACAACCCGGAGTTCGGGTTGCTGCACAACGCCGCGCTGCAGCAGCGGCTGCAAAGCCGGCACGGCCCGCCCACCCCGGACGACCTGGACGAGCTGCTCGCCCGCCGCCGCAAGACCCGGTGTCTGCTGGCCCACCCGCGCACCATCGCCGCGATCGGCCGCGAGCTCAGCCGACGCGGCCTGTACGCGCCGGAGGCCGAGCTGGAGGGGGTACGGGTGCGCACCTGGCGCGGCGTGCCGCTACTGCCCTGCGACAAGATCCCGGTCGTGGACGGCACCAGTGCGGTGCTGGCGATGCGGACCGGGCAGAAGGACGAGGGCGTCGTCGGGCTGCGTCAGACCGGCCTCCCGGACGAGTACCGCCCGGGGCTCAACGTCCGGTTCATGGGTATCGACGAGAAGGCCGTCGTCTCCTATCTGGTGAGCGCCTACTTCTCCGTGGCCGTGCTGGTCCCCGACGCGCTCGGGATCCTGGAGGACGTGGAGGTCTGACGGGCCCGGCGGGAAGGCGCCGCACCGGCCGCCGCGGCACCGGCCGCCGCGGTCGGTCCGGTGCCGCCGCGCCGCCGCCGGCCGGCCCGCCCCGGCGGCACCGGGCGGAGGTCAGCCGACCCAGGCCCAGTCGGCCACCTCCGGCAGGTCGGTGCCGTGCTCCCGGATCCAGCGGTGGTGGCGGCTGCGCACGTCCGCCATGGACTGGCGCAGCCCGGCCGCCCGTACGGACAGTCCCGGCACCCGGTCCAGCACGTCCATCACCAGCCGGTAGCGGTCCAGGTCGTTGCGCACCACCATGTCGAAGGGGGTGGTCGTCGAGCCCGACTCCTTGTAGCCGCGCACGTGGAGGTTGTCGTGCACCGCGCGCCGGTAGGCGAGCCGGTGCACCAGCCACGGATAGCCGTGGTACGCGAAGACCACCGGGCGGTCACGGGTGAAGACGGCGTCGAAGTCGGCGTCCCGCATGCCGTGCGGGTGCTCCGACGGCGGCATCAGCCGTGCCACGTCCACCACGTTGACCACCCGTACCGCCAGGTCGGGCAGGTGCTTGCGCAGCAGCGAGGCCGCGGCCAGCGTCTCCTGGGTGGGCACGTCGCCCGCGCAGGCGAGCACCACGTCCGGTTCCCGCCCGTGCCGTTCGGTGCCGGCCCAGTCCCACACGCCCAGGCCGCGGGCGCAGTGCTCCCGGGCCTCCTCCAGGCCGAGCCAGTCGAAGCAGGGGTGCTTGCCGGCGACCACCACGTTCACCGTGTCGCGGGTGCGCAGCACCTCGTCGGTCACGCAGAGCAGGGTGTTGGCGTCCGGAGGCAGGTACACCCGCACCACGTCCGGGCTCTTGTTGAGCACGTGGTCGACAAAGCCCGGGTCCTGGTGCGAGAAGCCGTTGTGGTCCTGGCGCCAGGTGTGCGATGTCAGCAGGTAGTTGAGCGAGGCGACCGGGCGCCGCCACGGCACCTCCCGGGCGCTGTGCACCCACTTCACATGCTGGCTCGCCATGCTCCCCACGATGTGTGCGAACGCCTCGTAGGAGGCGAACAGCCCGTGCCGGCCGGTGAGGACGTAGCCCTCCAGCCAGCCCTGGCACAGGTGCTCGGAGAGCACCTCCAGCACCCGGCCGTGCCGGCCCAGATGCTCGTCCGTCGGGAGCTGCCGCTCCTGCCAGCCCCGGGGGGAGGCGCCGTAGACGCCGTCCAGGTGGTTGGAGTCCGTCTCGTCCGGTCCGAAGACGCGGAAGTCGCGGCGCCCGGCGGTGGCGGAGAGCAGCTCGCCGAGCAGGCCGCCCAGCACCCGGGTCGGCTCGTGCGCGGTCGTACCCGGCCGCTGCACCGGCACGGCGTGCGGCTCCAGTTCCGGCAGCGGCAGCGGGCGCAGCAGCCGCCCGCCGTTGGCGTGCGCCCCGGCGCCGAGCCGCCGGTCGCCGTCGGGCACACAGGAGAGCACCTGCTCCACCGGCCGGCCGCGGTCGTCGAAGAGTTCCCCGGGGCCGTACGAGCGCAGCCACCGCTCCAGCAGCCGCAGCCGTTCCGGGTCCTCCCGCACCCCCGGCAGCGGGATCTGGTGCGCCCGCCAGGTGTCCTCCACGGGCAGCCCGTCGAGATCGGCCGGACCGGTCCAGCCCTTCGGCGTGCGCAGCACGATCACCGGCCAGTGCGGCCGTTCGCCACCGGTGTTGTCGGCGCGTGCCGCGCGCTGGATGCCGGCGATCCGGTCGAGCGCGCCGTCCATCGCGGACGCCATGTCGCGGTGCACCCGGGCGTGCGGGGTGCCCGGCTCGGCACGTACGTGGACCGGGTCGTAGCCGTAGCCGCGCAGCAACGCGTCCAGCTCCTCCTCGGGGAGCCGGGAGAGCACGGTCGGATTGGCGATCTTGTAGCCGTTGAGGTGCAGCACCGGCAGCACCGCGCCGTCGTGCACCGGGTCCAGGAAGGCGTTGGCATGCCAGGAGGTGGCCAGCGGGCCGGTCTCCGCCTCACCGTCCCCGATGACGCAGCAGGCCACCAGGTCCGGGTTGTCGAACGCGGCGCCGTAGGCGTGCGCCAGCGAGTACCCGAGTTCGCCGCCCTCCTGGAGGGAGCCCGGGACGTCCGGCGAGGTGTGGCTCGGCAGGCCGCCGGGCTGCGAGAAGGAACGGAACAGCAGCTCCATTCCGGTGGCGTCCCGGGGCGTGTCCGGGTTGAGCTCGCCGTAGGTGCCCTCCAGCCAGGAGCCCGCCAGCACGGCGGGCGCGCCGTGCCCCGGGCCCCACACGCAGAGCGCGTCCAGGCCGCGGTTCCTGATCACCCGGTTCAGGTGGGTGTAGACCAGACCGAGACCCGGGCAGGTGCCCCAGTGGCCGAGCAGCCGTGGCTTGACGTGCTCGGGTCGCAGCGGCTCGCTCAGCAGCGGGTTCTCGCGCAGATAGAGCTGGCAGGCCGAGAGGTACAGGAGCGCGCGCCAGTGGGCGTCGAGGCGCTCCGCCTCCGCGTCGGTGAGCTGGTCGGGAGTGGGCATGGAAGCCGGGTACCAGGGACGGAGGAGCTGACACCCGTGCGTCCCGGCGGCGCCCGCCCCCATCTGCGCCTCGCCTGCGCCGCCGTCGCGTCTCCGCCGTTCCCGCCGCGCCCTCACCATGTCCCCACCGTGTTCGGACCCGGCAGTCGTTGCCTGCCGCCGGGCGGTGCAGCACGATGGCGCATGTGCTGAATCCTTGGCTCGCCCTGGAGGCGGGAGCGGATCCGGCCGAGCGCACCAGGGCGTTGCTCCGCGCACACGAGGCCTTCCTCACCGGTGCCCCGGTCTCCGCGCCGGTCCGGCAGGTCGTCGCCGACTCCTGGCGCCGCTGCGCCGGTGCCCTCGTACGCCCGGAGAACGTCGCCCGGCTCGCGCTGACCGGCGCGGACCTCGCCGCCCACCGGGACGCCCATCCGCTGGCGCGGGTGATGCCGGTGGTGCGGGAGCTGCTCGGCTCGGTCGCCGACGACGGTGCGCATCTGCTGTCGGTGTGCGACGAACGAGGGCGGCTGCTCTGGGTGGAGGGGCATCCGCAGGTGTGCCGCAAGGCGGAGCGGATGAACTTCGTGCCCGGCGCCCGCTGGGCGGAGAGCGCGGTGGGCACCAACGCGCCGGGCACCGCGCTCGCCGTGGACCACGCGGTGCAGATCTTCACCGCCGAGCACTACTGCCGTCCGGTGCAGGCCTGGACCTGCTCGGCGGCGCCGGTGCACGATCCGGTGACCGGGCGGCTCCTCGGCGCCGTGGACATCACCGGCGGTGACCACCTGGCGGCCCCGCAGAGCCTCGCCCTGGTGCAGGCCACCGTACGGGCCGCCGAGTCGGCCCTCGCCGGTCCCGCCGCCGGGCGCCCCGGCGCCGCCGCCCCCGCCCTGCGGGCCCTGGGCCGCGACGAGGCGGTGCTGGACCCGGACGACGGCCGCCCGCCGGTACGGCTCGGGCGGCGGCACAGCGAGATCCTGTTGCTGCTCACCGCCCACCCGGACGGCCTGTCCGGCGACCGCCTGGGCCGGGAGCTGTACGGCGACCGCGACGTCACCCCGGTCACGCTGCGTGCCGAGATGTCCCGGCTGCGGCAGCTTCTCGGGCCGCTGCTGGCGTCCCGCCCCTACCGGCTCCGCCGGCCGCTGCGCACGGACTACGACACCGTGCGGGAGGCCCTGGCCGCGGACCCGGCCGGCGCACTCGCCGCCTACCGCGGCCCGCTGCTGCCGCTCTCCGAGGCCCCCGGCGTGGTCCGGCTGCGGCGGATGCTGGAGGACCGGCTCCGGCAGCGGCTGCTCGGGGCCGCCGACCCGGTGCTGCTGGAGGAGTGGGTGGGCACCCCCTGGGGCGAGCACGACCTGGAGGCCTGGGAGGCGTTGCTGGGGGCGGTGCCGGCCGGCGACCCCGTGCGGCCCCGGCTGGCCACCCGGGTGCGGGAACTGCGGGACGCCTTCGGGCTGCCGGACGCCTACCCACCGTGACCGCGGTGCGTCCCGCTGCAACGTCCCCGCAACCTCCCGGCGGCTAGCCTCTCCCGCGTCCGGCGCCCGGCACGGACTTCGTGCCGGTGCGCCCCATCCGCGTCAGCCGCGAGGGAGGCCAGGCACATGAGCCGTTACGCCGCACCCGGCACCGAGGGAGCCGTGGTCAGCTACCAGGCCCGTTACGACCACTGGATCGGGGGCACCTATGTCGCCCCCAAGCAGGGCGGCTACTTCGAGAACCCCACCCCGGTGACCGGGGCCCCCTTCACCGAGATGGCCCGCGGCACGGCCGAGGACGTCGAGCGCGCCCTGGACGCCGCGCACGCGGCGGCGCCCGCCTGGGGCCGTACGCCGGCCGCGGACCGGGCCCTGGTGCTGAACCGGATCGCCGACCGGATGGCCGAGCACCTGGAGCCCCTCGCGGTCGCCGAGAGCTGGGAGAACGGCAAGCCGGTGCGGGAGACCCTGGCCGCCGACATCCCGCTGGCGATCGACCACTTCCGGTACTTCGCGGGGGTGCTGCGCGCACAGGAGGGCACGCTCTCCGAGATCGACGAGGACACCGTCGCCTACCACTTCCACGAACCGCTCGGCGTCGTCGCCCAGATCATCCCGTGGAACTTCCCGCTGCTCATGGCGGCCTGGAAGCTCGCCCCGGCCCTCGCCGCGGGCAACGCCGTGGTGCTCAAGCCCGCCGAGCAGACCCCCGCCTCCCTGCACTACTGGATGAGCCTGGTCGCCGACCTGATCCCGCCCGGCGTCGTCAACATCGTCAACGGCTTCGGCGTGGAGGCCGGCAAGCCGCTGGCGAGCAGCCCCCGGGTCGCCAAGGTCGCCTTCACCGGGGAGACCACCACCGGGCGGCTCATCATGCAGTACGCCTCGGAGAACCTGAAGCCGGTCACGCTGGAACTCGGCGGCAAGAGCCCCAACATCTTCTTCGACGACGTCTCCGACGACGGGGACGACTTCTACGACAAGGCCCTCGAGGGCTTCACCATGTTCGCCCTCAACCAGGGCGAGGTCTGCACCTGCCCGTCCCGCGCGCTCATCCAGTCGGGCCACTACCGCAGCTTCCTCGCCGCCGCCGTCGAACGGACCGAGGCCGTCGTGCAGGGGCATCCGCTGGACACCGCGACCATGGTCGGCGCCCAGGCCTCCAACGACCAGCTCGAGAAGATCCTGTCCTATCTGGACATCGGACGGCAGGAGGGCGCCAGGGTGCTCACCGGAGGCGGCCGCGCCGAGCTCGGCGGCGAGCTGGAGGGCGGATACTACGTCCGGCCCACCATCCTGGAGGGCGGCAACCACATGCGGGTCTTCCAGGAGGAGATCTTCGGGCCGGTGGTGGCGGTGACCGGCTTCTCGGGGTTCTCCGACGCGGTCGAGATCGCCAACGACACGCTGTACGGGCTGGGCGCGGGCGTCTGGACCCGGGACGGCACCACCGCCTACCGGGCCGGGCGCGCCATCCAGGCGGGCCGGGTGTGGACCAACTGCTACCACGCCTACCCGGCACACGCGGCGTTCGGCGGCTACAAGCAGTCCGGCATCGGCCGCGAGAACCACAAGATGATGCTGGACCACTACCAGCAGACCAAGAACCTGCTGGTCAGCTACTCGCCGAAGAAGCTCGGGCTGTTCTGATGCCGCGCGTGGACCTCACCCCGGACGCCGCCGCGCTGCTGCGGCGGCTCGCCGGGCGGCACGGGCCGCTGATGTTCCACCAGTCCGGTGGCTGTTGCGACGGCAGCGCCCCCATGTGCTACCCGCGCGGCGAGTTCCGTACCGGCGACTCCGACGTCCTGCTCGCCGAACTCGCCGTGGAGGGCGTCCCCGAGCCGGTGCCCTTCTGGATCTCCGCGGCCCAGCACGAACGGTGGCGCCACACCGGGCTGACGGTCGACGTGGTCCCTGGGCGCGGCGCGGGCTTCTCGCTGGAGGCGCCCGAGGGCGTGCGGTTCCTCATCCGCTCCCGGCTGCTGGGCGCGGACGACGGCTCCTGAGCGGCGCCCCGGAACACCGCCGTGCCCGTGGACGGCGCGGGCACGGCGGTCCCCCTCTCCGCCGCGCCGGGCTGCACCGGCCGCGTCCCGGCAGGCCGTTCCCGCCGGTCCTCCCCGCGCTTCCGGCCGTCCCGCGGACGGCCGCGTGCGACTGGTGCCGGTCAGTACCCCCGGCCCTGGTACGGGCGGCCGTACGGATCGTCGTACGGCCCCGGCATCTGACGGGGAGCGGAGGGCCGCGGCGGAGCGACCGGGCGCATCTGCGGGTGCTGCTGCGGCTGCTGGGCGGCGCCGCCCGGATGCTGGCCCGGACCCGGATGGCCGCGGGGCGCGGCCTGCTGCTGCGGGATGTAGGGCGCGGGCGTCTGCTGCAGCGGCGTGGGCTGCGGCGCGGCGGGATACCCGTGCGGAGGGGTGTGCTGGGGCTGTGGCTGCTGGTGGTGGGCCGGCCCGGAGGGCAGCGCGGGCAGCGCGGCCGGGAGGGCGGGGAGCTGGCCACCCGTGTCGTACGCCGCGGGGACCCGGATCGGTGCGATCTGCGGAGTGCCCCGCTCGGCGACGAGCATGTCGTAGATCGGAGTGTCGGGGAAGGCAGGTGCAGCGTAGTAACCGCCGCCGTAGGTGCTGCGGGGGGAGGTCATGTCCATAAGTTAAGCCCACGATGTGCTGGTTGGGGAGCCCGATAAGAGGGTCATTTTGCGTGCTCGGAGTGGCCGCGAGCCGCCAACCCTCAGAAAGCAGGGGAAAACGGTCGTCAGGGAGCGTTGTGATCGGGTGAAGAGCGACTTTGCGCCACTGCCGGCGCGCCGGGGTGGGTAGGTTGGGCAGCGGCCGACGAGCAGGAGGGGGAGTCCCGATGACGATGAGCAAGGGCGCCAACGTCCCGGTGGCGGCAGAGGCCGTCCGGGTGGAGCTGGGCTGGGCGACCGGACCGGGGGTGCCGGAGGTGGACGCCTCCGCGCTGCTGCTCAGCGAGGGCAGGGTGCGCTCCGACGCCGACTTCGTCTTCTACAACCAGCCCGTGCATCCCGCGGGCGCCGTCCGGCACGAGGGCCGGAGCCCGCAGGGCGGCGCCGTCCGCGAGGCTCTGGCCGTGGACCTCGCCCGGGTGGAGCCCGGCGTGGACCGCATCGTGGTCGCCGCCTCCGCCGACGGCGGTACCTTCGGCGCCGTTCCCGGCCTGCACGTACGGGTCCTGGACCCGGCCGGCGCCGAACTCGCCCGCTACGACAGCGCCGACGCCTCCACGGAGACCGCCTTCGTGCTGGGTGAGCTCTACCGGCGGCAGGGCGGCTGGAAGTTCCGCGCGGTGGGTCAGGGGTACGCCAGCGGGCTGGCCGGGCTCGCCACGGACTTCGGCATCAGCGTCGACGAGCCGCAGACGGCACCCGCCCCCGCGGCCCCGGCGCCCGCCGCTCCCGCGCCGCCCGCGCCCGCCCCCGCGCCCCCGCCGGCGTCCCCCTCCGCACCGCCGCCGGCCCCTGCGCCCGTGCGGCTCAGCAAGGTCACCCTGACCAAGGAGGCCCCCTCCGTCTCCCTGACCAAGCAGGGCGGCACCTCGGGCGCCCTGCGGGTCAACCTCAACTGGGAGGTGCAGAAGCAGTTCTCGGGCTGGGGCCGCAAGCTCGGCCGGGCCATGGCCCTGCACAACGACCTCGATCTCGACCTGTGCGCGCTCTACGAACTCGCCGACGGGCGCAAGGGCGTCGTGCAGGCCCTGGGGAACGCCTTCGGGGCGCTGCACCAGCCGCCGTACGTCCATCTCGACGGCGACGACCGCACCGGTGCGGTGTCCACCGGTGAGAACCTCACGGTCAACCTCGACCACGTCCACGATCTGCGCCGCATCCTGATCTTCGTCACCATCTACGAGGGCGCCCGCAGCTTCGCCGGCCTGCACGCCACCGTCACCCTCCAGCCCCAGCACGGCGCGCCCGTCGACTTCTCGCTGGACGAGTGCACGGTGCCGTCCCCGGTGTGCGCCCTGGCGCTCCTCACCAACCAGGGCGGCGACCTCGTGGTGCAGCGGGAGTCCCGCTACCTGATCCCGGAGCGCGGGGTCAGCCCGCAGCGCACCGTCGACCACGCCTACGGCTGGGGCATGCAGTGGACCCCCGGCCGCAAGTGAGTTCCCGTCCGCCCGCTGCGGGCCGGCCGGGGCCCCGCCCGCCGGGCCGCCCCGGTCAGCGGTAGGTGCGGCCCTTCCAGGCCGCACCCCGCCCGCGGTGGTGCCGCACGGCGGAGTCCACCGTCATCGCCAGGTAGAGAGCCGCGGTCAGCGGCAGCGTGACCGCGGTCCACACCGGCTGCCGGTAGTAGCGCAGCATCGGCACGTAGGTCGCCGTCATCACCGCCCAGGCGGCGGCGCCGGCCACCGAGCCGGTCAGCGCCGCGGCCGGCGGCAGCAGGTAGAGCACCGCCAGGCCGGCGACGGTCCCCGCCAGCAGCGGCGGGCTGTACCGCAGTTGCGCGTACGCGCTGCGCGTCACCATGCGCCACAGCTCCGGCAGTCCCGCGTACGGCCGTACGCTCCGCACGCCGTCGGCCAGGCCCAGCCACACCCGCCCGCTCCCGGACCGCTTCACCGCCCGGGCCAGCGACACGTCGTCGATCAGCGCACCGCGGATGCTCTCCGGAACCTGCGCGCGCTCGGCCGCCGCCACGCTCAGCAGCACACAGCCTCCGGCCGCGGCCGCGGTACGCGCCTGAGGCCGGTTCACCCGGCGGAACGGGTAGAGCTTGGCGAAGAAGTAGACGAACGCCGGGACGAGCAGCCGCTCCCAGCGGCCGGCCACCCGCAGCCGCGCCATCAGCGAGACCAGGTCGTAGCCGCCGGCGCAGGCCGCGCTCACCAGGTCCCGCAGCGAAGCGGGAGCGTGGGCGATGTCGGCGTCGGTGAGCAGCACGTACTCCGCGCCGGTGCGGGAGCGGGCCGCCGCCAGCCCCTGCCGCACCGCCCACAGCTTCCCCGTCCAGCCCGGTTCCGGGGGCCCGGCGGGCACCACCGTCAGCGGCAGCCCGCCCGGACGCGCGTCCGCGAGCGCACGCGCCAGCTCACCTGTCCCGTCGCGGCTCCCGTCGTCGACCAGGAACACCTCGGCGTGTCCCGGATAGCGCTGGCCCAGCAGCGAGGGCAGGCTGTCCGGCAGCACGGCGGCCTCGTCCCGGGCGGGCACCACCACCGCCACGTCCGGCCACCGCGGTGGCGCGCTGCGGCGGGGCAGCCGGGTACCGGTGTGCCAGTAGCGGCCGTGGCCGAGCAGCAGCCACAGCCAGGCCGCCAGGGGGACGAACGGAGCCCAGGTCGGCAGGGCGGTCGGCAGGGTCACCCGGCGCAGTGTGCCGCACGGCGGGCGCCGGGCGTGGGAGCCGTGCGGGGCATCGTCTAACATTCCTCCGTGAAGATCGCGCTCGTGGACTCCGGCATCGGGCTGCTCGCCGCCGCCGCGGCCGTGCGCCGGCTGCGGCCCGACGCCGATCTGGTGCTCTCCTCCGACCCCCGCGGCATGCCGTGGGGACCCCGCGCGCCCGAGGACATCGCCGCCCGCGCGCTCGGCTGCGCCCGGGCCGCCGCGGCACACCGGCCCGACGCGCTCATCGTCGCCTGCAACACCGCCTCGGTCCACGCGCTGCCCGCCCTCCGGGCGGAGCTGGAGCCGGCCGTGCCGGTGGTCGGCACGGTGCCCGCGGTCAAGCCTGCGGCCGCCGGCGGCGGCCCGGTCGCGGTCTGGGCCACCCCGGCCACCACCGGCAGCCCGTACCAGCGTGGGCTCATCGCGGAGTTCGGGAACGGCGCGCGGATCGCCGAGGTGCCCTGTCACGGGCTGGCGGACGCCGTCCAGTCGGGTGACGAGGCCGCCATCGACGCCGCGGTCGCCGCGGCCGCCGCGCTCACCCCCGCGGGCACCCGGGCCGTGGTGCTCGGCTGCACCCACTACGAGCTGGTCGGCGAGCGCATCCGGCGGGTCGTGGCGGCCGCCGGGGACGGCGCGGGGGCCCGGCTGCCCGAGCTGTACGGCTCGGCCCGCGCGGTCGCCGCCCAGGCGCTGCGCCGGGCGGCCGGGCCGGCCCGCGGGCGCACCGGTGGGGGCGGTCTGGCGGTGCTGCTCAGCGGCGTCACCGGCGAGCTGCCGGGCGCGGCCGTCACCTACGCCGAGGGACGCCTGCTCGCCGTGCCCGGCCCGGCGCACACGGCCCGCCCGGACGGGGCGGCCCGTACGGCCGGCAGCACCGCCGGCCCCGCACGGCGGGGCGGCGGGTGACCGCCGCCCCGCGGCTCCTGACGCGCCGCACGGCGACCGGGACGTAGAGTCGGCGCATGGCCATCCCCGAGTTCATCCGAGCGCTGCGGGCCACTGCGGGCCGGCAGCTCCTTTTCCTGCCGGGCGTCAGCGCCGTCGTGCTGGACGACGCCGACCGCGTGCTGCTCGCCCGCCGGGCGGACACCGGGCGGTGGGCGCTCATCGGCGGCATCGCGGAGCCGGGGGAACAGCCCGCGGACACCGTGGTGCGCGAGGTGCAGGAGGAGACGGCCGTGCAGTGCGTGCCGGAACGGATCATCCTGGTGCAGGGGCTGGAGCCGGTCCGCTACCCGAACGGTGACCGCTGCCAGTTCGTGGACGTCTGCTTCCGCTGCCGCGCGGTGGGCGGCGAGGCCCGGGTGAACGACGACGAGTCGCTGGAGGTCGGCTGGTTCGCGCAGGACGCGCTGCCGCCGCTGGAGGAGTTCGCCCTGCAGCGGATCAAGCAGGCGGCCGACGAGGGGCCCGCCTGGTTCGAGACGTCCGCGCCGCCCCCGGACTGACGCCGCCCCCGGACGACGCCGCCCGGCCGGGCTTCCCGGCCCGGCACGTCCGGCGGCAGCCGGTCAGGCGCCCCAGCGCAGCCCCGGCGTCCGTACCGGCGCGTCCCACAGCCGGAGCAGCTCCTCGTCGGCCCGGCAGAGGGTCACCGAGGCGCCGGCCATGTCCAGCGACGTCACGTAGTTCCCGACCAGTGTGCGGGCCACCGGGACGCCGCGTTCGCCGAGCACCCGCTGGACCTCGGCGTGGAAGCCGTACAGTTCCAGCAGCGGGGTGCCGCCCATGCCGTTGACCAGCAGCAGCACCGGGCCGTCCGGCCGCAGCTCGGCCAGCACCGCGTCCAGCGCGGCGTCCGCGATCTCTCCCGAGGTCATCATCGGCCGCCGCTCACGGCCCGGCTCGCCGTGGATGCCGACGCCGAACTCCAGCTCGCCCGGCGGCAGGTCGAAGGTCGGCGTGCCCTTCGCCGGGGTGGTGCAGGCGCTCAGCGCGACGCCGAAGCTGCGAGCGGAGTCCGCGACCCGCCGGGCCAGCGACTCCACCCGCTCCAGTGGCGCCCCCTCCTCCGCGGCCGCCCCCGCGATCTTCTCCACGAAGAGCGTGGCCCCGGTGCCGCGCCGGCCGGCGGTGTAGAGGCTGTCGGTCACGGCGACGTCGTCCTCCACCAGCACCTTGCCCACGCGCACCCCCTCGTCCTCGGCGAGCTCGGCGGCCATGTCGAAGTTGAGCACGTCCCCGGTGTAGTTCTTCACCACGAAGAGCACGCCCGCGCCGCTGTCCACGGCGGCCGCTGCCCGGGTCATCTGGTCCGGCACCGGCGAGGTGAAGACCTCGCCCGGGCAGGCCGCGTCGAGCATGCCGGGCCCCACGAAGCCGCCGTGCAGCGGCTCGTGCCCGGAGCCGCCGCCCGAGACCAGGGCGACCTTGCCGGACACCGGTGCGTCGGCCCGCACCACCACCCGGTTCTCCACGTCCACCGTCAGTTCGGGGTGTGCCGCGGCCATGCCCCGCAGCGCATCCGCCACCACCGTCTCCGGAACATTGATCAGCTGCTTCATCGCGGGCTCCCTCGATCGGGTGCGGTCACGGACACCGCTCACTCAACCAGGTGTCCGCCGTGCGCGGAACGACACCGGCCCGGGGGGCCTTCGTGTCGCCTCCCGGCCCCCGGCACGCCCGCCCGGCTCCCTTCCGGGCGCCCCGGGGCCCGCGCGGCAGGGCGGCACGGTGGCCGCCGCGCCGCGGTGCGTGCTACCAAGAGCCATGCCCGCCGACGCCGCACCCCCGCCCGCCGCCGACGCCGCACCCCCGCCCGCCGCTCCCCGGAAGCCCCGCTACGACGTCGTGATCGTCGGCGGCGGGCACAACGGGCTCGTCGCCGCCGCCTATCTCGCCCGCGCCGGCCGCTCGGTGCTGTTGCTGGAGCGGTCCGGCCACCTCGGCGGCGCCGCCGTCTCCACCCGGCCGTTCCCCGGTGTCGACGTCCGGCTGTCCGCCTACTCCTACCTGGTCAGCCTGCTGCCCCGGCAGATCGTCACGGATCTCGGGCTGCGCGTCACCCTCCGCCGCCGGGCGGTGTCCTCCTACACCCCCACGATCCGGGACGGACGTCCCACCGGCCTGCTGATCGGCGCCGACGAACAACGCACCCGGGAGGCGTTCGCCCGCCTGACCGGCTCCGACCGGGAGTACACCGCCTGGCGGCGCTTCCAGGAGATGACCGGCCGGGTCGCCGCGCGGGTCTTCCCCACGCTCACCGAGCCGCTGCCCACCCGCGCCGAGCTGCGCGCCCGGGTGGACGACGACGCGGCCTGGCAGGCGCTCTTCGACCGCCCGCTGGGCGAGACGGTGGAGACCCACTTCGCCGACGACCTGGTGCGCGGCATCGTGCTCACCGACGCGCTGATCGGCACCTTCAGCCACGCCCACGACCCCTCGCTCCGGCAGAACCGCTGCTTCCTCTACCACGTGATCGGCGGCGGCACCGGCGACTGGGACGTGCCGGTCGGCGGGATGGGGGCGGTCACCGGCGCGCTCGCCGACGCGGCCCGCACCGCGGGCGCCGAACTCCTCACCGGCCACCCCGTGCACCGCATCGACACCGACGGACGCGAGGCGGCCGTGCACTACCGGGCGGCCGGCACCGAGGGCACCGTCGCCGCCCGGCGGGTGCTGGTCGGCGCGGCGCCCCGTACGCTCGCCGCGCTGCTCGGCGAGGACGACGGCGCCCCGGTCTCCGGCTCGCAGCTCAAGGTCAACATGGTTTTGCGCCGGCTGCCCCGGCTGCGGGACACCGCCGTCGACCCCCGGGATGCCTTCGCCGGTACCTTCCACATCGCCGAGGGGTACGGCCAGCTCGCCGCCGCTTACCGGCAGGCCGCCGCCGGGGAGCGGCCGGCGGCCCCGCCCTCGGAGATCTACTGCCACACGCTCACCGATCCGACGATCCTCGGGCCCGGGCCCGCCCGGGCCGGCTTCCAGACGCTCACCCTCTTCGGGCTGCTCACCCCCGGGGAACTCTTCCCGGACGTGCACACCGACCCGGCCGGGCACACCGACCCGGCCGGGCACGCCGCCCGCCGCCGGGAGCTGCTGGACGCCACCCTCGCCCAGCTCGACGCCCAGCTCGCCGAGCCGCTCGCGGACTGCCTGGCCGAGGACGCCGAGGGACGCCCCTGTCTGGAGGCGAAGGCCCCGGGCGACCTGGAGCGGGAGCTGCGGCTGCCGGGCGGGCACATCTTCCACGGCGACCTGTCCTTCCCGTACGCCGCCGAGGGCGACGGGCGATGGGGCGTGGAGACCCGGCACCCGAACGTGTTGCTGTGCGGCGCCGGGGCGGTGCGCGGCGGCGGAGTGAGCGGGGTGCCGGGGCACAACGCCGCGATGGCCGTCCTGGAGGCCGGCGACGGAGGGTGACCGCCGGCTGTACGGACCGCCGCCGGCGCTGCGGGCGACGCGCCCGTCCGCCCGCCCCGGCCGAGCGCGCCGGGTAACCGAGCGGTTTGGAAATCGTGGGTACGGCAATCCGGGAGGCACCGGGCGCCCCGCGCGGCCCCCGGTGAGGAGGTCCGTACCCGATGGAGACGGCGAACATCTTCGTACTCGGGCTCGACGAGAAGAATCTCCGGACGTTGCGGGACGTGCCGCACGCCGAGGAGTACCGCTTCCGTCCGCTGCTGGACAAGGAGGAGCTGCAGCATGGCGAGATCCGCATCACCGAGCTGATCGAGAAGGCACAGCGCCGGCTCGACGCCTTCGAGGGCCGCATCGACGCGATCGTGGGTTACTGGGACTTCCCGGTGAGCTCCATGACGCCGATCCTCTGCCGTCGCTACGGGTTGCGCGGCCCGCCGCTGGAGGCCGTGGCCAAGTGCGAGCACAAGTACTGGTCCCGGCTGGAGCAGCGCGAGGTGACCGACGCCTACCCGCGGTTCGCCCTCGTCGACCCGCACGGCCCGGACCGGCCGCCCGAGAGCCTGCGGTACCCGATATGGATCAAGCCGGTGAAGTCCTACTCCTCGGAGCTCGCCTTCCGGGTCGCGGACGACGCGGAGTACGCGCGGGCGATGGAGCGGATCCGGGAGGGCGTGGGCCGGCTCGGCAAGGCGTTCGACACCGTGCTGGAACGGGTGGACGCACCGCCCGAGGTCGCCGAGGCGGGCGGCACGGCCTGCCTGGCCGAGGAGGCCATGTCCGGTGTGCAGGCCACCGTGGAGGGCTACACCCGGGAGGGCCGGGTGCACGTCTACGGCATCGTGGACTCGCTCAACTATCCCGGCACGTCGAGCTTCATGCGCTACCAGTACCCCTCCTCGCTGCCGCCCGCCATGCAGCAGCGGCTGACGGAGATCTCGGAACGGGTCATGGAGCGCATCGGCCTGGACGACTCGACCTTCTGCATCGAGTTCTTCTGCCGGCCGGAGGAGGGCGACGCCTGCATCCTGGAGATCAACCCGCGGCACTCGCAGTCCCATGCCGAGATGTTCGAGCAGGTCGACGGCATCCCCAACCACCACTGCATGGTCAGTCTGGCGCTGGGCCGGGACCCGCACCTGCCGCACCGGCAGGGCCCGTACGCCGTCGCCGCCAAGTGCCACCTGCGGCACTTCCGTGACGGCGTGGTGCGGCACCGCGCCTCCGCCGCCGCGATCGAACGACTCCGGCGGGAGATGCCCGGCGTGCAGGTCGTCCCGGTCGTGGACGTGGGGATGCGCCTCTCCGAGGCGCCCACCGCCCACGACTCCTACAGCTACGAGCTGGCCCACATCTACGTCGGTGCCGACGACGAGGAGAGCCTGCAGCGCAAGTACGACCGCTGTGTCGCGGCACTCGACTTCCGCTTCGACGACGAGGAGGACGGCTGATGCGTGAGGTGACCTCACTGCCGTGCGCCATCAAGGAGGAGGAGCACTTCTGGATCCCCGTCTCGGACGGCACCCGGCTGGCGGCGCGCATGTGGCGCCCGGTGCCCTCGGACGACGAGCCGGTGCCGGCGGTCCTGGAGTTCATCCCCTACCGGAAGCGGGACCTCACCGCGTGGCGCGACTCCATCCACCACCCGTACATGGCGGGGCACGGCTACGCCAGCGTGCGGGTCGACCTGCGCGGCACCGGCGACTCCGAGGGCGTGCTCACCGACGAGTACACCGAGCAGGAGCTCTCGGACGCCGAGGACGTGCTCGCCTGGCTCGCCGACCAGCCGTGGTGCGACGGGAACACCGGCATGATGGGCATCTCCTGGGGCGGGTTCAACGCGTTGCAGGTCGCCGCCAGGCGCCCGCCGAGCCTGGGCGCCATCGTCATCTGCTCCTACACCGACGACCGGTACGCCGACGACATGCACTTCATGGGCGGGTGCATGCTCTCGGACAACCTCGCCGAGGCCTCCACCATGTTCGCCTCCACCTCCTGCCCGCCCGACCCGGCACTGACCGGCGAGCGGTGGCGGGACCTGTGGCTGGAGCGTCTGGAGGGCAGCGGCCTGTGGCTGCACGAGTGGCTCCAGCACCAGCGCCGTGACGACTACTGGAAGCACGGCTCCGTCTGTGAGGACTACCGGAACGTGCAGTGCCCCGTCTTTGGTGTGAGCGGCTGGGCCGACGGCTACTCCAACGCGGTGTTCCGGCTGATGGAGCATCTGGACGTGCCGCGTATGGGCCTCATCGGTCCCTGGTCGCACAAGTACCCGCACCTGGGCGAGCCCGGCCCGGCGATCGGCTTCCTCCAGGAGACCGTGCGCTGGTGGGACCGCTGGCTCAGGGGTGTGGAGAACGACGTGATGGACGAGCCCATGCTCCGGGTGTGGATGCAGGACAGCGTGCCGCCCTCCACCGCCTACGCCGAACGCCCCGGGCGCTGGGTGGGCGAACCCGCCTGGCCCTCGCCGCACACGCACACCGAGGAGCTGCCGCTCGCCCGTTCCCGCCTCGCCGAACCGGGCGCGGAGGTCGCCGAGGAGGAGCTGAGCATCGAGTCGCCGCTGTCCGTCGGGCAGTTCGCCGGCAAGTGGTGCTCCTACGCGGCACCGCCCGACCTTCCGTACGACCAGCGGGAGGAGGACGGCGGCTCGCTGGTCTTCGAGACGGAGCCGCTCACCGAGCCCACCGAGATCCTCGGCGGCCCCGTCGTGCAGCTCGACCTCACCGCGACCGAACCCGTCGCGATGGTCGCCGCCCGGCTCTCCGACGTGCACCCGGACGGCCGTGCGACCCGGGTCACCTTCGGCCTGCTGAACCTCACGCACCGGGAGAGCGACGAGACGCCGGAGGAGCTCGTCCCGGGGCAGCGCTACCGGGTGAACGTGCAGCTCAACGGCGTGGCGCAGCGGTTCCCCGCCGGGCACCGGATCCGGCTGTCCCTCTCCACCTCGTACTGGCCGCTGGCCTGGCCCCCGCCGCAGCCGGTGCGGCTGGGCATCGCCACCGGGTCGAGCCGGCTGCTGCTTCCGGTGCGCCCGGTCAGCGAGACCGACGAGGTCTCCCCGCGCCCGTTCGCCGAGCCGGAGGGCACCCCGCCGCTCGACACCACCCAGCTCACGCCGCGGGAGCAGCAGTGGAAGGTCTCCCGCGACCTGGTCGGCTACGGGTCCACGCTGGAGGTGGTGAAGGACACCGGCGTGGTCCGTTTCGACGACATCGACCTGGAGGTCGGACGCCGCGCCCACCAGCACTACGACTGGGTGGCGGACGACTTCGAGTCGGTCAGCGGTGAGACGGTCTCCACCATGACCTTCCACCGGGGCGACTGGCGGGTGCAGACGGTCACCCGGACGGTTCTCTCCTGCACCCGTAAGGACTTCGTGCTCCACGCCGAACTCGACGCCTGGGAGGGGGGCCGCCGGGTGTTCTCCAAGAACTGGGACCACACGGTGCCGCGCGACCACCTGTGACCCGGGGCGGGCCGGGGCGCCGGCCCGCCCCGGCCCGTGCGGGTCAGCGCTGGTCGAGGAGGCGCTGCTGCTTTCCGGCGGAGCGCTCCAGGGTCCCCGGTTCGGTGAGGTCGACGCCGACCGAGACGCCGACGCCGTCCTTCACCGCGTCCGCCAGCGCGGCTGCCGCCGCGGCCCGCTGCTCCGGGGTGGTGCCGGGTCGCGCCTCGGCCCGTACGGTGAGCCGGTCCAGGCGCCCCTCCCGGGTGAGCACCAGCCGGAAGTGCGGGGCCAGGCCCGGGGTGCGGAGCACGATCTCCTCGATCTGTGAGGGGAACAGGTTCACGCCGCGGAGGATGATCATGTCGTCGCTGCGGCCGGTGACCTTCTCCATCCGCCGGAAGGCCGGGCGGGCCGTGCCGGGCAGCAGCCGGGTCAGGTCCCGGGTGCGGTAGCGCACCACCGGCATCGCCTCCCGGGTGAGGGAGGTGAACACCAGCTCGCCGTGGGTGCCCTCGGGCACCGGGTCGCCGGTCTCCGGGTCCACGATCTCGGGGTAGAAGTGGTCCTCCCACACGTGCAGCCCGTCCTTGGTCTCCACGCACTCCTGTGAGACGCCGGGCCCGACCACCTCCGACAGTCCGTAGATGTCCACCGCGTCCAGCCCGCAGCGGTCCTCGATCTCCCGGCGCATCTCCTCCGTCCACGGTTCGGCGCCGAAGATGCCGGCCCGGAGCGAGGTGCCGCGCGGGTCGACGCCCTGCCGCTCGAACTCGTCCAGCAGCGTCAGCATGTAGGACGGCGTCACCATGATGACCTCGGGGGCGAAGTCCTGGATCAGCCGCACCTGACGTGCCGTCATCCCGCCGGAGGCCGGGATCACCGTGCAGCCCAGCCGCTCCGCGCCGTAGTGCGCGCCCAGGCCGCCGGTGAACAGCCCGTAGCCGTACGCGACGTGCACCCGGTCTCCCGGACGGCCGCCCGCGGCGTGGATGCTGCGCGCCATGACCTCGGCCCAGACCTCCAGATCCCGCGCGGTGTAGCCGGCGACGGTCGGCTGCCCGGTGGTCCCGCTGGAGGCGTGCAGCCGGCGCAGCCGCTCCCGGGGCACGGCGAACATGCCGAAGGGATAGTTCTCCCGCAGGTCGTCCTTGGTGGTGAACGGGAAGCGGGCCAGGTCCGCCAGGCTGCGGCAGTCCGCGGGGCGGACGCCCGCGGCGTCGAAGGACCTGCGATAGAAGGGCGAGTGCGCGTAGGCGTGCTCCAGGGTGGCGCGCAGCCGTTCGAGCTGAAGGGAGCGCAGCCGCTCCCGGGTGAGCCCGTCCCCGGCACCGATGGCCTCCCGGACCTGCATCCGATCACCAACCGATCATTCGGTAGCCGCTTTCCGGGCCAGCCAACAGCCCGGGCCCGCGCCCGTCAAGGCCCGGGTGGCGTCTCCGTGACCGGTCCGGTCTGCTCCGTCACCCGCTCGATGCGGTCCCGGACCCGGCGCATCCCGCGCAGCCAGCGATCGGTGTCGGCGGCCCGGTGCGCGTAGTGGTCGCCCACCTCGGGGTGGGGGAGGATGAGGAACCGGCCGTCCGCCAGCCCCTCCACGGTGACCTCGGCCACCTCCTCGGGCGTCAGCACGGCGCCGGTCAGGGCGGCCCGGGCGCCGGGCGGGGTGCGCTCGTACATGGCGGTGCGCACCCCCATGGGGCAGAGCGCCTGCACGGTGATCCCCCGGTCCCCGTGGGTCGCGGAGAGCCACTCCGCGAAGGCGAGGGCGCCGTGCTTGCTGACCGCGTACGGGGCGGAGTCGGCGTGCGTCAGCAGCCCCGCTGCCGAGACGGTGGCGAGGAAGTGCCCGCGCCCCCGCTCCAGCCACGGACCGAGCAGCAGTCGGGCGGCCCGCACGTGCCCCATGACGTTCACCGACCAGGTCTGCTCCCAGAGCCGGTCGGGAGCGTCCGCGCCGCCGCCGGGCTCCACGCCGGCGTTGGCGCAGAACAGGTCGATCTCGCCGAGGTGCCCGCGGGCGGCGGTGACGAGCGCGGAGACGCCCTCCTCGGCCGCGGCGTCGCCCGGGACGGCCAGCCCGCCGGTCTCCCGGGCGACGCGGGCGGCCGCCGCACCGTCCAGGTCGTTCACGACGAGCCGTGCGCCCTCGGCGGCGAACCGCCGGGCGAGGGCGGCACCGATACCCGCGCCCGCGCCGGTGACGACGACTCCGGTGTCCTTCAGTTGCACGATGTCCGGTCCTTGGGTGAGGAAGGGGAGGGTGGGCCGGCCGGGTGGGCCGGGGGTGTGCGGGTCACGCGTCGGCGACGCGGAGCACCAGCTTGCCGAGGTTGTCGCCCCGGAACAGCCCGAGCAGCGTCTCCGGGAAGGCGCGCACTCCGCCGTCCACCAGGTGCTCACGGGCCCGGAGTTCCCCGGAGGCGAGCCACCGCGCCATATCCTCCCGCGCCTCCGGGTAGCGGGCGGCGTAGTCGAAGACCACCATGCCGGTCATGGAGGCCCGGTTGACCAGGAGCGACATGTAGTTGGCCGGCCCCCGGACCGCCGTCTCGTTGTTGTACTGGGACACCGCGCCGCAGATGACGATCCGGGCGCCGCGCGCCAGCCGGGTCAGCACGGCGTCCAGGATGTCGCCGCCGACGTTGTCGAAGTAGACGTCGACGCCGTCCGGGGCGTGCTCGCGCAGTGCCTGACGGACGTCCTCGCTCTTGTAGTCCACCGCCGCGTCAAAGCCCAGCTCCTCCGTGAGATGGCGGCACTTGGCCTCGCCCCCGGCGATGCCGATCACCCGGCACCCGTGGATACGGGCGATCTGTCCCACCGCGCTGCCGACGGCTCCGGCGGCACCGGAGACCACGACCGTCTCGCCCTTCTGCGGGCGGCCGATGTCGAGCAGGCCGAAGTAGGCGGTCATGCCGGGCATTCCCAGGACGCCCAGGTGGACGGGGAGCGGCGCCTGCTCCGGGTCGATCCGGAGCACCCCCCGCCCGTCGGAGAGGCAGTACTCCTGGACGCCGAACATCCCCGTGACATGGTCGCCCTCGGCGAAGTCCGGGTGGCGTGAGGCCACGACGCGGCCCACCGCGCCCGCCCGCATGACGGCGCCGATCTCCACCGGCGGGATGTAGGACTTCCCCGCGTTCATCCAGCCGCGCATCGCCGGGTCCACCGAGAGGTGGAGCACCCGCACCAGCATCTCGCCCTCGGCCGGCTCGCCGGCCGGCTGCTCGGTGAACTCCCAGTCGGACTCGCGGGGCAGTCCCGCCGGGCGTGCGGCCAGCCGGAGCTGGAGGTTGGTGCGGGTCATGCGGTGTCTCCTCTGCGCTGTGCTCGGCCCGGCCGGCGAGGCGCGGATTCCGAGGCGCCGCACACCGACCAGTCGGTATGGTGCGGGCGAGCGTATGCCGTCCCGCCGCGTGAGGCAAGGGGCCGCCGGCACGCACGGCCACCGGCGGGCCCATGCGGCCGGGCCCGGGCGGTACGCCACCCGGGCCCGGCCGCCTCCGCCGTGCCTACTCGGTCACCGGTCCGAACTCCGCGCGGGTGTCCACCGGCTCCCCGAAGACCTGCCAGCGCTCCCCCTCGACCCGCATGAGCTGCATGGTCTCGATCGGGAAGCCGTCCTCCGGTCCGGTGGCCAGGGTGACGCCGGGCAGCAGCATCTTCACCTCGACGTCGTCGAGGTTCCGCACGGCGTCCCGCAGTCCCTCCCGCGTCGGGCACTCCATCGCCTCCAGCGCCCTGTGCATGCTGGCGGCCGCCGCCCAGCCGTACGCGTTGAACTGCACCGAGGGGTCGGCGTCCGGGGCGTACTTCTTCAGGGCCGCCCGGTACCGCTGCATCTCCGGGTCGTCCTTCCACTGCGGGTCCGCGGGGTCCTTGAAGTAGGTCGCGGAGACGATGCCCTGCACGTTCTCGAAGCCCACCGGCTTGATCACGCTGGTCGACGCCGAGACGTTGTTGACGATGTGCAGCGGGTCCCACTCGGGGTTCTTCGCGTCCGCCGCCAGCGCCTGGCTGCCGAACTTCGGCGTGGTGACGTTGAGCAGCACGTCGGCGCCGGAGCGGGCGAGGTTGCCCATCTGGGCGGCCACCGAGGGGTCCGTGACCTCGTAGCTCTCCTTCGCGACCACCGTGATGCCGGAGCCCTCGACCGCCTTCCGGAAGCCGCCGAGCAGTTCCTTGCCGAAGTCGTCGTTCTGGTAGAGGACCGCCACCTTCGCGTCCGGCTTCTCCTTCTTCAGATAGGCCGCGTAGACCCGGGCCTCGGAGATGTAGTTCGGCTGCCAGCCGATCGTCCACGGGTGCTCGTCGCTGGTGCCCCAGAGGGAGGCGCCGGTGGCGACGAACGGCTGCGGCACCTTGCGCTTGTTGAGGTAGTCCCGCACGGCCGCGGTCGACGGGGTGCCCAGCGTCTGGAAGACCGCGAAGACCTTCTCCTTCTCGACCAGTCTGCGGGTCTCCTCGACCGCCTTCGGGGGCTGGTAGCCGTCGTCGCGGACGACGAACTCGACCGTGCGGCCGTCGATGCCGCCCTCCTCCGCGTTGACGTGGTCGAAGTAGGCGCCGATCCCCTTGCTGATCGTGCCGTAGGCGGAGGCGGGACCGGACAGCGGGTAGACGCCGCCCAGCTTGATGCTGTCCTCGGTGATCCCGGTGGTCTGCTGGCCCTCGCAGGCGCCGTCCGCGGCGGAGCCTCCTTCGTCGTCGCCGCGCTGGGAGGAGCAGGCGGAGGTGGCGAGCAGCACGGCGCATCCCGCGGCGGCCGCGCGCAGAGCGGTGTTCTTGCGCATGCGGATCGGTCCTTTCACGTGGTGGGCGGCATGCCGAGGGGTTCGGCATCCCGGGTCGTGGCTCCGGCGGTGGGGGACGCGGAGGGGGGTGGGGAGGCACCGCCGGACGCGGCGTCCGGCAGCCGGCGGGGCGGGCGGGCGAGACGGCGCCGCACCGCCCGCGTCAGGCGCCCCGCCAGCCCGGCGAGCCCGGTCGGGGCGACGTACATCACCACGATGATCAGCAGGCCGAACACGACACCCGGCGCGGCCTCGCTCACGTCCTGGGAGATGCTGGGCACGTACATCACGAACGCCGCGCCGAGCAGCGGCCCGTACAGCGAGCCCAGCCCGCCTACCACCAGGCCCGCCAGCAGCGTGATGGAGAGCACGAAGGTGAAGGAGTCCGGCGACACGAAGCCGATCACCCAGGTGTAGACGCAGCCCGCCACGCCCGCGAACATCGCGCTCCAGGCGAAGGCCAGCGTCTTGTGGACGGACAACCGCACGCCGAGCATCTCGGCCGCCGCCTCGTTCTCCCGCACCGCCAGCAGCGCCCGGCCGGTCCGGGAGCGCTGCACGTTGCGGGCCACCAGCAGGGCGACCGCCGCCACGGCGAGGGCGAGGAAGTACAGCCACTGGTCCTCCGCCAGTCCCGTCCACTCCGGCGGCACCGGCTTGTCGACGGTCAGCCCCATGGAACCGCCGGTCACCGACGCGTACCGCT
Source organism: Streptomyces sp. JJ36 (assembly GCF_021696945.1). Taxonomy (GTDB): domain Bacteria; phylum Actinomycetota; class Actinomycetes; order Streptomycetales; family Streptomycetaceae; genus Streptomyces. Next base: position 51,077 of record NZ_JACYHE010000034.1, read on the forward strand.
TGAGGAGCGGCGGCAGGAAGACCGCCAGGGAGAGCGTCACCAGCGCCAGATAGAGACCGCGCAGCCGCAGCGCCGGCACGCCGAAGGCCAGCCCCAGCAGGAAACACCCCACGGCGGCCACCGGCAGCGTGGCGAGATGCGGCAGGCCGGTGCGGTCGAGCAGCACGGCCGCGGTGTAGGCGCCCGCCGCGAAGAAGGCACCGTGTCCCAGCGAGATCTGCCCGCCGTGCCCGACGAGATGGTTGAGGCCGGCCAGCGCCACGGCGTACAGCAGCACCATGGTCAGCTGGAAGACCCGGAAGGGGGCGAAGTAGAACGGCGCCCCGAGGACCGCGGCGGTCACGGCCGCCGCCGCCAGCAGGCGGAGCGCCCGCGCCGCCGGGGCGCCACCGGTGAGAGGACGTGCGTCGTTCATGCCCGCTCCACCGCCGCCCGGCCGAAGAGTCCCTGCGGGCGCAGCAGCAGCACCACCAGGATGATCAGCAGCGGCACCCCGATCTTCAGATCGGCGCCCACCGCGTCCACGTACGCCCCCGCCAGCGTCTCGGCGACGCCGACGACCAGACCGCCCGCGACCGCACCGACCGGGCTGTCGAACCCGCCCAGGGTGGCCGCCGCGAACGCATAGATCAGGACGCCGCCCATCATGTTCGGCTCCAGGAAGAGCTGCGGCGCCACCAGCACCCCGGAGAGCGCGCCGACCGTGGCGGCCAGCCCCCAGCCGAGCATCAGGACCCGCCCGACCCGGACGCCGGACAGCCGGGCGGAGACCGGGTTGCAGGAGACCGCACGCATGGTGAGCCCCACCGAGGTGTGCCGGAAGAGCAGATAGAGCAGCCCCATCACGGCCGCCACCACGCCGACGACCCCGAGCACGGACCAGCCGAGGCGCACCCCGGCGAGCTCCGCGCCGCCGTCCGGGAACGGCTGCGGGAAGCTCTTCACGGTGAACGACCAGATCAGGCCCGCCGCCGCGTTGACGAAGATGAACAGCCCGACGGTGACGATGACGATCGTCAGCTCCGGGGCGCCCTCGACGGGCCGCACGATCACTCGTTCGATCAGCATGCCGCCCACGAACGAGACGCCCAGGGTGACCGGCAGCGCCAGCCAGAACGGCATCCCGGAGTGGACCAGCTGCCAGGCGACGTAGGTGGAGAACATGGCCAGCTCGCCCTGGGCGAGGTTGACGATCCCGGTGAACCGGTGGATCAGCACCAGCGCCAGGGCCAGACTGGCGTAGACGGCGCCCGAACCCACCCCCTGCACCACCTGCTGGAGGAATTCCGTCATGCCGGTCACCCGCCCGTCCCGGCACCGGCGGACACCCCGAGATACACCTCGGCCACCTGGCCGTCCCGGCTGATCTCCGCGGCCGGCCCCGACAGCATCAGCCGGCCCGACTCCAGTACATGCGCCCGGTGCGCGACATCCAGCGCGAGCCTGGCGTTCTGCTCGACGACGACCACGGTGGTGCGCTCCTCCTCGTTGACGGTACGGACGATCCCGAACAGCTCGCGGGTGACCAGCGGCGCGAGCCCCAGCGAGGGCTCGTCGAGCAGGAGCAGGGCGGGCCGGAGCATCAGCGCCCGGCCGATCGCCAGCATCTGCTGCTCGCCCCCGCTGAGGCTCCCCGCCGGCTGCCGGTGGCGCTTGCGGAGCTTGGGGAAGTAGCCGTAGACCCGCTCCAGGTCCTCCGCCACCGCCGCGCGCTCGTCCCGGCGGGCCGCCCGGCGGGAGAACACCTGCGCAAGCCGCCCCCCGCTGCGGAGGTAGGCGCCGACGCGCAGGTTCTCCTCCACGGTGAGGTCGTTGAAGGTGCCCCGCCCCTCGGGCACGTGCGCCACGCCGAGCCGGGCGGCCTGTTCCGGGGAGCGGCCCAGCAGTTCGGTGCCGTCCAGCGTCACCGAGCCGCGCCCCCGCACCATGCCGCTCAGCGCCCGCAGCGTCGTGGTCTTCCCCGCCCCGTTCGGCCCGAGGATGGCGCACACCTCGCCGCGGGCCACCTGGAAACCGATGGCGTGCAGCACTCGCGCCTGCCCGTATCCGGCGTGCAGTCCGGACACCCGCAGGAAGTCCGGCTCGCCGCCGGGCACGGGCCGGTCCGGGGTGTCCGGCCTGGTGTCCCGGCGGCGCTCCTCCGGCACGGGTTCCGGCGCCGTCGCCGGTCCCGTCACCGGCGTCGCAGCCGCCGGGTCCCCGGTGCTCACGGCGCTCTTCCCCGGTGTCGCCGGCTTCTCCGGGCCGCTCATGCCGCCGCCCCCAGGTACGCCTCGATCACGGCCGGATCGCGCTGCACCGTCTCCGGCGGCCCCTCGGCGATCTTCCGGCCGAACTCCAGGCAGACGACCGTGTCGCACAGGCCCATCACGAAGCCCATGTGGTGCTCCACCACCACGAGCGTGAGCGCGAAATCCCCGCGCAGCTCCCGCACCAGGCCGGCGAAGTCCTCGACCTCGCCGTGACTCAGCCCGTTGACCGGCTCGTCCAGCAGCAGCAGCCGGGGCCGCGCCGCCAGCGCCCGCGCCAGCTCGACCCGCTTCAGGGTGCCGAACGGCAGCCCACTGGCCGGGCGGTCCGCGACGTCCGTGAGGTCGAGCCGGCGCAGCAGCTCCTCGGCTCCCTCCCGGAGCTCCGCCTCCTCCCGGCGGACCCGGGGCAGGCGCAGCGCGGCCGAGGCGTAGCCCGTGCGGCCCCGGTGGTGGGCGCCGATCAGCACGTTCTCGCGGACCGTGAGGCGCTGGAAGAGCCCCAGGTTCTGAAAGGTCCTGGCGATGCCGCTGCGGGCCACCGTGTGCGGCGGCATCGCCAGGAGATCGCTGTCCTCGTAGCGCACGTTGCCCGCATCGGGGGTGCAGCGCCGGGTGAGGCAGTTGAACAGTGTGGTCTTGCCGGCTCCGTTGGGACCGATGAGCCCCACGGCGGTGTGCTTCCCGACCGAGAATCCGACGCCGTCGAGTGCCGTGATTCCGCCGAAGCGCACGGTGATACCGTCGACCGTGAGCATGGGATGCCGCCCTTCACAGGTACTGGGGGGTGGGCGAGCGAAACAGTAGGTGGGCGTCCCGCCCAGGGGCATTGGGCGCGGAAACCCAACTTCGCCGCCGCGCCCCTGTGCGCCGCGCACAGTTCCCCGCCGGTGGACACCCGGACCATTGACGTCCGGCTGTGCGGCGGTCACGATCCCGGCATGTCCCGCGCACCCCTCCTGCGCCCGCCCCGCCTCTCCGAGCCCCAGCGGCAGGAGCGGCTGCGACTGCTGTGCGCGGTGAAGGAGCGGGTCGAGGAGGTGGCCGACACCGCCGTCGCGGTGATGCGCGCCGAGATCCCCTCGTACGCCGTACAGGACGCGCCGTTCTTCGCGGACGTGCGCGACCAGGTGCTGGCCCACTACCGCATCCAGCTCGCCCTGCTCGCCGACGAGCGTCGCATCGAGCCGGAAGACCTGGTGTTCAGCCGGGCGGCGGCCATGCGCCGGGCCCGGGCCGGCTTCCCGCTGGAGGACTGGATCAACGCCTTCCGCGTCGGCCGGCAGGTCTTCTGGGACGCGGTCCTGGAGTGCGCGGGCCCCTCGGAGGCGGCGCGGGAGGCCGCGCTCTCCCTGGTCGCCCCGATCATGCGCTACGTCGACTACGCCGGCAGTCACGCGGCGCAGGCCTATGTCGAGTTCCAGCAGCACGTCGTCGCCGACGCCGACCGCGAACGCCGCGACCTGCTGGAGCAGCTCCTGGCCGGGGCCGCTCCCGGCCGCGGGCCGCTGCACGCCGCCGCACAGGCGTACGGCATCGGTGCCCAGGCGCCGATGATGGTGGTGACCGGGGCCTGCGTCGGCGGCAGCCGGCACACGGGCGAGGACGCGGCGGCGGAGAGCGGCTACGCCACCAGCGCGGCCGTCTCCTCCGCCGGGGCGCGCGGTGGGCGCACGCTGGTCGTGGTGCGCCACGGCGAGATCGTGGCCGTGCCGGTGCTGCGCACCGGGATGGAGCCGGAGGACGTGTGCGCCCGGTTCGAGACGGTGCAGCGCAGCCTGGCCCGCGACGGCACGGTGCTCGCCCTCGGGGTCAGCACGGTGGCGCACGGCGTGGCCGAACTGCCGCGCGCCTACCAGGAGGCGCGCTCCGCCCTCGACCTGGTCCCACCCGGTGGCGGGATGACCGCGCTGCCGCGGATGTCCTCCTTCGACTATCTGGCGCTGCGCGCCGACGGCATCGCCCGCCAGCTCGTCGACCCCCGGATCACCGCCCTGCTGGACGAGGACGACCGGCGTGGCGGCGTGCTCGGACGGACGGTCCGGGCCTTCGCGGACGCCGACATGAACCTGCGGGTGGCCGCCGCCCGGTTGCGCGTGCACCACAACACCGCGCACTACCGGCTGCGCCGCATCGAGGAGCGAGCCGGGCGCAACCCGCGCCGGATCGCCGACCTGATGGAACTGCTGGTCGCCCTCGCTCTGCGCGAAGCGGCCGGGGAAGACGAGGACGGGCAGTGAGCCAGACCGGAACAGAGCGCACCGCACCACAGGCCGCAGCGGAGTCCCCCACCCGGACGGCGCTGCTGGAGGCCGCACTGGACGTCTTCGCCGAGCGCGGCTACGCCGACGCGAGCGTCACCGAGATCGCCACCCGCTCCGGCAGCCCGGTGGGCAGCCTCTTCCAGCACTACGGGGGCAAGCGTGGTCTCTACCTGGCGCTCTGGGAGGACTTCCAGGAGAAGCAGGAGCACCGCACGGCCGCGGTCCTCGCCGAGCTGCGGACTCGCGGAGTCGACGACCCGGTCGCCCGCTTCGTCGCCGGCGCCCGCGCCTATCTGGAGGGCGCCTGGGAGCAGCGGCGCATCGGCCGGCTGCTCTCCGGCGAGGACGGCCCGCCGGGCTTCGACGCGCTGCGCCGGCAGTGGGACCGGTCCTGGGTGCGGCGGAACTCCCGGTTGCTCCGCGTGGACGAGACGCACCGCGCGGGGCGGGTGCGCGTACGGGTGCTGACCACCGTGATCGGGGGCGCCGGCCGGGAGCTGGCCGACTGCGCGGACGAGGGCGAGGCACGGGAGATCGTGGACGAGGTGTGCGGCATCCTCGCCCGGTTGTCCGTACCGGGGGACCACTCCGGGCCGGAGGCGGGGACAGTTGCGTCCGCGGCCTGTCCCGGGCCCGGCCCCCGTGGATAGTCTGGCCGGGACGACGACCGGGAGGAGTACCCACGTGGCCGACGGCACCCTCACCGCCGCGGAGGCGAGGCCCGAGCTGGACCTGGCCGGCGCGGACTGGCAGTCCGGCTCCCAGGGGAAGGGCGATGTGGAGATCGCCTTCGTCGAGGGCTTCATAGCGATGCGCAACGCGAGGGACCCGGAGGTCCCGGCGGTGATCTTCTCGCCGAGCGAGTGGCGTGCGTTCGTGCTGGGGGCCCGCGAGGGCCGGTTCGACCTGACCTGACCCCGGCCGGCTCCCGCCCGGCCCCGCACGGGCGGGGCTCGCCCCCGGACCGGGCCGGGCCGGTGCACCGTGCGGGCCGGCCGGTGTGGGCGCCCGCGGGAGCGGCCGTACGGCGCCACGTACCATGGCCCACATGTCGTTCCTCCGCCGCCGCAGCGCGCCCGTACCCGCCGGGCCGGACTTCGACGTCCTGGCCATGGACCCCTCCGACTGGCCGGGTGATCTCGGGGCGGGGCTGCTGCCCGCCCCGGACGGAAGCTGCCAGGGCGTCTTCCTGCGGTACGACCTCTTCGGCGGCCGTGGACCCGCCATGATCATCGGCAATCTGCCGGAGGGTTCCCCGTTCCGCGAGGTGGGGGAGGGGCAGGTGCCCTTCGAGGTCGCCCAGCTCCTCGCGGCGCTCGGGAACGAGGAGCAGGTGGAGGTCACCGGCGTCGAGGAGGACCCGGTGATGCACGAGGACAACCTGCTCATCGTCCGGCGGCTCACCTGCTCGGAGGAACGCATCTCCTGCGTGCAGTTCGACCGCAGCGACGGCGTGCTGGTCACCATCGCGAGCTGGGACCGGCCGATCTCCGACGACCTCTACGCCCTGCTCAAGCCGCTGCCCGCGGAGATCTTCCGGCAGGGCCGATAGGGCCCGTCCGGCGGATCTTCTCGGGCCCGCGACGCCTGGCACGCACGCGCGCTGCCTTGCCGCCTCGTCCACGTACGCCCCGTACGAGAAGCCTCCTCCGCCGTGCGCTCGCCCCCAGCCCTTCGGCCCGGGAGGTACCCCCTCGACGCCGCGGGCTGGTCCTCAGAGATCCCCCGGACAGCACACCCGGCGCCCGTCCGGGGTGCTCGCACCCGCCGGGACCACCCCCACGTCCCCGGCCTTCACGAAGGCGACGCGGTGCCCGAGCTGGATCTGGTGGTAGCGCCGGCCGCCGCGGACCACGACGGACTTCCGGCCCTCCGGGTCGTGGCTCCTGGCCCAGTAGTACTCGCCGGGGGTGGTCAGGCCCCAGGCGTAGTGCTGGCCGGG